>JAJUJM010000004.1 GCA_029265315.1 Actinomycetota bacterium | reverse complement strand
GGCGGCGCGTGGCAGGACGTCGACCTGTACTCGCCGACCTACGAGCCTCAGAGCGTGGTCTACAGCGTGAGTGGCCTCACGGACGGCCCGCACACGCTGCGCATCGAGCCGACCGGCACGAAGAACCCGGCTTCCGCTGACGTGTACGTGGGCGTGGACGCGTTCGACGTGACGGGAGCGCTGACGCAGGCTGGACCGAACCGTTACGAGCAGGACGACCCCAACCTGGCGTTCACTGGAACCTGGAACGTCGCGAACGAAGCCGCACTCTCGGCTGGCACCTACGCCTACACGGGTGACGGCAGCGTGACCGCGAAGTTCAACGGCACTGGAGTCAGCTGGGTCACGGCCAAGATGCCGGTCAACGGCATCGCGACCGTCGTGGTCGACGGTGGCGCTCCACAGCTCGTGGACCTGTACTCGCCGGTCTACGAACCTCAGAGCACGGTGTTCACTGCGACCGGGCTCACCGACGGCACGCATACCATCACCATCACGTTCACAGGCACCAAGAACGCCGCATCGAGCGACTTCTGGGTCGGAGTCGATGCGTTCGACGTGTTCGGAACGTTGGTTCCGGCGCCGTAGCGTAGCGTACGGACGAATCATCAAAGCGGCCCCCCGGCGTATCTGCGGGGGGCCGCCTCTTCGTTCTGGGTAGGGTCGTGCTTCCGAGGAGGCGTGCCGGGAGGCGCACCACTAGCGCGGCAGCACGCGGATGCGCGTCGAGACCATCACGCCAGCAGATACCCACGGCTGATCAGGGGTGCGCAGTGGGTCTTGTGCGGAGAACTCGAAGCGCTCGGCTGTGCCGTCGTCGGCGTGCAACACCACGATGAGCTCCTCGGTCCGCGGAGTCGCGCTCAGGGGCACTTCGATCTCCTGCAGTTCGCCCGCTGGCCTCCATGCCGATCCAAGCACGCGGCCCGGCAGGCCGTCGGCGAACTCGCGAACGACGATCCACGTGGGAGCGGGCGTCAGAGCGTACGCGACACGCACGGCGTTGTCATCGACTGCTTGGTCCTCCGCGAGCACGAGTGCCGAGTTCGGGGTGGCTTCGACGCCGAACGACGTGACATCGATGGGTACGGCGAGCGGCTTGTTGTCCGTGTACAGCGGCTTGTCGATGCCGGCCACGGGTCTGGCCGGGTTGAATTCGAATCGTCTGCGGATTCCTGCGTCCACGTTGAACGAGACGGTGGCCTTCGGTCCGTCGACGACATCCAAGCGGACCCGCAGGTCCTTCGTCTCGCCTGCAGGAACCCAGGTCTTGCCCAGGACGCCACCGGGTGCGGTGGTCGAGCGCACCACGACCCAGCCGTCCGTGGGAGCGAGCACGCGGCCCACGGTCACGTAGCCGCCCTCTCCGCCGGACTTCGGAACCCGGAGCGCAGCGTTGTCCACGGAAGCGACCGCACCGTTCATGACGCCGCCGTCGAGGTCGCCGCCCATACCCATCCCGCCTGCTCCGTCACCGCCCTCGCTTGCGCCGTCACCGGTGCATCCGGTGAGGAGGGCGAGCGTGATGGCCAAGGCTAGAGGAGGCGAGGGGCGTTTCACGGATCTTCCATTCGTGTCGGTCGCTTGTGAATGCCAAGTGTGTCTCGCAGGTATGGTACCCCGCAGCCACCAAATGCACTCGTGGGCCATCGTATGTCCAGAGTCGTGCCGCTTCCTTGTCTTGGCGTGCTGATCAGATGCTCCTGACGGGCGTGCCAGTGTGGGATACTAGCCTTCGTGCGCTGACGCGCGTGCGCGATGCCGTCGGGTTCGCACCAAGCGCCTGCCATCATGATTCGGACTGTGAGGACTGTCGCCGATGAAGGCCATCATCCCAGCGGCGGGTCTGGGGACCCGCTTCCTGCCCGTCACGAAGTCGCAACCCAAAGAGATGCTGCCGGTCGTCGACAAGCCGGTGATCCAGTATGTGGTCGAGGAGGCGGTCGCCGCGGGCGCCGAAGACATCCTCATCGTCACCGGCCGCGGCAAGCGTGCCATCGAGGACCACTTCGACCGTTCGGTCGAGCTCGAGGAGCTGCTTGAGGCCACCGGCAACACCCAGCGTCTTCGGCTGGTGAGAGCGATCTCTGACATCGCCGAGGTCTTCTACGTCCGCCAGAAGAAGCCCAAAGGCCTCGGGCACGCTGTGGGATGCGGAGCGCCCTTCACCGACGACGAGCCGTTCTACGTGCTGTTGGGCGACATGCTCGTGCCGAGCAACCACGTCCTGCCGCGTCTGCTCGACGTGCACCAGCGCACGGGCGCTAGCGTCATCGCGGTGATGCCTGTCCCTGACGACCTCGTCAGCAGGTACGGCGTGATCGAAGGGCACGAGGTCGGGGACGGCGAGTGGCGCATCACCGGACTCGTCGAGAAGCCGCCGGTCAACGAAGCACCGAGCAACTTGGCCATCTTCGGCCGCTACCTGCTGACTCCGAAGCTGATGGAACTGCTGCCTGAGGTACGCCCGGGCAGGGGCGACGAGATACAGCTGACCGACGCCCTCGTGAAGCTGCTCGACCATGAGGAACTCTTCGCGGTCGTTGTCGACCCCGCCGAGGGCTACGACACCGGCAACGTGCTCTCGTGGCTCGAGGCCAACATCGCGCTCGCGCTGCGTTCAGACGAGTACGGCCCTGAGCTGCGGGAGCGGCTGCGCAGGCTCGTTGAAGAGGGCTTCTGCGAGCGGTGAGATGTTGGAGCGGGCGGTAACGCACGCACCTCGCCTCCTGATACAATCTCGGGCGGCCGTGCACCCGGTTGCTCGACCAATCGGAGACCCCTTTGCCTCACAAGGACCCCCATCTTCGCGCCCTCATCCTAGCCGGAGGTTCCGGCCAGCGCTTCTGGCCCCTCTCCCGTGAACTGAGCCCGAAACAGCTGCTCACGATGTTCGGGACCGAGTCACTCATCGCGCAGGCGGTGCATCGCATCCTGCCCTTCGTCCAGGGCGGTGAATCGATCTCGATCGTGACCAACGAGCGTCTGCTCGACGAACTGCGCAACGACCTCACGGCGAACGCGGACGTCGAGCTGCACGCCGTGCGCTACATCCAGGAACCGGTGGCGAGGAACACCGCTCCCGCGATCGCGCTCGCGGCGGCGATCTTCGAGGCCGAGGACCCTGACGCAGTCATGGTGGTGCTGCCGAGCGACCACGTGCTCGAGGACGGCGAGCGGTGGTCGGACTGCGTGGAGGCGGCGATTCACGCGGCCCATGACGGCTACCTGGTGACGATAGGCATCAGCCCCACTCGGCCGGAGACGGGCTACGGTTACATCCGTGCTGGTGAGCCGCTGCCGAGGCATGCGGTGGGCACCGCCCTGCCGCACGCCGCCGCTGAGTTCGTGGAGAAGCCCGAGCTCGAGGTCGCGAAGGCGTTCGTCGCGGGCGGGCAGCACTTCTGGAACGCGGGCATCTTCGTGATGCGCGCGAGTCGCGTGCTCGAGGAGCTCGATGCGGCAGGCGGTGACGAGGCGTGGATCGCCGATACCGCGAGATGGGTCGCCGGACTGCCTCAGAGCGCGCGGACCGGGGGCGAGGCGTTCGAGCGCTTCAGTGCGCTCGAGGCCATATCCATCGACAAGGCCGTGATGGAGCGAAGCGACCGTGTGGCGGTCATACCCGCAAGGCTCGTGTGGAACGACGTCGGTTCCCTGTTGGCTCTAGAGGACATCGCGCCTGTTGATGCGTCCGGCAACGTGCGCGTGGGTCGCGGGGTCGACGTCGACAGCCGCGACACGGTGGTGTACTCGACCGACCGGCTCGTCGCCACGCTCGGCGTGGAGGACCTCATCGTCGTCGACACGGCGGATGCGACCCTGGTGCTCCCGAAGGAGCGAGCGCAGGACGTGAGGCACGTGGTCGACGCGCTGAAGGAGGCCGGCTCCGTCGAGGTGATCGAGTCTCGGACGAGCCTCAGGCCGTGGGGTTCGTGGACGGTCCTGGCCAAAGGGGACGGCTTCCAGGTCAAGTCGGTCGACGTGAAGCCCGGCCAGCGGCTGTCGCTCCAGCGGCACGCCCGTCGCTCGGAGCACTGGGTCGTCGTCGAGGGCACAGCGCTCGTCACGAAAGATGGCGAGCAGTTCGAGCTGGCCGCCCAGGAATCCGTGTTCCTGCCCATCGGCTGCGTGCACCGGCTTGAGAACCCCGGCCCCGGGCCGCTCAAGATCGTCGAGGTCGCGGTAGGGGAGTACCTGGGCGAGGACGACATCGAACGGCTTGAAGACGATTGGAGGCGTGAGCTGTGAAGCTCATCGTGGTCGCAGGAGCACGGCCCAACTTCATCAAGATCGCTCCACTCGTACCGGCGCTCATCGCCGCCGGCCACGATGCGGCGATCGCCCACACCGGCCAGCACTACGACGCGGCCATGTCGGACGTGTTCTTCCGCGACCTTGAGATACCGGAGCCGCGCTGGTTCCTGAACGTGGGCAGCGGCACGCATGCCGTGCAGACCGGCAAGGCGATGATGGCGCTCGAGGAGCTGTTCGAGTCAGAGCGACCCGACGCCGTCATCGTCGTGGGAGACGTGAACTCGACGCTGGCCGGAGCGCTTGCCGCAAGCAAGCTGCACCTGTCGGTCATCCACCTGGAGGCCGGTCTGCGCAGCTTCGACATGCTCATGCCCGAGGAGATCAACCGCCTCGTGGCCGACCAGCTCTCGACGCTGCACCTCACACCGACGCGCGAGGCCGGGGACAACCTGATTCGCGAAGGCGTGGAGCCCGAGCGCATCGTGTTCGTGGGCAACATCATGGCCGAGAGCGTCGTGCGCCATCTGCCGCTCGTCGAGGACCGGGCACCCGGGCGTGATTTCGGCCTCGAGCCCGGAGGCTATGCGCTCGCCACGGTGCATCGCCCCGAGAACACTGATGTCGCGGAGCGCCTGGCCAACATCGCGCGCGCGCTGGCTGATCTTCCGGTGCCGGTACTCTTCCCGGTACATCCCCGGACCAGGGCGAGGATGGAGGAGCTTCTGGGCGGCTCCGACCGCGTCATGCTGGTCGACCCGGTGGGTTACCTGGACATGCTTGCGCTTCAGCGCGACGCCGCGGTCATCGTGACCGATTCCGGAGGCGTTCAGGAGGAGAGCTGCATGGTGCACACGCCGTGTGTCACGGTGCGGCGCAACACGGAGCGCGGTATCACGTGCGAGGTCGGTGCGAATCGGCTTGCACCGGCGGACGCGGACGCCATCCGCGCGGCGGTGGACGAGGCGCTGGCCGCGCCGCGCGACTGGCCCGTGCCCGAGCGCTGGGACGGTCAGGTGTCAGAAAGGATCGTCGAGGCGCTGGCGAACGGCATACCGCCGCTGCGGGGCGCGTGAGCCCCGATGTGTGACCTGGGGTCGCGATTCGGTCGCTTCACAATGGTCGGCGCCGTCAACACGGCGCTGACGCTCGCGATCTTCAACGTGCTCATCGCCGCCGGGATGCGAGCCGCCTTCGCGAACGCGGTCGGCTACGGGGTCGGGATCATCAATTCGTTCGCGATGAACAGGCGTTGGACCTTCGCGGACCGGCGTCACCTTCCCATAGCGCGCACCCTGCCGCGCTTCGTGGCGGTGAACCTCATCGGTCTGGCGCTCACGACAGGGCTCGTCGCCGCCGGTGTGGCTCTGGCGTCCCGCGTCGGCCTGCTCGGTCCAGGGAGCGACGTCATCGTGCTGAACGCCATCGAGCTCGGAGCGATAGGTCTCGGGCTCATCTCGAACTTCACGCTCTCTCACCTGTGGGCATTCGGGGAGAGCGACGGTGGGGTACGATGATGCCGGGGCGCTACACCGCTTGGTCTGGAGGGCATGTATGAAGGCCGTGATACTGGCAGGCGGTCTCGGTACCCGCATCGCGGAGGAGACAGGCTCGCGTCCCAAGCCGATGATCGAGATCGGGGACCGGCCGCTTCTGTGGCACATCATGAAACTCTACAGCCAACACGGCATCGACGACTTCATCATCTGTGCCGGATACAAGGGCTACATGATCAAGGAGTACTTCCGGAACTACTGGCTCCACAACTGCGACGTCACCTTCGACCTGAAGTCGCGCGACATCGAGGTCCATCAGGACGCCAACGAAGCGTGGCGCGTCACGGTGGTCGATACCGGCGCCGACACCATGACCGGCGGGCGCCTGAAGCGTGTCCGCGACTACCTGGGTGATGAGCCGTTCATGCTCACGTACGGTGACGGGCTATCTGACGTCGACATCACCGCGTTGCTCGCGTTCCATCGCGATCAGGGCCGGGCGGCGACGGTGACCGCCGTTCAGCCTTCGGGGCGGTTCGGGGCGCTCGAGCTGGGCGACGGCGGCGTCGTCAGCTCCTTCACCGAGAAGCCCGCGGGAGACGGCGCGTGGATCAACGGCGGCTTCTTCGTCCTTGAACCGGAGGTCTTCGACTACATCGAGGGCGATTCCACGTCGTGGGAGCGTGAACCGTTGGAAGGGCTCGCCCGCGACGGCAAGCTCAGCGCGTTTCGGCATGAGGGCTTCTGGCAGCCCATGGACACCCTTCGCGACAAGCTTGCGCTCGAAGCGTTGTGGGCCGCGGGCAACGCTCCTTGGAAGGTCTGGTGAAGGTGGCCGTCGACTTCGCAGCGGTGTTCGCGGGACGGCGCGTGCTGGTCACCGGTCACACCGGCTTCAAGGGTTCATGGCTGTGCCGCTGGCTGCTCGACATGGACGCCGAGGTCACGGGGTATGCGCTCGAGCCCGACTCCACGCCTGCTCTGTTCGGCGAGCTCATGCTCGCGCACCACATGGACAGCCGCATCGGCGACATCCGGGATGCCGCCCATGTGGCGCGGATCGTCAGCGAGGTGCGCCCGGAGGTCGTCTTCCACCTGGCAGCGCAACCGCTCGTACGACGCAGCTATGCGGAGCCGCTCTACACCTTCGACACCAATGTCATGGGCACCGCGAACCTGCTCGAGGCGGTCCGCGGCTGCGACGCCACGCGCGCCATCGTGAACGTCACCACCGACAAGGTCTACGAGAACCCTGAGACGGGCGTTCCGTTTCCGGAGGAAGCTCCGCTGGGCGGACACGACCCGTACAGCGCGAGCAAGGCGTGCTCCGAGATCGTGAGTGCGAGCTACCGGCGCTCGTTTCTCGCTGAGTCGGGTGCAGCGCTCGCGACTGCGCGGGCCGGTAACGTGATCGGCGGCGGTGACTGGTCGGTGGACCGAATCATCCCGGACGTGGTGCGGGCACTCGCGGTGGGTGAGCCCGTCCGCGTTCGGCACCCCGAGGCGGTGCGTCCGTGGCAGCACGTGCTCGATCCGCTCGCCGGCTACCTGACGCTCGCGGCTAACCTGCTCGAGGCTGATGCAGAGCGCTATGCACGCGCGTACAACTTCGGCCCCGAGCCCGACGACACACACACCGTACGCGAGCTGGTCGAGCGGGCGCTTGCGGCGTGGGGTGCAGGCGCGTGGGACGTCCCTGACCTTGGCGAGCAACCGCACGAGGCGGGCCTGCTCGTGCTTGCGATCGAGCGCGCCAAGCAGGAGCTCGGGTGGCGGCCGGTGTGGGACTTCGACACCGCAGTCGAGCACACGGTGGAGTGGTACCGTCGAGTGGGCGACGGAGAAAGCGCGACCGAGGTCACGCGAGAGGACATCGCGGCCTACACCGAGGCGCTGCGCTCCGGGCCGGTCGGCTGAGGCCTGGAGACGGCATCAGCTTCGTGGGTGTCGACCATGTGCTCGACAATCGTGTTAGGGCCGCGTTTCACCTGCTTGTAGATCCGTCCGAGGTACTCACCGATCACGCCCAGGAACAGGGCGTTCAGGGCGATGCTGGCGAGCAGCAGGGTGGTGGTCGTCGCGAATCCCGGTGGCCACTCCGCGCCGTACACCAGCCGACTCACGATGAACACAGCCAGGCCTATGACGATGGTGACTGAGACGAGCAGCCCGGTGTACGTGGCTATGCGCAGAGGCACGGTCGAGTGGTTCAGGATGCCGTCGAGCGAGAGTGCGAGCATCTGCTTGAAGGAGAACTTGCTCGTGCCGTGAGTTCGCGCGTCCCTGTCATACTCGATCCCGACCTGGTTGAAGCCGAGCGCGGCGATCGTGCCGCGAAGGTATGGTTGTGCGTCGTCAAGGCGGGCGAGTACGTCGAGCACGCGTCGGTCGATCAGGCGGAAGTCGCCGGCGTCCCACGGCAACGGGTCCTCGCTCAGGTAATCGATGAGTCGATAGAACGCCTTGCGTCCCACGTTCATGACCCACGACTCAGGGCGTGAGCGTCGAACACCGTACACGACCTCGTTGCCGGCTTCCCACCGCTCAAGGAATTCCGGCAGCAGTTCAGGCGGGTCCTGCAGGTCGGCGTCGAGCTGGATGGCGGCGTCTCCGCGGGAGCGCCGATAGCCCTCGAGGATGGAGCGCTGGAATCCGAAGTTGCGCGAGAAGCGGAAGGCACGGATGCGTGAGTCTGTGGTGGCAAGGCGCGTGATCTCGTCGAACGTGCCATCATCGCTATGGTTGTCGGTGAACACGATCTCGAACTCGTACCGGTCAGAGAGACCGTCGAAGACGCGGAGCAGGCGTTCGTAGAGCGGCACGATGTTCTCTCGCTCATTCAGGACCGGCACCACAACCGATATGAGTCGTCTGTCGCTCACGCCTCGTCAACCTTCCATGGGGTGAGGTCACGGTAGACGCTGGCCAACCCTTCGCGCAACCCGATGCGGGGCGTCCATCCGGGCAGTCCGGGGCCGTCCCATGGGCGCAGTATCTCCGACGGCCGGTAGGGGCGGGCGCCCCAGTCCACAGGGGGAAAGACGCCGGTCGCCTCACCGAACATGGTTGCGAGCTCACGCAGCGAGACAGCGTCAGGGCCAGCGACAGAGACCGTGCAAGGCAATCCCGTCCCTGCCACGAGTCGCTCTGTGGCGGCGATGAAAGCTGACGCGATGTCGTCGACGTGAATCGGACGTACCACCTGCTCGCCGGGGCTCGCTTCGAGACGCTGACCCGTGGCGGCAGCGTGTGCGAGGAGGTTCAGGAACTTCGGCCTGCGATCACCTGGCCCGTACGTGTCGGACAGCTCAAGGGCCGTGCAGGCCATGTCCGTGTTGCGGCGGTAGTGCTCGGTCAATGTGACGAATGCTGCCTTGGTGGCGGCGTAGAGCGTCTGCGGCGCATAGCCGGAATCGCCGTCGGCGTGCACCGAGTAGGTGCTCGCCGCCACGAACGCTCGCGCCCCGGCGGCTTCGGCAGCCGCGAGCATGCGTGCGCCGAAGTCGAGGTTGGCTGCGACGAGCTGGTCAGAAGCAGCCGGACCGCCTTCCAGGTTCTGGGCTGCGGCGAGGTGCATCACCACGTCGGGCCTGAAGTCGTGAAGAACCGGGGCGAGTGCGGTCGCCGTCCCCGGATCCTCCACGCGCGCCGTTCCCGGAGGCAGCGGAGCAGCGTCGCCTGGCATGACGACTGCGAGCACCTCCCACTCGAGTGCCCGCAGTCTCCGGCACAGGATGCCGCCGATGTAGCCGGTCGCTCCGGTCAGGACGGCGCGCATATCTTCACCCCCGTTTTCTTGCCACGGCCAGAAGTGACATCCCCACAGGCAGGTCGGTCACATGGAGCAGGGCGGTTTCCAGCGAGAAGACCGCCTTCATGGCCTCGTTGACCAGCCGCGGTGGCATCTCGACTCCGAGGGCCTTGCGAGAGCCAGTGGCTCTTGCGATCCATCGAGACGCGTACGCGGCCGGCAGTAGCAGCGAGTTGAAGTAGGTGATGCGCTCGACCTCGAGGTCGGTGAAGGCGAGTGGTTCGAGCAGCCGAGAACGCGTGTAGCGCCGGAAGTGGGCGTTGTCGACGTCATGCTGGCTCCACAGGGAAGGCAGCGCCGGGACGGTGAGGATGAACGCTCCGCCGGGAACGAGCACTCGGGCGGCTTCGCGCACCGGCACCGTGTCGTCTTGGCAATGTTCGAGTACGTCCAGCGCGAGCAAAAGGTCGACGCTGCTGTCATGCTCAGTGAGTGTTTCGAAAGTCCCCACACACACGTCGCAGCCTCGCTGCGTTGCGACCTCGGTTGCCGCCTCGCTCGGTTCGACGCCGGACACGCGCCAGCCCGGGTGTTTGCCAGACAGGTGTGCGACGAGGCCGCCTGTGCCGCATCCGACCTCAAGCACGCGCGCCGATTCGGGGACATGGGCCGCATCCAGCGCGGCTTCGACGATTCTGCGGCGCACCACGAACCACCAGTGATGCTCTTCGATGTCGGCGAAGCTCAGTAGGAGCGACTGGTCCACGTCACGACTCCGCGGGAACAGCGGTCTGGGAGGCACGCTTTGAGAACCACGAGTCGATACCCACGATGCCGAGCAGCGTCGACATCGCGATGAATCCGGTGAGGTAGTTGGGTACGGGGATGGCGATGATGCCGGGAAGCGCAGAGAAGGAGAGACCAACCAGGAGCGGCGCGAGTTCGCTCCACGGGGGGCGAGCTACCACGAGGGCCAGCAGCCCGATGTTCGCGAAGACGAGCAGATAGCCGGCGATCGCCAGCAGCTTCGCGCCGACGCCGCGAGCGACGAACGCAGGGTCGGTCGTCGCGAGGCGGAACACCTCGGCCCGGAGGATGGACTCGGACTCTTTCGAGCCGGAGAGCGCGCCGGGGGCCCGCTCCTGCACGAACGCGAACGCGACTTCGTCAAGGTAGGTGATGCCATGGTCGTTGGGCACGTAGCCGAGCCCAATGTAGACGCTGTGCCACAGCGGGTGTCCGCTGGCGGCGATGGGCGGCAGCTCCTCCACCGTGGCGAGGAACGCATCGCGTTGGCGATGCACGAGCGAGAGGCCAGCGGGGGCGATGAGCATGGTGGCGAGAAGCACCACGGCGGCGAGGGCCCTCATCTTCGTGGGCGCCCATGTCGCCAGGGCGAACGCAGCGAGGGCGACGATCGCGAGCGCGGTGCTTGAGTGGCTGCGGATGAGGTTCGAACCGCCACCGAGCAGGCCGGCGAGCGCCGCGAACACGAGCAGGGCGCGCATGCTGCGCTCCCTCACGACGGCGAGCAGCCACGGCACGAACGCCATGAGCACTGCCGTACTCACCACGTAGACGTCACCGACCTTCGCCGCGACGATTGCGAGCGCGCCCAGCGCCACGACGCCGATGCCGCGAGAGAGCGGGGTGCCGAACGCCCACCAGACGCCGAGCGAACCTGCAACGACCGCGAGCGCGAGGATTCCGAGGAAGAACAACGTGGCGGTCTGCGCCGCATCCAGGCCCAGCCACGCGCCGAGCGGCGCCGCGAACAGGTAGAGGCCCGGGTCGTCACTGACGTCGGCCCTGCCGTAGGCGTCGCCAACCTTTGTGGCGAGCAGTGATCCTGAGGCGAGGAACCCATCGATGGTCGCCTGCAGGTTCTCGAGGCGCCACGGCATCATCTGGATGGTCACGCTCGCAGGTCTCCTTGCTCACGAAATGGTGTCGCCATTGTGCCACACAGTTGCCCTCCAGTCCCCAGCGCAGTACTGTTCGTTCGGTGAACGTTCACGTCCTGAACAGTCCCCGAGCGCGAGAGGCACCGTATGGCCCAGCCCGCCCACACGCCCGAGTCAGACCTGCGCGAGCTTCGAGTGCTCGAGCGGATCGAGAACAATCCGCACGTCTCGCAGCGCCAACTGGCGAGCGAGCTGGGCGTGGCGCTCGGGGTGGCTAACGCGTGCGTGAACACCCTCGTGCGCAAAGGGCTCGTCAAGATCCGGGGTGAGTCCAACCGTTCGCTCACGTACCACCTCACGAAGCAGGGCGTGTTGCGAAAGGCGGCGCTCGCGCTGGAGTGGACGAACAACACGATCGCGGACTACGTCGCGGCACGGGCCACGGTGCGCAGCCAGCTCGACGCGCTGGCGGAGCGCGGATACCGGCGCATCGCGATCATAGGGGCGGACGAGGCAGCCGAGCTCATCGCGCTCATCGCGCCGCATGCCGGCATCGAGGTGGTCGCGGCGATCGACATCGGCGGTCGTCGCATCGCCGATACGCTGGCTGGTGTTCCCGTGATCGCAATCGGTACGCTTGAAGTCGCAACCATCGACGCGCTGATCCTTGCGGACGGCGTGCCTGAGTTCGATCTGCCGGATCCCGCATGGGTCGAAATCCCCCTGCTCACTCTCAATGGTCAGCGTCTCGAAAGGAGCATGTCGTGAAGCAGGTCCTCGTGAAGCAGGGCCAGGCGATAGTCGAAGAGGTTCCCGCGCCCAAGGCCGAACCCGGGCAGGTCCTGATCCGCGTAGACCATTCGTGCATCTCCATCGGCACGGAGATGAGCGGCATGCAGGCGAGTGGGGTGCCGCTATGGAAACGCGCGCTCCGTAATCCCGAGAAGGTGCTGCAGGTTCTTCAGATCGTGGCGGACCAGGGCTTTGACAAGGCCCGCGCCGTCGTCGAGGGCAAGCTCACCTCCGGGGACCCCACGGGCTATTCAGTGTCCGGTGTCGTGCTCGCGGTGGGCGAGGGCGTCACCGACATCACTGCAGGGCAGCGTGTTGCTGGCGCCGGAGCCAACAACGCTCACCATGCCGAAGTCGTGCGCGTTCCGCGCAACCTGACCGTGCCCGTGCCCGATGGGGTCTCACTGAAGCATGCGTCGACTGTGACGCTGGGCGCCATCGCCATGCAGGGTGTGCGCCGCGCCAACCCCACCCTCGGCGAGACGTTCGTCGTTGTGGGCCTGGGGATTCTCGGCCAACTCACGGTACAGATGCTCGCTGCGAACGGTTGTCGTGTGATCGGACTGGACCTTGACGCCTCTCGCGTCGACCTTGCCTTGAAGCTGGGCGCAACGGTGGGCCTCACGCCTGAGGACGGCGACGCCATCACCCGGGTCACGCGCATCACCGACGGTTACGGCGCAGACGGTGTCATCATCACCGCCGGTTCGCGGTCGAGCGAGATCATCGCCAACGCGTTCAAGATGTGCCGTCGCAAGGGACGCGTGGTCCTGGTGGGCGACGTGGGTCTCGACATCAATCGAGAAGACATCTACGCGAAGGAACTCGACTTCTTCATCTCCACAAGCTATGGACCCGGGCGCTACAACGCGGCGTACGAGGAGCATGGCCTCGACTATCCGATCGGGTACGTGCGCTGGACTGAGAACCGCAACATGGGCGAGTACCTGCGATTGATCGCCGATGGCAAGATCGATCTCGACGCGATGATCTCTGCCGTCTACCCGATTGATGAGGCCCCGGCGGCATATGACGCCATCAAGTCGGGCGAGTCCAAGCCGCTCATGGTACTGCTCCACTACCCGACGCCCGAGGGCGAGGTCGTGTCTCACACGGTCCCAAACCCTCTCGCTGAGCCCGGCAAGTCGGGCGCGGTGCGTATCGGGCTCATCGGCGCAGGTGGCTTCGCGAAGGGCATGCACCTGCCCAACATCAAGGCGCAACCTGATCTGCTGCACCTGCAGGCGGTCTCCACGCGCACTGGTCACAACGCGCAGGCCACGGCGAAGCAGTACGGGGCGGCGTACGGCACCACGGATGACATGCGGGTGATCGAGGACCCCGAGGTGGATGCGGTGTTGATCGCGACCCGTCACAACCTGCACGCGGACCTCACGCTCGATGCCCTCGCTGCGGGAAAGCACGTGCTCGTCGAGAAGCCGCTGGGTGTCACCCGCGACGAGATCGAGCGCATCGTGGCGTTCTACCGTGATGCCGAAGCGGCGGGCAAGAAGCCGCCCGTGCTCCTCACCGGTTTCAACCGTCGGTTCAGCCCGTTCGCGACACGCTTGTCGGAGCTCGTCTCGAAGCGAAGCGACCCGATGACCATCGTCTACCGCATGAACGCCGGCTACATCCCGCTGGACCACTGGGTGCACGGTCCGGAGGGGGGCGGGCGAAACATCGGCGAGGCGTGTCACATCTACGACCTGTTCACGTATCTGACCGGCGCCCGGACCACCGGGATGACAGCGGCGGCCATCACGCCCGCTACCGGGACCTATGTCCGAAACGACAACTTCATCGTGACGTTCACGTTCGAGGACGGTTCGGTCGCGACGCTGGTCTACACGGCCCTGGGTTCTCCTGACTACCCGAAGGAGCAGATGGAGGTCTTCTGCGACGGGAAGGTCTACGTGCTCGACGACTACAAGTCGCTCAGAGTCATAGGCTCGCAGGCGGCAGGTGTTGAGAAGAGCGTGGTCGACAAAGGCCAGGCTGCCGAGATCGCGGCATTCGCGAGAGCGATCCGTGATGGAGGCGAGTGGCCCATCCCGCTCTGGCAACAGGTCCAGGCAATGGAGATGGCCTTCAACGTTGAAGAGGCGCTGAGAAGACCCGTGGGTGATACCGCCACCGAGGAGACTGACGCCTGATGTGCGGCATCGTCGGTGCGCTCGTCTTCCAAGGCTCGGACTTCGAAGTCACCGAGTCCTACATCACCCGCATGCGCGACACGATGGTCCACCGCGGCCCGGACGGCGGCGAGACGTGGGTCGCCGACGACGGGCGCATCGGCTTGGGTCACCGCCGCTTGTCGATCATCGACCTGTCGACCGTCGCCAACCAGCCCATGGCCAACGAGGACGGCAGCATCGTCGTCGTCTTCAACGGCGAGATCTACAACCACGCCGACATCCGCGCGGAGCTCGAAGCGCTGGGTGGGCACACGTGGAAGACCGACCACTCGGACACGGAAGTCATCATCCACGCGTTCGAGCAGTGGGGCATCGAGTGCATCCACCGCTTCAGGGGCATGTTCGGTATCGCCCTGTGGGATGGCCGCACCCGCGAGCTGTGGCTCGTCCGGGACCGCATCGGCATCAAGCCAATCTACTACTCGATCCACGACGGGCGCATCGTCTTCGCGAGCGAGATCAAGGCGCTGCTCGAAGACCCCGACCAGAAGCGCGCGGTCGACGAGGAGGCGTTCTTCCACTACCTCTCCTTCCTCACGACTCCTGCGCCAATGACGCTGTTCCAGGGCATCCGCAAGATGCCGGCCGCCACGTGGATGCGCATCACCGAGGACGGCGCGATCGAGGAGCAGCGCTACTGGGATGCTGCGGCCAACGCCGAGGACCTTGGTGACATGAGCGAGGACGACATCGCGAAGCGCCTGCTCGAGGAGCTGCGCACCGCGGTGAAGCTACGCAAGATCGCCGACGTGCCGGTGGGCGTGTTCCTGTCCGGCGGCATCGACTCTTCGACCAACGCCGCACTGTTCAGCGAGGGCGAGGGCGGGCCGGTCAAGACGTTCTCGATCGGCTACGAGGGCGAGTACGACAGCTACCAGAACGAGCTGCACTTCGCCCGCCGGATGGCCGAACAGGTCGGCGCCGACCACCACGAGCTGCTGCTCACCCCGAAGCACCTCATCGACTTCCTTCCGCGGATGGTGTGGCTGCAGGACGAGCCCATCGCGGACCCGGTGTGCGTGCCGGTCTACTACGTGAGCAAGCTCGCACGCGACAACGGCGTCATCGTGTGCCAGGTGGGCGAGGGGTCTGACGAGCTGTTCTACGGCTACCCGTGGTGGAAGACCCGCCTCGACCTGCAACGCATGAACGACCTGCCGGTACCGCGCTTCGTCAAGAAGGCCGGGCTCGCGCTGGCGAAGGCGCTTGGCAAGGACCAGGGGCTGCCCTACGAGTACCTGCGGCGCGGCGCGAACGGCGAGCGCATCTTCTGGGGTGGCGCGGAGGCGTTCACCGACACGATGAAACACCGCATCCTGTCGCCGAGGCTGCGCACGAAGTTCGCCGGGCGCACCTCCTGGGAGGTCATCGAGCCCGTTTGGAAGCGCTACCGCGCAGGCGCCAAGCAGCCCTCGCGCCTGGGCTGGATGTCGTACATGGACCTGTCGATGCGCCTGCCGGAGCTGCTGCTCATGCGCGTGGACAAGATGAGCATGGGCGTGTCGCTCGAGGGGCGCGTGCCCTTCTTGGACTACCGCTTCGTCGAGTTCGCCATGGGAATCCCGGAGCGCATCAAGACCGGCGGCGGCACCTTCAAGCACATTCTCAAGAAGGCCGTGCGTGGCGTGATCCCAGACGAGCTCATCGACCGCCCGAAGCAGGGCTTCGGCGTGCCGGTCTACGAGTGGATGTTCGAGGAGCTGGGGGACAGGGCCCGCGAGGAACTCGAGGAGTTCTGCGACGAGACGGACTTCTTCGACAAGGCCGAGGTCATGCGCCTGTTCGATGCGGGCTACCTGGCTGAGGTGTGGTACCTGCTGAACTTCGCGATGTGGTGGAAGCGGTTCGTGCGTGACGCCTGAGGCGACATCCGGCCACGCTTGGACCGAGCGGCTGCCCGGCTGGGCACGCGGCCGGGTGGAACGCATCATCGGCTCCGACTTCGCTCACAAAGTGGGCGAGACGATGGCTACGCGCGTCGCGCTCATCGCGATCGGACTGGTGACGAGTGTCTTGATCGCACGTTCGCTGGGGCCCGAGGGGCGGGGTCTGCAGGCCGCGATCGCCGCGCTGACCGCCGTGGGCGTGCAGTTCGGGAATCTGGGTCTGCACGCGTCCAATACCTACTATGTCGCGAAGAAGCACGACCTGTTGCCCACGCTCGTGGGTAACAGCCTGCTGGTGAGTCTCGGGGGGGCCACAGCGGTGAGCGTCGCGGCCGGCCTCGTGATGTCGATCTGGCCTTCGCTGTCGCCGGTCGACGGCGTGTACCTGTGGCTCGCGCTCGCCGGCATCCCGCTGGGGCTCACGTATCTGCTGCTCCAGAACCTGCTCATGGGGATTCAGCAGGTGCGCGCATACAACGTCATCGAACTCGGCGTACGCATCGGGATGATCGTGATGCTCGCCCTCATCATCGCGGGCGGGCTCGTCAGCGTTGAGGCGGTCGCCATCGCTGGGCTTGCGACCACCGTGATCGCCGCGGTGTGGTGCCTCGTGAAGCTGCGCCCACATCTTCGGGGGCCGGTGCGCGTCTCTGGGACGATGCTTCATGAGCACCTGGGCTACGGTTTTCGCGCCTACGTCGCCGCGTTTTTCGCCTTCACCGTCATCAAAGCCGACGTACTCCTGTGCAGCTACCTTCTGGGTGACGGGCCCACGGGCCAGTACTCGATCGCGGCCTCGATGGCCGAGATGGTCTATATGCTTCCCGTCGTGGCGGGATCGATCGCGTTCCCCCGGCTCAGCGCCACCCAAGACTCGGCCGAGCGGTGGGCGAAGGCGAAGAGCATGACCAGGTGGATCGCACTCGTGTCGGCGGGACTCGTCATCGCGGCAGGGGTGCTTGCCAAGCCTGTCGTGGGCCTGCTCTACGGAGAAGCGTTCTCTCCATCGGTCGAGGCGTTCTGGTGGCTCCTGCCCGGCGTGTTCGCGTTGGGAGTCAACACGATTCTCATGAACTACTTCGCATCAGAGGGCATGCTACCCATAGCGATCTGGTCGCCTGCTGTCGCCTCGGTCGCGAACATAGGACTCAATCTGTGGCTGTTGCCGACGCTTGGCATCGTCGGCGCTTCGATCGCCTCGACAGTCGCGTACACGATGATGCTGCTGATGAGTATGGTCTACATTCGACGCCGCTCAAGGACCGTGGCTGCATGAGGACCGTCGCGATGACTCCTCCGCCCGAGTTCGGCCTTCCGGAGAACATCTACGGGCACGTGAAGCGACTCGAGTGGATCGCCTGTCACCTTGATCACGATGACCGCGTTCTCGAGATTGGATGCGGTACTGGCTACATGATCACGCTGCCGCTCGTCCGTGCGGGTTGGGACGCGATGGGCGTGGACACCGATGCGGCGAGCATCGAGTACGGGCGGGGGCTACTCGCCGCTGAGGGTTTTGACGCCGAGCGCTTGCGGACGGTCGACGCCGCGACGCTTCCAGGGAAGTTTGACGCCATCATTCTCTCCGAGGTGCTCGAGCACATTCCTGACGCGGGGATCGACGCGCTGCTGGCCACCGTTCGTCAGCTGTTGGCACCCGGCGGGAAGCTGCTGGTCACGGTCCCGAACGGATACGGGTGGTACGAGTTCGAGGCGTTCCTGTGGAACCGCATGCGGCTTGGCCGCCTCCTCGAGATTCTCCGGATCCAACGGCTTGCGTTCGCCCTGAAGGCCCGGACGGCGTCACTTCCGTTCTCATATGACCATCCCAGTAGCTTGGACTCGTCACCTCACGTTCAGCGGTTCACGTGGGGCTCGCTGGCGCGGCGGATTCAGGCGGCGGGCTTCGAGCTGGCAGACCGCGATGGAACGGTGCTGTTCGCGGGCCCGGCGTCGAACCTGTTCTTCACCGGCTTCGCGTGGCCGACCGCACTCAATAGAGCTCTTGGTACCTGGATGCCGGCTCTCGCATCATCGTTCATGCTTGCGGCGACACTCGATGACGAGGGGGACAGCGGTGGCGACAGAGCCTGATTGCGACAAGAAGGCAGAGGCCCAGGCCACATGGGGGGCGTGCCCTGCGGGCATGACCTTCGGCGACGGCGCCCAACCGGGCACGAGGGAGTTCTTCGACCGCGTGTTGGAGAAGCGGACTTGTTACGAGCAGCCATGGCTGTTCGAGGTGGTTCCCTTCGCATCGTTCAAGGGGCAGCGAGTCCTTGAGGTGGGCTGCGGAGCCGGATACGACGCATATACGTTCTGCAACGAAGGCGCCGAGTACACGGGCTTGGACCTGACCCCGGAGAACATAGAGCGGGCGAGAACCCACTTGGGCTTCTACGGCTTCCATCCGACGATCGTGCAGGGCGACTGCGAACGACTCCCGTTTGCGGACGAATCGTTCGACGCCGTGTATTCGAATGGAGTGCTGCATCACACCCCAGACATCGAAGCTGCGTTTCGTGAGGTGGCTCGCGTGCTGGTGCCGGGCGGAAGCTTCTGGGTGCTCGTGTATGACAGGCATTCGATCTTCCACGCGATCACGCTGTACGTCTTCACCTACCTGCTCACGGGGCGCTGGCGTCGAGAGACGATGGCCGACATCAGATCAGACATCGAGTACACGACAGGTACTGGTCGGCCGCTCGTGAACGTCTACAGCCGCTCCGAAGTGAAGCGACTGTTGGCGCGCGCAGGACTGCGCGCCGACGGCACGTGGGTACGCAAGCTCACGATCGAGGACCTTCCGGCGCCCGGCAAGCTCGGCTGGTTGTGGCGCAGGGTGCCACAGCGGGCGCTCGACGCCGTCGCGAGTGTTGCCGGCTGGTACGTCATCGCACACGCAGTCAAGGACTAGGGAGATAGGCGACGTGCACCTGAGGGTCTTGAACATGGTGCCCGAGGACGGGCAGCTTACAGGCGGCTACGAGGTCATGACCTTCGCAGAGCTCAAGCAGCTTGCGTTGGGTGGTGGAGTCATTCGGCGGTTGGGCGCCTATCAGTCGAGCGAGATGGTCGTGCCCTCGCTCGCAACGTTCAGCAGGTTGCTGCCCGCAGCACTTCTGCTTCGCTACATGAGTCGGGGGAGCGCGACGATCGTTGATCTTGAAGGCGGCGTCCAGCGCATCACGCTGGGCTACCTCGTCGTCCTCACCCGCAACTTCGTCCGTGACCTGTTCAGCCAAGGGGCGCTCAGGCGTCGCATCATCGCCGGCCTGCCCCAGAAGGCGGACGGGTGCGGCGGCCAGCTGGACTTGACCAAGCCAGTCTTGTACCTGAGGACCGACGCGGTCTACGGACTCGTGTCCGGCGGCTCGGTCGGCCACATCGCCGGCGTGCTGAACAACCTCGATGCGTTCTGCGGTGCCCCGCTCTTCGTGACGAGCGATCTGATCCCCACGGTTCGTGAGGACATCGAGACGATCGTGTGGCGGCCCGATCCCCGGTACCGTGACTTCCCCGAGATGTGGGTCGCCAGTAGCGGAGAGCACCTGGAGCGAGAGCTGCCCCGCTTGCTGGGAGACAGGCAATTCTCCTTCTTGTACCAACGCTACAGCCTCTCCAACGCCACCGGGCTGCATACCGCACGCAGGCTGGAGATCCCGTTCGTGTGCGAGTACAACGGCTCGGAGGCGTGGGTCGCGCGACACTGGGGCAGGGCGCTTCGTCATGAAGACTTCTCGCTTCAGGTCGAGCATGCGGTTCTCGACGGCGCGGACCTGATCGTGGTTGTGAGTGCGCCACTTCGCGATGAGCTCGTGGAGCGCGGCATCGAGGCGGCCAAGATCCTCGTGAACCCGAACGGTGTCGACCCCCAGCGCTACGCACCCGACGTCGATGGTTCATCGGTGCGCGAGGCGCTCGGCCTGGGCGACCGCACCGTCATCGGCTTCATCGGCACCTTCGGGCGTTGGCACGGCGCCGAGGTCTTGGCTGAAGCGTATGGTCGGCTGCTCGCCAGCCGCCCTGAGCTGCGCGAAACCACTCGTCTGCTGATGGTGGGCGATGGCGTGACGATGCCTGAGGTGCGCGAGGCGATTCAGCGGCACGACATCAGCGAGCAGGTCGTGCTGACCGGGCTCGTGCCGCAGGAGCAGGGGCCAGCGCACCTTGCCGCAATGGATATCCTCGCATCGCCGCACGTGCCCAACCCCGATGGCACGCCGTTCTTCGGCTCGCCCACGAAGCTCTTCGAGTACATGGCCATGGGGCGCGGGATCGTGGCAAGCGACCTCGACCAGATAGGTGAAGTGCTCGAGCACGATGTCACGGCATGGTTGGTGAAGCCCGGCGACGCTGATGCGCTCGTCGAGGGCCTTGCTGTGCTCATCGACGACCCGGAGCGCCGAGCGCGGCTGGGCGCGGCGGCCCGTGAGGAGGTGCTTGCGCACTACACGTGGCGCGAGCACACTCGACGGATCATCGAAGCGCTGAAGGAGCGGTGCGCGTGAACCGCCGGGAACTCGAGCGCCTCGTGCGACGGGCCTTTGCGCTTCCTCCGCACGTTGTTGTCGCGAAGGCGATCGGCATCGCTCGGCGCAAGCTGGAGGCGCCCGCGGAGCGCAGGCGCGACTTGGCTCGCACCACCTATACCGTCGAAGGGCCGCAACACCTGGAGCGTCTCGCCGCGCTTCCGGCCCGCTTGCCCGACGACGACATGTTCACCGCCGCGTGCCTGCTCTACCTTGCGCATCACTTCGACGTGCTCGGCTCGGGTTGGGTGGACGTCGGCTACGGCGTCGAGGCACCCGGAGCCGAAGGGCGCCGCTTCAAGCCCGGGCCACGGGTGACTGCGGACGCAGAGGGCCGCTGGCTCGCAGGAAGGGTCACCAAGCCCAACCTGCCCGAGGCGCAGCGACGCTGGAGACTCGTGTCTGATGGCTACTCGCCGATTGACTGGCATCGCGACTACCGCTCCGGGTACCGATGGTCGCCGAAGGTCTGGTACCGCGACGCGGTGTATGGCGACGTGCCGGGCGCCGATGTGAAGCTCCCGTGGGAGCTTGCTCGCGCTCAGCACCTCCCGCAGCTGGCGTTGTGGGCGGCTACGTTGCCGGCGGACGAGCGTGATCGCGTGGGGCGCGAGATCTGCGACGAGATCCTCGATTTCACCGCTACGAACCCGCCGCGGTTCGGCTGCAACTGGTACGTGACGATGGACGTGGGCATCCGTGTCGCCAACTGGTGTCTTGCCATCGACCTCGCGCGAGCCGCGGGATTCGAGCCGGACGCCGAGGTCGAAGCCGCGCTTGCCCGCGCGGTCCACGAGCACGCGGCCTTCATCGCGGGCAACCTCGAGTGGTTCCCTGACCTGCGCTCGAATCACTACCTGGGCAACATCGCGGGTCTTGCGTTCGCGGGGGCGTACCTGCCCAGCTCGCCAGAGGTTGACTCGTGGCTGTCGTTCGCGGCAGCGGCGCTCGTACAGGAGCTGCCCAGACAGTTCGAGGACGATGGCGGCAATTTCGAGGGCTCGGTGGCGTATCACCGGCTCTCCGCGGAGCTGCTCTTATGGGGTCTTGCCGTGGTGCGGGCGCTTCCCGACGGGCGAGCAGCAAGGCTGGGTTCGTGGGATGAAGCGTACGTGAGCGTGCCCGAGCCGCCAGAGCCCGTGAACGCCGGGGACGTGGCGACAGCGGTTCACGGGGAGCATGCGGCGCGCATCGCGCAGTTCGCGCTGGATGCGGTGCGGCCTGATGGGCGTATCGTGCAGTTCGGCGACACCGATTCGGGGCGGGGTTTCAAGGTGGCGCCGGTGTTCACGCCCATGACCGAGCAGCAGCTCGTGGCGACGTTCGCGAATCTCGAGGGCTGGGTCGCGCCCGCGGTGTTCGAGGCGGACGACGGTACTGCGGAACACACGCTGCCGCTCGAGGAGCATCTCGACGTGCGGCACCTTGCTGCTCTTGCAGGTGTTCTGACTGGTGATGCGACTCTTGAGGCTCTCGCGGAGGACGCCGTCGAACCTGCCGTGCTGCGCGCGCTGCTGGGTGGGCGCGCTGTGGTTGGTGAGCCGCTTCCGTGGCGCGCACATGGTGTGCGCGTGGGTGACGAGCGCGTGTTCGCCGAAGCGCTCGAACGCGTGCGAGCTGCTGGTGATGGCACTGGTGAGGGCTCGCTCGAGCGACGCTTCGAGGCACCTTCGGGCTACCTTGACGATCTTGTGATCGCAGGCTATCCGGACTTCGGTTTGTGGACGTGGCGAGCGCGCGGACTGTTCCTCGCGATTCGTTGCGGTCAGGTGGGACAGTACGGTGCGGGAGGGCACTCACACAACGATCAGCTGACGATGGAGCTGTGGATCGAACGGCGTCCTCTGGCGATGGACCCCGGCACGTACGCCTACACGCACCTGCCCGAACGCCGCAATGAGTACCGCAGCGTGGCCGCACACGACGCGCCGCGCGTCGACGGTCGTGAGCCAGCGCTACTGACGCACGGGCTCTTCCAGATTGAGGGAGCACGACCGGGTGTGTGTGCGTATTTCGGGCCACTCGGCTTCGTCGGGTCGCACGACGGGTACCGTCGGATCGTGACTCGGGTGGTCGAGTTGCGCGATGACGCGGTCGTGGTTCGCGATGCGGTGTCAGGCGGCGGGACGATCGACGTTGCTACGGCGGTGCCGCTTTACTCACCGGGTGCTGGACTGCGTGTGCGACCCGAGGCGCTGGCGGCGTTCGTGGCGCCCAGGGTCAAGGGTGCCACCCGATGAAAGCCCTCTTCCTCGAGTCGCTGCCGTACCGCTCGGCGTTCCGGGTGGGGAGCCACGCGTACGCGTCACGGTTCGTCGCGGACGCCTGGGACACGATGTGGTTGTCGCACCCGCTGTCGGCGCCCCATTTCCTTCACCCTGTGAAGCGCGACTGGGACGAGCGGGTCGCCGGCTGGAGGCAGGGCCCGCTCGACCGCGACGGCGTGCGCTATTACAGCCCCTTCACGCTGCTGCCCACGGGGGCTCAGCCGGTTTTGCGCTCGCGGTTCTTCGCCAATCACTCGGCGCTCGCCACGGTGCCGCGGGTGACCAGCGTGCTGCGGCGCGAGGGTTTCGAGGCGCCGGACCTGATCTGGTTCACGAATCCGTTGTACGACCCGCTGGTGGCACGTCTGCGTGCCGGCTGCGTCGCAGTGCGGGTCGCCGACGACCACACGCGATTCCGCAACGTGCCCGATTCGATCGCCGAGCTCGAAGACCGGGCGCTTTCGCGGGCGGACGTCATCTTCGCGGTGGCGAGCGGTATGCACGAGCGGCTCGCGGCGCGCTACGACAACGTCGTGGGGCTGCCCAACGGCGTGGACTTCGCCCACTTCAGCGAGGCGCGGCCAGAGCCCGGCGACCTCGCGGCCCTGCCGCACCCGCGCGTGGTGTACGTGGGGGCGCTCGAGTACTGGTTCGACGAGGCGGCCGTCGTCGAGTCGGCGCGCGCGCTGCCCGAGGCGTCGTTCTTGGTCATCGGGCCCGCGAACCGCGACCTGTCCTCGCTTCAAGTGCTGCCCAACGTGCACCTGATGGGGCCGCGTCCCTATGCTGAGCTGCCTGGGTACCTGCAGCACAGCGATGTGGCGATCGTGCCGTTCGTGCGCGACGAGCTGGTGGATTCGGTGCACCCGATCAAGGTCTACGAGTACCTCGCGGCCGGGCTGCCGGTCGTGGCGAGCCGCTGGACCGAGCTTGAGCTGATGGAGGCGCCGGTCACGCTGGTGGACCCCGGTGGGATGCCCGAGGCGATCGCGGACGCGCTGTCGCGACCGGCAGCAGAGGGACGCGTCGAGCGGATGGCGTACGCGCAGGCGAACTCGTGGGACGCTCGCTTCGCGGTCGTGAAGGCCGAAGTCGAGCGCATACTCGGGCGCGGGGGAGCGTGATGAGCGAACAGCGACGGACAGGTGAAGCCGCGCAGGACGTGTCGACGCGAACGGCTCGCGGC
Organism: Actinomycetota bacterium; assembly: GCA_029265315.1. Classification (GTDB taxonomy): domain Bacteria; phylum Actinomycetota; class Coriobacteriia; order Anaerosomatales; family PHET01; genus JAJUJM01. The sequence continues at coordinate 130,497 of JAJUJM010000004.1, read as the reverse complement.
CGCCTTGCTGGCGTGCCGGTCGTCATCGTCAACAACTTCCCCGGTCCCGGGATGGGCGGCGGCGAGGTGCAGCTGTTGCCGGTCGTCGCCGCACTGCTCGACGAGGGCGCGAGGGTCACGATCGTCGCGCCTCCGGGCAGCGGTTTCGCGGCGCGTACGGAAGCGATGGGCACACACGCCGTCCGGGCACCGATGTCAGTCCGACGCGTGCGGGCGGCCGTGGCCGCACTACGTGCGATCCTGGCACAAGGAGCTCCGCCGCAGGGGCGCCGACCTGTGCTCGTGGGCACCGGCTACTTCACGAACCTGCTCGTGCGCCTGGCGCGCGGCGTTACGGCGCACGGGCCTGCCGTCGCGAACGTCGTGGCGGTGGTGCCGGGAGCGTCACGCCTTGAAGGCGGGGGGGTGGCCGCGCTGGCCGTTCGTCGCTTCGTGGATGCGGCGACGCGCGCACGCGTCGACCGCTTCATCGCGGTGAGCGAAGCGGTGGCCGTCCGGCTCTTGGCTGATGGCGCCGACCCGACGCGCGTCGCGGTGGTGCTGAACGGTGTCGACTTCGCCGCGCTCGATGAAGCGGCTGCTCGCCAGGATGGGGTACCGCCGCTCGGCGAGGGACGTGTCGTCGCGTGTATCGCCAGGCTCGAGCCCGTCAAGGGCGTGGAGCACTTCGTGCGCGCCGCCGCACTCGTGGACGGCGCGACGTTCGTCGTGGCGGGGACGGGCTCGCTCGAGGCGCGTCTGCGCGAGATCGCGCTGGCGCAGCGGGGCGGTTCGCGCGTCGAGTTCCTGGGAAGTGTGCCGTCGGCCGCGGCACTCATGGCGCGTGCCGATGTCGTGGTCGTGCCGTCGCTGTCGGAGGCGTTCGGACTCGTCGCGGCTGAGGCGATGGCGCTCGGGCGGCCGGTGGTGGCGACACGCGTGGGTGGACTGCCCGAGGTCGTCGTGGATGGCCAGACGGGACTGCTCGTCGAGCCGAATGATTCTCCTGCGGTGGCGAACGCGGTGCGGCGATTGCTGGATGACTCCGGACTCGCGGCGCGATTGGGGGCGGCGGGCCGAGCGCACGCTCGCGAGCGCTTCGATGCTCGTCGCATGGCGGCCGAGTACGTGGGCTTGGTCGATGAGCTGAGCGTCGAGCCCGAGTCCGCCGAATCGTAGAGGCTTCGTGGAGCCGAGAACTTTCCCACGCCAAGCGACGTATACTCCCGTAGCGGCTTCTCGCCCGCCGCGCTCCGGCGTCCGGCATTCCGGCGTCGAGTCGACCGAAAGGCCATGCACGACGATGACGAAGACTCGTTTCCGCCTCATCGCACTGATGTTGCTGGTGGTTCTTGGCGCGTCGCTGGTGACCGGCTGCGAAGCGCGTCAGGCGGACTCCGGCACCGATAGCGCCACGCGCTCCGAGGAGCTCACGCCCGGCGAGTTCCCGGATAAGCAGCCGCCACCACCCGTCGAGCCGCCCCCTCCCATGCTGCGCAACCCCGATACGGCGGTCTACTCCTACCTGCTCTGGATCAGCTATGCCTACCGCATCCTCAACTCCGACGTCGCCACGCACGCGTTCGATGAGTGGGAAGAGGTGCGCGTCAATTCGTACGTGGAGTTCAACCGTCAGGAGGGGCGGGCTATAGACCAGCGCCTCTTGAAGTTCCAGCCCAAGACGGTCGAGACCAAAGGGGCCACCGCGACGGTCGCCGCACGCGAGGAATGGGTGTACCGCTACATCAGCACCGCTGACGGCTCGTACTCGTCACCGCGCTACACGGCCACCTACGACACCACCTACACGGTTGTGAACAAGCAGAACAAGGGCTGGCTCGTGCACGAGGTCCAAGCGACCCCCGTCGGAGGCGAGCCGAAGTAGCTTCATCGGGTCTCCCACGTCGCGGATACCCCCTGCGGTAATCCGTCTGTGACCTGCGCCACAAAACGCGTGCCGTTCGTCAGATTCTGCCCCGATTTGCTCTTCCGAATCATGAATTTTCCTTGAAGAAGGATCCTGAGGAGCCGATACTGACAACGGAGACCTCCGGCAGGAGGTCATCTTGGCACATACGTGTGCCCGCTTTCGGCGGTTGCTTGGGCTGCGACGCGAGAAGGCGATGTGATGAAGGTGCGCGATGCGTCCGACGGATTCGGTTGCCGGACCGAGGTGGGGTTGGTAGCTATGCACAGACGGGCGTGGGTGTTGGTGGCAGTCGTGGCTGCTGCGTTGACGTGGGCGATGGCGGTGCCGCTCGGCGCCGCGGCGGTCCACACCAACGCAGACTGTAAGCTGTGCCACGGTGAGGACTCGCTGGTTTCGAACGCGCTGTTCGAGGTGGGTCCCGTCAACCGCGGGACGGCTTGTAGGAAGTGCCACCTGGATTCGCTCGTGGGAGCGCACCCCAACCACTATGCGGGTGGAGACTGTTCGGCGGTCTGCCACCGCTCGTGGGGTCCGTCTCTCGCCGTGAACACGCCTACCTACGCCGCACCCGGCGGCGCGTTCGCATCCGCCGAGTCGCAGGACGCTCCGGCATTCGTCCTGCATGCCATCCACACCAACCCCCGGTGGCCCGCGGACGTGACCACACAGGTCAGCATGTGCGGCAGCTGCCACGCCACCGCGTCGTGTACGGCCTGTCACGACTCCAATCCGGTTCCCGACCCGACGCACGCCGATCATGGTGACGAGCCCACGAGCAGCCCCATCGTGCCCTGGGTCGGAAACATCTCCGTCGGTGTGACCTCGTCCCAGCTTGAAGATACGATGGTCAGGGATGCGTCCGTTCGTTGTGGTGCCTCTGGGTGCCACGACACGAACGGCATCGCCCTGTCGAGCCCGCAGTACATGGATGTGTACGCGATTTCGAACGCCGAGCTCGGCTACATCACGCCGTCCATCTCGACGTCTGGTACGTGGACCTACCTGTCCGGTACGCAGTACTCACTCCAGCGCGAGCGCTACTCGAACGGCGCCGGCGCCCAGATGACCTTCACCTTCACGGGCGAACGTGTGGCCATCTACGGCACCCGCGACCAGTACCGTGGTATCGCTGAGGTGCTCGTGGACAGCTCGTCGGTGGCCACGTTCAGCGCCTATAGTGCCGCCACGCAGCGCCAGCGCCCGTTGTGGACGAGTGCAGACCTCGGGCCGGGACAGCACACGGTCACGGTGCGCGTCACCGGTGCCAAGGAAGCGCTCGCCCGCGGCGCGTACGTCTCAGTGGACCACATCGCCATCTACGCCCAGGCCAACGACACGATTCGCCCCGAATGCATCTCGTGTCACCCGACCGAGGGGGACGACAATCACGGCGGCGAGCATCCGGTGACTCTGACCTTCTCGCACGACGTCACCGAGACGATCAACACGGCGAACACGTGGGATACCGGCTACGGTGTCTACAACTGCGCCCAGTGCCACTTGTCGGCGCTGCGTCTCGAGCACCGGCGCCCCTCGACCGCTGGCTATGCGGTCTACCCGGATTCATGCTCCGTATGTCACGCGAACGCGAACCCGACCATCGAAGCGGTGCTGTCCACACGCCGCACACCGGCGGAGCCGTCGTGGAGCGGCCTGTTCGACGTCGCACAGGCGTGCAGTGATCCTCAGTTCGACAGCGACTGCCACTCAGTGAATTCTGACCCGACGTCTCGCGAGCGACATGAATTCGTCGTCTCGCAGCACGCGGCGGATTCTTCGGGCGAGAGCCCTGCGTGCGCAGGCTGCCACGGTTCGGACCTGCGTGCTGCGCACAACAACCCGATCCCTGGCAACGGCAAGGTCGATACGAACGGCTGTTTGGCGTGCCATGGCACGGACAAGCTTGAGACCAACCGCACGTGCTCGACGGGCGGCCCCAGCTGTCACTCCGGCGGTTACGGCACCGTCGCGACGCACGCGATCAAGGACTCCGGCTCGCACGTGGCCTCTGAGGCTGGCAAGCCGTTCACGAGCGCGTATCAGCTCACGTCGGGCACGGACGCAGGTGGGATCGAGTGCGCGCTGTGCCACAGCAACCAGCTCATTCCTGCCCACTCGGATGCGCCGGCTGTCGGGTGCGCGTCCGGCGGCGCCGGCGGCAAGGGGTGTCACCTCGACACGACGTACAACTCGATCGCGGTTGCCGGTAGCGGCTGGACGAGCCGCAAGTGCGCCGATTGTCATGACTACTCGGTGCAGCAGACCCACGACAGCACCATGACTCCGCACCTCGTGGCGAACAACGGGTGCGCCGGGACCGGCTCGAGCTGCCACAACTCGAACGATCTGTGGGTGCTGCACCTGACCGAGCAGAACGGCACGCCGCGCGCCGACAAGGGCTGCAACGTGATCGGGTGCCACGACACGCTCGACCGTCGCCCGACGAAGGACTACGCGAACTCCTGTGGTTCCACGTCACCGAGCGGGTGCCACTCGGCGTACACGCCGACGCACGTGTCGAACTTCAACCACACGTTCTCGTCTGTGAGCTACTACAACGGTGCCTCCGAGACCGGATGCACGAACCAGACGGGCTGCCACAACTCCGGGGCCAGCTCGACGGTCGACTTCGGTGACGACCACCATCCGGTCACCGGCTCGCTCTGCTTCACGAGCACGTGCCATACGAGCCCGAGCAAGCCGGCGTTCACGGGTCTCCTGCCCACCGACTGCCAGGAGTGCCATGGTGGCGCGTTCACGGGCGCGCCGGCTCGCAACAACCTGCCTGCGGCGCCGGGCTCCGGCGGTCACTACAGCGAGACCACCCACACCGCCGTCGGCATGACCGCGACACTGAACGCGGGCGGTTCGGCGAGTGCTACCTGCAACAACTGCCACGCGCCGAACGTCGGTGGTTCCTCGAACGGCCTGATGAACCAGCACTCGTCCATCTCGATCGGCGGAAGCCCGTACGGCACGTCGCTCTCGTGTGGCGAGTGTCACGGCGATACCCGCGCCTTCGGGTACGCGGAGGTCGTCGCGAACTGGACGAACAACACGTGTGCCGACTGCCACACGGGCCTCTCTAGCTCGCCGTTCGATCACGCCTCGAGCGTTCCGGCGGTCGCCGAGTCCGGCTCGTCATGCGGCACCACAGGCGCCGGTTGCCACAACACGACCGACCTGCACGCGCTGCACAAGGACGCGTCAGGCGGCTGCGGCCTGACCGGTTGCCACAACTACTCGATCCAGGCGCACCGGCCGACCGCGAAGGGCTGCGGCGGCGCGACGAGCTGCCACACCGGCTACACGAACACGAGCCACGGCATCTACACGAACGCGAACGACACCACGCACACCGCGACGAGCGGTATGACCTCGACGATCACGTCCGGCGTGGCGAGCGCGTCGTGCTCGACGTGTCACAGCGCGCAGCTCGGCTCAGCGCACGCGACCACGACCGTCACGAGCAACCTCGGTTCGGGTCACAGTGCATGGACGAACCTGTGCACCAACTGCCACAACGAGGACCGTGCGCCCACCGCGAGCGCGTCCACGCAGGTGAAGGCGCCCGCGAACTGGACGAACAACGCGTGCACCGACTGCCACAGCCCGAGCTACCACAACACGTATGCGACGGGCCACACCGGCACATCCACGCAGGGTTGCGGCGCGAGCGGCGATGGGTGCCACAACACGTATGACCTGGCGCTGCTGCACGGCAAGACGAAGACGAACGGCTGCCAGGTGACCGGTTGCCACGACGCGGTGAACAAGCCGATGGCGAGTGCGGCGAAGTCGTGCGGCTCAGGCGGCGCGTGCCACACCACGTACACGGCATCAAGCCACGGCGGCACCGTGACCGGCAACGAGACCACGCACACCGCGTCGGCGATGAGCACCATCCTCGATGCGACCTACAACGCCGGCGGTGCGAACGCGTGCAACAACTGCCACAGCGCCGGCCTCGGCAACGCTCACAAGGACACATCGACGACTGCGGTGCTCAAGTCCGGCAACCAGGGATGGGCTGGCACCGCGCAGGCCACGTGCTCCGACTGCCACAACGCGACGTCGCCTGACAACGCGGTCGCATCCATCAAGACCGACAGCTGGAGCCCGAACACGTGCGACCAGTGCCACGTGACCCGCGGCAACGGCAAACATCAGTACTATGCGACGAACCACGTCGGCGTCGAGGCGCCGGGCTGCACATGGGACACCGCTTGCCACGGCAACACGCGTGACCTGAGGCAACTGCACAACAACTCGGTCACGGGCAACGCGTCGACCGCTGGCTGCGACAGCGCCGGCTGCCATGACGCGCTCGACAAGCCCATGACCGGGGCCACGAAGACGTGCGGTTCCGGCGGCAGCGGGTGCCACACGGACAAGACCCACGACAACCACGGCACGGCCACGGCGCATGTCTTCTCGGCTTCGAGCGCTTATGACGACGCGACGGAGACCGGCTGCATGGCGCAGCCCGGATGCCACAACCAGACCGGCGGCGACACGTCGAACTTCGCTGATCCGTACCACCCGAACAGCGGTTGCACGTCTGGTCCGTGTCACACGAGTCCGAGCAAGCCGGTGTACGCGGCTGCCTTCAACGGCGACGGCACGTGCATGGACTGTCACAACTCGAACTACACCGGCGCGGCCGACCGGGTGCCCGTCAACGGCGCCTACCCGGCTGGTCACTACTCTGAGACGACGCACACCGCCGTGGGCATGACGGCCAACGTCACGGCTGGCGGCTCTGCGAGTGCGACCTGCAACAACTGCCACAGCCCGAACATCGGCACGGCAGGCAACGGTCTGGCCAACCAGCACACGAGCCTGACGACGCCGGGCGACCCGTACGGATCCGCGCTCTCGTGCGGCGAGTGCCACAGTGACCTGCTGTCACGAGGACTCACCGAGGTCCAGAACAACTGGACGAACGACACCTGTGCGGACTGCCACGCACCGGCCACGAGCACGCCGCTCGATCACGCGACGACCGCGCCCGCGGTGGCCGAGACGACCACCACCTGCGGTTCGACCGGCATCAACTGCCACAACACAACCGACCTGCACGCGCTCCACAAGAACGCATCGGGTGGCTGCAACCTCACTGGATGCCACAACTACACCATCCAGGCGCACCGTCCCACGGCGAAGTCGTGTGGCGTCGGTGGCGCGTGTCACACCACCTACACGAGCAACACCCACACTCACACCCTGGGTGGCGGCGATGCGGCGAAGCACCAACCCACCTCATCGGTGCCGGCCAGCGATACGAGCTTCTACAGCACGCAGTGCGGCCTGTGCCACGACATGCGTACGACCCAGTCTTCGCTGACCTCTGAGCATGCGCTTGCGACATCGGCCAAGACGCTGCAGCCCACCAACACGTGTCGCAACTGTCACAACAACACCGCGTCGACGACCGCGGTCACGAACAACTGGTCAACGAAGGACACGGCCGGCACGGGCGCGTCGAGCTCGTGCGGCGTGTGCCACCAGTCCGGTTCGCTCGCGATCCACGTGGACGCTAGCGCGACCGCTCACGTCTCAGCGAGCACCGGTTGTGCGAACACCGGTATCGGTTGTCACTCCAACGACCTGAGCTCGGTGGGTGCGACAGCGACCGCTGCCAACACGGTGATCCACAACAGCTGTCTGCGGTGCCACTCGCGCACCGGTTCGGCCAGCTGGACCTCGGCCATGGTCGGAACCGGCGCCAACCTGGTCTACAACCCGAGCGTGAAGTCGTGCGGTCAGGCGACCGGGTGCCACACGAGCACCTACTACACGACGACCACGCACCGTGCGACGCTGGCGAACCCCGTCACGGGCAACGATGCCACGTGGCACACCGCGACGGGCATGACGTCCACGATCACGTCGGGCGTCGCGAGCGCCGCCTGCTCGGCGTGCCACAGCGCCACGCTGCTCGCAGCACACGACCCGGCCAAGACGACCGCCAACCTGGGTTCCGGCCATACGGCGTGGTCGTCGACCGCAGGCACGACCTGTCAGGACTGCCACAACGAGAACCGCGCGCCCACCGCGAATGCGGCCACTCAGGTCAAGAGCCACTGGACCAACAATCTGTGCACCGACTGCCACAGCCCGAGCTACCACAACACGTACGCGACGGGTCACACCGGCACATCCACGCAGGGTTGCGGCGCGAGCGGTGTTGGATGCCACAACACCTATGACCTCGCGGCGCTCCACGGCACCACGAAGACCAACGGCTGCCAGGTGACCGGTTGCCACGATGCGGTCGACAAGGCCATGACGAGCGCGGCCAAGTCCTGTGGCGTCGGCGGTGCTTGCCACACGACCTACACCTCGACCAGCCACGGCGTCTACACGAACGCCAACGACACCACACACACCGCCACGAGCGGTATGACCTCGACGATCACGTCCGGCGTGGCGAGCGCGTCGTGCTCGACGTGTCACAGCGCACAGCTCGGCTCAGCGCACGCGACCACGACCATCACGAGCAACCTCGGTTCGGGTCACAGTGCGTGGACGAACCTGTGCACCAACTGCCACAACGAGGACCGTGCGCCCACCGCGAGCGCGTCCACGCAGGTCAAGCACCCGACCAACTGGACCAACAACGCGTGCACGGACTGCCACAGCCCGAGCTACCACAACACGTACGCGACGGGCCACACCGGCACATCCACGCAGGGTTGCGGCGCGAGCGGCGCTGGCTGCCACACGACGTATGACCTGGCTCGACTCCATGGTCAGACGAAGACGAACGGCTGCCAGGTGACCGGTTGCCACGACGCGGTGAACAAGCCGATGGCGAGTGCGGCGAAGTCGTGCGGCTCAGGCGGCGCGTGCCACACCACGTACACGGCATCGAGCCACGGCGGCACCGTGACCGGCAACGAGACCACGCACACGGCCACCGGCATGACGACGATCCTCGATCCGACGTACAACGCCGGCGGTGCGAACGCGTGCAACAACTGCCACAGCGCCGGCCTCGGCAACGCGCACAAGGACACGTCCACGACGGCCAACCTGCATTCCGCCAACACGACATGGAACAACACGGCGCAGGCCACGTGTTCCGACTGCCACAACGCGACGTCGCCTGACAACTCGGTGACGACCATCAAGACGAACAGCTGGAACCTGCAGACGTGCGACCAGTGCCATGTCACGAACGGCAACGGCAAGCACGCGCTGTACGCGAGTAACCACGTCGGTGTCGAGTCCGGGTGCTCGAGCGGCTCGTGCCACGGAACCGACCTGCGCGCCGCGCACAACAACTCGGTCACGAGCAACGCGTCGACCGCTGGCTGCGACAGTGCCGGTTGTCACGACTCGCTCGACAAGGACATGACCGGCAAGCCGAAGACCTGCGGTGCCACCGGTGCGTGCCACACCGACAAGAACACCAGCCACGGTGCTGCGAACCATGACGCTGAGACCTCACCATTCTGGAACGGGTCCGTCACGACGACCACCACGGTGAACGGCATCCCGTACGCTCCGAGCATCAACATCGGATGCGGCGGAACCGCCCCGTACAACGGCGCGAGCGCGTACACGTGCCACTTCTCCGACCTGGTGAAGGAGCACGGCACGGCCGCCTCCGGTGGCGCAGGCCGTACGATGGAGCGCAACGGTGTCGGCTGCGGTGTATGCCACACCGACAAGGGTGGCACGGTCGGTTACGAGGCCACTGACACGGTCATCGCCAATGCGATCACGGCGAACGACCTGCGCTGCGAGACGTGCCACAAGTCCACGACTGACGCCGGCACCAACAACGGTGTCCAGATGGGCCACCAGACCACGAGCGCCATCCCGACGAGCACGCTGAGCATCGGCGTGGCACGAGTCGGCGCCGGCGAGTTCCGCAGCTGGAAGACGGCCGGCGGCGTGGAGTGCTCGGGCGGGCACCGCGTCTTCAACTACCTGCCGAACTGGCCGCTCGGCCAGGGCACGACCGCCATCGGCACGATCAACGGCGTCAACGTCGGCACCGGTTTGGATCCGCTCGGCACCTACACCGGCAAGACGAATCCGCGTACCGGTACGACGTGGGTGTTCGGCGACGTGGTGCTCTGCGAGGACTGCCATTGGTACAACGCCGCGCCCAATGGGCCGCAGGGTGCGTCGGTGCCGTTCTACGTCGACGGCAACTCGACTCGTCCGACGACGCACTGGTACAACGGTCTCGGCTCATCTGGTAGCAATCCGCCTGCGCCGTGCAACAAGTGCCACACGACCCTGAACACGAGCACGCATCGGTCGGCGCACACCATCCAGTGCCAAGCGTGCCACGTGCGCATCCCGCACGCGTGGAAGCGGCCGCGTCTGATGAGGCGTGTCACTGGCGGCACTATCGACGGTGTCGCGCAGGACACAGAGCCGTACGCGACCACCGCTCAGGGCGACTCGATGCTCTCGTACAAGATCAGTGCGAACCAGACGAACTTCACGACGAGCGGCTCGTGCAACACGAACTGCGACTCGACGGATGGACAGTGGCCGACCTTCTCCGGCAACGGTCACGAGGCCACGACGCCGTACTGGCCGTAGCGTTCGAGTACGGCACACAGAACGTACGCAGGGCCTCGCCGCAAGGCGGGGCCCTGCTGCTAGGATGCAGAGGATCATGAATCGTATCGGTCGTCACGAAGACAGCGTCGCCCCAGCGGCCGTTCGCGCTCATGCCCAGCTCAGCGAGCGCTGGGTGACTGTCGCGTTCATCGGGACAGCGCTGCTCGCGAGCTTCTTCCTCGCGGAGCAGAGCGGTGTCTCGGCGCGTCGCTCGGACACCGCAGCTGTGGTGACGCAGACCGCGACCGAGACCGTGGCCGCCTTGGAGTCGCTCAATGCTCGTGGAGCCGTAGCCCTTGTGGTGACCGAGGACCTAGGTTACTCGCCGGTCGCGATCGAGACGTCACCGGGTGCATTGGCATGGCCGGCTCCAGAGATCGACCTGCGCACGCTGTATCGCGCCGGTGCGGACCGTGACTCGTGGCTGTGGGTCCTGGCGAAGACGGGTGTCGTTCGTCGCATCGACTATCTGGTCCCCCCCGCGGAGCTGAGACGCAAGATCGACGAAGGGCGTGCATTGGGATACCCCGGCATAGCACGTGACGGTCATTCGATCCTGGCCAACGACGAGGGCTTCGTGCGATACATCGCTTCCGCGCCACGTCATCAAGACGCTCCTCTCGTCGTGATCGTGGACGCCTCGTACTTCCGTTCGGGTGTCGCGGCCGAGCTCGCCACCCGCCTGCAGCAGGTCGACGTGGTGCCCACCGCTGTCGTGTTGTACCGCGCGACGGAAGACACCTCTGTGCCGGATGCTGCACGCAGAGCGCTCGACGGTGCGGCTGCAGGGTTCGGCGGTGAGCCACGGTGAAGCACCCGGGTCCACCGTTCCGTGCGAAACTCGCCACTGTGACGGGGCTCGGTTTCGTGCTCCGCATCATCGGTTTGGCCTCGTACCTGCCTACACGTGACGACCTGCTGGCGGTATGGACGGCCGACTTCTACATGACCGCGGGGCAACCGTACCCGATCATGCCGTTCCATCCGGTCCTGCGAAACATCGTCACATGGCTCTCACTCGAGGTGTTCGGCCGGGGCGCTGTGGGTGCGAAGGCGCCGAGCGTGTTGCTTGGCACGCTGTTGATCGCGGTTGTCGCGCTGCTTGTCCGTGCGGCTGGACGCTCGGAGCGCGCTGCTTTGATCGCGGCTGCGCTCGTGGCGCTCGACCCGCTCCTCATGGACTACTCTCGCCAGGTGATCCAAGAGGTTCACGCCGCGTTCTTCGGGGTCACCGGCGCATGGCTCGCAGCCGAGTACGTACGGCGCGACGAGATAGGCCGTTCAGGCCGTTGGTGGCTGCTGCCCCTTTCTGGTCTGGCATTCGGGCTGGGAATCGCCTCGAAGGCGTACGTGTTCGCGCCGCTCATCGTCTCAGTCGCGATGCTTGCCGCACGCGCATGGAGACTGCGGTCGGTCGAGGAAAGCGCTTTCATAGCGAGCTCGCTGGCGGTGCTGCCGTTCACGGTATACCTGCTCACGTACCTGCCGTGGTTCGGACGGGGATACGATCTGGGCGAGTGGTTCGCCTTCCAGGCTGCCGCATTCCAAGCGATGGTGACGCATACCAAGCCGCTGGTCGGGTTCTTCGCCAACAGCAGGCCGGCGCTCTGGTTCATCGTACCGCTCTACTCGTATGCGGACTTCGCGATGACGCAGGCCGGGCCGCAGTTGGCGATCGGTGTCGGGAACCCCGTCACCTGGTTGGCCGTGCTGCCGGCCGTCATCCACGTGCTCGCTTCACGTGAGCGGCGCAAGCGGGACAGGTGGCTGCTCGCGCTGTTCGTGACCTCGTACGTGCCGCTCGCGATCTCGCCTCGCCCGGTGTGGGTGCTGTCGGCGGTCGCCGTCGTGCCGTTCGCGATGACGATCGTGGCTTCCGCCGTGGACGACGTGATCACCGCAGGGCGTGCGCGATCGGCGGGGGTCTACCTCGCCGCCGCGCTCATCAGCGCGGGGCTCCTGTACCCCGCAGCCACGGGTTCGGCCTTGCGGTTCGAGTACCTGCGCCCGCTGGTACGGACGCTCGGTCTCGAGCAGACCCACGGCTACAAGGTGGACCGATGAGAGCGCTCTCCCGGTTGCTGCGGTCACGCCAGCTCGCCGCGTTCCTGATCGTCGCGACGATGACCTATGCGGCACTCGCGACGCTCATCCCACTCGGGCCACAGGACTCGCCGACGGTACGTGACTGGGCGCGGAAGCACCCGGCCGCTGAAGCGTGGGTCGGACCTCTGGGGCTGCACCAGCCGTTCACGTCGCCACCGTTCCTCGTCATCGTCGCGCTGCTGATCGCCTCAACGGCCGCCTGCTCTCTCGAGCGCACCAGAAGGGGCCTCGCGCTGCTCACCGTTCTGCGTGGCGACGCGTCCTCCGTGCTTCGCACCGATCCCACCGCCGTCCTGCCGTCTGGGGTGGACCGTCAGGAACCGGATGCGCTCCTGCGCGCATTTGGTCTGCGACAGCGCATCCATGCCGGTTGTCCCGCAGGCGTGAAGGTGTACTCGTCTCGGTTGGCCAGTTCGTTGGCGAGTGCGACATTCCACTGGGCACTCGTCTTGCTCTTCTGCTTCGCCGCTTTGGGTCAGCTCATGCGTTCTGAAGGCACCATTGCCGTGGTCAAGGGCCAGACGGTCGTGGATCGGCGAGCCTCCTACCTGAACGGCCTCAGCGCAGGGCCTTTGTTCGGCGACCGGTTCACGCGCTACGGCTTGCGTCTCGATGGTCTATCGATGGGCCTCGTGGTGGACGGAGTGCGCAGAGGCGATTCTCCCAACGTCACGGTACTGCGAGACACGGCTGTCGTCGCCAGAGGCACCGTCTACCCCAACAACCCGTTGAGGATCGGGTCGGTCGTCATCCATCGCGGGCCGATAGGACCCGCAGCCCGTTTGACGATCACTCTGCCCAACGGTCAGGTCGAGAAGGGGCGTCCGGTGCCCTTCACTGACGAGGGCCCCGGTGGCTCGTCGTCGGCCTCCCTAAAGCTCGAGCGTCCTGATGGTGCGGTGGAGACGATCCTCCTCGAGACGACCAAGGGAGCGAGAATCAGAGTCGCTGTGCCGAGCGCGGGCTACCACAGCGCTCCCATCGGCGTAGGGGGCGAGGTCACGCTGCCGAACGGTCTCGAGGTGCGTATGGACGAGGCCACGACGTACGCGTCGCTCATCGTCGTGAACGACTGGAGCGTGCCCCTCATCTACGCTGCGTTCGCGCTTGCCGCCGCCGCGGAGTGCTTCGCGCTCTTCATGCCTTCGCGAGCCGTCGTGCTCAGGCGCAAGGATTCGGACGCCGATATGGAGGTGTGGGTGGTTCGCAAGCGTATCGACCCGGCGTTTCCCGAACGGGTCATCGCGGCGCTCGGCGGACGCCACGACACCACGGACAGCACAGGCGAGGAGCGTATATGACCACCACAGAAGCGGTACTGCTTTGGATCGCCGTCGTGGTGTACGCGGTGGCGGCTGCGGCCTTCATCGGTGGGGGGTTCCTGTCGAAGGACCGGCTTCTCAACACCGCGATACGTCTGACGGCCGCGGGCGCCATGTCACACGGCGTCAGTCTGGGTTTGCGTTGGGTCCGCACCGGCCACGGCCCGTCACTCGGGTTCTTCGAGGTCGCATCAGGGCTGGCGTTTCTCGGTGCGGCGGGGTTCCTGTTGCTCATCTGGCGGTACAGAGGACTCGCGATCACTGGCGTGGCTGTGCTGCCGGTGACCTTCCTCGTGCTCGGCGCGACGTTTCTCGTCAATCCTGAGGCTGAACAGGTGAGCGGGTCGCTGGCTTCGGTGTGGCTCGCGATCCATGTGTTGTTCGCGAACCTCGCATACGGGTGTTACGTCATCGCCTTCGCGCTGGCGAGTGCGTACCTCGTGCGCGAGAGCAGGTATCGCGACCGGTGGACAGCCACGCTCGAGCGGCTTCCGAGCCAAGCGGTCCTCGATGGGTTGACCTTCCGGCTCGTGGGCGCGGGCTTCCTGTTCCAAGGGGTGATGATCGCGTCAGGCGCGGTGTGGGCGAACGAGGCGTGGGGACGCTACTGGGGCTGGGACCCCATGGAGATCTGGTCGCTCATCGCATGGGCCGTTTACGCGCTCTACCTTCACCTGACGCTCACGATGGGATGGAAGGGTCGCAGGGCGGCGTGGGTGCTGGTCATCGCGTTGCCGGTGATCGTCTTCTCGTTGTTGGGCGTTCCCGTCGTATACGATTCGATTCACGGGGCTTACCTGCGCATCTGAGGGAGCTTCATCGTCGCGCGCCGGCCTTGCACGCTGTTTGCTCCTGGATGCGGGGCCTGGGTGAGCAGGCGCGTTCTTCGTGGAGAGGTGGTCATGACCGACGAGCGTGACATCACGGAACAAGACACTGGTCCGATCGGCCCTGAGACCGTCGAGGGGTCTGCTGAGGAGCCGGTTTGGGCGGACGACGACTCGACCGACGTCTGGGCGGACGACTCTGGCGAAGACGAGGGTGCGGAACGTGAGCGTGACCCGATCGCGCACGCCATGCTCGTGGTCGCGCTGGGACTGGTGGTCACGCTGGTCGCCACCACGGGCGTGCTCTACTTCTACCTGTCCACTCTGAACAAGGCCCCGCGCACGACAGTCGAGCGGGACGTCGCGGCGGCAGAGGCGGTGGTCTCGGAGGAGCCCACGAGCGCCGCTGCGTGGGCCCGCTTGGCGTATGCCTACGCCGAAGCGGACCGCTACGAGGACGCGCTCGACGCGCTCGAGCGGGCGGAATCCGCCGACGACGCCGAGTCGCTCGTGGTCGTGCGAGCTGACATTCTGCGCCTAGCCGGGCGCACGCGTGAAGCGCTCACCGAGTACGACCGCGCGCTCACTGAGATGAAGAAGCTGCGCGAGCGCATCCGCATCGAGCGCGCCAAGAAGGGGATCACCGGCGACATCGGCGACGACGGCCTGTTGCAGGTCTACTGGGGACGCGGGCTTGCGAAGCGTGACCTGGGCGACGTCGAGGGTGCGATTGCGGACCTTGAGCTCGCGAGCAAGGAGAACTCACGCCAGGTCGACGTCTGGGTCGAGCTCGGCGACCTGTATGCGAAATCCGGCGACGCGGACAAGGCCGAGGCGGCCTATCGTACCGCCCTGATGTTCGTTCCTGATTTCGGTGAGGCGCTTGCGGGTCTTCGCGCTCTGGGAAGGGAGTGAGTGTGGCAGCCGAGATGTCGAGTGAGGGGACCCAGATATCGCGAGCCCGTGTGGTGCTCGCCGTAGCGATCATCCTGCTGCTTGCGCTGTTGGTCGCCCTGGTCGTCGTGTTCATGAACCTGATCAAGCCCGCTGGGCTTCCCCAAGGCGAGCAGGCGGCGGACAAGTTGCGCTGGGAGCGTTCGATGTACGGTTTCGGGCCGTCGCCCGATGAGCAGCTCCTGCTTCCGTCGTCGGTGGCCATAGCGCCCAACGGCGACGTGTACGCCACCGATCCGATGCGTGCTCGCGTCATGGTGTTCCGCCCCGATGGAACATTCCGTCGTCTCCTGCACACAGGGGCAGGTGGCACGGGGAAGGGTCAGTTCATCCGCCCTGAGGCCATCGACATAGATCGAGAGGGTGACGTCTACATAGCGGACAGTTGGGCGAACAAGATCATCGTGTTCGATGCTGCCGGCCGCTATGTCCGCGAGTGGCCTGTTGACGTGCAGGCGCGTGGGGTGGGAGTGACAGACGACCGCGTCTACGTGCTGGATGTGGGCAAGGTCCTCGTCTTCGACAAGCAGGGCAACCGGCTGTCTGCATTCGGTGAGCGCGGTCCTGCGCCGGGCCAGATCGATGCCTACCAAGGAATCACCGGCAGGGATGGCTTCATCTATGTCGCTGAGCCGTTCAACAAGCGCATCTCGGTATTCACCGAGAAGGGGGATATCGAGTGGGTCGTACCGAGCGGACGCGCCAAGCGTAGCGGACCCAGCCGGGAGGCGACCGGCACCGACAGCTCCGCGTCCGATGCCGTGCCCGGGCACCGGTGGGACCTGCCACAGGACCTCGTGTTCGATGCGGCCGGTCGCCTCATCGTCGTCGACGCGTTCCGCTTCGAGATCGCCGTGGTCGACCCGAAGACCGGCAAGGCACAGGCCGTGTTCGGCGAGTTCGGACGCAACGAAGGCCAGTTCTACTATCCGACTTCGATAGACTACGATCCTGCTCGGGATTGGTTCGCGGTCGCCGACACCAACAACAACCGGATCCAGATCGTGCGCATCCCCGGCTCGGCGAACCCGGGCGCCGCGGCGTTGTGGCGCGCCTCGTCGAGTCCGTACCGCTACCTTGCTGTGCCATTCATGCTCATGCTGCTGGCCATCGCTCTGGGGCTGTGGTCGGTGCGGGGAGGCCTTCGCCGCGGGATTTTCACCGAGGGCGTTGCTTAACTTTCTTCACAGAATCTCCGATATACATGTTGTATGGGTTTGTTCATGTTGGTACAGTGTCATGCGTGGTGGTTTCGCCGGCTGCCGTCCGACCATACATCCAGTACGAGCAGACGGAGCCGCCACAATCGGATGGATGACGGCAGTGGAGGAACGATGGGTATCTCTCGCAAGACATGGGTCCTCTGCGTGTCTGCGGCAATCGCGGCGCTCGTTCTCGCGTTGCCCGCATTCGCGACAGTGGGCGACTCGGGGTATCTGACTTGGGACAGCATGGGCGGCGCGAATGGCACCTCGCCGCACGGTGGGTACACGACCAACACCCAGAAGTGCGTCGTCTGTCACGCGGTTCACAACGCTGACCCGTTCGGCGAGCTCCTGCTCCGCGGACCTGTCGCTGATGCCTGTGAGTACTGCCACGTAGGCGGAGCGGGCGGCTACACGCAGGTCTACGGCGGCGTGGCTGCGAACTACTCGGGCACCGACTACCCGAACGCCCACAACTCATGGACGGTCGGCGTCACGAACTACGGCGTGAAGTGCACCACGTGCCACTCAGTGCATGCGGCCGCGGACCAGATGACCAACAACGCGTATCTCACGCAGCGACTGCTCATCGGTGACAAGACGTTCTCAGGCACGAACTATGACTCGTTCGCCCAGGCGCCGCTCTCGTCCGACACCTCGGACACGGCGCTCACCAAGTGGTGTACTTCGTGTCACGACGCAGGTCTCGGTACCGGCAACAGCTACTACAACGGTCCGGACTGGACCGGTGGTACTCCGGATTACAGTGGTATGCCACTCGTTGCCTCGGCCCACGTCATGACCAGTGACACCGCGTCGTATACGTTCCCGAACGGTTCGACTGGGCAGGTCGCGTGGGTCGGGTCCGAGCAGTGCGCCTCGTGCCACTCCAGCGGCTACCGTACCTCGGCGTGGCCGCACTACACTCCGGGTGTCCGCTTCCTCGTGAGCGCCGCCTCCGCCGCTTCGGCCACTCCGGACGCAGCTGTGGACTCGCAGCAGGACGGGATCTGCCTGCGCTGCCACCGCGATGGAACGGGCGACGGCGTCGGTATGAACTGGTAGTCCCGCCCCTGACGTTCACCGCGAAAGCGATCGCAAGAGGGCGCCGCCTCCGGGCGGCGCCCTCTTCGTTCATGCGGTGCATGATGCGACGCCACGCGCTCACGTCCGCCCGATGTTGAGCGTGGCGGAGCCTGGTCCGTGCGATTCTGGTCAGTTGGGTCGACGTGTCCGGGTATGGGTCGGCTGACGGCGACCGTACGGATCGGTCCCCGGGAGCCTCGCGGCTCTGATAGCCATGCCTGGGTCCTCGTGGCACGTGCGCGTCGGCTGACCGCTCGACCTCACGGCTTCGGCGGTTCGTGCCCTTGCGGTCCGTGACACCGTACGCAACTGGGGTCCAGAGTCAGTACCTCGCCGTGCAGGAACGTCTCACCGTTGCGTGCCTCGAGTGGCTTCTCGATCACGTTGGCGTGACAGGACATGCAGTTCTCAGGCGGGACCTTCCCGCCGCGTGCGGGAGCCCCGGTGAGCTCGCTGTACAGGCTGTTGAGGCGCAAGGTCACGCCGCGGGGGAAGCTCTCCCACGGACGCCCTTCGTGGCAACGGACACAACTCACGTCGGCATGGGCCGAGAGCATCCATGTCTCGGTCGGTACGGCCATCGCGTGGCAGGTGCGGGTGCAGTACTCGTTGGTCGACGTGCCTTGGTACCAGAGCGCGACAGCGGCAAGCGCCATGGAGACAGAGAGCAGTCCGACGAGGGTCGCAGACAGCCAGCGTGGGATGCGCAGCCGTTGCGCGACCCGTGCGGACACTGAGCGTCTGGAAGAGTGCTGCGGCAAGGCGAACCCGATCATGACGAGCACGACCACGATGACCGCGAGAACCACGATGCTCACCGCGGTGGCGAGCGCCGCCGGGTTCTGCGACGGGTCCTTGGCGAGTCGGGACAGAGTGGCCAGAAGTTCATTCACGGCGCGCGATTTGCTCCTCAGTGGCTGGAAGTGGATAAGGCAATGTTACGGCATGACGGGTATGAGGGTCTTGTGGAACGAGTGCGTGGATCCGGGCACGGGCGTATCATGCGGGGTGTACATGCCGGGACTTCCGATGCGCCTGTTCTGTTGGTGTGCTGTCCGGTCGTCGAGTCGAAGCGAACCTGAGGAGCCCCAGATCTCATGAGTAGGATCCTGTTCGTCATACCGCCCTACTCCTGCTGGGGCGTCCAGGTCATCGGCACGTGGCCGCCGCTGCACGTCGCGTACCTCGCGCAGGCCGCCGAGAACGCGGGCCATGAGGCACGTATCTTCGATGCGATGAACAAGGGGCTCGGCTTCGACGAGATCAGATCAGAGGTCGAGTCGTACCGACCCGACTTCGTCATGGCTCTGGACTATCTGCCCGTGACCGGGGCCATCAGCACCGCGACCGTGCCGGCTGCACTCGAGGTGTTTCGTGTCGCGAAGGAGGTGGACTCCAGCATCGTCACACTCATCGCCGGCCCGCATCCCACCTTCATGTACGAGGAGATCCTCTCAGACGAGACGAACCGTGTGGACTACGTCTTGCGCGGAGAGAGCGAGGAGACTCTGCCGGAGCTCATGGCAGCTGTCTTTGACGGCGACGCGTCCGCCGTGCGCGGGATCGCGTTCGCACGCGAGCATGAGATCATCGCGACACCACTGCGCCAGCACATCGAGGACCTCGACCCGCTGCTTCCCGCATGGCACCTGGTCGACTGGGATGACTACCACTACAACATCGAGCCGTGGGGCCGCATGGCATCCATGCTCACGTCGCGCGGGTGCATGATGGGATGCTCGTTCTGCAGTCATCGCCAGTTCTGGCGTGGCACGTGGCGTGCGCGCAGCCCGCGAGCCGTCATCGAAGAGATGCGTGAGCTCGTCGACGTGCACAAGGTCGAGTTCATCACGCTCATCGATCCATACCCCACCAACGACCGCGACCGGTGGGAGCAGCTGCTTGACCTGATCATCGCCGAGCAGATGCCCGTGAAGCTCCTCATGGAGACTCGCGTGGAGGACATCGTCCGTGACGCTGACATCCTGCACAAGTACCACGATGCCGGTGTCATCCATCTGTACCTGGGTGCCGAGGCGAGCACCGATGAGATGCTCGAGAGCCTGAACAAGGGCACCGACATGGACACGAACAAGCGCGCACTCGACCTGGCGCGCGAGCATGACATCATGACCGAGGCCTCGTTCATGGTCGGCGCGCCCAACGAGACGTGGGACTCCATCGAGCGCACCATCGAGGTCGCCATTCGCTTGAACCCTGATATCGCGGTGTTCCCCGTCCTCACCCCGATGCCGTTCACTCCGATCTTCGAGGAGATGAAGGACCGCATCAGGGTGTGGGACTACTCGAAGTACAATCTGGCCACGCCCATCGTGGAACCGTATGCGATGACGCTCGACGAGGTCACCCGCGCTCTTGGCAAGTGCTACATGAGTTTCTACGCGCACAAGATGGGCGAGGTGCTGGCGTTGCCTGATGGCTTCAAGCGCCGATACATGCTGTCGGCGTTCCAGCAGATGATGAAGGACTACGGGGAGCACTTCGATTTCCTCGGAGTCGGCATGCCCCATCCCGTCCCGGGGCTGAAGTTCTTCCAACACTCGTAGGGCCCAACACCATCCGGAGGTTTGACGTGTCCGCACGTACCATGACGCGCACCTTGATCCTTTCGGCGGCGCTTGCCGGCTTGCTGCTGCTCGGCGGCTGTTCACGTGAGCGGACCGATACGCCGGACCTCGGTCTGAAGCCGGGAGCATCTCAGGGAGGGGTGCTGTCGACTGACTCGACCGGGGGTGCGTCGGCGCAGACGACCGACTCGAAGAGCCCGGCAGGGTCCGTCGCTGGCCAAGGCAGCCCCACTTCGGGTCCGGGCGCGGCGACACAGGGCGGGGCGACGAGCGGATCGGGCGACGGAGGAGCGGGTGGCTCCTCAGGCCCTGGGTCCGCCTCGCAGTCGAACACGGCGGCCAAGCTGATCCGCATCAAGTGGTGGAACGACACACAGGCGGTGCCACCGAAGAATCCGGTCATCGAGTTCGGTGGCAAGCGCGTGACGCTGAAGGCGGGCAAGAGCGATACGCTCGCCATCGGGCCGTGCCCCGTCGGCGAAGACCTGACATTCGCGATCTACCCCGACGGGACCGCGGGCAAGCGGATCGTGGCGACATTCCGTGTCGAGGCGAGGATGATCGCGGACTCCGAGCAGGACGCGATCCATGTCGAGGTGCGCGATGACCGTGTCCGCGTGCTGGGCAACCCGATACCGAACTTCGAGCGCACCTTCGAGCGTTAGCGGGACGAGCGCGGGGGCGCCGGCTGGTGCAGGACGGTGAGCTACCGAGTGGCGTGAGGGGAATCGACAGAGATGCCGTCAGTCGGTACTGGTGGTATCGGGTGGGAAGTCAGGAAGACGTGAGGGGACGCGTGGAGGCATGAGCTCGAGCATCCGGTTCGGCACCGATGGGTGGCGGGCGGTCATCGGTGATGAGTTCACCTACGACAACGTACGGCGTGTCGCTGACGCTGCGGGCCGGGCATGGGCGGCCGAACACCCGGGCGGCGTCGTCTTGGTCGGTTACGACACGCGCTTCGAGGCGGGCAGCTTCGCGGCTGCCGCCTCTGAGGTGCTGGCATCGCACGGGCTTTCGGTGCGGCTCTCGGACCGCTACCTTCCGACACCGGCGCTGTGCTGGTCGGTGGCGCACACGGACGAGGCGATCGGCGGCGTGATGCTGACCGCGAGCCACAACCCGAGCGAGTACCTTGGGTTGAAGCTGCGCATGGCGGACGGTGGGGCCTCGCCGGTCGCCTTCACGGACCGGATCGAGGACCTGATAGCGGATCGACCTCCTGTCGGACGCGGCCCCTTCGCGACAGTCGATCTGGTGGGTCCGTATCTGGACACCCTGCGTGGCGCCGTTGACGCCGAGGCGATTCGCACGGCTGGCCTCCGCGTGGTGGTCGACCCGCTGTTCGGCGCGGGACAGTCGTATCTCGTGGGCGTACTGCGCGACATGGGCGTGGAAGTCACTGAGTTGCACGCAGAGCGCAATCCGGGCTTCGGCGGGTTGCACCCTGAGCCGATCCCACCGTGGACCGATGAGGCCCGCGACGCGGTGCTGGAGGGTGGCTACCACGCTGCGTTCATCACCGACGGCGATGCGGACCGTATCGGCGCCATCGATGAGAACGGCGAGTTCGTGAGTCCGCACCGGATCATCGCGCTGCTCGCGCGCCACTTGGTCGAGGACAAGGGAGCCTCGGGCAGAATCGTCAAGACGCTGTCCACGTCGGTCGTCGTGGACCGTCTGGCCAACCGTCTGGGGCTCGAGTGCGTGACGACGCCCGTCGGTTTCAAGTGGATCTACGAAGAGATGGTCGCGGGAGACGTGCTCATAGGCGGCGAGGAGTCCGGAGGGATCGGGATCCCTTCTCACGTCCGTGAGCGCGACGGTCTGCTCATGGCCCTTCTGCTGGCCGAGATGATGGCGCAACACAAAATGGGCCTGGCCGGGCTCGTCGAGGACCTGTTCGCGCTCACCGGTCCGATGGAGTATGGCCGCATCGATGTGCGGCTGGAGCCCGCGGTCCGGGACGCGTTCGTCGCTTCGATGCCCGCGCTCGCTCCCTCCACGATCGCGGGGCTCGAGGTCGGTGATGTCATCCGTATCGACGGCGTCAAGTTCCTGCTTCCTGACGACGCCTGGCTTCTGCTGCGGGCATCCGGCACCGAGCCGCTCGTGCGGATCTACGCCGAGGCCTCGTCAGCGGGCGTCGTGGACGACCTGCTCGCAGCAGGGCGCGCGCTGGTGGAGTCGCCCGCATGACGACAAGCCGCCCTCTGCGGGTGACCATGGTCAACAAGTACTACCCGCCGCACTTGGGCGGGATCGAGTTCCACGTCCGCGACCTCGCGCAAGGACTGGTGGAGCATGCCGGCGCCATCGTGCGGGTGGTCGTCTGTAACGGGAGCGACGCACGCGAAGAGGAGCGCATCGACGGCGTGGAGGTCGTCAGGCTCCCGAGGGTGACCGAGCTGTCCTCGACGCCCGTCTCGTGGGGGTTCGCCCGGGCGTTGCGCGAAGAGGCACTGCGCAGCGACCCGCCCGACGTGTTCCACTTCCACTTCCCGTACCCGTGGGGCGAGCTGTCGTGGCTCGCTGCTCGTGTGAAGGTTCCCATGGTGGTCACGTACCACAGCGACATCATCCGTCAGAAGGTCGCGCTTGCGGCCTACCGCCCCCTGCTCGACCGCTTCCTCGACAGGGCCGACCTGATCATCGCCTCATCGCCCAACATGATCGCGCACTCTCCCTACTTGGCTCCCAGGGCGCACAAGTGCCGTCACGTCGACTTCGGCCTGCACGTCGAACGCTTCGCAGGTGATGCGAAGACGTCGGCGCGCGCGGAGGTGCTGCGCTCGGAGCATCCGGACAGACGGATCGTGCTGTTCGTCGGGCGACTGATCTACTACAAGGGCGCGGATGTTCTCGTGCGGGCGATGAGGCATGTGGACGCCGACCTCGTCATGATCGGTCGGGGGCCGCTCGAACCGAGGTTGCGGGAGATGGTACTGGCGTGGGGCATGACCGACCGAGTGCGTTTCGTAGAACCGGTCGACGACGCTGAGCTCGCCGCGTGGTACGAGGCGGCCGACGTGTTCGCGCTGCCGAGTGTCGCGCGCAGTGAGGCGTTCGGCCTGGTGCAGATCGAGGCACACGCCGCCGGCACACCGGTGGTTTCAACGGATCTGACCACCGGTGTCCCGTATGCGAACGTCGATGGGGTGACCGGCCTCACGGTTCCCGTCGGCGACCCCGAGGCGCTCGCCGACGCGCTCAATCGTCTGCTCACTGACGACGCTCTGCGCGAACGCATGGGCAGGCAGGCACGTGAGCGCGCACTGTCGCAGTTCACGATCCCGCGCATGGTCGCAAACACGCTCGCGGTGTATCGCGAGGCCATCGATCCGCACGCTGAGCGAGCGGGAGTGAGGCAGTGATGCTGTCGCGCACTCGCTTCGTCCTGCTGTCGGTGGCGCTCGATGCGGTGTTGGTGAACGTCGGGGTTGTGCTCGCCTTCCTCGTCCGCTTCGAGGGATCACTCCCGACCTTCAACTTCGGCGCGTACCTGCTGCTCGCTCCGTTCGCGACGCTGATCTACCTCGCGAGTTCGTGGATATACGGCCTGTACGACCCCGAGCGCGTCGATACCGTGTGGAACGTGGTCCGTTCCGCTGCTGCGGCTGTCACGCTGGGCACGGTGCTCGTCGCGGCGATGGCGTTCTTCGGCGGCCCGCGCACTGCGAGCTTCGCCCGCTCGACGATACTGCTGGGCTGGCTGTTCGGCATCGTCCTGCTCGTGGGATGGCGGCTCGCATTCCTTCGCTTCAGCCGGTTCCGGTGGCCGGAGCAGCGCGTCGTGCTGGTGGGCACGGGGCCGGTGTCTGTCGAGCTCGCGGATGAGCTCACCCGGAGGGAGCGCTGGGGCTGGCGCGTGTGCGGGTTGGTGCGGACGCGTCCGGACGACAGCGGTGCCGAGGCGGGGACCTATCCGGTCCTCGGTGGCGCCGCCGACATCGCCGCGATCGCACGCGAGCAGGACGCCAACCGCATCATCGTCGTGAGCCCTGTGGCCTTGCGCGAGCTCGTCGAGTCGTTGGTCCTGGCCGACGAGCTCAAGGTGCGCGTCGACGTCGTGCCGGAGCTCTACGAGATCTTCATCGGCCGCGTGGATGCGTTGATCGGTGACATCCCGCTCATGAAGATCACGGAGTCGTCCGTCCCGCGTTACTACCGAGCGGTCAAACGCGCGATCGATCTGGTTGGGGCCGCGGTGCTGCTTGTATTGGTGAGCCCCATCCTGCTCATCGCCTCGCTGGCCATCCTGGTGTCCGACGGCGCCCCGGTGCTGTTCGCTCAGGAGCGGGTGGGCCGCGACCTGAAGACGTTTCCTGTCTACAAGCTGCGAACGATGGTCAGAGACGCCGAGGCGCTGTCCGGGCCGGTGCTCGCGGAAGAAGACGACCCCCGGATCACGGGCGTCGGCCGCTTCCTTCGCCGGTACCGTATCGACGAGCTTCCTCAGCTGATCAACATACTGAAGGGCGACATGAGCTTCGTCGGTCCCAGGCCCGAACGGCCGTACTTCGTGGAGCAGTACCTGCAAGACATCCCGGGTTACCGCGAACGTTTCCGCGTGAAACCAGGCGTGACCGGTCTGGCGCAGGTGAGCGGGGGGTATGCGACGACGCCGGAACGGAAACTCAAGTACGACCTGATCTACATGTACCATCGCAACCTCGCGATGGACGCGCAGATCGTGGCTGAGACGCTGAAGGTCGTACTCACCGGGCATGGCGCGCGCTGAAGTGTTCGTGCCGTATTCCAGGGAAATGGGTGAGGTTAACTCATATTAGCAATCGGTGAATGGGGCTTGACCTTCGCCTCTGGCGTGACGATACTCCATGGAGGACGCCCTCGGGCGTTTCTGTGCTTTGCATGGAGTCTGGAGGCTCGTGCCGTCGTCGGATGGGCGCCGCGGCGGTGATCCGGTTCCTTGACAGCCATGACCGGCGAAGCGGGAAGTGGGAGGCCAGAGATGGTCGGGCGTAAGAGTAGGCTGACGGTAATCGCGTCGCTCGCGGTGGCGGTCGCGGCCCTGTTCGCGTTCGCGGGCACCGCCGCTGCGACGCAACAGAACCCCGAGTGTCTGTCGTGTCACCAATCGATGACCGACTGGTCGGTGCCACCGGTGGACAAGCAGACCGCCTGTGTCAAGTGCCACACAGAGGGTCTGCTCGGGACGCACCCCCGCCACTACGCGGGCGGCAACTGCGGAGCCGTGTGCCACCTGCCTGACGGTTGGGGAGAGTCGCTGCGCTACGCGATCCCGGCGTACCTCGGCCCTGAAGGATCCTTCGCCTCCTCTTCCTCTGTTGAAGCCACCGCCTCCCTCATCCATATCATCCACATGAACCCGCGCTGGCCCGGTTCCAAGAACAAGGCCAGCGAGAAGTGTTCCTCGTGTCATGGCATAGCCAACTGCTCGACCTGC
Source organism: Actinomycetota bacterium (assembly GCA_029265315.1). Taxonomy (GTDB): domain Bacteria; phylum Actinomycetota; class Coriobacteriia; order Anaerosomatales; family PHET01; genus JAJUJM01. The sequence goes on along the minus strand of JAJUJM010000004.1, from coordinate 104,483 downwards.
CACCAGGAGTCCGCCGTCGCGGCGCGTCACGCCACCCACAGCGCGTCCGGTAACGCCTCCTACACCGCCCAACCCGCCTGGGTCGGTTCGATGAGCCACGGTATCAACGCCGATGGCGACATGACCTTCGAGTCGCTCATCGAGGTTGAAAGCCAGTGCGCCGCCGATGGTTGCCACAGCGTCGACAGTGCCTCCACGATGCTCCCTGTCCAGCGTGAGTCCCACTCCCACCCGCCTGTTGAGGCGAGCCCTGTCACGGATGTCGTGACCTACGCGCCAGTCGCTTGGAAGGCGCTCTCGAACACGAACTACACGCTCGGACGTGCCTACTGGGCCAATCAGGCCGGCTATACGCTCACGAGCACGTTTCCCGGAAACATCATCGAGGTCGTCACCGACGTCGATCCGTATCGCGGCATGGCCGAGGTCTGGATCGACGGCGAGAAGAAGGGCGACATCGATTGTTACTCGCCGACCACTGGCTACCAGAAGGTCGTGTTCCGCTCCGCAGACCTCGGACCCGGCGACCACACCGTCCAGATCCGCGTGACCGGGACCAAGAACCCCGCCTCGCGCGGCACCTACGTGGTCGTCGATGGCTTCCGTGCGTACCAGTCGGTGATGGGCTCGATCGCACCGAAGTGCGTGAGCTGCCATCCCGACAAGACCACGAGCCACGGCTTCACGTTCGACCACGTCGTGACGAACACGTCCTTCACCGCGGGCACGTACGCTGGCTTCGCGTGCACCTCTTGTCACAACGCGCCGCTCGTCGACGAGCATCGTCGCGACAGCTCGAAGACCAAGATCAACACCTGCACGTGGTGCCACACCACGTACGCTCCGTATCTCAACCCGGACACCACGGGAACCTATGACCGCAGCTGCACCTGGAACGGTGAGACCGGGGCGCCCGGTTGCCACAAAGTGGCGAACAACCAGCAGCCTCATGGCTTCATCGAGAATGATCACACGCCCGACACGTCGATCGCCAGCGAAGCCAAGTGTCGCGGTTGCCACATCGCGAACCTCGACGTGATCCATGACAACTCGGTCACTGGCAACGAATTCACGCCGGACTGCCTCGACTGCCACTCGGCGACGTCGTACCCGTCCTCGAAGGCATGCACGGGCGGTTGTCACGTCGCGTCCGGCGTGGATGCGATGGAGCACCATCCGTACCTCTCCGCGTCGCACGTAGGCTCGGGTGCTGATGCTGGCGTGGCGAACACCGGCGGGCTGGCCTGCGCCGCCTGTCATGACGACTCGCTCGAGCTCTACCCTGAGCATGCGAGGAGCACGTCGCGGCTCGTCGCCGATGGCAGCGCGATCATCTGCTCCACCTGTCATGACCAGACCTACCTGCCTCGCCCGTGGAACGACCAGTGTGTCGCGTGCCACGCGGTCGGCAAAGCGCCGGTCCCGCACAACGCATTCGGGACGAAGCACGACTACAGCCTGTACTCCGCAACGAACCAGACGAGCTGCGGCGGTCCGAACTGCCACGACGTGACGAAGGCCGACCTGATCCACGCCTCGTCGAATCCCGGCAACGCCACTTGCCAGAGCTGTCATACCGCGCAAGAGGGCGTGCCGACGAAGAAGCTCTGCACGGACTGCCACACCGCGCACAATACGACCGCGGCCCACAACGCGGCGCTGTATCCGGACGGCGTGGCGTGCGTGCGCTGCCACGACGGCTTCTCGACGATCGACGTGGCGCACCCGTCGTGTGTGACCTGCCATAACACGGCCACGGGTCAGCTCGTCGACTACCTCAACGACAACTACACGGCCGAGTGCACCAGCTGCCACGCCACCGGCGTGGGTAAGCTCGGCTCCTCGTACATGCCGTGGGACCCGGACCACTACGTCGGCACCGAGACGACGCACACCGCGTCTTCACAGACCGGGACCGAGTCCGGGTTCGCTTGCACGTCATGCCACAACATGGAGATGAAGCCCGAGCACATCGTCAAGACGAAGACGAACTTCGTGGGTGTGCCAAGCACGTATCCCGACAAGTGCGTCGCCTGCCACGAGCAGCGCGTCGACTCGCTGCCCGGCGGCACGTGGAACAAGACGTGCGACCAGTGCCACGCAACGAAGCACACTGACAAGAGCACCCAGCACAACGCGACGAACACGACGCTCACGGGTGGCGGGACCGCTGGCGCGACGTGCGGTGGTTCCGGCTGTCACAACGTCGCAGACGTGTCCGTGCTGCACGACAACTCGATCCCGACGAATTCGATGACGCCGAACTGCCTGTCGTGCCACAACGCGACTCCGGCGACGCCGATCAAGGACTGCCTGGCCTCGGGTTGCCACGCCGGCACGAGCCACAACTTCGCGGCACATACGCCGACCGGCTCGGGCGAGTGCGTGTCCTGCCACGAGACGAACGACGTCCGCACGATCCACCCGACCTGCGACACGTGCCACAACAACCCGAGCTATCCGGGTATCGTCACCGGCAAGAGCGGTGAGTGCGCCGAGTGCCACAACGCCTCAGGGGTCTACTCGAAGACCTACTCGCCGTCCGATCCGAATCACTACGTCGGTACCGAGACGACCCACACCTCCACGGGCAACGGTACGTACAACGGTTACAGCTGCACGCAGTGCCACCTGCTCGAGATGAAGCCTGAGCACGCCAAGCCCACGGTGAGCTTCGCGACCACGACCACCGTGATCGGCAAGTGCATCGTCTGCCACGAGACCAAGGTGGACTCGTGGATCACCGCGTGGGACAAGAAGTGCGCTTCATGCCACCCGAGCACCCACACCGACCGCACGACGAAGCACAACGCCAGCACGGTGAGCCCCGGCTGCGGCGGCACGGGCTGCCACGCGATCGACGACGTGGCTGTCATCCACAACAACTCGATCACGACGAACTCGATGGTGCCGTCGTGTGTGACCTGCCACAGCAGCAACACGGCCATCCCGACGACCATCGACTGTGAGTCGGCTGGGTGTCACCTCGGCATGCAGCATGGCCACGCGCTCGACCTGTCGAACTCGAACTACAACAACACGACCGTGACCGGGTGCACCAACTCAGGCATCGGCTGTCACGGCTCGATGCCCACGTCGCCGACGCCCGACTACGCTGTCGCGCAGTACCATCCCGACAACGGGTGCCAGAGCGGCTTGTGCCACAAGCTGGCCGATGGCGCCACGCCCAACCCGTCACAGAGCGACCCGGCCTTCAATAACCCGCAGACCTGCCAGAACTGCCATGGCGGGCGGGTCTCGGCGCCGCTCAACTACACGAACGCTCCTGACGTGATCGCGCTGACGGCGTCGAGCACGGCGCCCACGGGTGGTCACTACAACGAGACGTCACACACCATCGTGCTGTCGACCCAGACGATGAATGTGGGTGGAGCTGCCTCAGCCACGTGTGTCACCTGCCACAACGCGACGGCCTCCAACGGTATGGGTCAGCTCTACAAGCAGCACCAGGTGCTCCAGGTCTACGGCAATACGACCTGCTACGACTGCCACTCGTTCGTGACGCCGGGTGACGTCGCTGGGACCTCGCGTGTCGGCAATGTCATCAAGAACGCGCTTGCGACCAACCAGGACCTCGACTGCATCGACTGTCATAACGCGCTCGTCATGGGCGTGAACTACGTGCAGCACGAGACCACCTCGTCGCCCCCTGCGACCGCGACCGTCATGAGCACGCCGGACTTCCAGTGTGGCGACGTCGGTTGCCACTACGACGAGTCCCTGCCGGTCCAGCTCGAGATCCACGAGCTGCACAAGGGCGATGGCAACATCATCCCGTTCCAGTGGTTCAACGGCAGCGTCGTCGAGACGTATCCGGCCGAGCGCTGCAACGGAACATGCCACCCGTATCCGTACGTTCCGGGTTCATACAGTGGCGACTGTGAGCGCCGTCCTGAGCCCGAGTGTGTCGACTGCCATGACCCGCTGCTGCAGGGCTGGAAGCCGACGGCCAAGACGTGCGGCGTGAACGGTGCGTGTCACATCACGTCGCCGCATACGCAGATCGGCCCTGCGCACTCCGTGACGGCGTTGAGCCAGGCGTGCGTCGATTGCCACGAGACGACCGACCTGCGTTCGAACCACGGATACCCGGACACCGAGAACTGCTCCTCGAACAACATCTGCCACGACCTCGAAGGCACCGTGTACACGTACAACGGCGACCAGTACACCTTCACGCTCAAGGGCAAGAAGGAGTGCAAGGACTGCCACAGCCTTGGCAAGATGCCCAACGTGACCCGCGACCACGCGCCGCATGACCCGAACCACTACCTCGGCTCGGAGGCCACCCACACGGCGATCAGTCAGACCGGCGGGTTTGGTGCGATCTACTCGGTCGTCGCGACCGAGGGCTTCAACTCGGCGACCTGGCCTGCGGCGTGGACGCGCAATTCGACGACGCTCGTCGTGACGAACAACTCGGCACCGCTTTACGAGGGCACGTACCACGCCCAGATCTACACGACGTCAACGACCCGCTCCACCAACTACTTCGAGCGGACGTTCGACACCGCTGCGGTGGCCAGCCCGACCGTCGAGTTCTACTACACGACCACGAACTTCGCGTCGCCCGACTACGCGCGGCTCGAGTACTCGGTTGACGGCACGAACTTCGTCCAGCTCTGGAACACCGACGTGACCCAGACGACCTGGACGAAGGTCGGTCCGCTGCCGGTGCCTCGCAGTGCCACGCTCACGCTTCGGTTCAGCGCTTCGACGAACGCGAACAACAGCGACCGGTTCCGTGTCGACGCGATCACGCTGAAGCCGGGTGACGCCATCCCGGTGGCCTGCTCCTCGTGCCACTACATGGAGCTCAAGCCCGAGCACTTCAAGGCATCGTCCGATGCCACGCGCGTGCCCGGCATCTACCCTGACAAGTGTGTGGACTGCCACGAGAACAAGGCCGACGTATTCGATGTGACGAAGAAGTCCATCGATTGGAACCGCACGTGCAACGCCGGTGGTGTCTGCCACACGAGCCAGCACCTGGGTCAGACGGCCAAGCACGATGCGTCGGCCGTATCACCCGCATGCGGCGGCTCAGGATGCCACTACATCCAGGACGTCGCCGTCATCCACAACAACTCGTCGCTCACGAACGCGACGGTGACGACGTGCGCGAACACGTGCCATACCACTCCGGCCGCCTTGCCTGCCTCTGTGGCGTGCGGTTCCGCTGGCTGCCATGAGGGCATGGGCGCGCACAACCACGAGCTCGATCGTGACGGGTCGCTGTTCAACCCGACAACCGTCACTGGTTGCGTCGACTCAGGCGCCGGCTGCCACGGCAACAGCCCGTCGACCAACTACCAGAGCTACCATCCGAACAGCGGCTGCCTGACCGGTCCGTGTCACACAGCTGCGAACCACAACGACCCACAGTTCAACGATCCGAACACGTGCATGAACTGCCACGGTGGCGGCGCTCAGCTGTACGCCGGCGCGACTGACCGGATCCCGGTGGCCGGCGCCACGCCTGACGGCCACTATCCTGAGGGCCTGCACACCGCGGCATCCGCGTCCCGGACGACAAGCGTGACGGCCGGCGGAACGCTGAGCGCACGCTGCATCGACTGCCACGATGACATCAATGTGTCCGGCATCGATGGTCTGTACCACCAGCACCAGGCGCTCCCGGCTCCGTACGGGAACACGTCGTGTGTCGACTGCCACAACTACAGTGTGGGCGTCACGGCTCAGATCACCGGCAGTTGGACCACGGACGCGTGCAGTGACTGCCACAACGTCACCGATATGCCGACGATGGTGCAACATTCGACCACGGCGCCTGTCGTGGCCGCCACTGAGGCCCAAGGGGCCGGTTCATGTGTGACCACGGGATGCCACGCGACCACGGACCTGCACGCGTTGCACAAGGGCACGGCGATGACGCCGCCGGCACGGGCTGCTCTCGGGTGCGCCTTCACGGGCTGCCATGACTACACGAAGCAGGGTCTCAAGCCCACCGCGAAGTCCTGCGGTACCGGAGGCGCATGCCATACCACGGACGCCCACGACCCGGCTGCCCACAACGTGATCGACAGCGCGAACTGCACCCGCTGCCATGAGGCTGCAGGCGGCACCGCGGTGACCGATATCCGCAACGTGTACAAGTCCACTGGCTTCGGTGACGTGCTGGCTCACGACAACTGCGGGTCGTGCCACAACGCTGGGTCGAACCTTGGCTCGACGAACACCGCAGACTGCGTTGACTGCCACAACGCGCTTGAGGCCGGCACGCACGCGTACACGCCGTACGACCCGAACCACTACTACACGGCGAGCCACGACAGCTCACTGACCACGGGCGCGAACTACGGCACGTCCGGCTACAGCAAGACGCTCACGGACTACCATGGCGCCACGGTCAGCTTCGAGCGCCTGTGCACGACCTGTCACACGATCGACCTCAAGACGGAACACGACAAGACAAGCGTGTCCTTCAATCTGGGTGGCAAGGCCGACAAGTGTGTCGCGTGCCACGAACTCATGGTCGACAACTGGTCGGCCCGCTGGACCGGCAGCTGTGCTGGCGAGGCGAACAGCTGCCACAACTTGGGCGCGCTGCACAGCGACTGGTCCACCAAGCACGATGCGTCCGCACAGACGATGGCCGCTCCGGGTTCGAGCTTCACGTTGGGTAGCTCAGCCACTGTGTTCACCGAGAACTTCGGTACCACAACGACGTGGCCGAGCACGTGGACCCGCAGCAACACCACATACGTCACGGTCCAGACTGGTAGCTCGCGCTCCGGTGCGGCGGCCCAGATCGGCGTGAACACGACCAGGACCGAATACAACTTCTACCTCACCGCTGGTCACAACCTGTCAAGCTACAGTGGCGGTACCGTCCAGTTCTGGTACCAGGTCAACGTGAGTGACACCGCCGACTTCCTGGTTTGCGAGTACTCGACTGCGGCCGGCGGTCCGTACACGGAGCTGTTCCGCGTGAACACCGATGCGCTCAGCTGGACCCAGAGTCCGGTTCTGAGCATCCCGGGCGGAGCGACGATCTACGTCCGGTTCCGCGGCACCTTCAATGCGTCGGGTGAGTACGGACGCGTGGATGACTTCACGGTGAACGGCGTCAATGGCGCGTCGTTCGGCGCTGCGCTGCCGGCGAACAGCACCGCCGCCGTCAGCTGCCAGAACAACCCGAACGGAACCGAGTGCCACAACGTCGCAGACGTGGCCAACATCCACAGCCGGACGCCGAACTTCGGATGCCCGATCTGCCACACAGGCACCACTCAGCATCCCACGCAGCTGAACTGTCAGGCCGCGGGCTGCCACGTCGGCATCAACGTGGACAACCACAACACGGCGTGGCATGAGTCGAGCATCGCGAGCAACTCGGCCGGTGCGTACAGTGGGACGTCGTTCACGACGGCTTGGTGTCGTGGCTGCCACGACGACAGCATCGACAACGAGCACTTCGTCCTCGGCGCGTACGGTTCGACGCCGTGTTCGGTCTGCCACAAGAAGGCAAGCGACAGCGCGGCTCCGATCAGTGTGACCTCGGCGGTCACGTCGGCGACGATCCACGCCGATAGCACGCCTGGGAACGTGTTGTGCGAGACGTGCCACTCGACAGTCCAGTCCACGCGGCCTCACGTGCAGCGATGGGGTTGGACCGGCACCCCCAACGGAGGCTCGGGTGCCGTCGGTAACCTGCAGTTCCAGACCACATGGTCCGGCCATCGTGTGTTGAGCGCTATGCCGGGCGCCAAGACGAGCTTCACCACGGCGGTCGACGGCGTTTCCGCGAACCGTACGTGGTCGTTGCCGAGCGATTCCAGCTGGTTGGCGGCTGGTTGGACATCCACGTCGATGGTCGTGTGCAGCGACTGCCACGGTGATGTCAGTGGCGCCACCGGTCCACACGGTGCGAGCATGACGGTGAACATCGCGAGCGGCTACAGCAACAGCTATTCGTCAGGCGCCGCGTACCTGAACACGGCCAGTCCATGGATACAAGGCAATCCTATCTGTGCCAAGTGTCACCAGGTCGCGAATCTCGGCAGCCTGAACAACGTCCACAGCAGGAGCAACCATCGCGGTACGACTGGTGGCAAGTGCGTCAACTGCCATGTCAAGATTCCGCACGCATGGAAGCGCCCACGCCTGATCGGTTATCGCACCGACCCAGCACCCTATGCATCGCTGATCGTCAACAACATCACAGACCGGGCCTACACGCCGACCGGGTGGTCCGAGAGCTACTGTGGCGTCACTGGTTGCGGAAGCCACGCTACGAACGCTACATCGCCGTACTGGCCGTAAGAGCCGCCGCACCTCGAACGTCTCAAGAGGGGCGGGCCCGCATGGGCCCGCCCCTCCCACGTGGAATACGCGTGTCGACGTGTGGCACGCGTTGTGCAGTTGTTAGAATGAGCGAGCCTGAACGAGCTGGTCATGACTGAGGAGTGCGGATGCTCCGAGCCCTGAGAAGTGTCTTGGTCACGGTGGCTGCATGCGCGGTCGCCTCGACGTCCGTGGCATTCGCGGCCGGGTACTACCCCACCAGCGGCTGGACCGCCGTCAAGACGCTCTCCGAACCCAACGACGTCGTGATCGCTCTCGACGGCGAGGTGTTTGTCGCTGACTCAAGCGGAAGGCGTATCGCGGTCTACTCTTCAGCGGGTTCGTTCCTTCGAGAGTTCGACGGTCGCGACGGACCGGGAACGGAGCTCGTCCGCCCCACGTCCCTTGCTCTCGGTCCCGACGCAATGCTGTACGTGGCTGATCGCGGCGCTGACAGGATCCTGGTCTTCGAGCGCTCGGGCCGGCTCGTCCGTTGGTGGGGATCTCGCGGTACGGCCAACGGGCAATTCATGAGCCCTACGGACCTCACGATCGATGCCGCGGGCTTCGTGTACGTCGCTGACACCTTCAACAACCGCATCCAGGTGTTCTCGGCCGCGGGAGTGTGGCAACGCACGATCGGCGTCGGGCAGCTCTCGACGCCCGCCGCTGTCGTCGTGAGCGGCAGCGAACTCTACGTGGCGGAGACGAACACGCAACGTGTCACAGTGATGTCGCTCACCGGCACATGGCTGCGTGAGTGGGGTTTGACCACGAGCGGAAGCGGCGCGGGTTCGACCACGACGTCGCGCTACTCACGCCTCTCAGGTATCGAGGTCGGCCCGCCGGGCTCAATCCTCGTCATCGACGCGGGGCGCGGTCTGATCGAGAGGTGTTCGAACCTGGGTGTCGTCTCGGCGAACTATGGCACTGGATCGCTCGCGCAACCCGAGGGTCTGTACCTCGGTGCTGACGGGGCGATCACCGTAGCGGATACGTTGAATCACCGTCTGGCGCGGTTCAGCATCTCGTCTCCGGAACCGGTGAACACGTTCGCACCGATTCCAGCCGAGGCTCCGCCGGTCACGTCACCGAAAGGTGTGGCGGTCGCTGCAGACGGCACGAGTGTGGTCGTGGAATCAGCGACAGGCAGAGTCCGACGGCTCGATGCCGCAGGCAACGTGATCGCGACGTTCGCAACGTCCCCCTCGCTCTCATCTCCGACAGGCGTCACGGTCTCCGGCGACGGAAGCGAGGTCTACGTCTGTGATACCGGCAACTCCCGGATCGTGGTGTACTCCTCGTCGGGCGCATTCCTGCGCTCGATCGGTTCTCCGGGTGCGGCTGTAGGGCAGTTCAACCGGCCCACGGCCATCGCAGAGAACATCGACGGCACGCTCGTCGTCGCCGATACGGGCAACAATCGGGTGCAGGTCATGTATCCGGACGGCACCTTCCTCTACGAGGTCGGGGTCGGCCGGCTGCGGGCGCCCACTGGTGTCGCCACCGCTGTTGACGGGCGCATCTACGTCTCCGACACGGGAAACCACCGGATCCTGGTCTTCGCAGGTGATGGTGTGTACCTGCGCTCCATAGGCGGCTTCGGCTCTGGTGCCGTGCAGTTCAACACCCCTGCGGGGCTCGCCGTGAACCAGGCCGGTGATCGCCTGCTCGTCGCGGACCGGGGCAATCACCGCGTGCAGCTTCTGTCAACGAATGGCGGCTCGCTTGCCATCTTCGGCGCGCGCGGGTCAGGCTCGGGCCGGATGAACGATCCGCATGCCGCAGCGTTCCTGTCGAGCACGAGCATCCTCGTCGCTGATACTGGCAACCATCGGGTCGGACGAGGAGAATGGGACGACACGGCTCCTGTGACGACCGCTTCCGGTGATGTCGCCGGTTGGACGAACAAGGCATCTGGTGCGGTGTTCTCGTTGTCAGCCTCCGATGCCCATGCCGGCATCGCTGCTACGTACTACCGACTTGCCGACGGCCCGACGGTCATGTACTCGGGTCCGGTGACAGTGGACACGGAGGGCGAGACACGGGTCACCTACTGGTCCGTGGACCGGGTTGGCAATACCGAGGCGGCGCGTACGTTCGATGTTCGTCTCGACAGGATCCCTCCTGCTGGGTCCGTCGTGTTCGGGGCGGCATCCGCGCTCATGCGCGCCGGCGTCATCCCCGTGGAGTCATACGTGGGTGGAGCCGATGAGATGCGGTTCGGGCGCGACGGTTCGATGGGGGCCTGGGTGCCGTTCTCGCAATCAGGCTCGATGGTAGTCAACACTGAAGGCCCGACGACGCTGCAGGCGGAGTACCGGGACCTCGCGGGCAACGTGCTGTCGCGTTCGTTCGCTACGGTGATCGATGGCACCGGACCTGTGACGACGATATACCGTGTTCCGTCGAGCGCGGTGAGCGTGGGCGCGGTGGTCGTAGATATCAGTGCGACCGATGCACGCTCGTCGGTAGCGCGCATCCGCTATCGTCTCGACGGTGGTGTTGAGCGCACGTACGAGGGGCCCATCACCGTGAGCGGGGACGGTCCTCACAGCATCGAGGCGTATGCGGTCGACGCCGTGGGTAACGTCGGTTCGACTGTGCGATCGGACTTCGGGATCTCACGGTTGACGATCGGCGGAGCGCTATCGGTGGCAGGTGGGCTCGAACACATAGGGCGACGCACGGTCGAGGTCTCCACGACGGTCCAGAGTGCGACGAGGATGCGCTGGGACGCTGGGAGCGGGTTCTCGCCGTGGGTGCCGTTCCTTCCCGAATGGTCTGTCACATTCCCGGGAGACGGCTTCCACACGTTGCATGTGCAATTCGAAGACGTGCTCGGTCAGCGTATCGAGCTCACAAGGGACGTGCACATCGACCTCACGGCGCCAGTGACGAGCGCCAGCGGGGTGCCGCCATCGGGCGTGAGCGGTACACCGGTCATCATCGCGTTGAACGTCAGGGATGACTCGCCGGTCACGACGCGCTACCGCATCGACACCGGGGCGTGGCGCGAGTACACGGTGCCGTTCACGGTCTCGGGAGATGGCAACAGGACCGTCACGTTCCAGTCGACTGACGCGGCCGGTAATGTCGAGGCGGAGAAGTCGGTCAGCTTCATCATCGCCGCCACGCCACCGAGTGGCTGGATCAGGCCGGCGGGTGGGGTCGCCCGTTTGGCCACACAGACCGTGGACCTCGAGATCGATGCTCCCGGTGCGGTGCGGATGCGGTTCGACACGGGCGGCGGGCCGCAGGCGTGGATGCCCTTTGCTCGTTCAGCGCGGGTTACGGTCCCAGGTGAGGGCTTGCACTGGATCACAGCGACATTCGCGAACATCGCGGGTGTGGAGTCGCAAGCGTCCGCGCAGGTGCTCGTGGACCTGACACCTCCGGTGACGGCGGTCGGCGGCGCCCCCATCGGCGTGTCGCCGGGACCCGTGAACCTCACCATCAATGCATACGACGCTTTGAGCCGGGTGACCTCGATCAGCTACCGGGTCGACGGCGGGTCCGTCCAAACGTACCGAGGGCCGTTCACCGTGAGTGGCGACGGCGTTCACCGCATCGAGCACTGGGCGACCGACGAAGTGGGGAACACGAGTCCGCACGCCACCGAGCAGGTGAGCATCTCGAGTCTGCTCCGGGGCGGCTCGCTCGTCGTCGCCGGCGGTGCCGCGCGCATCGCGACCCTGACCGCGAGCGTTGAGGTCGGCGCCACTGACGCGCGCGAGATGCGGGTGGACACCGGCAATGGATTCTCCGCTTGGCGCCCCTTCGAGCGGACGTTCAGTGTCACATTGGCGCGAGAGGGAATGAACAGCGTCCGAGTCGAGCTTCGCAACGAGCTCGGGGTGGACGCGCTTCTGTCCACCTCGGTGCTCGTCGACATGACGCCGCCGGTGACCTCCGTCATCGGTCTGCCGGCCGGGGGAGCGAGCTCAGGTCCTGTCATGATCGCGCTGACGACCTTCGACGTGTCGCCGGTCGTACAGACCGTCTACTCGCTCGACGGCGGCGCCTGGCGTCAGTACGCCGGACCGTTCGTGGTCAGTGGTGCCGGGGTGCACTCGCTCGCGTTCCGGTCACGCGACTCGTTGGGCAACCAGGAGCAGGCGCGTACGGTCTCGTTCCTCATAGCGAGCAACCTCTCCGGCGGATCGCTTCGACCGGCCGGCGGGCGCTCGATCGTGAACACGACCACGGTGAGCATCGAGGCCAGCGTCGCAGGCGCGGTGCAGATGGCGTTCGATGGCGGCCGAGGGTTTGGGCCATGGTCGGCATACGCTCGGTCGGCCCGCGTCGATGTTCCCGGCGAGGGGCTGCACTGGATCGTCGGTGCATTCCGCGACTCCAGGGGCGTTGAAACGACGCTGGGCGCACCGGTGCTTGTGGATCTGACCACCCCTGTCAGCAGGGGCGCCACGGCGACCCTGGCCACGCTGGCGTATGGCCGTGACCGCGCGCCTCGCTACGCGCTGTCGCTTCGCGGTGTCGCGACCGATCAGGGCTCTCCGGCGTCAGGCATCTCGTCCTGGCGCTGGCGCTTGGGGCAGCGCACGGTGACGAATGGTGTGTTCACCGGTCTGCGTGCCGGGCGATACTCCGTCACGGCGACCGTGCTGGACAGGGCTGGTAACGCGACCTCGTCTGTTGTCGCCGCACGCCTCGGCGTAGCGGCTGCACCAGTGGTCCCGAGTCGGGCGCAGCGGATGAGGGCCTTCAGTGTTCGCGTAACGGTCCCGTGGGCGGGCTCGGGGGCGGTCGGCCGCATCCATGCGTACAAGCGGGCGGCTGACGGATCGTGGAGGCTCGCCAAGAGCGTGACGCCGACGCTGCGCGTTTCGGGGCAGACCGCATCGATGACAGCGAAGGTGGCGCTGCCTGCTGGGCAGTGGCGGCTCGTGGCGGCCACATCACGGAGCGGCTCGCTGATCACAAGCGTTCCGTCGGCGGTCATCGCCGTGAGGTGACGATTCGCGGATACTGTGTCGAATCTCAGACTGAGCGTATCCTGTCATGCCGGTTTGCGGCACAATGTGCGTCGGGCATGAGCAGCTCGTGGGCTGCTCAACGCTTGTCTCATCTCACGTGTCCCTTGGAAGCATGGAGCTGACCTGATGGCGAAACGCAAGAAGGCGCAGAGCGCGGGACGACCGGCAGCGGCGCGATCCGCGCCTGAGCAGTGGAGCGTTGCGCGGCATATCGCGTGGTGGTCGGTGCTCGCGATGGTGTTCATCACCCCCATCGCCATCAGCAACCTGTCGTTCCTCGGTGTCCAACTGCCGCTGTCTTATGACCAGTTCGACATCATCAAGGTCTTCTGTCAGCGGGTCTTGGGTCTGATCGGGCTCACCGCGTGGACCTGGGACATCATGCTGCATGGCGGGAAGATCCGCCGTACGCCGGTGGAGTGGCTCATCCTCGCGTTCCTGGCGTGGGTCGCGATCAGCGCCGTCCTGTCGATCCATCCGCCCACGGCGTTCTTCGGCAAGTACCGCCGCTTCGAGGGGCTCCTCTCGTTCGTCAACTACGCGGTGGTCTACTTCCTGACGTTGCAGCTGGCCGACCGCCCGGTGAGGATCAAGCGTCTCGCGCAGTCGTTGTTCTGGTCGGGGGTCATCGTAGGCGCCTACGGCCTGCTCCAGGCCCTGGGCGGCGACATCCTGCAATGGGGGCAGCTGCCGTTCGAGGCCAACCGTTCGTTCTCGACGTATGGCAACCCCGACCTTCTCGGCGGGTTCCTCATGTTCGGTACGTTCGTATCGCTGGGGCTCGCGCTCGCGGAATCCAACCTCGTGTGGCGTGGCATCTACTGGTTCGGCTTCCTGATGAACTCCGCCGTCATCGTCACGGCGTTCACGCGCAGCGCGTGGGTCGGGGCGATCCCCGGCTTCATCTTCATCGCCCTGTTCGCCTTCCGTCAGAAGGTGGAGTGGAAGACCGAGGACTGGGTCTTCTCGGGGACTGCGGCCGCCGCGTCGCTGACCTTCATCGTCCGCAGCCTGTCGCATCCCAACGAGGTGATGAACTTCGCCGCCCGGTTCCGCTCGATCTTCGAGTTCGACCAGGGCTCGGCCAAGACGCGGTTCCAGATCTGGGATGCGGCCATCAGGGCCATCCAGGACCGTCCGATCTTCGGCTTCGGCGCGGACACGTTCCGTCTCGTCTTTCCGAAGTACAAGCCGGTCGAGTACGTGAAGGACGCCGGCTACCTCTCTGTGGCTGACAACGTCCACAACTATCCGCTGCAGCTCGCGACGGGCATCGGAGTTCCCGGCGTGTTGATGTTGTATGGCATCTTCGCTTGGGTCGCCGTGCGTACGTGGAAGACGGTCTGGGACCGTGATCAGGGCGCCAACCGGATGATACTCGCCGGCTTCTGGGCGGCGTGCGCGGCCTACGTGACCCACCTGTTCTTCGGACTGTCGGTCACGGGGTCGTCTTTCCTTCTGTGGGTGTCCATGGCGGCGATCCTGTCGCCGACGGCGCTCACTGTCGAGGTGCGTCCGCCGAGTTGGGGCGTCGTGGTGCCCGGCGTGGTCACAGCGCTGGCGGTGTTCGGTATCTGGTACATGGTCGTCTACATGCAGGCCGACCGCGCGTACCTGATGTCGCGCATCGGCACGCAGGGCGCGCAGCGCACGGCGTGGGCTGAGCGGGCAGCCAAGCTCAACCCTTGGAACGACATGTACCGGGCCGAGGTCGGACTCGCGCTCACCGACGAGGTCATCGGGGCGCTCAACACAGGGGGTGGCGACGCACAGGCCATGACCAAAGCACGGGAGATATTCGAGCGCGCCGAGGCGTCCATGCTCGACACCATCGAGTTCGTACCGTGGGAGTACGACAACTACGTGTTCCTCGCCAACCTCTACAACCTGGGCGGGCAGTTCTTCGATCCCGCGTACTACGACAAAGCCATCGAGATCGCCAAGAAGGGGGTCGAGGTCGAGGAGTTCGGTCCCGCCGTCCGTTTCCAGCTTGCTCGCGCCTATCTTTCCAAAGGTCAGACGGACCTTGCCATAGAGCAGCTTGAACGGTGCGTCGAGATGGACCCGGCCTACACCGAGGCCGTCACGGCGCTGTCGCAGATCTATGAGATGCGCGGCCAGGTGGACGAAGCCATCCGTGTTCTCAAGACTGCGAACGACTATCGGCCCGGTCAGTCCGGCGTCGGCGAGAAGCTGGCGGCTCTTGAAGCGTCGGCGGCGGGTATCCCTACAGCTCCCGCCACGCGGTCTGCTCCCGTGACCGCAGCGCCGTGAAGCGGGCACGACTCGCCTGACGGGTCGGCATCGCCGTTGCTCGGTGTTGGGCATGTCGTCGTCCGGACGCGAGGAGAAGATGGTCGTTCCTGAGCTTGATACTGGCTCTGATGCCACCGGCTCTGATGCCATGTCAGCTGACGGGCCCGGGCCGGACCAGTTCGTACCGGCTTGGCTCGCCGGACTGGTGCTCGCGTTGCTCCTTGCCGTGATGGGCGTCGGGGGGTACGTCCTGCGTGGCGTGGTCGCAGGCGAGGGGCGCGTATCGAGCGTCGAGGACGCCGAGGTGGCCCGGTGGCAGGCGGCGGTCCGCAAGGACCCCGGGGACCTCACCGCTCGCGTCTCGCTGGGGTACGCCTTCCAACGCGCTGGGCGCTACGACCGCGCGGTCGACGAGTACCTCTTCGTGGTCGAGAAGGACCCTCGCAACACGGCCGCTCTGTACAACCTGGCAGTGGTGTACCGCGAGCTGGACGTCGATGACAAGGCGGAAGCGGCGCTGTGGGACGTGCTGGAGGTCGTACCGGACCACGCGCTGGCCGCCAAGGCGCTCGGTGAGCTGTACTTGGAGCGGGGGCAATACCGGTCACTCCTCAAGGCGGTGCGACCGGTGGTGGAGGTGCACCCCGAGATCGCTGACCTGCAGTACCTGACCGGTGTGGCATATGAGAACCTGGGCCACACGGACTGGGCGATCGCCCGGTACCGGTTGGCGCTGAAGTACGCGCCCGACTACATCGAAGCCAAGGATGCGCTCAAGAGGCTGGGTGAGACGCGGTGAGTGAGCCTCAGGTGTCCGACCCTGCTGTTGAAGCCGGCGCCACGACTCGCACGGTCCCGTCGCGGCGCATGGGCTTCTACCTGACTCCCCGGCAGGCGTTCCTGGCCATGGCCGGTGTGCTGGCCGTCCTGCTCGTTGGTCTGTTGGGCTACCTCTGGTGGATCACCCGTCCGGCCGATTTCACGACCGAGGGAGGGGGCGTGCAAGGGGGACTCGTCCCCCGAGTCGCGGTCTACGGTCCGGGGAAGGGCGAGGCGATGCGCTTCGACCAGCCCATGGGAGTGGCATGGAATCGTGCCGGTGACCGCTTCTATGTGGCCGATGCGCGCAACAATCGCATCTGCGTGTTCGACGCCCAAGGACGGCCCGTGACCGAGTTCGGCTCTTTCGGGGTCGCCAAGCCGCTCGAAGGAGCCCAGCGTACGTGGGACCCAGGCGAACTGAGTTACCCGGTCGACGTCGCCGTGGCCGATGACGGAACGGTGTACGTGGCCGACTTCTACAACGACTCGATATCGGCCTTCACGCCGGAAGGTAGGTTCATCAGGCGTTTTCCAGACCCGTACGTACCCACTGGCCGCGGCAGTTCCGGGGCCAATGGAGGCGGCATCGCGGTGACCGCCATCGCGGCTGTAGGAGGGTTGGTCTACGCGACCGACTCCTACCAGGTGTTCGTGTTCGATTCGGACGGGGGACTGGTGCGACAGTTCGGTCGCCCCGGGCTCGGCCCCGATGGGCTCGACCGGCCCGGCGGCATCGCCGTGGACCGGGACGGGCGGATCTACGTGTCGGACTCCAACCACAACAGAGTCAAAGCGTACACGTCCGACGGCCAAGTGATCTGGGTGACGGGCCGGCCCGTCTCGGGATTGCGGTCTCAGACCAAGAACCCGTTCGTGTTGCCGCGGGGACTCACCATCATGCGAGACGGCTCGATACTCGTCGCCGACCCGCTTGCGCATCAGTTGATCCGACTCAATCGAGACGGCAAGGTAGTTGCTCAATACGGAGTGCGCGGCACGTCTGAGGGACAGCTGAACTTCCCGAACGACGTATCGGTCCACTCAGAAGATGTTCTTGTGGCGGACCGCCAGAACCAGCGGGTCCAGATCGTCAACCTGAGCGAAAGATGAACCGCTCAGTTTGATTCATCTGAAGGGTGTCCTGTATCATGACCGGTGAGGTAGCGTCATCAACCAGACCCTCGCTTCAAGACGGGCGGATTTGCGTGATCGATCGTGTGGTGAAGATGTTCGCCGCAGTGTCTGTGGTGTTCGCGTTCGGCGCGACGCCCGCTTTGGCGTACCAGGAATCGATCAGCTCGACCGACCCCGCGTCGACCCCCGTCTACGCGTGTCCCACGTGCCATGGTCTGGAGTCCGGCGCCGCATCTCCGACGGTTGCACCGCGCACGGTCCCCTCGACGTGGACGTTTGACAGCGAAGCGGGATACGACGTCGGGACCCGCAAGGGTCCGCACGGCGGCTACACCACCGGCACGCAGAAGTGCCAGGTGTGCCATAGCATGCACAACTCCCAAGGCCAGGATGGCCCACTGCTTCCCGCGGAGACCATCGCCGCGACCTGCTACACCTGTCATGACGGGACCGGCGGCGGCGGGGTCTACGGAGTGATCTACCAGCGGACCGGATTCAATCCTGCTGAGGCGAGCGCCACAGCGATGGTGTCGACCGCGGGCGGCGTCCACCGTATCGGCTTCCTGAACGCCAACGACCGGGTCGTCGTACCGGGAGGCAACACCGACGGCTCATCGCTGGAGACGACGTTCACCGGCCTGGACGGGTCCCTCACGTGCACCGACTGCCACAGCGCGCACAACTCCAACACCGTCGCGCCGTTCGTTGGGGACCGCAAGCGGTCAACTGAGGACACGACGACCAACATCGCCACGAACCGCCTGTTGCGGACGCGTCCGACCGGCGCCACGACTGCTGTGTCTGTGTATGGCACCGGTTGGTGTGCGTCGTGCCACAAAGGAAGCCACTCGTCGAGCGGACGGCTCGCCAACCATCCTGTGGAGTCCAACGATTCCGTGCGCAACTACTCCCAAGTCACACTGCTCGCTGGGCTCAACACGAGCGTGACCGCCGGACTGGGTCCGCTTGGCGGCAGCAACTTCGGCTACATCATGCCTGACCGGTTGCCGGGTCAGTCGGGTGGGCACGGCGGCGAGAAGCCCATCTGCCAGCAGTGTCACGAGGATGCGCGCGTCGTGGGCGGCGACTACAGTTCGCCCACGCAGTTCGAAGTCACCAACGCTCAGGCGTACGCAGCGCCGCTCGATGGCGAGGTCGCGGGCAATCCGCGCTTCCAGAACTTCCCGCACGAGTCGCTCAACGACGGCTTCCTGCTCGAACCCGGTGACGGGTTGTGCGCCAACTGCCACGACCCGGATCCCGACAACACCTGGCCGTAAAGGCCGCTCCTGCCGATGCAGAGACTGTGGCGGGCCTTGCGTTCGCGTCGTGTGGCGCTGTGGCTGATCGGTCTTCTGTGCGCGTACTCGGCCGCAGTGACTCTGGTGCCTCAACAGGCCATGTCCCCTGAGCAGCATGCTCGCTGGGTCGCTGATGCATCGCCTGTCGTGGTTGTGGCGCGAGCGCTCGGAGCTGACCGCGCATACACATCGCCGCTGTTCCTCGCGATGGCAACGGCGCTCGCCATGAGCACCGCCGTGTGCGCTTGGGAGCGGTCCGTGCGCGCGACGCGGTCGTGGCGGGACCGCGGCCTGGTCAGCGACCGCATACGAGCCAGGCTGGAATCGGAACCCGACATCGAGGTCGCGAGCTCGCTGCCTGCTTCCGCGCTCGCCGATGTCGCGGCGGCGGCATTGACGCGTCTGGGGTTCCGTGTGCGTCGAGGTCCTGTGCTGAGCTATGCGGAACGCGACGCATGGAGTCTGGTCGGGAGCCCTCTGTTCCACTGGTCGATGGTCGCACTCGTGTTCGTCGTGTCCCTTGGGCAGCTGACCCGGTGGGAGGGGTTGATGGGCGTTCCGCAGACGGGTCCGGTGGTCGAGACTGAAGCCACCTACCGTCAGCTTGACGAAGGGCCCCTCGCTCTTCCGCACACTGGTTGGGAGATATCGGTGCCGAGCGTGCGGGAGCACATGAGCATGCGAGGCGTGGAGTATGGGTTCACGCCGACGATCGCCGTAAGCGATGGACGACGTGTCCTGGCGCGCCAAGCCGTCTATCCCAACAACCCCCTTCGACATGGGCCACTTCTGATACATCTCTCAGACCACGGACTGGCGGTACGTGTCGAGGTCGTCGGTCCCGATGGGGGTTCATGGGGCGTCACAGACAGACTCGTCGATTTCAGCGATGAGACGTCATCAGGGACGCTGCCGTCGGCCTTCCTCGTCAACGATGTGAGCGGTCAGAAGCTCGCCGACGTCTCACTGTGGGTCGAGGCTCGCGACCGGAGGGGAGTGCTTCCTCGGCTCAAACCGCCCGGTGAGGTGATCGTCATTGAAGTCTCCCGGCGTGACGGTTCGACCGAGGCCACGAGATTGGCCCAGGGTGCGAGTGTCGAATTGGGAGAAGGTTTTCGGCTCTTCGTACGCGACTTCGGCTACTACGCGCGTCTCAGTGTGGTCCGTGACTGGTCGGTGGGCTGGCTGTATGCGCTGCTCGGCATCATGACCATCGGTGTCACCGTGGCACTGATGCGGCCGTTCCGATGCGTGTGGTTCATGGTGCGCGAAGAAGGGGACGGCTGTGTGCTGCGTGCGAATGTGATGCACTACAGGCGTGACCCGCTGTTCAACGAATCCATCGAGGCTGCTTTGGTGCGAGTCGCCTCGGACGAGGACCGCATCAGGGGCGGACCAGCCACTGAGGCGCATGATCGGAAGGAGGAGGGGTGAACCAGAACCTCGAGGTCCTGGCCATGTGGGCCGCGGTCACGCTGTATGCGTTGTCGGCTGCCGGGTTCGTGGTGGGATTCGTCTTCGTCCGTGAGAGGCTCGTGAAGGTGGCCTTATGGGTAGCGGCCGCAGGACTGGTTCCGCACCTGCTCGCGATCGCAGGCAGGTGGGTCCGAGTCGGGCACGGGCCGTACCTGGGCTTCTACGAGGTCGTATCCTCGTATGCACTGATCAGCGTCCTCGCACTGCTGTCCATCGTGAACAGATATCCGTCGTTGCGACTGGCGGGCGTCGTCATAATGCCCATCGCCTTCCTCTTGCTCGGTGGCTCCATGCTCGCACCCAAGGCAGGGCTCGACATCACCCCGAAACTGGCCTCATGGTGGCTCGTGGTCCACGTGGCTTTCGCGAAGCTGACCTACGGCGCATTCATCGCTGCCATGGTTCTCGGGGTGGTCTACCTGTTCAGGTCACGTGTGCAGGGACGGGTCGCGTCGTGGCTGGCGAGACTCCCGGCGGACGACGTGATAGACGACTTGACGTTCCGTTTCGTCGCCTCGGGATTCATCCTTCTTGGCATCATGATCGCCGCCGGAGCCATCTGGGCGAATGAGGCATGGGGACGGTACTGGGCCTGGGACCCGATTGAGACGTGGTCACTCATCTCTTGGCTCGTCTACGCCGCCGTTCTACATGCGCGTCTGACGCTGGGCTGGCGCGGTCGCAGGTTCGCATGGGCCGCGGTTGCTGCGCTCCCGATCGTACTGTTCGCGTTGATAGGGGTACCTGTCGTCTACAACTCCATCCATGGGGCGTACCTGACCGGTTACTGAACATCGCGATCCCGTTTCATGGGGCGCACCTGACCGGTTGCCGACCATCGCGATTCGGCGGCTTTGGCTGCAGGTATGGGCCTCGGATCTGCCGAATGAACGTTCATTAGCGAGGTGGTGCGTGGTAGAATCGCCATGGTGCGTCGCACCGCTGATGCCCGTTCCGTCGCTTGCCTGATCGTGTGCGACGCCTTGGAGGATCGTTGAGCGATCCCGAAGTCGTCAGAGACGACATCGACACCGAGTCCGAAGAGAGGGAAGACAGGCGCGACCGGCGCTGGTGGCCGGTCGCAGTGGCCATTCTGCTGCTCCTCCTGCTCCTCTGCTGTGTGGTGACGTCCGCCCGGGTCTGGGTCACCGGCGGTGACGAGCGTGCGCGGTTCATCGCCCGTAACATCGAGTGCCTCCAGTGCCACACGGAGCTCATCCCCGAATTCAACAACGTGTCGGTGCACAACCCCTTCGCGCTCAAGGAGTGCACCGCTTGCCACACGCGGCACGGCAAGATGGTCACGGTTGATGTGACGCGTACCGCTCTGGAGACATGGCGGCGCTACACCACAGCGCTGCAATGGCTGCCGTTGCGCTGGTGGTTCTCATTGAGCGAGGGCAAGGCCGGACGGATCGCGTCCGAGGGCGGTGGCCGGGTTCCCGGTTCCGCCAATGGAGCTGAGGTCAAGGGACCGAAGTCCGAGCTGGTGATGCCGGAACGGGAGTTGTGCTGGTTCTGCCACGGGAGCATGGGCGCGAAGCTGGGCGATGAGTACCGGCACCAACCGTTCGTGGCCGGGCGCTGTACGGAGTGCCACGATCCCCACTCGTCTCAGTACACGGCGCTCATCAACCAGCCACCGAACCGCATCTGCCTCACGTGTCATCCCATGGGGATGGAGCTCTCTCGGGCGCAGGCCCATCCGCCGGCGGAGCAGGGATGGTGCACGGACTGCCACGATCCCCACGCGTCCGATTTCAAGGGCATGATCGTCGCACGGCAACGCGAGCTCTGCTTCCGCTGTCATCCCACGGTGGCGGTGCTCGACTCGATGGCGGTGCAGCACGCGCCCTTCCTCAACGATGATTGCACGGGGTGCCACGAGGCGCATGGCTCCGACCACCGGCCGCTTCTCGATGACGTGCAACCTGACCTGTGCTACAAGTGCCA
The DNA here is from genome assembly GCA_029265315.1 of Actinomycetota bacterium. Lineage (GTDB taxonomy): Bacteria > Actinomycetota > Coriobacteriia > Anaerosomatales > PHET01 > JAJUJM01. Next base: position 82,216 of record JAJUJM010000004.1, on the reverse strand, counting down.
CCCCGGGATCTCGAACGATTTCGCGAAAGCCAGTCGCCACCCGGTGGGACTCACCCTCACGTGCGCCAGTTGTCACGATCCGCACGCGGCGCAGTACCCCGGTCTGTTGGCGGCGCGCGACAATCGCTTCTGTTACCAGTGTCACTCGCACATCTCGACGACCTACGAGGCGTCGGGGCATGTGCGCGTCCTGTGCATTGGTTGCCACAGTCCGCACGGAACGGCGTATGCGCCCATCCTCCAAGCGGAGAACCCGGACCTGTGTCTGAGGTGCCACCCACCTGCGGGTTACGACGACGACCGCCCGGGCATCACGCGCAACAACCATCCTGTGCGCCCCATCTTCTGGGACGTGAACGCACGCAAGCCGCTCACCTGCACGTCGTCGTGTCATAACCCGCACGGCACCCAGTTCGGCGCGATGCTGCGGTACTTCCCACGCAGGAAGGACGGCACCTGCCTCATGTGCCACGCGGTCACGCCGGGCGATCGGGTGGGTATCGATTTCTGATTCCTGAGGACGACCGAGGTGAGCGGGTCTTGAGCGATGGCTTCAGCCGTCCGACATGTTTCCTCGTGCGACATCCGGCGTTATCATGCACGCACGAGAGACCGTGCGACCCACTCACGATAGGACCACAGGTTGGCTGACATACCTCGCGCGCCCGACGCCTCCATCTATCGTCTCTCGCTCTACCACTGCTATCTCGGTGAGATGTTGCGGACTGGTTCCGTCGAGAAGATCACCTCGCCGCGACTCGCAGAGGAGCTTGGTATCAAGGAAGAGACGGTGCGTCGCGACCTGTCCTTCATAGGCGGCGTGGGTCGCCCGGGTTCGGGTTACGACGCGCGGGTGCTGTTCGACGCCCTCCAGGACTACCTGGGACTTAAGGACGAGTACCCGATCCTCAAGGTCGGTACGGCACAGATGCTCGAGGCGTTGAGCGTGGTCTTCCCCGCCCACACCTACGGCGTCGAACCGGTGGCCTACTACTCCGAGTTGCCGTCCGATGTCGGAAAGGTCCTCCACGGGATCGAGGTCAAGCACATCGCGGACATCCCGAAGCTCGATCCCGCGCTAGAGGTCACGGTCGCGCTGGTGGCTTGTTCGCCGGGGTTCGTGCAGCTGACGCTCAACCTGCTCGCGGAGGCGGGTATCACCGGGGTCCTGTTGCTCACTCCCGCGCTGAAGCTGGATCGCCCGGAGGGTATGACGGTGACGCATGTCCGCATGCCGTGCGATATCAAATCGCTCGCGTGCCGCTGCTACGTGCCGACCCGGATGGGCTGAGTCGCAAGCGGTTCTTCGGGCGCGGTGCGGCGACGAGTGACGCCCTCGGCGCTACTTCGTCCCCGTGGTGGGGCTGGCATCCCCGGTGGGACTGGTCTCGTCCTCGCGCACGTGCCAGTACCACTGGCCGAACAGGTCGTCGACCGCTGGCGCATGGCTGCTCCATGCATCCTTGGGTGACACTGCGAAGACGAGCACCTCTCGTCCGTTCGTCCTCACGAGCACGGCTCGTCCGGCGAAGTCGCGGCCCTTCTCGTCGACGCCGCTCACGTCGATCGCGGTGGCGGCCCGCTTTCCCACGTTCACGGGCCTGGGTTCGCCCATGGACTTGCTCTGCCACCCGCGGTCTTTCGCGCGCAGCTCGAGAAGTTCGCGCAGACGCGCGTCCACTGGCTCGGTCGCGGCCTTGGACGCGGTGTAGATGCCCACGGAGAGGGTGTCGAAGGCCGCGGTCTCGTCTTGCGGCAGCTCGTCGGCTGCGTACAGCGCGATCAGTCCTGGCTGCGCGAAGGACTGCCACGATTCAGGGTAGAGGACATGGAACAGGCCGCCGGGATCGTTCACGGTGGCGAGTTTCTCGCTGAACAGTCCGCAGCCAGCGATAGCGGTCAGAGCAAGAAGGGCGGCAGTGACGATGCCGAAGCGAAAGGACCTGGCCACGTGCGTACCTTTCGTGCCGATGGGCAGAGCGGGCGACGACGCGTTGACGTGCACCTCTCCGCGGCCTTAGACTGACTTAGTTATGCCTTTCACTATGTTAACCGACATGCGTTCGGTTGTCATGGTCGCAGCGATGTTCGCCATGTTCTCGCTGCCACTTGTCACCTTCAGCTCCGCTGACCCGTACCAGCCGATCAGGGCCCTCGTCGCTGCCGTCGCTTCGGTGGTCGCCGTGCTCGGTGGTCGAGCGCGGTGGAGCAAAGCCGTCGGGACCGCGAGTGGTCTGCTGCTCGGTCTTCTCGTCTGGTTGACTCTCTCCGCTGGCCTGAATGGCTGGGCGTCTGCGCTCTTCGGCGTGCATGGCAGATTCCAAGGGCTCGTGTCCGCGTTCGTCATGGCGCTCGCGTTCTCGGCCGGCCTTTCGCCCAGGGGCCCCGACGTGCGAGGATTCCGAGTCATTCTGCCTTTGAGCGCGATGGTGATGACGGCGATCGTGATCGGTCAGGTGCTGGTGGGACGGGACCCGGCAGGCTGGACGAACAACCGCGTGGTCATCGCGGGGTGGTTCGCGGTCGTGACCTCGATGCTGGCGGCGTTCGCGGCGGTCACGCCGGGAAGGGGTCGCTGGCTCATCGGGGCCACCGCCGCGGCGTGTGCTGTCGCGCTCGGGCTTGCCGGTAGCCGCGGCGCTTGGCTCGGTGCGCTGGCCGGAGTCGTCGTAGCGACCGCGGGCGCACTCTGGTCGCGGGGCGGCCGCAGCGGTGTCTGGCGGGTGGCTCTCGTCGTCGCTGTGCTTCTGGCACTCGTGGGCGTCACGGCTTCACTCGCGGGTGGGGAGACTTCGAGCAAGCTTGATCCGGCGACACTGGCCTCGGGTTCGGCGGCGAGCAGGATGCAGATATGGCTAGGAGCGGCGGCGATGGCGGCCGACCGTCCCTTGTTCGGGCATGGCCCCGGACGGTTCATCTACGGGTTTCCGCCCTACCAACCGTTCGAGCACGCACGTCTCGAGGCTGTCGACACGCGTCCGGACCAAGCGCACTCGTGGCCGGTCCAGCTCTTGGCGGAAGGCGGCTTGCCTGCGACCGCGATGGCCGTCGCCATCTTCGCGACGGCCCTGTACGCGGGCGCTTCAGCCGCACGCCGACGCGACGCGACCGCGCTCGTGGCGACCGCGGGGCTCACGGCTTATGGCATGCAGGCCCTGTTCGGCGTGGCCTCGATCGAGGTCGACGCGATCGGCTGGTTCGCCGCGGGGTTGGCGGTGTCACGCGGGATCGGCGCTCACGATCTCGTAGGCTGGGCGCACAGAGTCCGCTCGGCCGTCGTGGTGACCGCCGCCGCTGCCGTGGCGCTCGCCTGCGTCGTCTACCTCGGTGCAGACGTGCGGTATGCGCGAGCGCTCGACGCGTTCGCTGTCGGCGAGATGCGAACGGTGCGTGATGAGGCTGCGCACGCGGTCCGCCTGATGCCGCTCGTCGACGTGTACAGGGTCGCTTTCGCCGATGGGGCGCTGTATGAGCCCGTGCCTGCGCGGCGCACGGCTGCGCTCGCACAGGCTCGTGACCTGCTCGAAGAGGGTCTCATGCGTGAACCCGCCAGCTATGATCTGGCGCTTGCGCTCGCCCGCGTACGTGCCGCATCAGGCGAGTCTCCTGACCGCGTAGCCGACGCCTACCTCGAGGCGGTGCGTCGCTATCCGCTGGGGGTCGAGGTCAGAACGGCGGCGGTATCGGCCCTACGGGCGGCCGGGCGAACCGCCGAAGCCGATGAGATGCAGGCCGATCTCGATCGCCTCGCCGCTTCGAGGGGTGCCCGGTGACCAGGCTCAACGCACGCCGGACCGGCGATGGTCGCGTGAGACGAACGCTTCGGGCGGTGTGGTTCGTGGTTCTCGTGTCCGTGACGGCACTCACGGTGCTTGCTTTCGTGTTGGGGGCGTTCGCGACGGGTGAGCGCGCGTGCGCGCGGGCGTGCCACGCGATGGCGCCTTATGCCGACGCAGCGGCGGACTCGCCCCATGCCTCGACACCCTGCGTCCGTTGTCATGGCACGTCCGGGTCGTTCGGCATGCTCGCGGACGGGTGGGCCCTGCAAAGACGCGCCCTCTCGGTGGCCTTGGGGCGCGAACCGGTGGCCCAGCAGGTGTCCGACACGGCGTGTCGGGAGTGCCACGCAGCGGTGCTCGCCGACGTCGTCGTCTCGCGCGGCATCGCGGTCAGGCACAGCGACTTCTCGCAGGAGCGATGTGCGCTGTGCCACGCCGGGACCGGTCACGCGCTTCCAGGCAGGACGTACGACGTCGCGCAGATGGACGACTGCATGTCGTGTCACTCCAGTTCCGGAGAGGAACTGAGCGGGTGTGCGATGTGTCACATGCCCGATGCCGACCGCGAGAGACTCAAAGGAACGAGCACCTGGCGCATCACGCACGGACCTCGATGGCGCACCACGCACGGGATGGGGGACCTGAAGACATGTGTCTCCTGCCACGCGCCGGCATACTGCGCTCGCTGTCACAGGCTCGCGCTGCCCCATCCGCCATCGTGGCCTAAGCAACACGGGAAAGCCGCTCGCGCGGTGGAGACCAAGACCTGCGTGGCGTGTCACGAGTCGACGTGGTGTGCGGACTGTCATGGCGTCGAGATGCCGCACCGCGACGGCTTCCTCCCGGCGCACGGCGAAGACGCGCACCGTTTGGGCGAGACGACCTGCTATCGCTGCCACCCGGAGGCCGGGTGCGTGGACTGCCACCTCCGTTCCGCTCACCCCGACGTGCCCGGTGTCGAACCGGGCCACACTGGCACGGTGGGTGAGGGCGGATGACGGACCCTGTCGGCATCCTTGAACGCTTGGGCGCGGGATTCGCGCTTCTGGGCGATCGGCTGCCCAAGATACTCGCTGACCCCAGGGCGTATCCCCGGGAGACGATGGTGCTCGCGCTCATCGTTGCCGTCACGCTGCTGATCATCGCGCTCGTGGTCGTCACGGCGATGGGCGTGGTGCGTGATTCGGCCGAACGGGCACGGCTCAGAGTACGTCGTCGTCCCGGCTTGATGTTCGCGCGCTTGTTCATCGGTTCGGCCCTGATTCTGTTGGCTCTCGCTTTGGTCGCGTTGCTGCCGTCTTGGTCTGTGACGAGTCCCGCCTGTGGGGCATGTCATGCCACGCGGGCAGGGGTCGCCGCATGGCGTGAGGACGTCCACGCATCGGTCGGGTGCTTCGGGTGCCATGCGCAGCCGGGCGTCTTCGGAGCATGGCAGGCCTCGGCTGCGGGGTTTGCCTCCCTCATCTCGGAGGGGCCGCGGTCACCGGTGTCCGACGGCGCGTGCATCCGGTGTCACAAGGCGATCGCTGGGGGTTCACTCGAGTCGAACGGGATCAGGGTCAGGCACAGCGACATCATCGAATCCGGAGGCACCTGTCTGTCATGTCACCCTGGCGTGGGACATGCGACGAGTGCGGACGAGACACGGACGGTCGCCAGTCGAACCGTGGCGATCGTGCGCCCCGTGATGTCTCGTTGTCTGCACTGTCACGACGGAAGCGTCGCTGATGCGGACTGCGTCACCTGCCACATCAGCGGGAAGCCCTCAGACAGTGACGCGACGAGGGTGCCGATGGGCGTGTCGGCGGCCCCGGTGACGTGCAAGGGGTGCCACTCGGCACGCACCGATCGGTCATGTGTCGAATGCCACGGACTGGTGCTGCCGCATCCGCCGGCCTTCGCAGGCCAGCACGCGGGCGTCTCATACTCCGACCCCGCTCTGTGTGCGAAGTGCCACGAGACCGCCAGGCCGACGAGGCAGGACGCATGCGCCTGTCACGACGTCGTCAACCTGCACGGCACCTACTCGCAATGGTTTCCTGTCCACGGGGCCGCTGCGGCGGCCAACGGCCCGGGGGGCTGCCGGTGTCACGCGGTCACCTTCTGCGGGTTGTGCCATGAGTCCGATCCGTACCGATGAGCTTCGCTTGTGAGGGGGCATCAGCCTTGCTAGGATGCTTGCGGCCTTAACCGTTCATTCATGAACGAAGTCACGAATGTCGTCCACATCTCGAAGGGTGAGTGATTCCGTGGCAGGTGCGCTGCCCAAAGTCCGCCGTGTCGGCGGAAGCAACCGTGCAGTGGTGTTGGTGCTCGCGGTGACCGTCGTCGTCCTGACCGGCGTGTTGGTCTACTTGCTGCTCAACGGTGGCCTTTTCAGCGGAGAGCCGCGTTCTGCGCTCGAGCGGGACTATGACCTCCTCGTGCAAGGGTTGAACAACAACCCGGCCGACCCCGCGACACTGATGTCATTGGCCGAGGTCGAGTTCGACATGGGAAAGACCGAGGACGCATTCAGGCACGCCCGTGAGGCCGTCAAGAACGCCGAGAAACAGCCGTTCTACAACCTCAGGCTCGCGACCCTCTACGTGCGGGACGGACAACTTGACTTGGCGGAGAAGCACGTTCGGGCTGAGATCAAGATCACTGGTGTGAGCAAGGCGGAGCCCTACTTCCTGTTGGCCCAGATCCTTGCGGAGAACGCCAACTACGACGAGGCGATCAAAGCCATGCAGACGGGCCTGCGCATCGATCCGGCTGCCGCGGACATGGGGATCGTGTACGCCCAGATACTCGAGAAGGCCGGCAGGAAGGGCGAGGCGATCGACAACTACAAGAAGGCACTGAAGTTCCTGCCCGGGAATGAGGAGGCCATCGCCGGGCTGCGGCGCTTGGGGGTCGAGTACTCGGAGCCGACCGCCACGCCGAACCCGCACGGTGCCCCCGAGGGCGGTGACGCACAGTGAGAAGCAACCGAGCGCTGTTGTGGATCCTGGTTCTGCTGCTGGCCTTGCTGCTCGGCCTCGCGGCGCTGTTCTTCTGGCTGACCGGTGACACTGAGGACCGGCGACAGGAGGGCGGCGCTCCGTCGGGCGTGGTCCCTGTCCGTTCGATCTATGTGGCGAATGGTGAGAATCTGAGGCGACCGGTCGGGTTGGCGGCCGCGGACGATGGCGACTTCTACGTCACGTTGCGCGACACGCAGCGCATCGTGGAGTTCGACCGCGGGGGCGACTGGGTCCGCACGTGGGGCGAGCGCGGTCTTGAGCAGGGGCAGATGCTCGTGCCGATAGGCGTGGCCGTCGACCGCGCTGCGGACCATGTGTACGTGGCGGACCGTTCGCGATTGAGGGTTCTGTGCTTCACGACGCAGGGCGAGTTCCTCTGGGAGATCCCTGTGTTGAATCCGCTGGCGCCGGTGGTCATGCCCGACGGCGTCGCGGTGTTGACGTTCGGTCCGGTGGTCCTGCTGTCAGACCAAGGCGAGCTTCAAGGAGAGGTCGGCACGCGCGGACTTGAGTCCGGACAGTTCGACTACCCGCGTTCCGCTGTGCCAGCTCAGGGCGGTGAGCTCATCGTCGCCGACTCCAACAACAACCGTGTGCAGCGGGTCGCATTGGAAGGGGAGACGACTGCCACGGTCCGGTGGGTGGACGGGAAGCCCGGTCGGTTCCAGGACGACCCTAAGGTCGAGTATGGCCTGCCGACAGGGGTGGCGCTCGACGACCGTGGACGTGTGTTCGTGCTGGACGGATTCAAGCATGCGATCAGGGTCCTCGACGCGGACACGGGAAGACTCATCCACACCTTTGAGGAGCTCCAAGGCAAGAGCGACGGCCGCTTCAACCTCCCCACGTCGATCGCCTACCTGGGGGGCGAGACCTTCGCCATCACCGACACGTACAACGACCGCGTCCAGATCGTGAGGCTGCTTCTGCCGGAGGAAGACAACGTGTTGCGCCGCAACCCGTGGCTGTGGTGGCTTGTGCCGCTGGCCATGCTCGCGATACTGCCGTTCGTGCTCGGCAGGAAACGTTGGTTCGCGACTGACGAAGCGCTGAAGCGCGCGATGGACGAAGGTCAGCTGCGTCTCTTGGCCGCTGTCTCAAGGAAGCTGCACGTGTTGCCTGAGGTGTATGAGCGTTTCGCAGACGTGACCGAGGAGGGCGTGGCTCTGGCGGAGTACCTCGCAGCTGTTGGCGAGAAGGGGAGCGAGGACCCGATCGGGGCCCTGTCACGCGCCATGCGGCCACAAGGGCTTGAGCGAGTGCTCCTGCCGCGGGTCGTCTTGGTGGTCGCGGACGATGATGATGCTGAAGCGTACAGGGAAGCGCCCGGGAAGCGCGTCACACTCGAGCAGCTTCAAGCCGAATACCGCATAGCTGAGTAGCCTTGGTCGGTCGCTCGGCTCGAGGTCGGCGCGTTTAGAAACAGTTTAGTTGGCGAATACACGAATGGGCGGCTCTCGCAGAGGTGCCCATTCGTCGCGTCAGGGCTCTGACCTGCGAGAATACTGAAATCGAATCGTCAGTATTAGTGAATCAGATAACGAAACATATTGATTCCTAGTTATCAGATTCACTATTCTTCAGAGTGAGGCAGAGCAGCCCGTCTCATCGTGCGGGCGTGCATCTGTCCGGTCCGACCGGACCGGACCTTGTCGACCGAAAGGGGGTGTGAACACATGACAAGGCGCCTTTTCCGTTCAGTCCGCAAGAAGGAGGCATCAGTGATCAAGAGGATCCTGCTCGTCTCCGTCGCCGCGGTCGTTGTCGTGGCTCTTGGCGTCGCTCCGGCGTTCGCCGAGGGGTACAACAACCCGCTGCAGTACACCCGCGCGACCGGCTACTTCTCGGGTCCGCACGGCGGCTACACGACTACCACGAACAAGTGCGCTGACTGCCACTCCACGCACTATGCCGAAGGTAGCTTCAAGCTGCTCCGTGCTTCTTCCCGTGAGGCCGCGTGCGATTACTGCCATGGCGGCGGTGGCGGATCGACCATCAACATCCAGATGGACAACGACTACCGTACGGGTGCGTTCGACGTCGCGCAGGCGTCGGCGATCGCCACGTCGACCATGGGTTTCGGCACGGGACACACGCTGGGTTACAAGGGTAACGCCCCGGCTGACATCAAGCCGGCCTACAGCGACCCCGAGGGCTTCGCGTGCTTCGACTGCCACAGCCCGCACGGCAACTCCGCTCGCATCCTGACGACGTTCTCGGACCCCGGTCGCGCGTTCGTCGGCCCGGGGCAGCAGGGGCGTCCGACCACGACGCAGCTCGACACCCTTGCCGCCAACTGGCCGATCAAGGCCGGCTTCGGCAACGGTGACCAGGACGGTCTGCTCGAGGACAACGAGTGGGGCATCGACGTCGATTACGGCAACTTCGTCTGGGACGGCAACAACACCGCAGGCGTGTTCGCGTTCCGCTATCGCCCGATCTGGCCGTCCGGCCGCTTCCTGCTCCTGAAGAACCCGCATACGGACGCGATGGAGACGAAGACGGACACGGATGTGGCCGGCTTCGGCGTGGTGGCCACCAATGGTGTGAACAAGTACGCGATCAACTGGGTCGAGCCGCTTGGCCCTGCGGACACCTACTACGGCGGTTACCAGGACAACGACAACGACAACCCCTTCCCGTTCGCGCCGGCCAGCGGCACTTCGCCGACGGGCACGGGCGGCTTCCTGTCCGAGTCCGAGTTCTGCACCGACTGCCACGACGGTACTGCCGGCGCTTCGACGCAGCAGGCCGAGGTCTGGAAGCCGAGCGCGAGCGACAGCACGACCGGTACGTATGTGCTCGCTTACGCTCACGACGCGCAGCCTCGTCATTGAGCGCGCCAGATGCCCATCGGGACCGATGGGGACGGGCGTGACGACAACGAGGGTCCGCACTGCCGCAACTGCCATATCGGTGCGAGCAACTGCGACGTGTGTCACTCGGATGACACTTCGAACTTCTCAGCGGCCTACACCGCCACGATCACCGCGCCGGTGTCCGGCAAGACGAACTACGCCGCTCAGTCCTACCTGAAGCAGAGCGCGGTCGCCGGCCTCAATGGCAAGTGCATCGACGGAGGCTTCAGCTACCCGCACCGCACGCTCGGCGCGAACATGCTGAAGGACGAGCTCTACGGTGTCGACTTCGACGGCACGCCGGTGGCCTTCGGCGGTACCCGCACCACCAACGGCGGGAATGCCACCGCCACGGTCGATACCATCTCGCTTGGCGACGCGGCGAAGTTCAGCGGTACCGACTTCGCGCTGTGGACGGGCGAGACCCGCAACGGCACGTCGATCATCCCGGCGGTTCAGACTGACTCCGGCGCTCTTGAGAACGCCGCAGTCGAGAACCTGGACTCCGTGTGCATCGATTGTCACGGCGATGCGACGTACTGGAACGGCGACAATCCTGCGTTCGCGAAGACGACCACCACGTCTCCGCTGCCGCTCGGTACGTACGGATCCGGCACGACCATGGGCTGGGAGCTCCTGCTCAAGGGTCTGCCGTAAGGAGCACACTGATTCTCTCGGTGTGACTTGTGGGGCCCCGTCCACTGCGGACGGGGCCCTGCTCATCACGGGAGCCACTCCGTATCGCGAGAGAAGTCGCGGGATGAACGCCGCGAGCAGGTGACTCGCCTCTTGCGTCGAATACGGCGACGCGCACATGTTCTGTCGGTCACCCTGCGCGTCGTGCTACACTCGCCTCTCGCGTGCGTCGACCAGGCGCTGGCGAGGGGTGCGGCGCAAGAGCCGTCGCAGGGGTCCGGACATACCGTGCATAGGAAAGGACCCGCCTCAGCATGCCCAGAGTCGACGTCGTCTTGCTTCATGCGCCCGCCGTGTACGACTTCCGAGAGCGCTCGATCATGTTCGGGCCGGTCTCGGACATGGTGCCGTCGACGCCGATCTTCGAGATGTACCCGCTGGGCTTCACGACGATGGCGGAGTATCTAGAGCGCCACGGGGTGCGTGTCCGCATCGTCAATCTCGCGGTGCTGATGCTCAACAAGCCCGGTTTCGACGTCGAAGCCTATATCCGCGGGCTTGATGCGGCACTGTTCGGTATCGACCTGCACTGGCTGCCTCATGCTCACGGGTCGGTCGAGGTCGCCCGTATCGTCAAGAAGTACCACCCCGACACGCCGGTGGTCTTCGGTGGCCTGTCGTCGAGCTACTTCCATGAGGAGCTGTGTTCCTACGACGCGGTCGATTTCGTGCTGCGGGGCGACTCGACGGAAGAGCCCTTTCGCCGGCTCGTGGAGGCCATCAAGCGCGACGGCCGGCTCGATGAGATTCCCAACCTGACGTGGAAGGATGCGAGTGGCGCCGTCAACGTGAACCCCCTGTCCTGGGTCCCCTCGGACATGAACGCCATCTCGCTCGACTACTCCTTCAACATGAAGTCCGTCATCCGCTACCGCGACATGATGGGTGTTGTCCCCTTCAAGGACTGGCTGAAGTACCCTGTGTGCGCTTCGCTCACCTGCAGGGGGTGCACGCACGATTGTGTGACTTGTGGCGGTTCGGCCTATTCGTTCCGCGAGCACTTCGGGCGCGACCGGGTGGCGTTTCGCGACCCGGAGCTTCTCGTGCGCGACATCGAGCACATCCAGCGCTACATCCCCGGCCCGATGTTCGTCTTGAACGACTTCCTCCAAGCCGGCCGAGAGTACACGCGCGATTTCGTGAAGGGGCTCCAGCGCATCGGGATGCGAAACCCCATCGGCTTCGAGTTCTTCAAGCCGCCACACGAGGAGTTCTACCAGTTTCTCGACGCCCATCTGGACGACTGGTCGGTGGAGATCAGCGTCGAGAGCCACGACGACGACGTGCGCGCGGCGTTCGGCAAGAGTCACTACACGATGGCCCAGGTCGAGCAGACGGTCAAAGACGCGCTCAAGAACGGGTGCAGCCGCTTCGACCTGTACTTCATGACGGGCATCCCGACGCAGACGGCGGCGTCGGTGCGTGAGACCGCCAACTACATCCGTCATCTGTACGAGTCCGTCGGCAACGACCCGCGGCTTCTGTGTTTCGTGAGCCCGATGGCGCCGTTCCTCGATCCCGGTTCCCGAGCGTTCGACAACCCGTCTGAGTATGGCTACACGCTGAGGGCGCGTACGCTGGAAGAGCACCGGCAGCGACTCGTGATGCCGTCTTGGAAGTACATCATGAACTACGAGAGCGCCGCGATGGGTCCGGACGAGATGGCCGATGCCACCTACGACGCGGGCCTGTCCGTCAATCGCACCAAGGCGGCGGCCGGCATCATCGACAGAGCTACCGCAGCACGTACCGAGTCGCGCATCCTGGAAGCGCGACTCGTGCTGAATCGTATAGATGAGATCATGGCAGGGCCCGAACCTCTTCGTGAGCCCGCCCTATGGGCGCTCAAGTACGAGTCCGAACGGCTATCGCAGTCCACCGTATGCGAGAAGTCCGAGCTCAACTGGCCCCACTCAGTCGAGATCCGGCATGTCGCAGCTGCCGCCGGGCTGTGGTTGAGAGAGAATGTCAACAACGTCGTCGGCCACCTCAAGGGAATCGTGCCGCCGGCGAAGTCCGACCAGCATGCCGGCCACACGGCGCGGACCGCATACGAAGCCGGCGAGGCATAAAGGACCTTGTTGCGCATGACACACGATGAGCCTGCTCCGGGCGAGGCGACCACCGAGCGCGTTCAGGGCATCTTCTCAACCATCGCTGACCGTTACGACTCGTTCAATATGCTCGCATCGCTGGGTATCGACCGCCTGTGGCGCCGTGAACTCGTCCGTGCCTGTGCTCTGCGACCGGAAGACCGGGTGCTCGACCTGTGTGCGGGTACGGGCGATGTGGCGCTTGCGATCGCGCGTCAGGCGGCCCCGGCCGCCGTCGTGGTGACCGACTTCACCCCCGAGATGCTCGATGTCGCGCGCGAGAAGATCGCACGCTACGAGGGGTCGACACAACTCACTGTCGAGCTCGCGGACGCGCAGGACCTGCCGTTCGGCGATGAGGAGTTCGATGTCGTGACCGTCGCGTTCGGGGTCCGCAACCTGCCCGATCGCGCGGCGAACTTCGCTGAGGTCCGTCGCGTGCTCAGGCCGGGCGGTCGCTACGTGGTCCTGGAGTTCTCGCACCCGCCCTTCGCGCCGTGGCGTGGCCTGTACCACGTCTACCTGCGGCATGCCGTCCCGGCGATCGGCGGTCTGCTCACCGGTCAACGCGACGGATTCGTCTACCTGAACGACTCGATCCGGCGTTTCCCCGATCAGGCGGAGCTGGCGGCCGAGCTGCGCGCCGCCGGGTTCTCGGTCATCTCGTGGCGCGATCTCACGGGCGGCATCGTCGCACTGCACACGGCGCTGAGATAGAAGAGGCCGGGCGGCTGGTGCCGCATGCGTGCGGTAGAATCGGCGGGAGACTTCTCAAACGACGCCCGAAGGGGATTGGCGCCATGTTGCTCACCGCCCGTTACGTGCTCCCTATCGCCGCACCACACATCGAGCACGGTGCGGTGCTCGTGCACGGGGACTCCATCGTCGAGATCGGCGAGGCTGATCGCCTCAAGCAACTCCACCCGGACGAACCGGTCACCGATTTCGGTCTCGCGGCGCTGATGCCCGGTTTCATCGATGCCCATACCCACCTCGAGTACACCGCCATGCGGGGCCTTGTGGACGATGTGCCGTACTCGCGATGGAAGCTCCAGCTGCTTCAGAAGGAGAGGCTCTTCAGCGAACAGGACTGGGAGGACTCCGCGCAGCTCGGCGCTCTCGAGGCGCTTCAATCCGGGATCACCACGATAGCCGACATCACCGCGAGCGGGGCGTCGTTCCGTGCCGCGGTCATGTCGGGGCTTCGCGGCGTCGTCTACCGCGAAGTCGCCACGATGGAGAAGCCGAAGGTGGCGGAGGTGATGAGACGGGCGACCGAAGACGTCGAGTCTTGGCGGAGCGCCACAGGCGCGGAGCGGATCGTCGCCGGTATCGCGCCGCATGCGCCGTACTCGTGTCACCCGGAGCTCTTCCGTGCGGTGGCCGGCTTCGCCGCCGACGGCACGCCGGTGGCGATGCACCTTGCGGGCAGTCGCGAAGAGTACCAGTTCGTGAAGTACGGCTCGTCGATGCTCGCCACCGATGTCAGGGACACCTTCGATTCGCACGCGCCGCTGTGGCTGCCCACCGGGGTCAGCCCGGTTCGCTACGTGTTGCAGTGGGACATACTCGACGCCCCCAACGTCCTCGCTGTCCACTGCACGCAGATCGACGATGCGGACATCGAGGTGTTGGCGTCGCGTGATGTCGCGGTCGCGCACTGTCCGCGCTGCAACGCGAAGTTGGGGATGGGTACCGCACCGCTCGCCAAGCTGTTCGCTGCGGGCGTCCGCGTGGGTCTTGGGACGGACTCGCCGGCTGCGAGCAACTCGATGGACGAGTTCGAGGAGATGCGTATCGGCTTGCTGGTGCAGCGCGCGCTGCTCGGCGAGGAACGGTTCGTTCCGGCCAGGCAGTTCGTCAAGATGGCCACGCTGGACTCGGCACGTGCCTTGGGCATCGAGGACCGCGTGGGCTCACTCGAGCCCGGCAAGCAGGCCGATATCATCGCCGTCGACCTGTCTGAGAGCCACCAGGTGCCTACACACTATCCCTACAGCACGCTCGTCCACACCGCGAACCAGGAGAACGTGCTCTGGACGATGGTGGCGGGCGAGGTCCTCTACCAGCGGCACTCCTGGAGCAGGCTCGATCCGCAACGGTTGTACAGTCGGGCCGAGGAGCTCAGGATGAAGCTTCGGGGCTGACGTGTGACGGTGTGACCTCTTGGCGCATTCGTTGCTGCTCAGGCGCGCGGATGAGCTTCTGGCGCGGTGCGCGCGCGATGCTATACTACGCGAGGTTCAGGCAGGCACGGGCGCGGGCGTCTTTCGCGGGCGTCCGTCCGACACAGGAGGATAGACGAACGTGAGCGATCAGGACTTCTTCTTCGACGAGGACGAGCCCAAGACCGAGCAGCCCGCTGCCGCCAAGAAGAGCGCGCCGGCGAAGGCCGCGTCCAAGGCGGCATCAGCTGCACCCGTGGCCGCCGGCGAGCAGAGCGTCACCCTGACCGTGACCGTGCTCATCGGAGTCGTCACGGCGCTTCTTGGCGTGATCATCGGCATCTTCATAGGTCGCGGTATCGCCGCTCCCGGGGTCAGCACCCCGACAGTACCGACCACCGGCATGCCCAGCACGGGCCAGACCGCCCCGCAACTGACTCCTGAGCAGCTCCAGGGCGGTGAGCTTCCGCCGGGCCACCCGCAGATCGGTGGAGCGATGGGAGCGACCGGCACGCCTGATGCGGGGGACGACAAGCCGGCCGAGGGTGACCAGCCTGCGGACGGCAAGGAGTAGCGTCTCGACCCGGACGGGCCCGGCATCTCCCTGTTCCGAAGGGTGAGCGCCGGGCCCGTGACCTGTCCTCTCTTCACCAGGAGGTCGCCTGTGGCACTCAACAAGGCCCAGACGTCGCTCGGCGTCAAAGTGATCCTGATCTTCCTGATCATCGCGTTCGTGGCGAGTTTCATACCCCTGTTCGGCAACGCCTTCTCTGGGGGGAACGGCACGGCGAACCAGCCGGGTCAGTTGAGCACTCGCGAGTCGATCGATCAGCAGTTCCAGCCGACGGTCGCTTCGCTCACCGCGCAGCTGCAAAGTGAACCGGAGAGCTATCCGGTTCTGGTCAGCTTGGGCAACACCTATTTCGACTGGGCGATTCAGCTGCAGCAGGCCAGTCAGACGGACAGCGCGACGATCGGTGCCGATCAGCCGCTATGGGTCGCTGCCAAGGACGCATACGAGCGGGCCCTCGCGGTGAAACAAGGCGAGGCGCCTGTGACGGTCGACTACGCGATCACGCTCTTCTACACGGGCGAGACCAATGCCGCCATCAAGACCGCCGAACAGGTCACGAAGGACACACCCGATTTCGGTCCTGCCTACTTCAATCTCGGCGTGTTCTATAACGCGTTGGGCGAGGCTGACAAGGCCGTCGCCGCTTACGAGAAGTACCTTCAGCTCGACCCGGACGGGGCTCGGGGTGGCGACCCCGCTTTCGCGAAGAGCGAGATCGCGCGCCTCAAAGGTCAGGTCACGACAGCTACGCCGTAGCGCGGCAGTACGTCCGGGCCGCAGGTCCGGGCCGCAGGGTCAGTCGCCCGGGACCGCGATCTGACGGGCCTCTTCGAGGGTGCTCGCAGTGGCGAAGATGCCGTTCAGTCGCGTGAGGGACAGGATGTTGTCCACCGTCTCGTTCGTGACGAGGACGAGCTTGCCGCCTTGTGCGCCATACTCCTTGGACAGCGCGAGCAGCAGCCCGAGTCCTGAGGAATCCAGGTATTCGAGGCCCGACAGGTCCACGATGGTCGCCGCCGGCGAGGACTTGAGGATGCGATCGATGTTCATGCGGAACCCGGCACACTCGCCATAGTCCAGATCGCCTCGAAGCGTGAGGGTCCAACTGTCGGTGTCCTGCGCGAGGTCGATGGTTAGCGCCATGTCGTCCTTCCTTGGGGTCGGGTGCATAAGGATGGTACCCCGACGAGCGCGATTCTCCACAAACACCTTCGTGCGCGAGTGGCGAGGCGTCTGGACCAGCGGTACAATCGCTCTCACTGAATCGCCGACCACAGCGGGAGCAGCCGACCATGGAGCTAGATATCAGCACCGATGTCTCCGGTGATGTGTGTACGATGAGGATCGACGGGGAGATCGATGTGTATACGGCCCCCCGACTCAAAGAGGCTCTGGTCGCCGCGATCGAGGGCGGCTGCGTCAACGTGATCGTCGATCTGGACAGGGTCGGATTCATCGACAGCTCGGGCCTGGGTGTCTTGGTGAGTGGCCTGAGGCGGGCGCGTGAGCGGGACGGGGCGGTGCGGGTCGTCTGCACGCGCGACAACATCCTCAAGATCTTCCGCATCACCGGTCTCGACAAGGTGTTCCCGATCTTCGCTGACATCTCCGAGGCCGCTCGGTTCTAGGACCGGTACGACACGACGGCGGCCGGCACCGCCGTGTGGCAGCTCGTCCAGCCACCGCATGGTCGCCGCCCGCCGGACTACGACGAGAAGGTGGGTCATTGTTCGGCATCAGCGGCTTTGAGCTGCTCATCGTCATCGCCTTCGTGCTGATCATCTTCGGCCCCGACAAGCTGCCCGAACTCGGACGCACCATCGGGCGGGCGATGGGGACGTTCAAGCGCGCCCAGGAAGACATGGAGCGGATCATCCGCGCCGAGATGTACATGCGGGACTCTGACGAGGCGGCTCGCAAGCGGGAAGAGGAGCTGGCCGCCCGGGCGGAAGGCCAGACTGAGCCGACGGCTCAGCTGACGCAAGCCGCTACCATCTGGGCGTCGACCGACGAGGATGACGAGGAGGAAGACGAGGAGTAGTCCTCGTTGAATGCGGACCATGCCCATCGGACCCAAAAGGCTCCCGTTCTTCGAGCACGTCGCTGAGCTCAGACAGCGGCTCGTCGTGATCGCCCTCACGCTCTTCGTGGGCTCGACGGTGCTGTACTTCGATCCGTTCTTCACGTGGGTCTTCACGTGGGTCCTCGCTCCGATTCGTGACATGCTGCCGGAGCAGGGCCTCACGGTCTTCGGGCCCTTCGAGACCTTCACCTTCCGCTTCAAGGTGTCGCTGTTCGCGGCGATCGTGGTGTTCAGCCCGGTCATCATCTGGCAGGTGATGGCGTTCTTCCTGCCCGCGTTGCGCCCCAACGAGCGCAGGTGGGTGGTTCCCACGTTCTTCGCCGCGGTGGTGTTGTTCCTGGCGGGTGCCGGTTTCGCATACGGCGTGATCATGAGGCCGGCGTTCGAGTTCATGTTCGCGCAGGGTGGCGAGATGATCACCCTGCTGCCGTCGGCGGACCGCTTCCTCACCGGCATCACACTTCTGATGGTCGGCTTCGGGCTGGCGTTCGAGATACCCATCGTCGTGTTCTACTCCATCGGTTTCGGGTTGATCCCATACCGAAAGCTCCGACAGAACTGGCGGTTCGCGTACAGCGGTCTGGCCGTGGTAGCGGCGGTCGCCACACCCGACTGGTCCCCTGTGACGATGGGCTTCCTGGGCGGCTCGCTCGTGCTCCTCTACGAGGGGAGCCTGCTGTTCGCTCGCCTGGCCTTCGCGAAGCGCATCAAGGAGCAGGAAGCGCTCGCGGCCGAGGCCGCGTCGTAGTGGGAAAGCGACCCTGACATGCATGAGATGGGCATCACGCAAGGGATCCTCGAGGCCGCTGTCGAGGCCGCGGAGCGCGCGGGAGCCGACAGTATCACCGAGATCCGCATCAGCGTGGGCGAGCTCACGGAGGTGGTGGAGTTCGCGTTGCAGTTCGCCTTCGAGGCCCTCACGCCGGGCACCATCGCCGAAGGCGCGACCCTCGTCGTCACCCACGTCGCGCCACGCTCGCGCTGCAACGACTGCGGAGCCGAGTACGACCACGACCGCTTCACGATGCTGTGCCCCGAATGTGATTCGCTGAACGTGACACTGCTCCAGGGGCGCGAACTGCAGATCGACTCCATCGAGACCAGCGAGGAGCCGACCGAAGAATCGCAAGGGTAGGAGACCATGGCCACGATCGACCTGTCCAAACCCATCCTCGACCGAAACGAGAAGCTCGCCGCCGAGAACCGCGCCCGGTTCGATTCGGCCGGCGTGTTCGTGCTCGACCTGATGGCATCGCCCGGGGCGGGCAAGACCTCGACGATACTGGCCACGATCGCGGCGCTGCGCGATCGATACGGCATCGCCGTGATCGAGGGTGACATAGCAAGCAAGGTCGATGCGGAGAAGGTCAAAGCGCACGGCATCCCCGCGGTGCAGATAAACACCGGCGGTGCGTGCCACCTCGAAAGCGACATGATCCAACGAGCGGTCGACACGCTCGACCTCGATGCGCTCGACCTCATCATCGTCGAGAACGTGGGAAACCTCGTGTGCCCGACCGAGTTCTTCTTGGGCGAGCACGCCAAAGTGATGATCCTGTCCGTGCCCGAGGGCCACGACAAGCCGTACAAGTACCCGGGCATCTTCCAGATCTCGGAGGCCGTCATCCTGAACAAGGTCGACACGCTGCCGGTCTTCGATTTCGACGAGGACGAGTTCACGAGTGTGGTCAGATCACTGAACCCCACTGCTCCCATCTTCCGCATAGCGGCGACGAAGGGGCAGGGTGTTGACGAGTGGGCGGGATGGCTTGCGAGGCGCATCGAAGCGGTGCGCACGGCCGCCGGCAAGCCGCCTGTCGGCGACGCCGGGGCTGCGACGGGCGAGGAGGGGCCGGCGTGATCACGCGAGAGGAGGCGTACGCGCTCGTGACTGAGCGCATCCCGCAGCGCAACCTCGTGAGCCACTGTGTGGCGACCGAGCTCATCATGCGTGCGCTCGCAAAGCGGCTGGGTCTTGCCGACGAAGATGTCGAACGGTGGGGCATCGCGGGACTGCTCCATGACCTGGACTACGCTCAGACCGCTGAGGACTTCGAGCGGCACGGCCATGTCACGGCCGAAGAGCTTCGCGGTCGCATCGATGATGAGATGCTGCACGCGATCCTCGCGCATGCGGACAAGGTACCCCGGGAGACCGCGTTCGACCACGCGCTGTGGTGTGCCGATCCCACAACCGGCTTCATCGTCGCGGCGGCGCTGATCCGTCCGGAAAAGAAGCTCGCGGCCGTGGATGTGGACGCCCTGAAGAAGCGTTGGAAGGAGAAGGCGTTCGCGAGAGGGGCGTCACGCGAGCAGATGGCGGGACACGAGGCGCTGGGGCTCGACCGCGACGAATTCCTCGCGATCTCGCTTCTAGCGATGCAGCGCGGCGCATCGGAGCTGGGGCTGTGAGCGGCCTCACGCATCGTCCGCGTGCCGGTCGCGCAGCGGCGATCGGCACCCTGGCCCTTGGCGTCCTGGCCGTCATCTCGGTGTTGGCCCTCGCGGCATGTGGTCCGTCCACCGAACCCGCGCCTCCCGCCAAGCCCGCCGCCGAGGTGTCGGTGCCTGACCTGTACATGACCGAGGTGAACGTCTCAGGTCAGGAGATGACCGCGGCGGGTCTCAGGGTTGAAGTCGTCAGACCGGCATTCACCGTCGAGCCGGGGCCGGAGACCAGCAAGCCCGGCCAGAGCTTCGAGGTCGAGGAGTACCGTGCGCCCTTCAAGCCGGACGCTTGGGACCATTGGGTGACGGGTCAGGAACCGGCAGCAGGGACCATACTGAAGGCCGGAGAGAAGCTGGTGCTGATCGCCGGCGAGCACCAAGGGGGAGCCCCCGGCGAGCGCTGGCTCGCCACCCACGGCAAGGCGATCAAGAAGGCGGGCACGGACGAGGACTGCATGGAGTCGTGCCACAAGAAGGACCACTGTACCGAGTGTCACGACCGAGCGGGCGTCAAGGACGAGGCGGCCCCCAAGAAGTAGCCGTCGACACGGCCCCATGATCCCCTACATATATAGGGGATTGACGCCGTGTGTATACTGCATCGCGATGCGCTCCCGCCGGAAAGGTCGTGCCACCTCGTGAAGCTGGTCGTCACCGAGAAGAACATCGCCGCGAAGAAGCTCGCCGAGATCCTCGCCGTCGGCAAACCCAAGGCCGACAAGGTCTACAGCACTCCCACGTACACCTTCCGCCGCGACGGCGAGGACTGGGTCGCCATAGGTCTCAAAGGGCACATCCTCGGTGTCGACTTCCCCCTCGAGCTGAAGTACGACGGCGGCTGGAAGGCGGTCTGGGGCGAAGGTGCGGAGACGCCGGCCCAGCTGCCCGAGACGCTCCCGACCCCCCCGTGGCCCAAGCGCAAGCCGTTCACCGCGGATGGTGTCGACTTGAAGACGTGGAAGCTCGCGTCGTTGCCGTACCTCGTATGGGCTCCGGTTGGCAAGGTGCCTGCGGAACGTGAGATCATCCGGTCCCTGAAGTCGCTCGCGAAGAAAGCGGACCAGGTCATCATCGCGACGGACTTCGACCGCGAAGGCGAGCTCATCGGTGCCGATGCGCGCGGACTCGTCCAGTCAGCCAACCCTTCGGTGCCCGTCAAGCGCGTGCGCTACTCGGCGATCACCAAAGACGAGATCGAGCGGGCGTTCGCCGACATCACCGAGGTCGATGACCATCTGGCACAGGCGGGGGAGTCCCGTCAGGACATCGACCTGATCTGGGGCGCCGTCCTCACCCGCTACCTGACCATGGCCAAGTACTCCGGGTTCGGCAACGTCAAGTCGGCGGGTCGTGTGCAGACGCCGACACTCGCGTTGATCGTTGAACGCGAACGTGAGCGAGAGGCCTTCGTCCCTGAGACCTACTGGCAGGTGAAAGCGCGTTTCCTGGCCGGCGGTCACGAGTTCGGCGCCGGGCATGAAGGCAACAACTTCTCTTCCGAGGAGCCGGCGGTCAAGGCGATGGCGGTGCTCGAGGGCGTGCTCGAAGCGGAGGGGAAGTCGGCCACCGGGACCGTCGTGTCCGTGGAGACCCAGCAGCGCACCGTCGCACCACCGACCCCGTTCAACACCACCGCCCTGCAGGCCGCCGCCGCAGCCGAGGGACTCTCGCCGGCGAGGACGATGCGCATCGCTGAGACGCTCTACATGAACGGACTCATCAGTTACCCGCGCGTCGACAACACCGTCTACCCGGCGTCCCTTGACCTGAAGGGTATCCTCTCCACGCTCGCCGAGGTCCCCGCCTACCGCGAGCACGCTCGCAAGCTCGCCAGTGGCACGCTGCACCCCACGCGGGGCAAGAAGGAGACCACCGACCACCCGCCGATCCACCCCACCGGCGCCGGTGACCCGGACAAGATGAAGCCCGAGGAGTTCAAGCTCTACAACCTCGTGGCGCGAAGGTTCATGGCCACGCTTTCGGAGCCAGCGACCATCGAGGGGACGAAAGTCACCGTCGATGTCGCCGGAGAGCGCTTCGTGGCGAAGGGTGACGTGCTCATCAAGCCGGGCTTTCGAGCTGTGTACCACTACGGACTCAAGAAGGACGAGCAGCTGCCGCCTCTGTCCGTGGGTGACTCGGTCGCGTTTCTTGACGTCGAGAAACTCGAGAAGCAGACCGAGCCGCCCAAGCGCTACAGCCAGGGTGTACTGATCCAGGAGATGGAGAAGCGCGGGTTGGGCACCAAGGCGACCCGCCACGCGATCATCGAGAGGCTGTACGAGGTCAAGTACGCCGAGAACGATCCCATCGAACCGACCTGCCTGGGCAGGGCGGTGATCGACGCCCTCACGGCGTTCGCCCCACGCATCACGACCCCTGACATGACGGCTGAGCTCGAGACCGAGATGGACGACATCGCGAGTGGGCGCATCACCCGCGAACAGGTCGTCGGGCACTCCCGCGAGCTTCTCGCCAAGGTCATGGATGAGCTGATCCCGCAGGCGGGCGAGGTGGGTGAAGCCCTGAAGGACGCGACCGCCGAAGACGCCAAGGTGGGCGTGTGCCCGAAGTCGGGACACGACCTGCTCATCAAGAGCTCGGCCAAGACCCGTGGTCAGTTCGTGGGTTGTGCGGGCTGGCCCGAGTGCGAGGTCACCTACCCGCTTCCGCAAGGCAAGATCGAGTCCGTGCCTGAGAGCTGCCCCGTGTGCGGCACGCCACAGGTCAAAGTGATCCAGTTCAGGACGAAACCGGTCGTGCGCTGCCTTGATCCGAACTGCGCCACCAACCAGGAGCCGACGGTCGACATCGGCGCGTGTCCGACGTGCGAGCGGGACGGTAGGGCGGGGGGCCGTCTCATCGCACAGCGGTCGCCCAAGACCCTCAAGCGATTCGCGCGGTGTGTGAACCACGACGAGTGCAAGACCTCGTACCCGCTGCCCGGACGTGGCGAGATAGAGGCCACAGGCGAGCGGTGTGAGCCCTGCGGTGCCCCTGTGGTCATCGTCCACACCGGCCGGGGCCCATGGCGTATCTGCGTGGACCCGGAGTGTCCTTCGAAGGAGAGCGTCAAGACCAAGAAGCCGGCACGACGCGGCGGACGGAAGCGATCGAGCGAGTCAGTGGGCTAGATTCACGGTGAGTCGTCTCATCGGACCGCCCTTCGGGGATGAACTGGGTGACCCGTCCGCCCGGAGGCCTGATGAGGATCGCAGTCGTCCAACACCAGTTGCAGCGTTCCCCGCGCGAGGACGCTGAAGCGTTCACAGAAGCCGTCCGAGCGGCCGTGGGTCGCGGCGCGGAGCTCATCGTGGCGCCGCGCTTCCCGTCCGATCGCGATGCGGTGTCTTTGATGTCTCTTGCGCGGGATGCTGCCGGTCCGGTGCCCTTGGTGGGGGCGGAGGCAAGAGCCTGGCCCGATGGTGCGGTGCCCGTGACCGGCGCAGAGGCCCTGGGGTCCGTGCTCGCCGTGTCAGGTGACGCATCTTTCGACCCCGCGCTGTGGTCGAGGGCCCTCGATTGGGCGCCCAACGTGCTCATCATGTCGCCGCTGTCGGAGAACGACCTTCAGGCCGAGGCTGCGCTGGAAGTCGCCATCGCGCTCTCGGATGCGCTCGCCGGGCTCGTGATCGTCGCCGAGTGCGCCGGGGGTGAACTGGGCGAGCCGGGGCACGGAGGCAGTGCGGTGGTGCTCGTGGGATCGGTGTTGGCAGAAGCGTTCTCGGACGGCGACGTCCTCATCGCCGATGTGACGGTGCCCGTACCCCAGCCCGAGCCTCGGGACGCGCTCCCGCAGCTGCCGACGATCCTCGCTCAGCGTCTGGCGCACCACGAGGGACGCAGGCTCGACGTGGGATACCTGGCGGACGTCTAGGGGTATCACAGGGCCTCCGGGCGCTCAGTCGGCTGTCGCCGTGCTAGAATCCGCGTACTGTGCGCGCACGGGTCCGCGCGCGTCCCACACCGGCGACAAGAGGGGTGTAGATGACGTTTCCCAAGGTCACGGTGGTCGGAGCCGGACAGGTCGGGGCCACCACCGCTGAACTGCTCCTGCTGCACGGAACGGCTGACGTCGTCATGGTCGACGTCGTCGAAGGTGTGCCACAAGGAAAGGCCCTCGACCTCATGCACCTGCGCTCGATCGAGCGTTTCGGGCCGTCGGTGCGTGGGACCAATGACTACTCGGACACCGCCGGCAGCGATGTCGTCGTGATCACCGCAGGGCTTCCTCGCAAGCCCGGGATGACGCGAGATGACCTGCTCGCGGCCAACAGCGACATCATGCGCAGCGTGATCACACAGGCGGTGGAGGCTTCGCCCGAGGCGGTCTTCGTGTGCGTGACCAATCCGCTCGACATCATGACCTACCTTGCGTGGCGCGAGTCCGGGCTGCCACACGAGCGTGTGCTGGGCATGGGCGGCGTGCTCGATTCGGCCCGGTTCGCCTTCGCCGTCGCGCACCACACCGGGGCGCCGATCACCGAGATAGATGCGCTTGCGATGGGTGCTCACGGGGACGCGATGGTGCCGATGCCGCGCTTCACCACGATCAACGACGTGCCGATCACCGACCTGCTGCCCGCACACGAGGTCGACGAGTTGGTGGAGCGGACCATCCACGGCGGTGCGGAGGTGGTGGCGCTGCTGAAGTCCGGCTCGGCCTTCTACGCTCCCGCCGGCTCCATCGTGGCGATGGTGCGTGCCATCCTCGGTGACACAGGCGCGCTTCTGCCGAGTTGTGTGCGTCTCACCGGCGAGTACGGGATCGACGACGTCTACCTGAGCGTACCGGCGCGTCTTGGGGCCGGGGGAGTCCAGTCGGTTCCCGAGCTCCCATTGAACGACGCCGAGCTTGAAGCGCTGCAGAGTTCGGCCCGAACGGTCGCGGCGTCCCTGGACGCCATCGGGCTGAGGGCGTGAGGTGCCGACCGCGCAACGCATAGCCGAGGCGGTCCGGGCGGCCATTCCGCAAGCTGCGACAACGCTCCGACCCGACGTCGTGGAGGCACTTCGCCGAGCGCTTCACACCGAGCGTTCTGAGCGCGGGCGCACCGTGTTGCGGCAGCTCATCGACAACGCCCGGGTCGCCTCGACCGACCATGTCCCCATCTGCCAGGACACGGGGACCGTATGGGTGAGGATCGAGCTCGGCGAGGGCGAGGACCTGTCCGGCGACGTACAGGCGGCGGTGGACTCCGCCGTCGCTGCGGCCTACCGTGATGCGCGCCTGAGGATGTCGGTGGTCAGAGATGCTCTGGTCGACCGCACCAACACCCACGACAACACACCAGCGTTCATCGAGGTGGCGTGGAGATCCGGCACAGGCACCGCCGTCCACGTGATGCTCAAGGGCGGAGGGTCCGACAATGCCAGCCGCATCGAGATGCTCGCTCCCGACGAGGGGACCGAGGGCATCGCGCGTGTCGTGATCGAGACGGTGACGGCGAAGGCGACAGGGGCGTGCCCGCCTCTGCTGATAGGGGTGGGCGTGGGCGCGACCTTCGACAAGGTGGGTGCACTCGCCAAGAAGGCGCTCCTGAGGCCGGTGGGGGACGCGCACCCTCATCCGGAGGTGGCCGAGATCGAGCAGCGACTGCTCGAGGCCGTCAATGCCACCGGCATCGGGCCGGCCGGGCTGGGCGGTGACACGACGGCGTTGGCGGTCCATGTCGTGACCGCTCCCTGTCACATCGCCGCCCTTCCTGTTGCGGTCAACATGGGGTGTTGCGCCGTACGCAGTGCGACCGTGGAGATCAGCGAGTGAACGACGCACCGGTGACGGCCGACGGCAACGGCAAGGGCGGGATGAAGCGACTTCTGGCGGACGGCCGCTTCCGCCGCTTGTGGTCAGCTCAGATGGTCTCGGGTATCGGCGACTGGCTCGTGATCGGCCTGCTCATCCCCATGGTGAGTTCTCTGTCCGGCGGGTCCTCCTTCGCCGTGGCCGGCATTCTCATCGCCAAGATCATCCCGGCCCTCGTGCTCTCATCGGTCACCGGGGCGCTCGTCGACCGCTTCGACCGCCGTAAGACGATGATCGTGGCGGACGCCGTCAGGTTCGTCCTCGTCCTCATACTGCTCACGACGAACTCGCTGCTCGCCATCTACGTCGTCGTGCTGCTCATGGAGACCGCATCGCTGTTCTTCTGGCCCGCTCGAAACGCGCTGATCCCCTATCTGGTCGAAGAAGGCGACGTGACCGCCGCCAACGGCGTCATGTACACCACGCAGCAGGCGTCGATGCTCGTGGGCCTCACCGCTTCCGGCGCGATCCTCGCCGGTTTCGAGGCCGGTGTGCGCGCCATCATCGCGGCGGACCTTCCGGTGGTCGACTATTTCGCCGGCCTTGCGGCCCCCGCGCTCCTCGGTCCGCGTGCGGGCTTCTTCCTCGACGCGCTGACGTTCGTCTTCTCCGCTCTGGTCGTCGCAAGCATCAAGGTCGATGCGCGCGCCGCCGCCGACGGGGAGAGGTTCCGCGTCTCGATGCTTGGACGTGACGCGCTGGACTCGTTCCGCTTCCTTCGTGGCCATCGTGAGCTGCGTGGCTTGCTCGTGACCATCTTCCTCGCGATCCTGGGCGGCGGAGCGATCATCCCTGTGGGGCTGGACTACGTGAAGTCGCTCACGAGCGGCGTCCTGTTCGCCGAACCCATCGCATGGCTCGAACAGGTCTCGGGCAGCCCGCAGACCTTCATGCTGGTGTTCATGGCCGCAGGCATGTTCGTGGGCGCGCTTGTGGTCCCCGGGCTCGAGCGCTCGTTGTCCCTGCAACTGTTGTTCGCAGGCAGCGTGGCCGGCTTCGGACTGTCGATGCTCGGTTTCGCCAGCGTGGGGGTCTACGGTGTGGCGGGCCTGTTCGCGGCCGTCGCCGGCGCCTGCATCGCGACGCTCACAGTGGCGGGCAACAGCTACGTCGTGCACACGACCGCTGACGAGGTCCGTGGCCGGGTCTTCACGGCACTCGAGAGTGTCATCCGTGTGGCGCTACTGCTGTCGATGGTCGTGATGGCGCCCCTCAACGACATCATCGGCGGATACGTCATCCGATTCGTGCAGGAAAACGGCCTTGCCCCGGAACGGCTCGCCCTGACGGGCCCCCGCATCACCCTCCAGTTGTCCGCCGCCATCGTCTTGGCGGCCGCGGTCTGGGGCTTTGTCGCACTTCGGTGGAAAGAATGTGCCGAGGACCTCGAGGAGGGGTGTGAGTGACCCGGCCGCTGCGAATCGACCTGCCGCTCTCGCGCGATGCGCTGGCGTCCTTGCGGGCGGGTGACGAGGTAATCTTGTACGGCGACGTGTTCACTGCGCGTGACGCCACGCACGCTCGTCTGCTCGCCGAGCTACGGAGCGACGGGCACCTGCCCTACGGGCTCGCTGGACAGACGTTGTTCTACGCCGGGCCGACTCCTCCCGCCGCGGGACGCCCTGCCGGCGCCGTTGGGCCGACCACCGCCAAGCGGATGGACGCGGCGACACCGGAACTCATGCGCGCGGGGATCGTCGCGACCATCGGCAAGGGGGCGCGCGGTCGGATGGTGCGCGACGCGTGCATCGAGACGGGCGGCGTCTACTTCGCGGCGGTGGGAGGGGCCGCGGCGTTGCTAGCCACCCACGTGGTCGGAATCGAACCCGTCGCGTACCCCGAGCTGGGCACCGAGGCGCTCGTTCGCATGCGCTTGGAAGGATTCCCTGCCTTCGTGGCCCTCGACGCCCACGGTGGTGACCTGTACGCCGCAGCGCCGGGGGCATGGCGTGAGGAGGCGGGGGTGTGAGAGGCGTCCTCGTCACCTTCGAAGGCGGAGAAGGCTGCGGCAAGAGCACGCAGATGCGCATACTGGCGGCCCGTCTGCGCGCGGCGGGCATCGCCGTCAGCGAGCTGCGCGAACCGGGGGGGACGGCGGTCGGCGAAGCGATCCGGGCCATCCTGCTCGATCCCGAGAACTCCGATCTCGTACCGGTGTCGGAGCTGCTGCTGTACGAGGCCGCGCGCGCTCAGCTGGTCGCTCAGGTGATCGAGCCTGCGCTTGCGGCCGGCGAGGTCGTGTTGTGCGACCGCTTCTACGACTCGACCACCGCCTACCAGGGCCACGCTCGAGGGCTGGACCTGGACCGCGTGCGCGCGCTGCACGAGGTGGCGACCGGCGGTCTCGCGCCGGACCGGACCATCTTGCTCGACATCGACCCCGCGCTGGGGCTCTTTCGCGCCACGGACAGCGGCGCTGACCGCTTGGAGCGAGAAGATGCGGCCTTCCATGCGCGGGTACGTGAAGGGTTCCTCGCGATAGCTCGCGAGGAACCCGCACGTGTGCGCGTCGTGGACGCGTCCGGGAGCGTGGACGAGGTGGCCGAGCGAGTCACGGACGCGCTGCGTGACATCCCGCTCATTCGCCGAGCGCTGGGGGGGTCGTGAGGTGGTGCGCTGCGTGTGGGACGACCTTCTGGGTCAACCGCGGGCGACTCGCTTCCTGCGCGGCGCCGTGGAGAGCGGACGCGTCAGCCACGCCTATCTGTTCGTGGGTCCGCCCGGGGCCGGCAAGAAGAGCGCCGCGAAGGCATTCGCGTGTGCCCTTCAGTGCGACGACGGCGGATGCGGCGCCTGCTCGACGTGTGGTCGCATCCGCAGGGGGGTGCATCCGGACGTGCGGCTGGTCCAGCCGGAGGGCGCTCAAGGTTACGTGAAAGAACAGGTCACTGACCTGATCCGAGATGTGTGGCTCGCGCCGGTCGAGGGCCCTCGCAAGGTGTACCTGATCGAAAGTGCCGACCTGTTCAACGACAGCTCGGGCAACGCCTTCCTGAAGACGCTTGAGGAGCCTCCGGAAGACACGGTGCTCGTCTTGATGGCACACACCCTCGACGCGGTGTTGCCCACCATCGTCTCGCGATGCCAGACGGTCAGGTTCAGGCGGCTCGCCCCCTCAGAGGCGCTCGCTGTGCTGATGGAGAAGACGGGGGCACGGCGCGAAGAGGCCTCGGGAGCGCTCGCGGCGGCCGGCGGCGTCGTCGCACGCGCACGTGAGTTCCTGGCGAGCCCCGGGCGGCGTGCGGCCCGAGACGTGATCCTCGCCACACTGAAAGACCTGGCGGTGATGGATGACCTCGACGTCCTCAACGCCGCGAAGGAACTGCTGACGGCTGTGAAGGCGCCCCTCGAGGAGGTGAAGGCCGCGCAGACCGCCGAGCTTGAGACGCGCGCAGAGCTCATGGGACGCGGCTCGCTCAAAGCGCTCGAGGAGCGACACAAGCGTGAGCTCACGGCGCGTGAGCGTGAGGGGGTGGGCGAGGTGCTGAACGTGGCCGAAGCGTGGATCCGGGACTGCCTCGTCATGTCGCTCTCGCTGCCTTCGCTTGTGGTGAATCCGGACGCCTCCGATGCGATGGTCGAGGTCGCTGAGGTCGTCACACCCAGTGCGGCCACGACGGCACTGGCGGCGGTCAACGAGGCGCGTCGCCGTATCTCGTATAATGTGAGCCCCCAGCTCGCCATCGAGGCGATGCTGTTCGACGTTCGAGAGGTCCTACGATGCCCACGGTAGTCGGAGTCCGGCTCCGTTTCTCCAAGACGCTCTGGTTCGATCCCGCCGGCGCTGAGCCCATGGAGGGCGACACCGTCGTGGTCGAGACCGACCGAGGGACGGAACTGGGCACCGTCGTGCAGCCGCCGCACGACGTCGAGCCCTCCGCGCTGCCGGCGGCGCTCAAGCCCATACTGCGTGTGGCCGACGCCGATGACCTCGCGACCGCTGAGGAGCTGCACGCCAAGGAGGACGAGGCGTACCGTGTGTTCCGGGAGCTCGTCGCGGCGCGTGGTCTGGACATGAAGCCGGTCGACGTGGAGTACTCGTTCGGCGGCGACCGTATCGTCTTCTACTTCTCGGCCGAGGAGCGGGTGGACTTCCGTGACCTGGTCAAAGAGCTCGCCGCGCGGTTCCACACGCGTATCGACATGCGCCAGGTCGGCGTCCGTGACGAGGCGCGAGCAATCGGCGGCGTGGGGCACTGTGGGCAGCCGCTGTGCTGCGTGCGCTTCGGTGGTGACTTCCAGCCCGTCTCCATCCGCATGGCCAAAGAGCAGGACCTACCGCTGAACCCCTTGAAAATCAGCGGGCTGTGCGGCAGACTCATGTGCTGTCTGCGCTACGAGTACGATGCCTACAAGGACTTCAAGGGGCGTGCTCCGAAGCGGGGCGCGATCATCGAGACCCCCATCGGTCCGGCCAAGGTCGCCGAGCTTGACACGCTCCGCGAGAAGGTTCGGATCCGCATGGAGGACGGCGCATCAGTGACGGTCGCGTTGGCCGACATGGAGTGCGCGAAGGGCAGCGGGTGCCCGTGTGCGGTGGGTCGCGAGACGCTCGAAGCGGCCAGTCGAGGTTCGTTGTCCGCGCTCATCGCGGATACGGCGCTGGCGGCGGAGCCTTCGGGTCCGTCCGAGCCGGCCCCGGATCCGTCGACGCGGAAACGTCGGCGCCGGAAGCCTTCGGGCGGCGGCTCTGAGGAGTCGACGGCTGAGCAGAGTCCAGGCCAGCGAGACGGCCGGACGGCGAAGCGTCAGCCGCGCGAGCGGCAGACGCAAGCGCCCGCGGAGCGCACAGCGACCGGTGGCGACAGGCCCGCTGGCCAGTCGGCGGGCGAGGGTGGCGAGAAGCCGCGTTCCAGTCGCCGGAGGCGCAGGCGCCGGCCACCGGCCGGCGGGGGCGGCGGGTCGACCGCCTCGTGAGGTGTTGAGAACGGTATACAGGCCGACGTAGCTCAGCTGGTAGAGCAGCGCACTCGTAATGCGCAGGCCAGGGGTTCGAGTCCCCTCGTCGGCTCCACAGAACATCACCTGCGCAAGCGCAGTCCAGCGAGGCCCCCCACGCGGGGGCTTTCGTGTTGGATGAGCTCGGAGTCGCTTCAGTCCCAGGCCGTCGGCGGTCTGTGCGGCACGTGCGAGCGATGGCGTGCTCAAATACCAGGCGGGGTATGACGTCGCCGTTCCCCGCCGGAATGTAGCCGTTCACCGATGATTGTCGCCGCTCGACTGGTAGCTTGCGCGTCGGTGTATGGTAGTGTCCGACGGACACCCCCCAAGTCGGGAGTCGGCATCCGGGCGAGAGCATGCCCGCTCCGGACGCTCGCAGTGCCGAGCGGGTGCGGCGCCCGGCAGCGCCGGGTGGCCAATGCGATGGGTAAGGGGCGTCGTTTGAGTCTCGAGAGCATCGTCATAGCGCTCTTCATCGTCATCGGGGCGGCCTTCACCGTGCTCACGCTGAGCGCCTCGTGGTTGCTGTCGCCCAAAGCCCCCTCGCCGGAGAAGATAACGATGTATGAGTGCGGCGTCGAGCCGGTGGGGGGGCCGTGGGTCCGGTTCCGCGCCGGCTACTATGTGTACGCGCTCCTGTACGTGATCTTCGACATCGAGGTCGTGTTCCTCTATCCGTGGGCCGTGACCTTCGGCCGTCCGGGAATCGGGTGGTTCGTCTTCATCGAGATGATCATCTTCATCGCGATTCTCGCGGGCGGTCTGGCCTACGCGTGGAAGGAGGGAGCGCTCAGGTGGCGATAGACAGGTTCACCGGCGAGAACTCCATCCTGTTCATCCGCAGCGAGCAGCTCTTCGACTGGGCGCGCCGTCATTCACTGTGGTACATGGCGTTCGGCATCGCGTGCTGCGCCATCGAGGGCCTCATGCACGCGTCAGGGCCGCGGTTCGACTTCGACCGTCACGGCGTGTTCTTCCGTGCGAGCCCGCGGCAGGCCGACGTCATGATCGTGGCCGGGACCGTGAACGAGAAGATGGCCGCGACCGTGCGCCGTCTCTACGACCAGATGCCCGAACCGAAGTGGGTCATCGCCATGGGCGCATGTGCCAGCACGGGAGGCCCATTCCGCGAGTACCCGAACGTCGTCATGGGTGTCGACAAGGTGGTGCCGGTCGACGTCTACGTCCCGGGCTGCCCGCCTCGTCCCGAGTCGGTGCAGTATGCGTTCTTCAGGCTCATGGACAAGATCAGCGAGAAGACGGGGGAGCGCCTTGCGGCCCGACACGGCAGCGCTGGCTAGAACGCTCTCAGCCGTCGGGCTGAAGGGCATCGAGATCGACGACGTCGCGTCGCTGGGCGTCGTCGTCCGCGCGACGCCGTCGAACGTCCACACCGTGCTTCGCGCCCTGAAGGAGTCCGAGGACGGGTTCGAGTTCCTCGTGGACCTGTTCGGCATCGACACCGGCGACGCGGTCGATGTCGTCTACCATCTGCGCTCGTTCGGCCGGGACGAGGACCTCTACGTGAAGATCGACATGGACTACGGTTCCGACTTGAAGAGCGTGTGGGAGATCTTCCCCGCAGCGCTCATGCCCGAGCGTGAGTGCGCTGAGATGTTCGGCCTGACGCTGTCGGGCCATCCCAATCCGAAGCACCTGCTGCTCACCAAGGGCTCTGAACCGCTCTTGCTCAAGGAGCATCCCATCAGGACCGCCGAGGAGGTGCGCAACCGCTGATGGACCCGCGCCACCTCGTAGAGCACGCCGGTTGGCTCACCGACACGCCTCCGACCGACGTCGGGTTCGTCCCGGCGTCGCTCAGGCGCGCACCGATGGGCGTGGACGCCCTCGACACCGAGCGGCTCATCGTCAACATGGGGCCGCAGCATCCTTCCACCCACGGTGTCCTGCGCGTCCTGCTGGAGCTCGACGGCGAGGAGGTCGTTGCGGCGGAGTCGGTCATCGGCTACTTGCACAGAGGCATCGAGAAGCTCGCGGAGCACAGGCGCTACAACGCTGTCGGCACCCTCATGGACCGAGGAGACTACGTCTCCGGCATCCACAACGAGCTCGCCTTCGCGCTGGCGGCCGAAGCGATCATGGAGATCGAGGTCCCGCGGCGAGCACAGTGGCTTCGGGTGCTCATGGCAGAGCTCAACCGCATCGCGAGTCACCTCGTCTGGTACGGGACCTTCGGTCTGGACACGGGCGCCATGGGACAGTTCCTGTACGCGGTCAGGGACCGCGAGGCGCTTCTCGACATCCTCGAGGACGTCACGGGCCAGCGCATGATGTTCAACTACGTCCGGCCCGGCGGGGTGGTCGCTGACATCACCCCCACGGCGGTCGAGAAGATACACGCGTTCCTTTCCACCATCGACACGCACCTTGATGAGCACGACCAGCTTCTGGGCGGCAACGAGATCTTCCAAGGCCGTGTCCGGGGCGTTGGGACCATCGACCTGGAGACGGCCATCGCATTCGGCCTGACCGGGGCGAACCTGCGGGCCAGCGGCCTTGGCTTCGACGTTCGCAAGGACCGCCCGTACGCCGCGTACGATGAGATGGATTTCGCTGTGCCGATGTCGAGCGACGGAGACTGCCTCGCGCGTTACCTCGTCCGGATGGGCGAGATGCGCGAGGCGGTGCGTATCGTGCGTCAGTGCATCGAGGGCCTTCCGGAAGGCGAGTTCATGGCGAAGGTACCAAAGGTGCTGCGGCCTCCCGTGGGTGAGGCGTACGCCGCCGTCGAGTCGCCGCGAGGCGAACTGGGCGTGCATCTCGTGTCGGACGGTTCGGACACCCCGTATCGTATGCGCTACCGCCCGCCCGCGCTCTATGCGCTGCAGGCGGCGGAGGCTATCCTTCCGGGGACGCTTCTGGCCGATGCGGTCGTCATCCTGGGTAGCGTGGACGTGGTGCTGGGGGAGATCGACCGATGAGCCCCGTTCTGATCGCCACACTCCGCGTGCTCGCCGCCGTCGGGCTCATGCTTCTCAACGGCGTCGTGCTCATCTACATGCTGCGCAAGGTGCTCGGTCACCTGCACGTACGGCTCGGGCCGACCGAGCTGGGTCCCGCCGGGATGTTCCAGACCCTCGCCGACGTGGTCAAACTCCTGACCAAGGAGGACCCCACACCGGGGATGGTCGACCGGGTACTGTACTTCCTGGCACCGCTGATCGTGTTCGTGCCTTCGCTCGCGGCGTATGCGGCACTGCCCTTCTCGAGCAGCATCATCGCGGCCGACCTCGACGCAGGACTGCTGTTCACCTTCGCGATCCTCTCGCTCGTGACCCTTGGGATCTTCGCCGCAGGATGGGCGAGCTACAACAAGTGGTCACTGCTCGGCGCGATGCGTTCGATCGCGCAGCAGGTCACGTACGAGGTGCCGCTGTTGCTCGCTGCGCTGCCGCCCGTGATGATCGCCGGCTCGATGAACCTGGCCGACATCGTCCGTGCGCAACAGGGCTCGGTCTGGTTCATCGTCCCGTGCTTCCCGGCGTTCCTCTTCTTCCTGGTCGCCGGGTTGATCGAGGCCAACCAGACGCCGTTCGACATGTCCGAGGCCGAATCGGAGCTCGTGGCCGGTTTCGCGACCGAATACGCGTCGATGAAGTTCGGCCTTCTGTTCCTCTCCGAGTTCAGCAACACGTTCGTCTTCTCCGCACTCATGGTCACGCTGTTCTTCGGCGGCTGGACGTTGCCGTTCGTACCGGACGCGTTGCTTTCCGGCGTGGGCGGGGCCGTCGTCTTCATGATCAAGACCTACCTCGTCATCGCCGTACTCATGTGGGTCCGCGGCACCCTTCCTCGTGTTCGCATCGACCAGTTGCTGTCGCTGGGCTGGAAGGTCCTGCTCCCGGCCACGCTGGTGTGGATCGTCATCACCGGCCTCGCGGTCAAGCTGGGACCCGCTCTCATCGGAGGTGTCTCGTGAGCGTGTGGGGCACCGGCATCCTGAACGGCATGCGCATCTCGTTTCGGAACCTGCTGCGTGGTCCGATCACGGTCAAGTACCCGCACGAGAAGGTGGAGCTGCCCGAGCGTTCGCGGTGGGCGGTCGAGATCGTGCGCGACGAGGACGGTTCCCACAGGTGCACGGCGTGTCTGGCGTGCGAGCGCGCATGCCCTGACTACATCATCAGGATCGACGTCACGACCGGTGAGGACCGCAGCAAGCACATCGACCGCTGGGGGTACCAGATCGGGGCTTGCATGATGTGCGGCCTGTGCGTCGAGGCGTGCCCGTTCGACGCGATACGCATGGGCCACGACTACGAGCTCGCCCGATTCAGGCCCGAGGAGCTCGACGTCGCGCTGCTCACGGACACTCCTGCGGCCGGACCGAAACGCAAGGCCGCGGACACACCCGCGGACAGGCCCGAGCGGACGCCCGTCCAAGAGGCCGCTCAAGCGGCCCCCGAATCGGAACAGGACGCACCGAGGGAGCCCGAGCATGACTGACACGTACACGCTCGTCGCCTTCGGCGTGCTCGCTCTCGTCTCTGTCGCTTCGGCTGTCGGCATGCTGACGGCCCGCAACGTCGTGCACGCGGCGTATTGCCTGCTCGCGGTGTCCATCGCCGCTGCCGGCCTGTTCGCCTTGCTCGAAGCTCGGTACCTGGCCCTCATGCAGGTGCTCGTGTACGCGGGGGCGGTGGCCATCCTGAACCTGTTCACCATCATGATCACGCTCCGACGCCGCGAGGACGCGGTGCGGCCGCGTGACTTCTCGTGGCCGGGGCTCGCTCTTGCGGTGACGTTCTTCGCGGCTGTCGCCGTGGCCGTGGCGGGCGGTGTCTTGGTCCCGGGTGTCGAGCCCGACGTGTTTCCCGGCGTGCGTGAGTTCGGTGAGCGCCTGTTCGAGATCGAGGGCTGGGTGCTGCCCTTCGAGATCGCGTCGCTCGTGCTGACCGCGGCGCTCGTGGGGGCCGTGTGGTGGTCGCGAGAGGAGGGCGAGCGATGACGCTCGGGCTTGAAGCCTACCTCATGCTGGCCGCGCTGCTGTTCTCGGCCGGGATGTACGGCGCCGTTTCGAAGAAGGGCGCCGTCCAGGTGCTCATGTCGCTCGAGCTCATGGCGGTCGGCGTCGACTTGAACCTGGTCGCCTTCTCGCGTTACGTGACGCCGGTGGAGATGACCGGCCAGTTCTTCACGGTCTTCGTCATGATCGTGTCGGCGGCAGAGATTGGGCTGGGCTTGGCGCTGGTGCTGGCCATCTTCCGCTCGGCCCGATCGTCTGAAGTCGACTCGCTCGCGGAGCTGAAGGGGTGATCATGAACTGGGTCGCCCTCATACCGGCACTCCCTGCGCTCTCCTTCGTCGTGCTGCTGCCACTCTCACGCGCGATGCGCAAGCGACTGCTCTGGCTGCCGCCGTCGGCGATGGCCGCATCCGCGGCGCTGTCTCTTGCCGCCTTCGTGCGGACCTGGCCGGGCGGGCATCACGAGGAACCTGTGTGGAGCATCGCTTGGGCGCTCGGACATGTCGGAGGCAGACCGCTCGAGCTCGGTCTCGCGCTCGACCCCGTCGCCGCGGCGACCCTCGTCGTGGTGACCATCGTCGCGACGTGCGTCCAGATCTACTCGCTCGGATACATGCACCGTGACGAACGCGAAGGGTGGTACTTCGCCGTGCTGTCGCTGTTCACCGCGGCGATGCTCGCGCTCGTGCTCTCGGACAACCTCCTGCTCACGTTCGCGATGTGGGAGATGATGGGCTTGTGCTCGTACCTGCTCATCGGGTTCTGGTACGAGCTCGAGGGGCCGCGCAAGGCGTCCCAGAAGGCGTTCCTGACCACGCGCGTCGGCGACTTGGGCTTCCTCGTCGCGCTCTTCGCGATCTGGGCCAACGCCGGCACGTTCGAGCTGGCTGAGGTGCTGCATGGCGCGGGCGAGTGGGCGCCGGGAGCAGCGCTCGTCGTCTCGCTCGGGCTCCTGTGGGCGGCGATGGGTAAGTCCGCCCAGATCCCGCTGCACGTGTGGTTGCCGGACGCGATGGCCGGTCCGACTCCAGCCTCGGCGCTCATCCACGCGGCGACCATGGTTGCCGCTGGCGTGTTCGTGGTTGCTCGGACGCTGCCGATCTTCGAGCACGCGCCAGGTGTTCTCACGGCGATGATGGTCGTCGGGGCCGCGACGGCGCTCGCCGCAGGACTCATGGCCGCGGTCCAACACGACATCAAGAAGGTGCTCGCGTACTCGACCGTGAGCCAGCTCGGCCTCATGTTCGTTGCGCTGGGCGCCGGCAGCGCTGTCGCGGCGCTCTTCCACCTCACCACCCACGCGTTCTTCAAGTCCCTGCTGTTCCTCGGCGCCGGTGTGATCATCCACGCCGCGCACACGCAGGACATGCGCGAGATGGGCGGACTGGCGCGTCACATGCCGGTCACGACCGCGACATTCACCATTGGTTCGCTCGCCTTGGCTGGCGTGTTCCCGCTCGCCGGCTTCTTCAGCAAGGACGAGATCGTCACCGTCCTGCTGCATGAGCACCACTACGTCACCGTCGGGTTCGTGCTTCTGGCCTCGGGGCTCACCGCGTTCTACGTGACGCGGCTGTGGTTCCGGGTCTTCTCAGGCCCCGAGCAGGCTGAGGAGCTGCATGAGGCCCACCGCTCGATGCTCGGTCCGATGACGCTGCTCGCCGCGATCACCCTTGTGGCCGGTTTCGCTGGGCCGACGTACGCCGAGTTCCTCGGTCACGAGGGCAAGTGGCCGGAAGTGACCGTGGCACTCATCTCCACGCTCGTCGCCGCCGTCGGTATCGGTGCCGGGTGGTGGTTCTACGGCGGACGCTCGAAGGTGGTCAACACCCGCGTCTGGAAGCAGCGACTCGGCTACTTCTACGATGCGCTCGTACAGAAGCTGTACTTCGACCTGACCTACGACACGCTGTTCATCAAGGGGTACTTCCGTGCGTCGGAAGGTGCTTCGGCTTTCGACGCGCACGTGGTCGATGGCGTGGTGAACGGCGCCGGAACGGCGTGGGTCGCCACCGCGAACGGGGCGCATGCGTTCGACCAAGGCGTGGTGGACGGCGCCGTCAACGGCGTCGCGGACGCGTCCAAGGGCATAGGTGGCCTGTTCCGTCGTCTGCAGACCGGTCGACTGCAGAACTACCAGCGCCTCGTCGTGGGCGCGGTCGTCGTACTCATGCTGATCGTGATCGTCTCAAGGGGGGCCTAGCGTGCTGAGCTGGATCGTCTTCCTGCCGCTTGTCGGGGTGCTGCTGTGCGCGGTGCTGCCGAAGAGCCAGGCACACCTCGCGAAGTGGATCGCGCTCGCGACCACCGCGGCCGACCTCGTGCTCGCGGGGATCATGATCGCGAGCTTCGACGCCGCGTCTGCCGCGATGCAGTTCGTGACCGATGTCGACTGGGTGCCGCAGGCCGGCATCCGTTACGCGCTGGGGGTCGACGGCATGTCGGCGCCGCTCGTGGCGTTGTCGGCGCTCCTCACGATGCTCGCCGTGCTCGCGAGCTGGAAGGTCGACAAGAAGCCCGCGTTCTACTTCGCGATGCTTCTGCTCCTGCAGGTGGGCATGAACGGCGTGTTCGCCGCGCTGGACTTCGTGCTGTTCTACGTGTTCTGGGAGCTCGTGCTCGTCCCGATGTATTTCCTCATCGCACAGTGGGGCGGTCCCAGGCGCGAGTACGCGGCGATCAAGTTCTTCCTGTACACGTTGCTCGGCTCCGTGTTCATGCTCATCGGCATCATCGCGCTGCGTCTGCAACTGGGCACCTTCAGCCTCACCGAACTGGCCGGACTCGGCGCGAAGCTGCCCTCAGAAGTCCAGTGGTGGCTGTTCGCCGCGTTCTTCCTGGGCTTCGCGGTGAAGGTCCCGGTCTTCCCGCTCCATACGTGGCTGCCTGATGCTCACGTGGAGGCTCCCACGGCCGGGTCCGTCCTGCTGGCCGGCGTCCTGCTCAAGATGGGCACGTACGGCTTTCTGCGTGTGTCGCTGCCCGTCCTCCCCGAGGGGTTCGCGTCGTGGCAGTTCGCCATCGCGGTGATCGCGGTCTTCTCGATCGTGTACGGCGCCGCGGTGTCGTTCGCGCAGACCGACGTGAAGAAGCTCGTGGCGTACTCGTCCGTCTCGCACATGGGCTTCGCGATGCTCGGTATCGCCTCAGGCACGGCCGCGGGCCTCAATGGCGCGATGGCCGTCAACATCAGCCATGGTCTGACCACGGGCATGCTCTTCCTCATGATCGGCATGGTCTACGACCGTACGCACACGCGGCAGATCGCCGACCTGTCCGGCCTTGCCAACCAGGTCCCGGTCATCGCCGGGCTCATGGCGTTCGCTTCGTTCGCGAGCATGGGTCTGCCGGGCCTTTCCGGTTTCGTGGGTGAGTTCCTCTCGCTGCTGGGCGCGTGGCAGTCGACCGGCGTGGCGGCCTGGCTCGTGATCGTGGGCGTGCTCGGCGTGCTCTTCGGGGCCGCCTACATGCTCTGGATGCTGCAGCGTGTGGTCATGGGGCAGCCCAGCCACATCGTGGCCGACCAGCCCGACGCGAACCTGCGCGAGATCGTCACGGTCGCGCCGCTCGTCGCGCTGATCGTCGTCATCGGACTGAACTGGGACGCGCTGCTGCGCTTCACCGACCCCGCCATGACAGCGCTGGCGAAACTGGTGGGTGGCTAGATGACCGGCTACGGGCTCCTCATACCCGAGCTGCTCGTCCTGGTCGGCGTGGCATGGGCGCTGTTCGCCTCGGCGCTGCCGGGCCGTGACCGTGGCGCCGCCATCGCCGGCGCTGCTTTGGCGGCTGTCGCGTGCGCGGCCGTCGTGGTCCAGCCGGCCGGCGAAGCGCTGTTCGGCGGCGCGCTCGCGTTCGATTCGACCGCACGGTTCGCTCGCGCCGGGACGGCGGCGCTTTCGGCCGTATGGTTGCTCTGGACCGCTGCGCGTGGCCAGGGGCGGACCCGCGAGGCCACGGCGCTCGCCCTGTTCGCCACCCTCGGCGCGATGCTGATGTCGGCGGCCACGGACCTCGTCACGCTCGTGCTCGCGATCGAGCTCGCCACGATGCCCGCGTATGTGCTCATGGGCTATCGCCGCGAGCGCGTCGAAGGACTCGAGGGGGCACTGAAGTACTTCCTGCTCTCGCTGCTCACGTCGCTTGTGATGATGTACGGGCTGTCGTTCCTCTACGGCGTCACCGGGACCACCCGCATGGCCGGGTTCGACCTGTCCGGCGCAGGCGTGCTGGGGCTTCTCGCCGTGCTGCTCGCCTTCGTCGGCCTGTTCGCGAAGCTGTCCGCCGCTCCGTTCCACTACTGGGCCCCGGATGCCTACGAAGGTGCGGAACCGTGGACGGTCGCGTTCGTCTCCACGGCACCGAAGGTCGCAGGTGCGGTCGCGTTCGTCAGGTTGCTGGCGTCGGTCGCTGCCACTGCGCCGGTGGTGTCCACCATCGTCCTTGTGGCCGCGGTGGCTTCGATGGTGCTCGGCAACCTGGCCGCCCTGACCCAGACCGACGTACGGCGCATGATGGCGTACTCGGGCGTCGCGCACACCGGCTACCTGATGCTCGCAGCGGCGGGCGCCGGCGCAGCCGGATATGCGGCGGCCGTCTTCTACGCGTTCGCATACGCCGTCCCATCGCTCGGGATGATGCTGCTCGTGGCGGAGGAGGGGGTCCTCGTCGAGGACTTCGCCGGCGCGTTCTCGCGAAGGCCCGCGGCGGTCTGGGGCGCGGTCGTCATGTTGGCGTCGCTCATCGGCATACCGCCGCTCGTCGGCTTCTTCGGAAAGCTCACCCTGTTCCAGGCGGCCTTGGGTGCAGGCTTCGCGCCGTGGGTCGTGGTCGCCGTGCTCACGAGCGTCGTGTCGGCCGCCTACTACCTGCGCATCGTGCGCGCGTCGTTCTTCGGTGAGCCGGTGGCCGAGCGCGCCCCGCTCGCCCCTTCCGTCGCCGGCTCGGTCGCTGTGGCGATGTGTGTGGGGGCGACTCTTGCGTTGGGGTTGGCGGCAGGACCGCTTCTCGGTTGGCTTGGTACGGCCATCCGCTAGCGTCCGTGAGTCACTTGGTGAAGCGTCTGCGACGTCGCCGTGACGATTCCGTGTATCCGGCGACTCGCCGGGTTGGGGACATAGTAGGTTGGTCATCGCACCAAACCCGTCCCCATCACATCTCGTCGAGGTGAACCATGCAAGACGATCGGGATCAGATATCCGAGACCGCCGGCCGACCTGCGGCCGACGAGTCGCCGGCGCCGCCCTCAGTGGGGCCGGGACTTCCTGGACCGGTTGCGGGGATGCGTTCCCCGGCCGACGTGGCTCGCGAGGCCGAGCGCACGGACTGGCACATCCACTCTGAACCAGAGCCGCTCGCCTCGGAAGGCGAGTCGATCGCGTGGATGGCCGACGCCGACACCCATCTGGCCGACATCGAAGCTCATCAGGTGACCCCGCCTTCCAGTTCCGGGCCGCTTCCGGTCTGCGACTACGTCGGCGATGGCGACGAACCATGTGAGGAGCCCGCGGTGCAGAAGCGCTGGTCGAGCGCCGCGGTCATCACGGCCGCGGCGATGGGAGCGGTCGTAGGTGGGCTGTTCGTCGCAGCCGGGCTCGTGTGGGCGTTGGGGCTGGTCCCGGGCGTGCGGCCGCTCTCAGCAGTGCCACAAGAGCGCTCACGAGAGGCGACGGTGACGATAAACCCCACGGGGCGCGTCACTGACGTGAGCGAGGCCGTCGCCGCCAAGGTCGTGCCATCCGTGGTCAACGTCACGATCGTCAGCCAGGGTTTCAACCCCTTCACCGGGACGCGCGTGGAGCGCGAGGCCGGCAACGGTTCGGGTGTGATCATCCGCCCCGACGGTCACATCCTCACGAACAACCACGTCATCGAGGGCGCCGACCGGATAGTGGTCACCGTGGGCGTCGAAGACGTCGAGGCCACCGTCGTGGGCACGGACCCGTCGAGTGACCTGGCGGTCTTGAAGATCGAAGGCGAGGGATACCCAGCGATCGAGATAGGCTCGTCAAAGGACTTGAAGGTCGGACAGTATGTGATGGCGGTCGGCAGCCCGTTCGGCCTGGAGAAGACCGTCACCGCGGGAATCGTCTCGGCGCTGAACCGTACTGACGTGGTCAGCGGTCTTCAGGACATCACCACGTACACGAACCTCATACAGACCGACGCCGCGATCAACCCCGGCAACTCGGGCGGCGCGCTCGTGGACGAGCGTGGACGGCTCGTCGGCATCAACACGCTGATCCAGTCGCCCTCGGGCGCGGTGGGCGCGCCGCAGTCCGCAGGGATCGGCTTCGCGATCCCGGTGGACTTCGCGATCGACATCGCCGAGCAGATCATCGAGACGGGACGCGCGACGCACCCGTATCTCGGTGTGAGCACCCAGACGGTCGACGAGAGCATCGCTTCGCAGTTCGGCCTGCCGGTGACCGAAGGCGCTCTGGTGCGTTTCGTCCAGCCGCAATCGCCTGCCGAGGCGGCCGGGATCGAGCGTGGCGACATCATCGTGCAGATCGGGGAACGACAG
Source organism: Actinomycetota bacterium (assembly GCA_029265315.1). Classification (GTDB taxonomy): domain Bacteria; phylum Actinomycetota; class Coriobacteriia; order Anaerosomatales; family PHET01; genus JAJUJM01. The sequence continues at coordinate 40,252 of JAJUJM010000004.1, read as the reverse complement.
GTGGGAAGCGTCGAGGACGTCTTCGCGGGGATACGCGAGCACAAGGTGGGCGACACGGTGAGGATAGAGGTCGTTCGCGGCGAGACGAGACGGACTCTCACCGCGACCCTGGGCTCGGACGCGGACCGCCGCTAGTGCGCATCACCGTCATCGCGGTCGGGAGACTCAAGGAGCGTTTCTGGAAGGACGCGGCCGATGAGTACCTCAAGCGGTTGCGGCCCTATGCAGACGTGCGCGTCATCGAGGTCGCCGACCGTGATCCGGGCAAGCGAGGTGACGACCACGCGCTGGCTGAGGAGGGCAGCGCAGTGCTCGACGCCATCAGGCCGGGAACGCACGTGGTCGCTCTAGACATCCATGGTCGCGCTCTGGGAAGTGTCGAGTTCTCAGAGCATCTTGAGCGCCTCGCCCTGGATGGCCGGAGCGCTGTGACGTTCGTGATCGGCGGTTCGCTCGGCCTGTCCGCGGACGTGCTGTCGCGAGCCGATGAGCGGCTGTCGCTCGGACCGATGACGCTGCCGCACAACCTTGCGCGGGTCGTGCTGCTCGAGCAGCTCTACCGCGCGTTCCGGATCGCACGGGGAGAGCCCTACCACAAGTGACCCGTGGTGGACCATTCTGACGATGCACTCGGTCGGCTCATCGGGTATCGTACCTGCACGACTTCCGGTGCCATCGCTGACACGAAGGACCCCATCTCTTGAGAGAAGCCATCGAATCCATGGTGATCGCGGCCATCGAAGACGCGGTCGATGCTGGTGAGCTCGAACTCGTCGAGATTCCCGAGCCAAGCGTGGAACGCCCCCGCGACCCCGCTCACGGCGACTGGGCCACGACCGTCGCGCTCAAGTGCGCGAAGGCGGCGGGAATGCCACCACGTCAGGTTGCGCAGATCGTCGCAGGTCGCCTGGCTGACCACCCGGACATCGCCTCGGTCGAAGTCGCCGGCCCCGGCTTCATCAACCTGAGACTTTCGCCGACGGCCCTGCAGCGAGTCGTCCGCCACGTGCGCCAAGCCGACTCCAAGCTTGGCAGCAGCGACTCAGGCGCCGGACGGCGTGTCCAGGTCGAGTTCGTCTCGGCCAACCCGGTCGGCCCGATGCATGTGGGTCACGGCCGATGGGCGGCACTGGGCGATTCGGTGGCCCGCCTGCTCGCGCACACGGGCTGGTCGGTCGAACGCGAGTTCTACGTCAACGACGCCGGCGTGCAGATGGACCTGTTCGCCCGCAGTGTCTCGGCGCGCTACCTGGAGTTCTGCGGTAGCGATGAGCCGTTCCCTGAAGATGGGTACCAGGGCAGCTACATCAAGGAGATCGCACGGGAGATCTTCGACGCCGAAGGTACGTGCTGGCTCGATGCGTCCGCAGCCTCGCGCGAGGAGTATTTCCGCGAGAAGGCGTACGCGCAGGTGCTCGAGCACCTGAAGCGGGTGCTGCACGATTTCGGTGTCGACTTCGACGTGTGGTTCTCCGAGCGCCGACTCCACGCCGCCTCTGCGGACGGTGGCCCATGCGAGATCGATACCGCCATCGAGGAGCTTCGCGAGCGCGGACACGTGTACGACCACGAGGGCGCTGTGTGGTTCCGGTCGACGGCCTTCGGCGACGACAAGGACCGCGTGCTCGTCAAAGCGGACGGCAGCTACACGTACTTCGCCGCCGACATCGCGTACCACAAAGACAAGTTCGACCGCGGCTTCGACCGGGTCATCAACATCTGGGGTGCGGACCATCACGGCTACGTCGCGCGGATGCAGGCGGCGGTAGCCGCCCTGGGGCACGAGGGCCAACTCGATATCGTGATAGGCCAGCTCGTCAACCTCTTCCGCAACGGTGAGGCCGTGCGAATGAGCAAGCGGACAGGCGAGATGGTCACGTTCGAGGAGCTCGTCGAAGAGGTCGGCGCGGACGCGGCACGCTACTGGTTCCTGCGCCGCTCCACCGACCAGCAGGTCGATTTCGACATCGCGGTGGCGAAGGAGCAGTCGGCCGACAACCCCGTCTACTACGTCCAGTACGCCCACGCGCGTATCTGCTCGATCCTGAGAAAAGCGGCCGAGGAGGCGGGCGAGAACCCTGATGCGGCCGTGGACGACGTCGTGGCGGCGTTGGCTCTGGACGAGGCGGACCTCGCGCCGCTTGACAGTGAGGCCGAACTCGCGCTGATGCGGGAGCTCGACCGCTTCGGCGAGGTCATCGATGTGGCCGCAAGGGAGCTCGCCCCCTACAAGCTCACCCGGTACGTGGAGGAGCTGGCGGCGTCCTTCCACCAGTTCTACACGGTGTGCAGGGTCATCGATCCGGACGCCCCGGACCTCACGCGGGCGCGGCTGTTCGCCGTGGACGCCACCCGTCGGGCACTCCGGTGCGCGCTCGGCCTGCTGGGCGTCGGGGCGCCGGAGCGCATGTGACGGTGTACTCGGAGGATTTGACCGCCAACCGGCGATGAAATAGCATTAGCTAACTCCATGGATTAGTGTATACGAATCGCTGTTCGTCCGTAAGGGGTCTCAGCATGGGAAAGCCGTCCACCGCCCGCCCGCCATCGGTCGCCGACCACAAGACCGGCCATGACCTCATGGGCGTTCTGCCCATGACCGCTGAAGTCCGTGACGGACATCTGTGGATCGGAGGCGTGGACACGGTCGAGCTCGCGCGTGACGCGGGTACGGCGCTCTACGTCATGGACGAGGCGACCATCCGTCACCAGCTCTCGGAGTACGTGAAGTGGACCCGCTACCACTGGCCTGACGTCGACGTCGTGTACGCGGGCAAGGCGTTCATGTCGCTTGCGATGGTCAGGATCGTAGCGGAAGAGGGCTGCTGTCTGGATGTGTCCAGCGGCGGGGAGCTCGCGTTCGCGCTGCGCGCCGGATTCCCTATGGAACGCATCTATGTCCACGGCAACAACAAGACCCCCGATGAGCTTGCAGAGTGTCTCGACGCACGCGTGGGCCGCATAGTCGTGGACTCGTTCGAGGAGATGGAGCGCCTGAACGCACTCGCCCTCGAGCGTGGCATGAGGCAGCGCATCCTCATCCGCGTCACGCCGGGCGTGGAGGCCGACACCCACGACTTCATCATGACCGGCGCCGAGGACTCGAAGTTCGGGTTCGGCCGCAACCAGGGACTTGCGATGCAGGCGGTCAAGCGGGCGCTTGAGCTACCGGGGCTCGATTTCGACGGGCTCCATATGCACATCGGCAGCCAGATCTTCGCGCTCCACAGCTTCGCGAAAGCCATCGAGGTCATCGTGGAGTTCATCGCCGAGATCAAGGCGGAGACTGGCGTCGAGGTGCGCATGCTCGACACGGGTGGCGGTCTGGGCATCGCCTACGGGCTTCCCGATGAGCCCTCGACCATAAAGGACTACGGCAAGGTCGTCGTCGACGGCATCAAGGAGGAGTGCGAGAAGCACGGGCTCACGGTGCCCGCGATGGCGGTCGAACCCGGGCGCTCGATCGTGGCGAACGCCGGCGTCACGCTGTACACGGTGGGCTCGATCAAGGAGATCCCGAACATCCGCACGTACGTCGCGGTCGATGGCGGCATGTCGGACAACATCCGCACATCGCTTTACGACGCACACTATGAGGCCCTCATCGCGAACAAGGCTGACCGGCCGCGCGAGATGGTGGCCACCGTCGCCGGCAAGCACTGCGAGAGCGGAGACATCGTGGTCAACGACGCGCCGCTCCAGTGCCCCGAGGTGGGCGACGTGCTGTGCGTCTGCGCCACCGGTGCGTACTGCCAGTCGATGAGCAGCAACTACAACAAGCAGGTGCGCCCGGGCGTCGTCTTCGTCAAAGACGGCGGATGGCGCTGGGTGGTCCGTCGCGAGACCTACGAGGACCTCCTGAAGTGTGAGGTGGGGTGAGGCGTGGTTGACGGTGTGGCGGGCGCGCCGCTCGCAGACGAGCTGACGCTCAAGCGGCCGTTCTGGCGTTCCGAGGTGGTCGACGCGCGCCTGCGTGACGCGTTCCAGGGCGAGACCGTCCAGCCCGCCGCGGTCATCCTGTCCGCGTTGGTGGGCGAGGACCCGAGCGGGGACCCGGAGCTCTCGGACATGGTGAGCTGCCGGTTGATGCTCGCCGCGATCCGCTTGTCCGGCGGCGACTTGAAGCAGCTCGCCCTGTGGGTCGAGGCGGCACGCCACGACCCGAGCGACCTGATCGCTGCCGCGGAGTACCGGCGCCAGCTCCATGGCGAGGGCCCTTCGGCCTTCCAGACCGACCTCGCCGAGTACCTCGTCTGGGTTTCCGGCGAGACGGCGCCGAGCAGGGCGCACTGATCGGCAGGATGCCCGCGTCGCATGCGCGCCCGCTGCTGTGGGTCGGTTAGAATAGCGGGCGTCATCCTCAGGGGCCGAACCACAAGGTCGACCCGACATCACCTCGCAGGAAGGACGTCGAGCGATATGCGAACCATCCGTGTGGGTCTGATCGGTCTGGGTACCGTCGGATCGGGTGTGGTCGAGATCCTCAGGCGACATGGCGAGGACTTCCAGCGGCGCGCCGGTGTCGACATCCGCCTGACGAGGTTCGCTGACCGCGCGACCGAGCGTTTCGCCGCGCTCGGGTTGGACCCGGAGGCGTGCACCACGGACGCGTTCGAGGTCACCGCGGACCCGGATATCGATGTCGTCATCGAGCTCATCGGCGGCACGGGAGTCGCCCGCGAGGTGGTGCTCGCGGCCCTGCGGGCGGGCAAGTCCGTCGTGACCGCGAACAAGGCGCTGCTCGCCACGCATGGCGAAGAGGTCATGGAGGCCGCTGAGGCGGCAGGTGTGGACATCCGCTTCGAGGCGAGCGTGGGTGGCGGCATCCCGATCATCGGCCCGCTCAAGCACTCGCTGACGAGTAACGAGATCACCCGCGTCATGGGCATCGTCAATGGCACCACCAACTACATGCTCACCCGCATGGGCGAGGACGGGCTCGACTACGCGACCGCGCTGGCAGAGGCGCAAGCCAAAGGATTCGCCGAAGCGGACCCCACCGCCGATGTCGACGGGCATGACGCAGCCGCCAAGATCGCGATCCTCGCCTCCATCGCGTTCAACTCGCGCGTGACGCTCGACCAGGTGCCCACTGAGGGCATCCGAGCGCTGGCGCCCGCCGACCTCGAGTACGCGCGCCAAGTGGGCTATCGCGTGAAGCTGCTCGCCATCGCCAACCGCACGGCCGAGGGCACCGACATACGCGTGCATCCGACGATGATCCCCGAGACACACCCGCTCGCCAGCGTGAACGGCGTGTACAACGCGATCTACGTCGTAGGCGACGCCGTCGGTGAGACGATGTTCTTCGGCGAGGGGGCGGGTTCGCTGCCGGCGGCCTCCGCCGTGGTCGGTGACCTGGTCGAGATCGCGCGTGACCTCCAGACGGGGTGCAGGCCGGTCGTGGGCTGCACCTGCACCGAGCACCATCCCGTCAGGGACATCGCAACGCTTCAGACCCGCTACTACGTCCGCCTGCTCGTGGTCGACGCGCCGGGCGTGCTCGCCGCGTGCGCGAAGGTGTTCGGGGATCATGGCGTCTCGCTCTCAAGCGTCATACAGCGCGGCGAGGAGGGCGCTGAGACCGCCGAGCTCGTGTTCGTCACACACTCGGCGCGCGAGGCCGACGTGCGCGCCTCGCTCGCCGAGATCGGCGCGAGCGAGGCGGTCCGTGAGGTCGGCGCCGTGATTCGTGTCGAGGACCTGTAGGCCAGCCGTGGGGGCAGCGGTTCTCGTTCCGGCCACCTCGGCCAACCTCGGACCCGGGTTCGACAGTTTCGGGCTGGCGTTGGACCTGCACAACCGCTTCGAAGCCGAGCTGGCCTCCGAGTGGCGCGTCGAGGTGAGCGGCGAAGGCGCGGGCACCCTCTCGACGGGCGAGGACAATGTCGTGGCCCGGTCGATGGCCCGTGCGTTCGCCGAGGCGGGCAGGCCGGAGCTCAAGGCCCGCATCAGCTGTCTGAACACCATTCCCACCGGGAGCGGACTGGGCTCCTCGAGCGCGGCGATCGTCGGTGGTCTGCTCTTGGGCGAGGCGTTGGCCGACGCCGACTTCGGTGATGAGCGGCGTCTGGAGCTCGCCGCCGAGCTGGAGGGGCATCCGGACAATGTCGCTGCGGCTCTGTTCGGTGGCTTCACCGTCTGCTGGTCGGTCGAGGGCCGCGCCCGCTGCGCCCGCTTCGAGCCCGCTCGGGGCCTCGCCGTGGTCGCCGTGCCTGCGACCAAGGAGCTCGCGACGTCCGTGGCCCGCGCGATGCTTCCTGAGGCGGTCCCGCACCGCGACGCCGCCTTCAACGTGGCACACGCGGGCCTGCTCGCCGCCTCCATCGCCGCGGGACGCCCCGAGCTGTTCGGTGATGCGCTCGCGGACCGCTTGCACGAGCCATACCGCGAGGCGGCCGTAGGCGACCTGCGAGAAGTCGCCGACATCCTGCGGGCCTCCGGCGCCTCCGGTGTCGCGCTCTCCGGTGCGGGGCCGACGGTGATCGGGCTCGTCGCCGGTGACACGGACCGCGCGGCGCACGAGCTGGCCCGCGGTATCGCTGAGCGGGCCGCGTCGCGCATCCTCGCTCTTGGTACCCGGCGTCTGCCTCAGGCGGTGGCCATCGACCGTTGGGGTGCGCGCCTGCTCTAGGTGATCCGTGGGGTGCGGACCGCCCCGTCACCCATGCGGATCGACCCTCTTCGCGAACGCCCGGAACGATCCGTGTTGACCAGTCGGCCCTAGGTGGGGAAGAATCAATCCATCCCCGCGCCCGCACGCCACGGCGCGACCATCCCCTCGAAAGGCGCTCGATGTCCGAACAGGCACCCCCTCCAGTTCCGCCTGTGGCGGCCCCGCAACCTGGGCATCCTCGACCGGACGCGGATGGCCGATTCTCTGCGCAGCCCCATGATCGGGCGGCTCGGCCTCGCTCCAAGGCGTGGATCTGGTGGCTTCTCGGGACCCTGGTCGTGGTCGTGTTGCTCGTGGGCAGTTGCGCGCTTCCCTTCGTGATGCTCGCCGGTGACGGTTTCGAGTCCGTGAGCGACAGCGGTGAGGGCGTCGCCGTGATCCGCATCGACGCTCCGATCGTCGGCGTTGGAGACGGTTACGGTGACTACATCACCCCGGAGAGCTTCTACGACACGCTGGACCAAGCGCAGCAGGACGACTCGGTCAAGGCGATCGTCCTGCGTGTCGATTCTCCCGGCGGCACGGTCGCCGCGAGCCAGGAGATCGCTCGCTACGTGAAGCAGTGCACCAAGCCGGTGGTGGTGTCGAGTGGAGACGTCAATGCATCCGGCGCGTACATGATCTCCTCTCAGGCCGACGAGATCTGGGCGTTGCCCGGCACCGCGGTCGGCAGCATCGGCGTCATCGCGCAGATCCCGAACGCCTCCGAGTTGCTGGACAAGGTGGGCATCGAGTTCACGGTGATCACCGCGGGCAAGAACAAGGACACCGGCAGCCCGTACCGCCCGCTCACCAATGAGGAGCGCGCGCTCATCCAAGGCGAGGTCGACGAGGCCTACGGACAGTTCATCGACATCGTGGCCGAGGGCCGGAAGCTCAAGCGCTCGGAGGTCGCCTCGCTCGCCACGGGCTGGACATGGAGTGGCGAGCGGGCCAAAGAGCTTGGCCTGGTCGACAAGATAGGGACCTATGAGGACGCGCTCGATGCCGCCGCCGACGCAGGCGGGATCAAGGGGGACTACGAGATCATCACGTACGAAGACGAGTTCGGCGAACTGTTCCGTACCCTCATGGGGTTGACTCGGGTCCTCGCGCGTCTTGAGGGCGCATCACCGTCGATTCCCGACACGAGCGTCAGGGGCCGTCTGCCGCGCTGACCGCGGGGAAGGTGAGGAGGCATGAGCGCTCCGACCGTCATCGCACACATCTCGGACCTGCATTGCGGGTCGCGCTACCACATCCCGTCATTGGCCAAGCGTGTCATAGATGAGCTCAATCTGTTGTGCCCTGACGTGGTCATCGTGACGGGTGACTTGACCGACATGGGTTTCCGGCACGAGTTCGAGCAGGCGAAGAACCTGCTCGACCGGATCGCCTGCAATCGTCGCGTCGTGATGATGGGGAACCACGACGCACGCAACGTGGGCGATGAGCACTACGCCGAGCTGTTCGGCGCCCGCAACTCCGAGCTCGAGCACGGAGGCGTGCGGGTGCTGGGTGTCGATTCCAGCGAGCCCGACCTCGACACCGGACGGGTCGGCCGTGAGCGGTACCGTTGGATCGAGGAGCGGTTCGCGGACTGCCTTGACGAGGTGAAGCTCGTCGCGATGCACCATCACCTGGTCCCCGTCCCCGGCACGGGCCGCGAACGCAACATCGTGCACGATGCCGGCGACCTGCTTCGCGTCCTCGCCAACAACGGCGTTGACATCGTGCTGTGCGGCCACAAGCACGTCCCCAACGTGTGGCGTCTCGAAGACATGCTGATCGTCAACGCGGGTACCTGTTGCACACATCGCCTGCGTGGCAAGGTGCGTCCCTGCTACAACATCATCGAGATATATCCGCAGGGTCGCGTGCGGGTCCTTCGCAAGGAGCCGTTCGTCGATGGCGAGGTGGTCGCCGATTTCTCCGACATCAATCGGCGCCACTGTCGCTGGCGTCCGGGGGTGCGAGCATCCGAGCTCGACGAGGTGATCGTTGAGGACCTGCTGTGAGAGGCAGGACGGGGGTCATTCGATGAAGAGGGTGGTCGCGCTCATCGACGGCGAGCACTATCCGCCGGTCGTGCGGTTCGCGCTGGCGGCCCTCGGCAATGATGCCGAGGTCGTTGCTGCTGTGTTCGTCGGTGGTACCGAGAAGGTCGACCTGGCCAACGGCTTCGAGGCGTACGGCGTGCCGGTCTTGGCCGGCGAGGACCCCGCTGCCGTCATCCTGGGCGCGATCGACCGTCACGCACCCGATGTCGTGGTCGACCTGTCTGATGAGCCGGTCCTGTCCGCGGCCGACCGGTTCTCGCTCGCGTCCCTGGTCCTGGGTCGCGGGGTCGAGTACCGAGGCGCCGACTTCTCGTTCGTGCCGCCGAGGCCCCGGGTTGAGCCGTGCACCCCGACGCTCGGCGTCATCGGGACGGGCAAGCGGGTCGGCAAGACAGCGGTGTCCGCGTATGTCGCGCGAGCGCTCAAGGCTGCCGGTCACGACATCGTGGTGCTCGCCATGGGTCGCGGCGGTCCTTCTGAGCCGGAGGTCATCCACGGCGACGAGGTGTCGCTCACGACCGCTGACCTGCTCGAATTCGCGCGTCAGGGCAAACACGCATCGAGCGACAACTACGAGGACGCGGTGATGAGCCGCGTCACCACCGTGGGATGTCGGCGCTGCGGCGGAGGTCTGGCAGGAGAGACGTACTTCAGCAACGTGCCCGACGGGGCCAGGCTCGCCGATACCCTGGGCAAGCAGCTCATGGTGCTCGAAGGCTCAGGCGCGGCGATTCCGCCGGTCCACGCCGACGCGACCATCGTGGTGGTGAGCGCCAGTCGCGGGGTTGGTTACGTACGCGACTACTTCGGACCGTACCGCGTGCGCCGGGCCGACCTGGTCGTCATCTCCTCTGCGGAAGAGCCCCTGTGCACACCCGACGAGCTCGATGCCGTGCGGCGGGCCATCGCTTCGGTGGCCCCTGAGGTGCCGGTGGTCGCCACGACGTTTCGTCCCACGCCCATCGAATCCGTCGAAGGCCGGCGTGTGCTGTTCGCGACGACGGCGCCGCGGCAGGTGGTCCCCCGCCTGACGGAGTACCTGGAGTCGGAGCATGGATGCGAGGTCGTGGCGGTGAGCACCGCTCTGTCCGACCGGGCGCACCTGCGCGCCGACCTCGCCGCGAACGAGGGTCGCTTCGACACCCTGCTCACCGAGCTCAAGGCCGCGGCGATCGACGTCGTCGCGGCGGCCGGCGAGGAGGCCGGAGTCCCGACAGTGCTTTGCGACAACGTACCGGTCGCGGTGGACGGCCACGACCTGGACCGCCTCGTCGAGCGCGCCTGCGAGCTGGCGCTGCAACGCGGTGCCGAGCGGAAGCGAAGGAGTGGGAGCGGTGCCTGATCGCCATCCCAGCATCACCATCACCGACAAGGCGCATGGCCTCCCGTTCAGCAAAGGTCTGCTGGCGCAGTCCCTGACGGCCACAGGGCTTCCGCCCAGCCGCGCCTACGAGATAGCCGCGTTGATCCAGGACGACCTGCGCGAACGAGCTGAACTATCGGTATCGAGCGAGCGGCTGCGTGAGCTCACGACCGACTACCTGACCCGTATGGCCGGAGAGGAGTACGCGCATCGCTACCTGCGTCTGCGCGAGGTCGGCCGTCTGGACCGGCCTCTCATCGTCCTCATCGGGGGAACAACCGGGGTTGGGAAGTCCACGATCGCCACGGAAGTGGCGCACAGGCTCGGTATCACCCGCATCAGCTCGACTGATTCCATACGCCAGGTGATGCGTGGTATATTCAGTAAGGAGTTGCTGCCCGCCATCCATGAGAGCGCTTTCTCGGCGTGGCGTGGCTTGAGAGTCCCGGTGCCGGAAGGCGCCGATCCCGTGATCGTCGGATTCCGCGAGCAGACCGCGGTCGTCTCCTCCGGCGTGAAGTCACTCATCGACAGGGCCGTGCTCGAGGGAACGTCGATGGTGATAGAGGGGATCCACCTCGTGCCGGGATACATCGATCCGTCCCAGTTCGAATCGGCGCGGGTCGTGCACATCGTGATCGGCGTCGATGACGAGCAGTCGCACCTCAGTCATTTCTACATCCGGGAAGTGCAGACGGAAGGGTCACGCCCGCTTGACCGGTACCGTTCAGGCTTCAAGAGCATCAGAACGCTTGGAGCCTATATCGAGGGAATGGCGCGGGAGCATGGGATACCGCTGATCTACAGCCACCAGCTGGACCGGACCGTGGCCGACGTTCTCGAGTGCGTCGTCCAGCGGGCCATCACCGACGAGTAGCGCGTCGCATCGGACCGGCGCACACCGACAGACCGAGACGAAAGGAACAGGACTGACGTGAAGTTCTTCTTGGACACGGCGGACATCGCCGAGATCGAAGAGGCCGCGAGCTGGGGGGTGCTGGCGGGGGTGACGACCAACCCCACGCTCTATGCCCGCATCGGCGGGAAGCTGGCGGACTTCCACGCCCACCTGAGGCGCATATGTGAGATCGTCGATGGTCCCGTCTCGGGTGAGACCGTGGGCCTCACTCGCGATGAGATCGTGCGGGAAGGCGAGGAGCTCGCGGCTATAGCGCCGAACCTCATCGTCAAGGTGCCGACGATGCCGGAGGGGCTTGCGGCGACCAAGATGCTTCACGCCAAGGGCATCAAGGTCAACATGACCCTGTGTTTCACGGTCCCGCAGGCCATGCTGGCCGCTCGTGCCGGCGCGGCCTACATCTCGCCGTTCGTCGGGCGTTTCGATGACATCAGTGAGGACGGCATAGCGCAGCTCGGCGATGTGGTGACGGCGCTCTCGAACTACGACTTCGGCCACAAGGTCGAGGTCATCGCGGCGTCCGTGCGTTCCGCGAACCACGTGACGCAGGCGGCGTTGATGGGGGCCGATATCGCGACCGTGCCGTTCGCCGTCCTGAAGAACCTCGTCAAGCACCCGCTGACCGACAGAGGCCTCGAGTCGTTCCTGGCCGATTGGGAGAAAGTGAAGAACGCATGAGTGCACGACCCCGCAAGCGCGGCCGCCGTGGCGGTGGCGGCGCGTCTCAGGAGGCGCCCAAGCCGAGCGTGACCCGCGAGCAGCTCAGCGCGCTGACCGTGGCGCAGCTGCGAGAGATGGCCACCGAGCTGTCGATAGACCACAAGCCGCTCAAGAAGAAAGACGAGATCATCGACGCCGTTCTCGAGGCCAAGGTACGCTCCGAAGGCTTCATCGAGATCAGCGGCATCCTCGACGTGCTTCCCGAGGGCTACGGCTTCGTGCGCACGAGTGGTTACCTGCCCGGAGACCGTGACGTCTACGTCTCGATGTCGACCGTCCGCCGCAACGAGCTTCGTCGAGGCGACATGATCAAGGGGCAGGTCCGCCCCCCGCGCGACAATGAGAAGTATCCGGCGCTGCAGCGTCTTGATGAGGTCAACGGCCGCGACCCGGAAGCGAACCGCGGTCGCCCGAAGTTCGCCGACCTCACGCCGGTCTACCCAGACCAGCGTCTGCGCATGGAGCATGGCGCTCAGTACCTGACGGCCAGGACCATCGACCTCGTGGCCCCGATCGGCAAAGGGCAGCGCGGACTCATCGTGTCGCCACCCAAGGCCGGCAAGACCACCGTGCTCAAGGACATCGCTGCGTCGATCACCGCCAACGACCCGGACGTCCACCTGATGTGCCTGCTCGTCGACGAGCGCCCAGAGGAAGTCACCGACATGGAGCGCTCGATCCATGGCGAGGTCATCTCGTCGACCTTCGACATGCCCAGCGAGCAGCACATCCAGGTCGCCGAGCTCACGATGGAGCGCGCGAAGCGACTCGTCGAGAGCGGCCGCGACGTCGTCATCCTCCTCGACTCGATCACGCGTCTGGCGCGGGCGTACAACCTGGCCACGCCGGCATCCGGGCGCATCCTGTCCGGCGGTGTGGACTCTCAAGCGCTGTATCCGCCCAAGAAGTTCTTCGGTGCGGCGCGCAACATCGAGAACGGGGGGTCGCTCACGATCCTCGCCACCGCTCTCATCGACACCGGTTCGAAGATGGACGAGGTCATCTTCGAGGAGTTCAAGGGGACCGGAAACATGGAGCTCAGGCTCGACCGCGCTTTGGCCGATCGGCGGATCTTCCCTGCGATCGACGTCATCAGCTCCGGGACCCGGAAAGAGGAGCTGTTGCTCGATCCTCAGGAGGCGCCCTTCGTGTGGGGCGTGCGCCGCATCCTGCACGGTATCGACAGTCCCGAGCGGGCCATGGACATGCTCATCAAGGGCCTGAAGCAGACGAACTCGAACATGGAGTTCCTGGCGAAGATGGCGCGCAAGGCGGGGGATTCGCGCAACGGCATCGACCTGTAGTACGAAGAGGCGACGGGCCCACTGGGTCAACGCAGCGCGCCGAGGCCTACCTGGTCATCCTGACCGGGATCTCGACCACGTTCTGTCTGGAGCCGTCCTTCGCCGAGAGCTCGAACGCGATCACCGCGCCCAGCCCGTCGCGCTTCACGGGGCCGAAGGTGACGGTCTCGCTCCATGAGCCTCGCGTGCCGGTGCCACTCGTGGCGGTCACGGTCTTCTCCGCGATGATCAGGCCGTCGGGGTCCGTGATGGCAAGCTGGTGTGTCGCCTCGAACACGTTCGAGCTGCCGGAGACGGTCAGCGGGCTTGAAACGGCCTCACCCGGCGCCGGGGACTCGACGAGGATCGCCGGGAGCTGCTCCTCGAAGTCTGCGCGCGACACCGGCGGGTCGACGATGACGCCCTCGCCGCCGATCGCCGGGACCCCCTCGCCGTCCAGCGCGAATGCCACGCGCTCGATGTCGTCGAACTGGGTCAACGTGCACACGACCTGGGCCACGCGCAAGAGCATCGACAGCGAGCCACCGCCAGACGCGAACTCCGGGCTCAAGTCGACAGTCGCGACCTTGTCTCGGATCGTGACCCCGTTCACGCGTGTGCCCTGCGGGATCGCGGTCCCAAGTCCGAACTGCCGTTCCTCGTCGCTCGGACCGGCAACGAGGGCCTGCATCGCTGCTCGCGCCAGTGCCGTCGTGGTCGGTTCCACGCGCACGAACCTGGCGGCGACACCCACCTTCTCGCCTCGGGTGAAATACGCCAGCACGCGCGTCTCGGTGGGGGCGGGCGTCGGCGGCGTCGGGCGGAGGGTCGGCGTCGACGGCCGAGGTGTGGCCGTACGGGAGCAGCCGGAGACGGCGCTTGCCAGAAGGGCCAGAACGAGCAGCGAGGCGAGGAGACGAAGGGCCTTGGCTCCGCCTCGACGACTCATCGTGCGCGGCGGGTCGGTTGTCGCAGGGTGTTGTGTCATGGCCGGCACACCTCCTTCTTGATGACAAGATGTCTCTACCCTCCGGACGCCACAGCGATGACGACCGCCACGAACCCGTCGCCTTGGCGTCAGATGATCGTCACGCACGGTGCGACGAGACGATTGCCCTGACGCATCCACGGTGCTAGACTACGCGGGCTGTCCTCACGCCTTGGTCGGAAACCAAGGCACCATCGGAGGTGTGTTCAAGGTGAAGCAGGGTATCCATCCCAACTACGAGGCGACCACGATCGTCTGCTCGTGCGGGAACCGGTTCGAGACGCGTTCGACCGCGGGCGGTGAGCTCCACGTCGAACTCTGCAACCAGTGCCACCCGTTCTTCACGGGTCAGCAGAAGTTCGTCGACACCGGTGGTCGTGTCCAGCGGTTCAGCGACAAGTTCGGGTCCGCTGCCGCAGCGGTGCTCGAGAAGGAGGCCGCTGAGAAGGAGGCCCGTCGCAAGGCCGCTGAGGAGGCCGCCATCGCGGCCAAGCAGGAGCGCGAGGCGAAGGAGGCCGCCAAGGCCGCCAAGGCCGCCGAGTACGAGATCAAGGCCGCCAAGAACGCGGCGAAGGCGACCGACGTCGAGGACGCCCCGGCCGATGAGGTGGCGGACTCGACCGAGGATGCGGCGGACGAGGCCACTGAAGCGTCGGTGGAGGAAGCCGCCGAGTAGTCTCTCGCGCTGCGCTTCTACGACTAGAATGGGGAGGCGTCGCACCGTAGCGGCGCCTCTCGTGTTTGCCGCGACGGTGCGGTTGGTGCGCGAATGCGTGTCACGCGCCGGGTACGAGGAGTGAGGATGGACGTCCGTCTGCTCTACCACACGCCAGACCCCGAACGCGCCGTGGCGGTCGCCGCCCGGCTGTGCTACGCGCCGGTCGGGGCGGCCGAGCTCATGGACGAGATGGACGACGATGCGGTCACGAGGGTGCTGCGCGTCATCATGACGAGCGGCCACTTCTCGGCGCTCGAGCATGCGAGCTACACCTTCGCGATCGACGGCGTGAGCCGTGCGATGACACACCAGCTCGTGCGTCACCGGCTCGCCAGCTACAACCAGCAGTCGCAGCGCTACGTCTCCTTCGCTGAAGAGCCCGGCTTCATCGTGCCGCCGCGCGTGGCGGCCGACCCTGAGGCCGAGGCCCGCTTCAACGAGGCGACCGCGGCCGCCTTCGCGGCCTACCGCGCGCTCATCGATTCCGGAGTCGACGCCGAGGACGCGCGTTACCTGCTCCCGAACGCTGTCGAGACCAAGATCGTCGTCACGATGAACATCCGTGAGCTGCTCCACTTCTTCGAACTGCGCTGTTGCAGGCGCGCGCAGTGGGAGATCCGCGAGGCGGCGCTCGCCATGCTCGAGCTGGTCGAGCCGACCGCTCCGTACATCTTCATGGACGCGGGCGCGTCGTGCCGTCGTGGTCCGTGTCGTGAAGGTAAGATGACCTGCGGCGAACCGTACCCCAAGGCCCCGAAGCGAGAGTAGCTGATGAGCGACACCACACCGGCCGTCGAGCGCATGGACGGACCTGTCAAGCACACGCACATCGGGGGCCAAGCGGTCCTCGAGGGCGTGATGATGCGCGGCAAGTACAACTGGGCGGTCGCTGTCCGCACCCCTGACGGGTCCATCCATGTCGAGGAGCACGACCTGCACTCTGCGGCAGCGAGTCGTGCCTGGATGCGCAAGCCGATCATCCGCGGCGTGGTCGCGCTCGTTGAGACGCTCGCGCTGGCGATGAAGGCGTTCACCGTCTCGGCGTCGCTTGCCGGTGAGACCGAAGACGAGCAGCTCTCAGCCGGAGAGGTGACGTTCTCGCTCGTGATGGGTGTCGGTCTCGCGGTGGGCCTCTTCATCGTGCTGCCCGCGATACTCACGAACCTGTTCGTGGGGCAGGCGACCGACCGACCCTTCATATGGAACGTGGTCGACGGACTTCTGCGCGTGGTCGCGTTCTTCGTCTACATCTGGGCGATCAGCCGGATGAAGGACATCCAGCGGGTGTTCGCGTACCACGGCGCCGAGCACAAGGTGATCCACGCCTACGAGCACGGGCTCCCGCTCGAGCCGCGCATCATCCAGCGCTGGTCCACGCAGCACATGCGCTGCGGTACCTCGTTCCTGCTCATGGTGATGGTCGTCGCGATCCTCGTGTTCTCGCTCGTGCCGGTCAAAGCGATCGCGACGAGCTGGGGGATCGACAACCGCTACGTCGTCCTTGCGCTCGTCATCCTCTCGCGTATCATCCTCATGCCACTCGTGGCCGGTATCGCGTATGAGATCACCGTCAAGTGGGCCGGCACGCACTCGGAAAGCCCGCTCGTGAAGGTGCTGCTGTGGCCGGGGCTGCAGCTCCAGCGCATGACCACGCGCGAGCCCGACGATGCGATGATCGAGGTGGCGGTGGCTGCGGTCATGCCGGTCATCGAGCGCGAGCGTCGCGAGGAGACGGGCAAGGGCCCCGAGACCGCAGGCGACGGAAGCGCTCTCGGATCGGCGCGCGGACCCGGCGAGGCCCCGGAACCGCTGGCGGACGGCCCCATACCTGCATGAGGGCACCGTAGATGACCGTATCTGGAACCAGGAAGAAGCAGTCCGATGCGTGAGAAACTCGAACGACTCCTCGCCGCGTACGACGAACTGACCGCCAAGCTCGCCGACCCGGCGGTGTTCGGCGACCAGAAGGAATACGCCCGTTTGGCGAAGGAGCAACGCAGCCAAGCCCCGCTCGCCGACAAGGCTCGCGAGTACTTGGGCGTGCTGAGAGAGCTCGAACAGGCCAAAGAGGTCCTGAAGACCGAGTCCGACCCGGACATGAAAGAGCTTGCCGCTGAGGAAGCGAAGGAGCTCGAGTCGCGCATCCCTCAGCTTGAGGACGAGCTCAAAGTGATGATGCTGCCGGGAGACCCCAACGATGAGAAGGACATCATCGTCGAGATCCGGGCGGGCGCGGGTGGCGACGAGGCCGCCATCTTCGCCGGCGACCTGTACCGCATGTACACGCGGTATGCGGAACTGCAGCGCTGGAAGGTCGAGGAGATCGATGCGAGCGAGTCCGAGGCCGGCGGCTTCAAGGAGGTCTCGTTCCGCGTCCGCGGCGACAAGGTCTACTCCAAGATGAAGTTCGAGTCGGGCGTGCACCGGGTGCAGCGTGTGCCGGTCACCGAGTCACAGGGCCGCATCCACACGTCGACCGCCACCGTCGCGGTGCTTCCCGAGGTCGAGGACGTCGAGGTCGAGATCAACCCGAACGACCTGCGCATCGATGTGTACCGCTCGAGCGGTCCCGGTGGCCAATCGGTCAACACCACCGATTCGGCGGTGCGGATCACGCACCTGCCGACGGGGCTCGTCGTGCAGTCGCAGAACCAGAAGTCCCAGCTCCAGAACAGAGAGGCGGCGATGCGGGTCCTGCGAGCACGCCTCTACGAGCTGGAGCTCGAGAGGCAGCAGGCCGAGCTGGGCGAGCAGCGTCGCAGCCAGATCGGGTCCGGTGACCGCTCCGAGAAGATCAGGACCTACAACTATCCGCAAGACCGCGTGACCGACCACCGCATCGGGCTCACCGTGCACAACATCCCGGCGATCATGGCCGGCGAGATCGACCCGCTCGTCGAGGCCCTCACCGCCGCCGACAGAGCAGAGCGTCTCGCGGCGTTCGCAGAGGCCTGATGTCTGAGTCGTTCGCTGGCATGGGTCTGGACCAGTAGATGACGGAGCGGGTCTGGACGGTCGCAGCGGCGCTCGACTGGACGCGGGGCTTCCTCGCCGAGAAGGGCGATGAGCATCCGCGACGCAGCGCGGAGTGGCTCATGTCCGCGGCCACCGGGCTTTCGCGCGTTGAGCTTTACGCCTACCACGACCGCCCACTCACGTCAGACGAGCGCGCGACGCTTCGCGAGGCGGTGAGGCGGCGCGCTAGCGGTGAGCCGCTCCAGTACGTGACGGGCGAGGTCGCCTTCAGGCACCTCGTGCTGCGCGTCCGTCCCGGAGTGCTCATACCGCGGCCTGAAACCGAGGTGCTCGTGGGCGAGGTGCTTCGGGCGGTCTCAATGTGTGAAGCTCCGTCTGTGGCCGACATCTGCACAGGCAGCGGGTGCATCGCCCTCTCGATCGCGCAGGAGTGCCCGCGCTGCCGGGTCTTGGCCACCGACATCTCGGCACTCGCGGTCGAGGTCGCCCGTGACAATGCGCGACGGCTGGGGTTGGACGGCCGGGTGACCGTCAGTGAAGGCGATCTCATGGCCGGCCTTCCCGGTGAGCTGCGGGGCCGTCTCGACGTGGTGGTGGCGAACCCGCCCTACGTACCCAGCGCAGATGTGCCGACGCTACCGTTCGAGGTCGCAGGCTTCGAGCCGCACCTGGCGCTTGACGGCGGGCCGGACGGCCTGGAGGTCTATCGGCGCCTGCTGGCCCAAGCGCGCGAGTGGCTCGCCCCCGGAGGGCTGCTCGCCGTGGAACTCGACGAAAGAAGGGTGCAGTCGGCGGCCAAAGAAGCGTTAGAGTGGTATGAAGAGGTCAGGACCGTCCGTGATCTCGCCGGGCGTGACCGCGTGGTGCTCGCGCGGCTCAGGCGAAGGGGGCGGTCAGCCGACAGGCCACCTTGTGAAGGAGGGCTCGAAACATGACGAAGCAATATCGAGTGGACCCGGAGAACCCTTCCGCAGAAGTCATCAATCTCGCCGCCACGGTGCTTCGTGACGGCGGGATCGTCGTCTTCCCGACCGAGACCGTTTACGGTCTGGGGGCACTGGCGGACTCCAAGTTCGGTCCGCACGAGATCTTCGAGGTGAAAGTCCGGCCGGCGGACCTCCCGATCCCTCTGCTCGTCGAGACGGAGGACGCGCTCGACACGTGGGGCGAGGACGTGCCGGAGTACGCCCACAACATCGCCCGTGCTTTCTGGCCAGGGGCCGTCACGCTTGTGGTGAAGGCTTCTGAGAAGGTGCCACGTGACTTCCGCGCTCCGGACGGGACGATCGGGCTTCGCAGCCCCAAGCACGAAGTCGTGATGGAGCTTCTGCAGGCCGCGGGAGGTCCGATATTCGCCACGTCCGCCAACACGCACGGCAATCCGGCTCCCGGCTCGTTCGAGGAGGTCGAGCCCCGCATCATCACAGCGGCCGACCTCGTGCTCGACGGCGGCGAGACCGAGCACCAGCAGGCTTCCACGGTGGTGCTGTGCACGGGGCCCGAGCCGGTCGTCGTGCGCGAGGGAGCGATTCCCACAGAAGCGATCATGGAGGCGGCGCGCGGCGGTGCGTGACGCGTTCCTGCGCGCATGCGTCCGATGACGTATCGGGACCTGTACCCATCGCGGTATCGGTCCCGATATCGTCACCGGGGTGGATCGGCGCTTGGGGTACAATCGGTCCACTTTCGCCGCGAGATCCCGAGGGGGTCGATCGTCCGATGCGTGTCGCGCTTGGGTCAGACCACGCCGGATTCGAACAGAAGGAGTCGCTCAAGGCGCACCTGGTCGCACAGGGACACGAGGTCACGGACTTCGGCACCGGTTCAGACGAATCGGTCGACTATCCGGACTACGCGTTGCTCGTGGGTCGTGAGGTGGCGGAGGGCGACGCTGACTTCGGCGTCCTGGTCTGCGGCACCGGAATAGGCATGGCGATCGCAGCCAACAAGATCACGGGCGTCCGAGCGGCCAACGTGACGAGCCCCGAGTTCGCGCGGCTCGCCCGGCAGCACAACGACGCCAACGTGATCACGGTCTCGGGGCGGTTCGTCGACCCCGAGATCAACGAACGGATAGTCGACGAGTTCCTGGCCACACCCTTCGAGGGCGGTCGACATGCCGGCCGGGTGGCCAAGATCGCGTCCGTGGAGAGTCCGCGGTCGCAGGAGTAAGGACCAAGAGCTCGACGCAGAGCGCGTCGGGCTGACACGTCAGCGAAAGGACGCACGCCCCATGTCGCTTCAGTACATCCCGGCCCAAGACCCGGAGGTGGCCGCCGCGATCGACGCTGAGCTCGCTCGGCAACGCGGCACGATCGAGCTCATCGCAAGCGAGAACTTCGTTTCACCCGCAGTCCTCGAGGCCGCAGGCACGGTGCTCACGAACAAGTACGCTGAGGGCCTGCCCGGCAAGCGGTACTACGGGGGCTGCGAGGAGGTCGACAAGGTCGAGGACCTGGCGCGACGCCGGGCGTGCGAGCTGTTCGGGGCCGACCATGCCAACGTGCAGCCCCACGCGGGCGCTCAGGCGAACATGGCCGTCTACTACGCCGTCTGTCAGCCGGGCGACACGGTCCTGGGGATGAACCTGGCGATGGGGGGCCACCTGACCCATGGCTCGCCGGTCAACTTCTCGGGCAAGTGGTTCAACATCGTCCCGTACGGGCTGGACATGGAGACCGAGACGATCGACTACGATGGGCTGGAGCGCCTCGCCCACGAGCACAAGCCGAAGATGATCATCGCCGGTGCGAGCGCCTACCCGCGCGTCATCGACTTCGAGCGTTTCGCCGCTATCGCCAAGGCGGTCGGAGCGGTGCTCATGGTCGACATGGCCCACATCGCAGGGCTCGTGGCGACCGGCGCCCACCCGTCGCCGGTGCCGCATGCGGACTTCGTGACATCCACGAGCCACAAGACCCTGCGCGGTCCGCGCTCCGGCTTCGTGCTGTGCAAAGAGGAGTGGGCGGCCGCTCTCGACAAAGCCGTGTTCCCGGGTCTGCAGGGCGGCCCGCTCGAGCACATCATCGCCGCGAAGGCGGTGGCCTTCAAGGAGGCCATGCAACCCGAGTTCAAGGCCTACATCGACCAGGTCGTCATCAACGCCAAGGCGATGGGTGCCGCGATGGTGGAGTGCGGACTCCGGCTCGTGTCGGGCGGCACCGACAACCACCTCATGCTCGTGGACCTGCGCCCTGCCGGTATCACCGGCAAGGACGCCGAGAAGCTCCTCGAGGAGGTGGGCTTCACGGTCAACAAGAACGCGATCCCCAACGACCCGGAAAGCCCGTTCGTCACGAGCGGCATCCGCATCGGGACCGCCGCCATGACGACGCGTGGCTTCTCGGAAGGTGAGGCGCACACCATCGGCTGCCTGATGGCCCGCGCGATCTTCAACCGTGATGACGAGTCGGTGCTGGCCGACATCAGGACCGAGGTCTCGGCCCTGATCGAGAAGCACCCACTCTATCCGATGCTCTAGGCGTGGTTCGCGTCCGCCGCGTGCGGTTCGCGTGGACTGGCGAGGAGACGATCGTCAATGACCGAGTTCCCTGACAATGTCGTGGTGATCGACCACCCGCTCGTGCAGCACAAGCTCTCGATACTTCGCGATGTCGCGACAGGAGCGAAGGAGTTCCGCGAGCTCGTGAAAGAGCTGGCGATGCTCTCGGCTTATGAGGCCACGCGGGACTTCCAGCTCGCCGAGACCACTGTGACCACCCCGATCACCCAGACCACCACGCGGGTGCTCGCTGGCAAGAAGGTGGCCGTGATCCCGATCCTGCGCGCGGGACTGGGGATGGTGGACGGCATCCTCGAGCTCATACCCGCGGCCAAGGTCGGCCACGTGGGCCTGTACCGCGACCCGCAGACGCTGCGACCGGTGGAGTACTACTGCAAGCTGCCCGAGGACATCGCCGAACGCGACGTGCTCATCGTCGACCCGATGCTCGCCACCGGGGGCTCGGCGGCGGCCGCGGTCGAGTTCCTCCGCGAGAAGGGGGCGAACCACATCAGCCTGCTCGTGTTGATAGCCGCACCTGAAGGCATCCGTGAGGTGCTTGCGAGCTGTGATGACGTCCGCATCTTCACCTGCGCGGTCGACAGCCACCTCAACGACCACGGCTACATAGTCCCCGGTCTGGGGGACGCGGGCGACCGTCTCTTCGGCACCAAGTAGGAGGCTTTTCACACGATGCCTCGCCCGTCGTGGGACGAGTACTTCATGGCGATCGCCGAGCAGGTGTCAGGCCGCTCGACCTGCTTGAGGCGGGCCACCGGCGCGGTCCTGGTGAAGGACAAGCGCATACTCGCCACAGGCTACAACGGAGTGCCCAAGGGGCTCGCGCACTGTGAGGACGTGGGCTGCCTGCGCGAGAAGCGCAACATCCCGAGCGGCAGTCATCACGAGCTCTGCCGCGGCATCCATGCCGAGCAGAACGCGGTGATCCAGGCGGCCAAGCACGGGATCGCGATGGATGGGGCGACGGCATACTGCACCCACCAGCCGTGCGTGCTCTGCGCCAAGATCCTGCTGAACGCCGGCGTGGTCGACATCGTGTTCCGCGACCCATACCCCGACCCGCTGTCCGAGGAACTGCTCGCAGAGGCGGGCATCGTCCCCAGACGTCTGCTCACGCCGGGGTCGCGAGAGATGTCATCGGCTGAGGGCGACCGGTCGTGACGTACGGGCACTACGCGCTTCTGATCGCTGTCGCGGCTTCGGTGACGCTCGCGGTCACGCCGTTCGTGCGTCGCTTGGGTCTTGTCGCCGGCGCTGTGGCCAAGCCGGGCGGACGCAACGTGCACGAGGGCGAGATTCCGCGGATCGGTGGCGTGGCCATCTTCGCAGGAGTGCTCTCGGCGCTGTTGGTGCAGTGGACGGGGGAGTCCTTCTTGGGTTGGGAGGGCTACCTTCTGCAAGGCACGGGCGGTGCCGGGCGCGCATTGGGCATCTTCGCCGGCATCACCGTCATGTTCCTGGTCGGCGTCGTCGACGACCTGGTCGACCTGAACCCCGGCGCCAAGCTCGCCGGCCAGGTCGTGGCCGCGGGCATCGTGGTGTGGGCGGGGCTTCGGATAGCCTACGTGGGCAACCCCGTGTCCGGCGGGTTGATCACCTTGGGCGTACTGTCGATTCCGATCACGGTCGTCTACCTCATCGGTTTCGCGAACGTCATCAACCTCATTGACGGCCTCGACGGTCTTGCAGCCGGGGTGAGCGCGATAGCGGCGACGAGTCTGCTCGTGCTGGCGGCTCAGGGCAACCGTCTCGATGCGGCGGTGCTTGCCGCCGCCGTGATCGGTGCGTGTGCGGGGTTCTTGCGCCACAACTTCCACCCGGCCTCGATCTTCATGGGCGACTCGGGTGCGATGTTCCTCGGCTTCACGCTGGCCACCGTGTCTCTGCTGGGCGTCATGAAGACCACCGCGACCATCGCTCTGGCGGTCCCTCTGCTCATCATCGGCGTCCCTATCTTCGACACCGCGAGCGCCATCGTCAGGCGGATCAGGCATCGTCGCCCGATCCACTCCGCGGACAAGGGGCACATCCACCACAGGCTTCTAGGCCGCGGTTTCGACCAGCGTCAGACCGTTCTCATCATCTATGTCTGGTCGGCAGCCCTGGCGGTGGCGGCCTACGCGGTGCGCTACTCGCCCGGGTTCCTCAGGTGGCCCACGCTCGTGGCGCTCTTCGTCGTCACCGCGTTCATGGCACATTGGCTCGGCCTCTTCGAGGCCGCACACCATCATGAGGAGCACGAGAGCGACTCCTGAGGCGGTGCCGTCCTGGATCCGCGAAGCCTTTCTCTATTCGGCGCGCCGCTCGTCGAATCCCCCTTTCTTTTCCTTGTCGGCACCGTGGGGTTCGGCTACGATGTTCGCGCGCTCGGGTGGCCGGCGACCCGAAGAGCGTGGCCGCGTCGCGGTCTGATCGGTGCGCGTCGCACCACATTCGCTGGCGTCCCTGCAGGTCATGCTGCATTTCACCCGCCCCGTCAGGGACGGGTGTGTCGCGCTAGAGGGGAAGGCACGCTGAGCACGCTACTCGCCCATAGCACCGCGGCGCTCGAGAACCCCTTTGTGGGTGTGGCGCTCGGCGTGGTGTTGGCAGCCGTGTTCCTGCTGCTCTCTCGCCTGTCCATGCGCATGGTGCGTCCGGGGGCCGCCGAGGCCGGAGTGGCCTTCGCGGCGCTCTCACTGTTCGTCAGGCTTGCAGCCGCCACCGCCATCCTCTGGGGCTACAAGAGCTTCGCACCCGCTGGCTTCAGACCCTTCGCGTTCGCCTTCGCGGGGGGTTTTCTGGTTCTGTATACCGTCGAGTTGGTCCGCTACGCGGGTCTGCACAGGTACCGCAGGCCAGCAGCAGCGGCGCGCGAGTAGAAGGGAGCAAGCCGCGTGGCGAACGCAGCAAACCCGATGGAGCTGTTGCCGGAGAAGATAACGGAGCTCGTCCATGAGCTCTCGGTGCTTCCTTACGACAACATGCACCACGAGGGACCCGTGACAGGCCCGTTCGTGCTCACGAACTACGTGGTCTGGGGCCTCATCGCACTCGCCACGGTCATGGTGCTCATGATCGTGGTCTCGAGCCGCGAGAAGAAGCAGATGGCGCTGGCGGCGCAGTCGGGCGACGTGCGCGCCTTGGCCCCCGCGAACCGTCTGGTCAGCGTCATCGAGGCCGGCGTGGAGTTCATCCGCGACATGGCCGTGGACGTCATCGGCCAGAAGGACGGCCCGAAGTACGTGCCGCTGCTGGGCACGTTCTTCTTCCTCATTCTCACGTCGAACATCTTCGGCCTGATCCCGGGCGGCAAGTCCATCGGCGGCGCCGTCGGCGGCACCGTCGCCTTGGCGCTCATCGCATGGCTCGTGTTCGTGTGGGTCGGCTTCACGAAGAACGGGTTCATCGGCTACTTCAAGAGCCTGATCCCGTCGGGTGTTCGTGCCATGCCGCTTGCGGCCCGCATCGGCTTGGGCGGGTACATCTTCCTGCTCGAGTTCGTCTCTACGTTCTTCATCCGACCGCTCACGCTGGCGGTCCGACTCTTCGCCAACCTGTATGCCGGCCACATCATCCTGGGCGTGTTCTCGGCGTTCGTGGTCATCTTCATGCAGAGGATCACGGCCGGCGGGCTCGCGGTCGGTGCGGTGTCGCTGCTCTTCCTGATCATCATGTACGCGTTCGAGCTGTTCGTCGCGTTCATCCAGGCATACGTGTTCACGATCCTCACGGCGGTCTACATCCAAAGCTCGGTGCACGCGTCCGAGCACTAGCGGAGTACCCCGGCGACCCGGAACAGGGAAGCCGGTGAACGGTGAATGGTTGGGAGTCGCGCTGACGTAGCGGCGGCTTCGAAACGAAGGAGGAAGTAAGTGGAAGCAGGTCTTCTCGCCATCGGTAAGGGTCTCGCGTACGGTCTCGCCGCCATCGGCCCGGGCATCGGCATCGGCATCGTCGCCGGCAAGGCCGTCGAGGCCATGGCCCGCCAGCCTGAGATGGCCGGTCGTCTCCAGACCACCATGTTCATCGGCGTGGCGTTCACCGAGGCGCTCGCGCTGCTCGGTTTCGTCCTGACCTTCCTCCTGGGCTAAGCGACACGCTGGGCTCAAGACCAACCCTAGGACGGAGGCCACGAAGTGTTGGATCTGCTGTTTCCCGCAGTCGCGTTCGCCAGTGAGGGCGCGGCCGAGGGTGCTGCCGAGGGCGGGCTCGCTGCCACGCTCGGATCGGTGTACCCGAACCCGGCCGTCATCTGGCCGACGTGGGTCGCATTCCTGATTCTGTTCTTCCTGCTGTGGAAGTTCGCCTTCCCCGCGATCCTGTCCATGCTCGACGCCCGCGCGGAGCGCATCCGCGAGTCCCTCGAGAAGGCCGAGGAGACCAAGGTCGAGGCCGAGCGCATGCTCGAGGAGTACAAGAAGCAGCTGGCTGAGGCGCGCGGCGAGGCCGCGAAGGTCATCGAGCAGGGCCGCAAGGTGGCCGAGACGATGAAGGACGAGATCATCGCCAAGGCCAACGAGGAGGCCGCTCAGATCATCGCGAAGGCCCACGAGGCGCTCGAGGCCGAGAAGCGTGCGGTCGTCGCCGAGCTCCAGGGCGAGGTCGCACAGCTCTCTGTCGCCGTGGCGAGCAAGCTCATCGGTGAGAAGCTCTCGGCCGAGGACCACGCGAAGCTCATCGAGCAGTACGTCGCAGAGGTGGGCGGGCTGAATGACAACTAGCGAGGGCATCGGGACCTACGCCAGGGTCCTCTTCGAGCTCGCCAACGTTGCCGACGCGGTCGACGCCGTGGGCGCCGGCCTGCAGACGATCGTCGAGACGGTCGTGGGCAGCGTCGAGCTGCGCGATGCGCTCGCCGACGAGTCCATCACGCCGGAGAAGAAGCGCGAGATCATGCGCGAGATCTTCGCCGGGTCGGTGGCACCCGAGGCGGTCGCGATCGCCATGCTCGCGATCGAGAGAGGTCTTGGCGGGTCACTGGGTGCGATATCCGCCCGCTTCGGCGAGATAGCTGAAGCGGAGCGCGGCATCGTCGTCGCCGAGGTGACCACGGCCATTCCGCTCAACGACGCGCTGCGCGCGTCGCTCACCGAGAAGCTCGCCGCAGCTCTCGGCCGCCCCGTCTCGCTGCGCGAGCGCGTGGACGAGGCGATTCTCGGTGGTATCCGCATCAACGTCGCCGGGCGTGTGCTCGACGGGAGCCTGTCCTCGCAGCTCGACGCGATGCGCGCCACGCTTTCGAACGCATCGCAGGGAGGTGAGGCATAAGTGACCCAGATCAGCGCAAGCTCCATCAATGAGGTGCTGAAGCGCCAGCTCGAATCGTTCAAGCCCGAGGTCGACGTCCGTGAGGTCGGCGCCGTCATCCAGCTCGGCGACGGTATCGCCCGCTGCATCGGACTGAAGGGCGCCATGGCCGGCGAGCTTCTCGAGTTCGTCGGCGCAGGCGGCCACACCGTCATGGGCATGGCACTGAACCTCGACGAGGATGAGGTCGGCGCCGTGCTCATGGGCGAGTACTCGGCCATCAAAGAGAACGACACCGTCCGCACCACCGGTCGCGTCGTGGAGGTGCCTTCGGGCCCCGCGTTGCTCGGCCGCATCGTGAACCCGCTCGGGCAGCCTCTGGACGGCAAGGGACCGATCACCGCTGAGGGCTACCGTCCGGTCGAGTTCCGCGCGCCGGGCGTCATCGAGCGCAAGGGTGTCCATGAGCCGATGCAGACGGGCATCATGGCCATCGACGCGATGATCCCGATCGGTCGCGGCCAGCGCGAGCTCATCATCGGCGACCGCCAGACAGGAAAGACCGCCGTCGCGGTCGACACGATCATCAACCAGAAGGGCAAGGACGTCATCTGCGTGTACGTCGCGGTCGGCCAGAAGGCCTCCACCGTGGCGGGTCTCGTGGAGACGCTCGAGCAGTACGGCGCGATGGAGTACACGATCGTCGTGGCCGCCAACGCGTCCGACCCCGCTCCGCTGCAGTACATCGCCCCGATGGGCGGCTGCGCGATGGGCGAGCACTTCATGTACACCGGTAAGGACGGCAAGCCGGCTTCCGCCGACAACCCCGGCCGCCACGTGCTGTGCATCTACGACGACCTCTCGAAGCAGGCCGTCGCCTACCGCCAGATGTCGCTCACGCTGCGTCGCCCGCCGGGTCGCGAGGCGTATCCGGGTGACGTGTTCTACCTGCACAGCCGTCTGCTGGAGCGCGCGGTCAAGCTGTCGGACGCCAATGGCGCCGGTTCGCTCACCGCTCTGCCCGTCATCGAGACCCAGGCGGGCGACGTGTCGGCCTACATCCCGACGAACGTCATCTCCATCACCGACGGTCAGATGTTCCTGCAGTCCGACCTGTTCTACCAGGGCGTCCGCCCGGCCATCAACGTGGGTATCTCGGTCTCGCGAGTCGGTGGTAACGCGCAGATCAAGGCGATGAAGCAGGTCGCCGGCTCGTTGCGCCTCGACCTCGCGCAGTACCGCGAGCTCGCCGCGTTCGCCCAGTTCGGTTCCGACCTGGACAAGGCCACGCAGGCCACGCTCAACCGCGGTGCGCGCCTCGTAGAGCTCCTCAAGCAGGGCCGGTATGCCCCGATGCCGGTCGAGCGCCAGGTCATGGCGATCTTCGCGGGCACGAAGGGCTACCTCGACGACCTGCCCGTGGAGTCGGTCCAGGCGTTCCGTGACGGGTTCCTCGAGTTCGTCGAGTCCGCGTACCCGGAGATCGGCCGTTCCATCGCCGATGAGAAGGTCCTCTCCGATGAGACCGCCGAGAAGCTCGGTGCCGCTCTGACCGAGTACAAGGCCCAGTTCACGGCTGAGGCGTAGGGGACAGAGGCGAATGGCGAACCTTCGAGACATCAAGAAGCGGATCGGAAGCGTGCAGAGCACGCGCCAGATCACCCGCACGATGGAAATGGTCTCGACGGCCAAGATCAAGAAGGCGCAGGAGCGCATCGAGTCAGCACGTCCGTACGCGCTGGCGATGATGGAGCTGTTGGGAAACGTGACCCGTTTCGCGAGCGGTGCGCAGCATCCGCTGCTCGAGGCCAGAGAGACGCGTCGCCGCGTCGTGGCGATCGCGATCACGTCGGACCGCGGCCTTGCTGGCGCGTTCAACAGCAACATCTTGAAGCTGACCGAGGAGTACCTTCGCGACGCCAAGGCGGCCGGTACCGAGGTCGACCTCATCACGGTGGGCAAGAAGGCCGCCGCGTACTTCCTGTACCGCGGAATCACGCCGATGGCTCAGTACCGCGACATCTCGGACAAGCCGACGTTCGCGGACGCGAAGTCGATCGCGAACCACGTGATCCGTGCGTACTCCGAGGCCGAGATCGACGAGGTCGTCGTGCTGTTCAACCGCTTCGTGAACGTGGCGGACCAGTCGCCCGAGCTCTACAAGCTGCTTCCGATCGCACCCACGGTGCTCGAGGACGCGGCGGAGCGTTCGGACGTGTCAGCCGAGTGCCTCTTCGAGCCCAGCGCCGAAGAGGTGTTGGGCGTGCTGCTGCCCACCTACGTCGAGGCCCTCATCTTCCGCGCGCTCATGGAGTCCGCGGCCGCCGAGCACGGTGCGCGCCGCAAGGCCATGAAGTCGGCCACCGACAACGCGTCGGAGATGATCGTTACGCTCACCCGGAGCTACAACCGGGCCCGACAGGCGGCGATCACCACCGAGATCTCGGAGATCATCGGCGGCGCGGCCGCACTGGAGGATTAGATGGCAACGAACGAAAAGGACGCACCTATGAACGTGGGACGTATCGTTCGCGTGGTCGGCCCGGTCATGGACGTCGAGTTCCCGGCGGACGCGATCCCGGCGATCTACAACGCGCTCAAGGTCGATGTCGACACCCCCATCGGGCACGTGAGCACCATCGCCGAGGTGCAGCAGCACCTTCCCGGCAACCAGGTGCGCGCGGTCGCGATGTCGTCGACGGACGGCCTGCAGCGCGGCATCGAGGTCGTTGACACCGGCGCGCCCATCAAGATGCCGGTCGGTCCGTCGACCCTGGGGCGCATCTGGAACGTCATGGGAGAGCCGGTCGACGGTCAGGAGATGCCGGCCGTTGAGGACTGGTACCCGATCCACCGCGCGGCTCCTGAGTACGAGGAGCTCGAGCCCAAGACCGAGATCTTCGAGACCGGCATCAAGGTCATCGACCTTCTCGAGCCCTACATCAAGGGCGGCAAGACCGGCTTGTTCGGTGGCGCGGGCGTAGGCAAGACCGTCGTCATCATGGAGCTCATCAACAACCTCGCCATGGCGCACGGAGGTACGTCGGTCTTCACCGGCGTCGGCGAGCGCACCCGTGAGGGCACCGACCTGTACAACGAGATGAGCGAGTCGGGCGTCATCAACAAGACCGTGCTCGTGTACGGTCAGATGAACGAGCCGCCGGGTGCCCGTCTGCGTGTGGGACTGGCCGGCCTGACCGCCGCCGAGTACTTCCGCGACCAGGGCCAGGACGTGCTCTTCTTCGTCGACAACATCTTCCGCTTCACGCAGGCGGGCGCCGAGGTGTCCGCACTCTTGGGCCGCATGCCCTCCGCGGTGGGTTACCAGCCCACGCTGGCCACCGAGATGGGTGAGCTGCAGGAGCGCATCACGTCGACGAAGACCGGTTCGATCACGTCGGTGCAGGCCATCTACGTGCCTGCGGACGACCTCACCGACCCGGCGCCGGCCACGGCGTTCACCCACCTCGACGCGACGACCGTTCTGTCGCGTGGCATCGCTGAGCTGGGGCTGTACCCGGCGGTCGACCCGCTCGAGTCCACCTCGCGTGCTCTGTCTGCCGACATCGTCGGCGAGGAGCACTACCGCGTGGCCCGTGGCGTGCAGGCGATCCTGCAGCGCTACAAGGACCTGCAGGACATCATCGCCATCCTCGGCATGGACGAGCTCTCCGAAGAGGACAAGCTCACCGTGGCCCGGGCGCGCAAGATCCAGCAGTTCCTCTCGCAGCCGTTCCACGTGGCCGAGCAGTTCACCGGCATGGCGGGCAAGTACGTGAAGCTGGAAGACACCATCCGCGGCTTCGGCGAGATCATCGACGGCAAGCACGACGACGTGCCGGAGCAGGCGTTCCGCTATGTCGGTACCATCGAGGAGGCCCTCGAGGCCGCCGAGAAGATGAAGGCGATGGCGTAGGCCCTATGGCGAGAACCCTTCTGTGTGAGATCGTCACGCCGGAGCGCATCGTCTACGACGCCGAGGTCCAGATGGTCATCGCCATGACGAGCACCGGTGAGGTGGGCATCCTCCCGCTGCACGCCCCGCTCGTGACCGTCCTCACTCCCGGCGAGCTTCGGCTCAAGGTGGGCGAGGGAGCGGCGGACTGGGAGTCGTTCGCGATCGCGGGTGGATATATGCAGGTCCACGAGGACAAGGTCATCGTGCTCGCGGACGACGCACTCGCGGTCTCGCAGATCGACCGTGCACGGGCGATGGAGTCCGCTGAGCGCATCAAGGCGCGCTTGGCTGAGCTGCCCGCCGATGCCACCGACGAGCGGTCCGAGTGCGAGCGCGACCTCGCGTGGTGCGAGATGCAGCTGCGCGCTGCCGAGAAGCGCCGCTAGAGGCCGGCTGCCACCAATAGCGTTTCGAAGGGGCGGCCCGGAACTGACCGGGCGCCCCTTCTGCGTCTAGAGCGGCCCCGTACCGTCGTCCACGCCTGGTCACGCTGTCGTCTACGCGTGGTCACGCTGTCGTCTACGCGTGGTCACGCTGTCGTCTACGCGTGGTCACGTCATCGTCCACGCCCGTGAACTCCACGGCACGGTGACGGAGTGCGTCTTCGGGCGCCGCCTGCTGTATCCTTGCGGCTATGGAATCCATCATCGTGTGCGGCGGACCGCGGTTGACCGGCGAGGTCGCTGTCGAGGGGGCCAAGAACTCCGCTCTCAAGCTCATGGCCGCGTCCCTCATGATCCCCGGTTCGACGCGTCTTACCAACGTTCCCCAGATCTCGGACGTCGACGTGATGGCCGAGGTCCTCGTCCGTCTGGGTGCGCGAGTGGTCCGCTCCGACCACGAGCTTCACATCGATGCGTCGACGCTCACGAGCCACGAGGCACCGTATGAGCTTGTGGCGAAGATGCGCGCCTCCACCGCGGTGCTCGGTCCGCTGCTCGCTCGTCTCGGGGTTGCGCGCGTCGCGCTGCCGGGCGGTTGCAACATCGGGAGCAGGAAGATCGACATGCACATCCACGGCCTCGAGACGTTGGGCGTGGAGATGGAGCTCGAGCACGGCTACATCGCCGCGCGCGTGCCTGAAAGCGGTCTGACCGGCGCCCATGTGACGCTGGACTTCCCGAGCGTCGGCGCGACCGAGAACCTGCTGATGGCCGCGGTGCTGGCGCGCGGAACGACCGTGATCGAGAACGCGGCGCGGGAACCGGAGATCGGCGACCTGGCGCACTTCCTCGTCGCGGCGGGCGCGCGCGTGGACGGGATCGGGACCTCTGTCGTGACGGTCGAGGGCGTGGAGCGCCTGGAGCCTGTCGAGCACCGCGTGATCGGCGACCGGATCGAAGCGGGAACCTTCCTCGTGGCCGGCGCGCTCACGGGCGGCCCGGTCACGGTCACCGGATTCGGCAGCTCGCATCTCGACATCGTGTTGCGCAAACTCGCCGACATGGGGTGCGACCTTGAGGTCGGCGAGGACCGGGTGACGGTCAGGCGAGACGGCCCGCTGCGCGCCGTCGACATACAGACCCTGCCGTACCCCGGGTTTCCCACCGACATGCAGGCCCAGTTCATGGCGTTGCTCGCCATCGCCGATGGCGGCGCCATCATCACCGAGAACGTCTTCGAGAACCGGTTCATGTTCGCAGGCGAGTTGGCGCGCATGGGTGCCGACATACGCATCGAGGGTCACCATGCGCTGGTCAAGGGCGTCAAGGCGCTCTCGGGCGCGCCGGTGCGCAGCACCGACCTGCGTGGCGGGGCGGCGCTCGTGCTGGCCGGCCTGGTGGCGCAGGGGGAGACCGTGGTCGGCGACATCGAGCACATCGATCGAGGCTATGAGCGGTTCGTGGAGAAGCTGAGCTCGCTCGGGGCGAGCGTGTCCCGGAGGGCCAACGTGTCCGATTTCGACGGAATCTGCTGAAGGAGCGCCGATGCTCGACAGGACCGCCATCGAGGCGATCATCCCGCACAGGGAACCGTTCCTGCTCATCGACCGCATAGAGAGCTTCGAGCCGGGGGTCTCGGCCGTGGGCTACCTCGACGTGCGGGAGGATATGTTCTGGGTACCGGGTCACTTCCCCGGCTACGCTGTGATGCCGGGTGTGCTCATCGTCGAGGCGCTCGCGCAGGCAGGGGCGGTCGCGCTGCTGTCGCTTGCGGAGAACCGGGGGCGGCTCGCGTTCTTCGCCGGGATCGACAAGGTGCGCTTCAAGCGTCAGGTCGTGCCCGGTGACACCCTTCGGCTCGAGTGTCACATCAGCCGCACCCGCGGCCCGATCGGGTTCGGCGAGGCCTCGGCGACTGTCGATGGCGAGCTCGCCGTCTCTGGCGAGCTCATGTTCGCGGTAAAATAGGCGGCCGGATTCAAGACGCCCGGGACGAACGCCCTGCTCGGGCGGCGTCCAGATACGAGGAGACAATGGGACTCGTTGAACGCATGCAGGCCCGAGAGGCCGTCTACGGTGTCGTGGGACTGGGGTATGTCGGCCTACCGCTTGCCCTTGAGATGGCAGGGGAGGGGTACCGGGTCATCGGGCTTGAAGTGAATGCCGAGAAGGTCGACCTCGTCAACGCGGGTTCGAGCTACATCCCGGACGTCCCGTCCGCTGAGCTTGCGAAGCTCGTGTCGAGTGGGCTCATCGAGGCCACGACGGACTTCTCACGCGCAGCTGAGTGTGACGCGATCGCGATCTGCGTGCCCACGCCGCTCGACAAGATGAAGGAGCCCGACGTCAGCTACATGGTCGCGGCCACCGAGGCCATCGCGCCGCACCTGCACGGCGAGATGCTCGTGACGCTCGAGTCGACGACGTACCCGGGCACGACCGAAGAGATCGTCCAGCCCATCATCGAGCGCGGCGGACTGAAGGTTGGCAGCGACGTGTTCTTGGCCTTCTCGCCGGAACGGGTCGACCCGGGAAACCCCGTCTACCAGACGAAGAACACGCCGAAGGTCGTCGGCGGCGTGACGCCCGCGTGCACCCGGGTCGCCGCCGCGTTCTACAATACGTTCCTTGAGACCGTCGTGCCCGTGAGCTCGACACGGGCCGCGGAGATGACGAAGCTTCTTGAGAACATCTTCCGGTGCGTGAACATAGCGCTCGTGAACGAGCTGCTCATGCTGTGCGAGCGCATGGGTGTCAACATCTGGGAGGTCGTCGAGGCGGCCAAGACGAAGCCCTTCGGCTTCATGCCGTTCTACCCCGGACCCGGGTTGGGTGGTCACTGCATACCCATCGACCCGTTCTACCTGTCGTGGAAGGCGCGCGAGTTCGACTTCCACACGGAGTTCATCGAGCTCGCGGGCAAGGTCAACGAGAACATGCCGTACTACGTGGTCCAGCGGCTCATGGGCGCACTGAACACGCGCCGCAAGCCGCTGGCCGGCAGTCGCGTGCTCGTGCTCGGGGTCGCGTACAAGAACGACATCGACGACATGCGCGAGAGCCCGGCGATAAAGATCATCGAGCTGCTTGTGGCGGGCGGCGCCGAGATCGTCTACCACGACCCGTACGTGCCGGCATACCGTGAGGGAGGCATCGAGGTGCCCTTCGTCGAGCTGACCGAAGAAGAGGTCGCGCGCGCCGATGTGGTGCTGGTGGTGACGGGGCATCGCAACGTCGACTACCGTCTGGTGGCACGCGCCGCGGACCTCGTGCTCGACACGCGCAATGCGATGAAGGACATCGAGTCTGACAAGGTGATCCGTCTGTGACGTTTTTCTGACACGTGTGTGCTGAACGGTCTGACCGCAGGCTGAGGCACGGTATCTGCTGATACGCCACGCACGCGTCGGAGAGCCTCGAAAGGAACCATGGGCAAGCATTCCCACAGCAACGGTGGTCTGTTCGGTCGCGGCCCCAAGGGCGTCGGGCCGCGCAAGCAGCTCCATCGACGTACTCCGACCACGGTCTCAGGACCGCGGGTCCCGGCTGACGTCGCGCGTCGCACGGCGCTTCTGGGCGACCGGGCGCGACTGTCCGACGCGTCAGCGCGGAGGACCGGTGCGCTGGAGTCGGCCCCTGAGCGGCTGCGCGCGGAGCGTGAGCTGCGACGCAAGCGCGCGCGGCGCATGTTCGCCGTGGGCGCAGGCATCGCCTCGGCGCTGGTGCTCTTCGCCGCGATCGGCGTGTATGCCTACGCGAAGCACATCGAATCGACCATGCAGCGCACGGTCTACAAGGAGAAGAAGCTCGAGCTCGACCTGAAGAAGGCGGCGCCCGCCGAGCCGTTCACGTTGCTCCTGCTGGGTTACGACCGCCGGCCGCCGGAGACCATCTACCGCTCCGACACGATCATCCTGGCCAAGGTCGACCCGAAGACCAAGCAGGTCTGGATGCTCTCCATACCGCGCGACACGCGGGTCGACATCCCCGGCAAGGGAACGCACAAGATCAACGACGCGTTCGCGCTTGGCGGCGAGGAGCTCGCCATCAAGACGGTCGAGCAGTTCACCGGCGTGCGGATCAACCACTACATGGGTGTCAACTTCAAGGGTTTCGAGCGCGCCGTCGATGCCATGGGCGGCGTGTGGGTCGACGTGCCCACCGAGATCAACGACATCAAGGCAGACCGCAGCCCAGGGCACCGCGCCGCGCACATCGACGCCGGCTACCAGCTGCTCGACGGCGAACATGCGCTCACGTTCGTGAGGACACGTGACTTCCTCGACGCCGACTTCTCGCGCATGAAGAACCAGCAGCTGTTCTTCCGCGCCGTGGCCGACCAGATAGCCAAGCGCACGAGCCCTGCGAAGCTGCCGGGCATCGTGTCGAAGGTGGCGCCCTTCATCTCGACCGACATGACGCTCATGGAGATGCTGCGCACCGCGACCGCGCTGCGTGACGCCGGCTCGAAGCGCGTCTACACCGCGACCATCGGTGGCGAGTGGCGCTCGCCGTTCATCCACACCGACGAAGCGCTCAAGGCGGAGTTGATCGCCAAGTTCGAGGCGGGTGAGCCGTTCGAGAAGCCTGAGGCGTCCGATGCGGCGAGCGGCACCGCCGGCGCAGCTGACGGAGCAGCTGACGGAGCAGCGACCGCTGCGAAGCCGGAGCCCATCAGGCCCGAGGACGTCACCGTGACCGTTCGGAACGGCGCGG
Source organism: Actinomycetota bacterium (assembly GCA_029265315.1). Classification (GTDB taxonomy): domain Bacteria; phylum Actinomycetota; class Coriobacteriia; order Anaerosomatales; family PHET01; genus JAJUJM01. The sequence goes on along the minus strand of JAJUJM010000004.1, from coordinate 4,761 downwards.
GTATCGCGGGGTGCGCCAAACAGGCCTCGGCCGTGCTCAAGGCCCGCGCGTTCGAGGTGGGCGAGGTGGGCAACGCAGGCCAGTTCGTCTACGACAAGACCCTCGTCGTGTACAAGAAGAACCGGGCCGCGGCCGAACTCGTCGCGAGCGTGCTTCCGCGCGGCGTGAAGCTCGTGGAGAGCCGCGGCATGTATGCGTATGACACGGAGATCCTCGTGGTCATCGGCAAGGACTGGGACGTGGCCAAGTTGCCCCTGACGCCCATCAAGACCACCGACTAGTCCGCACCGATCAGTCCGCTTCGATCAGCCCGCTCGACCTGACCTGCTCACACGTTCGCCGCAGTGCGCCCAGCTCGCCGCTACCTCGGGTTCGAGCGTACGCCGCTCGGCTGCGGCCGTGAGCGTCAGAAGCACCCTCTCGGCTAGGAGGTCGCGGGCGAAGCACGACTCCGCCAGCTTTCGGGCGTTGGCGCCGAAGCGTTCCCGCAGCCCCGCATCGTCCGCGAGCCTTCTCACCGCTTCCGCGAGCGCGCCACCGTCGCCTGCGGGGAAGTAGAGTCCGACCTCGTCACACTCCACGATCTCGCGCGTCCAGCCGTCCGAGTTCACGATGACGGGCCGGCCGGTGGCGAGCGCGTCGAAGAACTTGTTCGGCGAGTTGGTTGCAAGGATCGGCTTGTCGGCGAAGAGCACCATGAGCACGTCGGCGGTGCGTGTGAAGCGCGGCACCTCCGCCTTGGGCATCGAGCCGGCGAGGACCACGTTTGGCAGTCCCTCGCATCGCTTCGCAAGCTCGGGGACGCTCTTCCCGTCGCCGGCGATGAGGAACACGATGTCAGTCCGTCCTTCGCGAAGAAGCCTGCTGGCGGCGGCAGGAACGTTGTCCTCGACGGCGTTGCTCGGCCCGATGGCGCCTGCGTAGCCCACCACGAAGCGGTCGCCGAGGCCGTAGCGTTCGACCAGCTCGGGGTCGCGCGGCCCCGGCGAGAAGAGGTCGAGGTCGCTTGAGTTGGGCACCATGATCACGCGCTCGTCCGGGATGCCCTCGTTCGTGACGCCGGCCGCCATGCCGGGGGAGAGCGCGATCACGAACGCGGAGCGACGGTACAGGAAGCGTTCGAGACGCTTCGCGAGCCACTCGAGCAACCCGCCGCGCCGGATGGCCCCCATCTGGACGGCCGCCTCGGGCCACAGGTCGCGCACCTCGAAGACGAACGGCGTGCGGCGCAGCGCGGCGGCGAGCCATCCGGGGATTCCCACGGTGAGCGGCGTCGAGGTGGCGAAGACGACATCGTGCTTGCCGGCGGTGATAGCGAGCCACGTCGCGCCGAACATGAACGTCAGGAAGCTCGCGATCCGTCGCCACGTGCCCATCCGGTTGTCGTAGGCGACGCGCACGCTGCGGATGCGGATGCCGTCGATCTCGCCTTCGCTGAAGAGCTTCTCCGCGTACTCGTCAGGCAGGCGCGATGCGGACGTGATCATCGTGACCTCGTGGCCCTGCTCGACCCAGCGCCGCGCGAACTCGTAGGAACGGATGAGTCCGAGCGATGACTGCCGCGTGGCGAAGAACTGGTGTATGTAGAGGATCCTCACGGCTGCGTGCGTCCCACCCCTCGCATCGTCCTGCGCGTCGTCAGCTGCGGTGGGCGCCGGGTCGGCCGACCGCCATGTACACGCAGCCTGCCGCCTTCACGGCGGAGGCGTCGAGGGCGTTTCGGCCGTCGAACACGATGGCGGGGTCTGCCATGACCGAGCGCGCGCGGGCCCAGTCGAGTTCGACGAGCTCCGGCCAGTCGGTCACGAGCACGGCGGCCGAGGCGCCGGAAAGCGCGTCCCACACGGTGTCGCAGCGTACCGCCTCGCCCAAATCGAGCGGTGCGGCGAGCGGGTCGTAGCATCGTACCTTCGCGCCCTCCTCGAGAAGCAGCGGCACGATGTCGATGGCGGGGCTCTCACGCACGTCGTCCGTGTGGGGCTTGAACGCGAGGCCGAGTACGGCGATCGTGCGCTCGTGGAGGTCGGGGAGTGCCTTGGCCAGGTGGATCACCGGCAGCAGGCGCTGGCGGTTGTTCACGTCGATGACCGCTTTGAGCAGGTCGAACTGATATCCGTTCAGGGTCGAGATGAAGTCGAGCGCGCGCGTGTCCTTCGGGAAGCACGAGCCGCCGTAGCCGATGCCCGCGCCCAGGAAGTGGCGCCCGATGCGCACGTCCAGGCCCATGCCCTCGGCCACGCTATCGATGTCGGCGCCCACGCAGTCGCAGACGTTGGCGATCTCGTTGATGAAGCTGATCTTCGTGGAGAGGAACGCGTTGCTCGCGTACTTGATGGTCTCTGCGCTCGCCACGTCGGTCTTGACTATGGGGCAGGAAAGGCCGCTCGCGGCACAGCGGTCGACGAGCGGCGCGTACACGGCGGCCACGCGCTCCACGTCGGCGACCGAGGAGCCGCCCAGTACGATGCGGTCGGGTTCGAAGAAGTCGCGGACGGCTGAGCCCTCGCGCAGGAACTCGGGGTTCGAGACGTAGCCGATCTCGGCGTCCGCGTGGGCGAGGAAGCGCGCTTGAAGTGTCGCTCCGGTGCCCGGCGGGACGGTGGATTTCATGACGAGCGTCATCGGCCCGGTCGCGGCCCGGGCGATCGAGTCGACCGCCGAGCGCACGTACGACAGGTCCGCGGCGCCGTTGTCCGCCATCGGGGTACCCACGGCGATGAAGACGACCTCGGAGAGCAGCGGCGCCCAGCCGCCTTCCGGCGTAGAGAAGGCGAGGCGTCCGGCGGCGACATTCGCGGTGATGAGCTCCTCGATACCGGGCTCGTAGATCGGTGAGATGCCGCGCGTGAGGCGCTCGATCTTGGCCGGATCGATGTCGATGCAGGTGACGGAGTGCCCGAGCTCGGCCAGGCACACGCCCTGCACGAGTCCCACGTATCCGGTTCCGACGACGGTGACCTGCATGCTCGCTCGCTTTCGGTGTCGGGGCAGCACCCGCACGCGCTGCGCGGGGCCATTTCGTCCGCTTGCAACCCTACCAGAGAGGGCGGGCAGCGTCTTGGCGATTGACGGGTCGTCACGCGCTCGTCACCAGTGTGTGCGTCTCGCGGTGCTACCATTCGCGTGGCTGCTCACGCGGCCGCCTTTCGCCCCAGCGACTTTGGACGCGCGTGCTCAAGGAACTCAAGAGGGTCTTCAAGGACACGGTCATCTACGGCTTCGGCAGCCTGTTGCCCAAGGCGGCCGGACTCGTCCTCATGCCCATCTACACGCGGTTCCTGTCCACGGCCGACTACGGCATCTACTCGCTGTCGATGATGATCGCGTCGATGACCGGCGTGGTGATGGCGCTCGGGCAGCCCGGCTCGATCACGCTGCACCTGCGCCACAAGATGGCCGCGGAGGGTGAGACGCGAGACCTGTTGTTCACGGTTACGGTCTTCGTGATGGCGTTCGGCGCGCTGCTCTTGGGGCTGGGCTACCTGGTGGGACCGTCGCTCGTCCCGCTGCTGTCGAAGAAGGGCGAGCTCACGTTCGAGCCGTTCGTGGTGCTGGCGCTGTTCATCGCGTACGCGGGCCTGCCACTCGCGCTCATCCAGGCCGTGAACCGGGCGAAGGGGCAGGCCAAGACCCACACGTTGTTCCAGCTCGCGCAGTTCACGGTGAACACCGCGTTCACGCTGCTCTTTGTGGTGGCACTCAGGCAGGGACCGGCAGGCTCGCTCAAGGGCACGCTTGTGGCGGCGTGCACGGTGGCGCCGGTCGCGCTGTTCCTGCTCGCGCGCGAGATGCGGGCGCGTTTCTCGCTCACGTGGCTTGCGGCGAGCCTGCGCTTCGGGCTGCCGCTCGTGCCGCACTACTTCGCGGGCTGGCTGCTCGCGTTCGCCGACCGGGCGCTGCTCGCGAGGCTGGGTTCGATGTCCGAGGTGGGTCTGTACGCGGTGGCGTACAACCTGTCGATGGCGCTGAACCTGTTCTCAACGGCGATCAACCAGGCGTGGGGCCCGATCTACTACGACCTGTCCGACTCCGACGAGGGTCGACGCATGCTGCCGCGCCTGACGAGCGTGTATGCGGCGGCGGTGGCCGCCATCGCTATGGCGTTCACGTTGCTCGCGCCTGAGGCGCTGCCGATCCTGGCCGCACCCGCGTACGCGGGGGCACGCATCGTGATCCCGCTCGTGGCGGCGGGCTACTTCTTCTTCGCGTTCTATATGGTCGTGTCGACCCCGATCTTCTACGCGAAGAAGACCGCGTACGTTCCCCTTGTGTCGGGCGCGGCCGCGGCGCTCAACATCGCGCTCAACCTGTGGTGGATCCCGCTGTGGGGCATGATGGGCGCCGCAGCGGCCACACTCGTGTCGTACGCCTTCATGGCGAGCGTGTCGCGCGCTTTCTCCGGCCGCTTACGGCCGGGCGCGTTCGAGGACTCGCGGCTCGTGCGCGTGATCATGGCGTACGCGGTGTCATTGGCCGCGGCATACGGGATCATGGCGCTCAGGCTCTCGCCGTGGGCGAGCATCCCGCTCGCGCTCGTGGCGCTCGCGGCGTGCGTGGCGTTGCTGTTCGCGATGGGGGTCGTCACTCGCGACGAGGTGCGCCAGCTTGTGGAGCGCGTGCGCTCGCGCAAGGAGCGCAAGGCCCGGGCGGCCGAGGAAGAGGCGGCGCTCGAAGCTCGCGAGGCGGAGGCGGCCGGCGCGACGCCGGACCCGAGCGGTTCAGACCCCGACGACGCGCGGTAGGCACGATTCTGGGTCGGGG
>JAJUJM010000023.1 GCA_029265315.1 Actinomycetota bacterium | reverse complement strand
CTCTGCGAGGAGGTGCGCACCCTGAAGCCCGGCGTGCGCGTGATCAGGCCCAGGACGACGACGGCCGTCTCCCTTGTGGCGAGTGACGGTGGCAACAACCGGCTCGAGTTCGACCCGTTCCTGTTCCAGATGGTGCGAGTGGTCGACTCGTGCGGCAAACAGCTCTGCCTCGACGTCGTCTCGCCGACAACCGATACCGATGAGCTCTCGCGCCGGCAGTTCGACGAGAACCACAAACCCGTCACCGACCTCGGGTTCCTCATGGACGAACTGGGCGTGCAGACACATCATCTGCACAGCTTGAGCCCGATGATCCCTTTCGGCAGGAAGGTGCGTGAGGAGCCGGAGAAGGTAGGCACCTCATGGGTGCAGGTCTATCGCGACCTAGTTGAGTGGGCGGTGCTCTACCGGCTGATCGTGGACCGCAGCTTCGGCACCGACACGCTCATCGTCCGGGACGGGTTCCTGCGCAGCAAGGTCTTCGCCGGCGACCTGTTCGTGAAGATGATGCAGCGCATCGAGCAGGCCATCGAACGCATCCGGGTCGAGGAGAAGCGCAACGTCTACCTCGTGGGCCTGGCGAAGCATTCCAAGGTGCTGCAGCGCTATAGTGAGTTCGCACAGGCACTTGGCGGTGAAGGCGTAGCGACTACCACACCAGCGCCTGATGTGGTCCAGGAGGAGCCTGGACCGTATGGCGAGGGCGCGGGTAGCGCGACGGATGATGGACCACCTGCGCCAGGCGTCGACGTTCGTGAAACCCAGGTGCGAAAGGCAATTGCGGCCGTGAGAAGCGACGCAGATCTGGTAGCGCAGTTGCACAGCGAGGCCGGCGCCAGGTGGTGGGATGTTCAGAGGAGGCTCAAGGCAGCACTCCCTTCGGTCATCCCTGATCAGGAGCGGCATCAGCCGTCCTACGAAATCACATCGCGAGCCCTGAACGAAATCATCGGCGAAGGCGCTTGGGAGACGTACCACCCACCCCTTCCTGACGGCACTCGGGACAAGGCCTGGGTGCGTGCGACTGTCGAGCGCCAGTAGCGAATGAGCGATGGGGCTGACCCGCGGATCAATCCGACTCGTTTCGCTCGCGGGTTATCCGCATCAACGTTAGCTGTACACAGGGGGACTATGGCTCGCATCAGGAAGATCAAGCGGGTGCCGGACGACGGAAAGAACTACTACGTGGTCGACGCCTGCTTCTTGGCGAACCGATTCATTCCCGAAGATCGCGCTCCCGACGCCCACGGGAAGAAGCGAATCCGGCTCTGCAACGAATGGTGGGATGAGATTGACAAGCAGCTGTCTGAAGGCACAGCTCGCGTCTACATTCCAGACATCTGTGTGGCGGAGGCGTACAAGACGCTTGCGAAGAAGTACTACTCCGAAGGGTGGTTCAAGAGCTCCCAGGACTATAACTACTGGCGCAGCAAGATGAAGGAGGCCATCTCCACGTCTGTCGAGGAGCTCAAGAAGGCGCATCGCAAGATTCTCTATCACGATCTCGAGTCCACCCGTGATGTGATGATATCGGTTGACCGGTTCTACGAGTTGTTCTTCAAGAACAAGAAGAACGTTTCGCTCCCGGATCTGATTGTGGTAGCGAGCGCAAAGTACCTGGTTGATTTCTACGACATCCCCAAGACGCAGCTGCACATCATCACCATGGATCGCGCACTGCGTGACGGCTCCAAGAGAATTCAACAGGTACCCAACGCGTATGACCCGACAGTTGAGGCTGATGCGCGCGAGAAAGTGTTCGAATAGGACGAGTCCCAGAGGGGAATCCCGTTGACCGATCGAGCCATCCTGAGAAGCGCCCTCGCCGCATCCGCGCGTGGCGACTGGGCCTCGCTCGCCGAGAGCCTCGGCCTCGCACCCGTCGCCTCTCCGCTCGACTTCGCTGCCGACGCCAGCACCGAGATCGCCTCGCGCCTCGCCGACGTCGTCACGAGCCTCCACCGCGTCCGCGCCTACGAGCAAGGTGGCGCGCGGGCGGCGCTCTGGGTCGCCGCCATCCCCGAGTGGGGCGACCGGCCATCGGCTCGTGAGCGCGCTCGTCGCCGCGCTCGAGAAGACCGGTGGCGGTCCGGGCCTCCTTAACACGATGCTGCTCACGCTCGTGCGGCGCACCCGCCACGACATTCGGAAGCGCCAGGAGGCCGGCGAGCCGCTCGAGGTGGATGGCAAGCCGCTCGTGTTCCCCGAACACGAGATCCCGCGGGCCATCACCTACGGGCTCCGGGAGCTCTACGGCGATGTCTACTCGCGGGTCATCGAGGCGATCGAGTCGCTCAACTTCGCCGTCTACAACCTCGAGGCGTACGGCATCGAGCGACCGGGTGTGAAGCGCGCAGACACCGAGAGTGTGGTCAAGCGCAACGACGCCTACATCGGCATCATCCGGACGATCTACCTCAAGCGCATGGAAAGCTCGGTTGCGGCGCTCATGGCGACCGTCAGAAACCAAGTCAACTACCTCGAGCTCTTCCTGTCCTTCCTCGATCAAGGCAAGGTGCTCTTCGCCAAGGAGCGCGACCGGCTGCGGGTGCTCCTCGGCGGCGCGCTCGACGATGAGGCGCTCGAGGCCGCCGGCGGTGACGAGGACGTGCAGGCGCTGCTCGATTCGCTGCAGCAGGTCGACACCGCCCGCTGCGACGTGAGCAGGCTCTCCGAGGCCGTGCGAGCGGACCGGGATGCGCTCGACGGCCTGCTGCATGCGCTCGAAGGGCTCGAGGCGGCCGACCCCGCGAAGGACCCGAAGGTCGCGGCGCTGCGCGCGGTCATCGACGGGCTTCCCGCGCTCGACGACAACGGCCTGCCGACGAAGATCGTCGTGTTCACGAACTACAAAGACACGGCGATGCACCTGTTCGAGGCGTTCGGCGGCCCGGCAGACGGACTCAAGGGCGACGTTCGGACGCTCTCGAACCTGGCGGGTGAGCGCTGGCTTTCGGTGCTGACCGGCTCAGACGACAAGAAGCGCCGGGCCCAGGTGCTCGCCCACTTCGCGCCCTTGGCGGCGCTTCGTGAGGACCGCGACAACGACGACCCGGAACTGCTCGCCGAGATTGCGCCGTTCCGTGAGCAGCGTGTCGACGTGCTCATCGCGACCGACGTCTTGAGCGAGGGCCAGAACCTGCAGGACGCCCAGTACCTCATCAACTACGACCTGCACTGGAACCCGGTGCGCATGATCCAACGTGCCGGCCGCATCGACCGGCTCTTCTCGCCGCACGAGCGCGTGTACTTCTACAACGTCATGCCGGAGAAGGGGCTCGAGGACCTGCTCAAGCTCGTGAAGAAGCTCTCGTCCAAGGTCAAGGCGATCGACGCGACGCTCGGACTGGACGCCTCTGTGCTCGGCGAGGTCATCGAAGCCAAGGCGCTCGACGACATCATGCGCATCCAGCAGGGCGGCAGCGAAGCCGACGCCGTCTACCTCGAGGGTGAGCGCCGCGCCGAGTTCGACGATGCCCTCGATCAGCTGCGCGCCTACATCGAGCTCGTGAAGTCTCTCGGAACGAAGGACGTCAGAAGCCTTCCGGACGGCATCCACAGCATCCGCGAGGGCGACGAGCCGGGTGTGTTCGTCCAGCTCAAGATGCCGGACGAGTACGGCGGCGAGGTGTTCTGGCGGTTCTATCCGGCGGATTCCTCGGCCGTCATCGCGTCCGCCATCGAGGCGGCCTCTCGCATCGCGTGCGACCCCGAGGACGAGCGCGCCGAGCTGGGGCCGGAGGACAACCCGTTCCGCTACCTCATCGAGCCACTCAAGGCGGCCATCGCCGAGCTCGGACAGGAGTACCAGCGTCGCATGAGTGCGCAGGACCCGGGCGAGCTTGTGAAGCTGGTGCGCTCACGACTCCAAGACCCCACCGTGCAGGAGCGCCTCGGTGATCTTGCGGACACGCTCTTCGATTGGTGCGACCAGCCTCACCCGAGCGACTTGCTCAAGCGCGAGGATGGCGTGCAGGAGGCGTACCGGGCGTTGAAGGTCGCGGAGGCGGATCCGGTCGTCGTGTCTGAGGCGCTCGAGCGCTTGTGGATGGAGCTCGAAGCGAAGGGCCTCGACCGGCCGCTGCCGCGGCCGGCGACACGACCGCCGAGCGAGCGCGACTTGCAGCTGGTGTGCTGGGAGCTCGTGGTACCGCCGAGGACGCTGACGGCGGGGGCGGGTGACCGGGTCGAGGAGGTCGTCCCAGAGGAAGGAGACCCTCCGGCGAGCCTGTTCGACACTGCTGTCCAGCTGAAGACGCCGCTCTAGGGAGGTGTGTTGACCTGGCCGCCGTGACGGCTAACCCTGAGATCGAGCGGACAACGCTACGCGTTGCCGCTCATCTCAAGAGACGTTAGGCCCTCGATACGGTGACGGAGCGTCAAGGGGGGGGACCGTCGTGTCGGTCGTTCTCGCTATAGCCGCAGTGTTGGCAATCATCTACCTCGTGCCGTTCGTCATCTATGCAGGTGCCAGCGCACTCGGCGTCGTCGACATTCCAGCCCAGGCCTCACCGCGACGCTTCTTGCTTGGCGTACTCATCATCAAGCTCGGCACTGCGGCGGCCTTCGTCCTTGTCCTCTTCCTCGGTTCGCCAGTGTTCAGCCTCGGCTGGCTGACCTACGCGCTCACTTGGTTCGTCATGTTCGCCGCGAGCGAAATCGGAGATGCGGTGACGACTCGCTCGAGCTGGTCCGAGGCCCTGCTCGGAGTGCTCTCGGAAGCGGTCTATACGCCGTTAGCGGCTCTAGCGGCGTTTGCGATTCTCGATATCAGCTAGGGAGATCATCGCGGCCTGACCCGGCCGTCCAGCAGGCTCGCTCCTGCGGTAGACTCAGAAACAGAAGCGTTCACCGGCGCGCCGCTGGCGAAGCGCAGATGCGTTAGGCAAAGACATGTGTTGACGCGTGTCACGTGACACGTTGCACCTACTCCATGATCAAGACGTTCGCTGACAAGCAGACGCAGCGGTTGTACCTGACAGGCAAGGCATGCCGTATGCCGCCAGATGTTGCGAAGCGGGCCTGGGCGGATTGGGTCGGACAACGGTATCAGCTGTGAGCGGATGTATGCGTTCCCGCCGCTAACCCGCGGATCAACCCGACTCGCTTCGCTCGCGGGTTGTCCGGCAACACGTTTGACCGAACCGAGGGGACGATGCTGATAGTCCCGACCTCCATGGATGCCGCAATCGTTCTGGAGCTCGCGCACCCACCGGTTTGGCTGGTGCTCAGTCTCGCAAGCCTGGTATGCGGTGCGTACTTCTTCTGGGAGATGGTGATCTCGACACTCCGTGGGCGCAGACCCGGAGTGCCGCGGTGGTGCTTGTCGCCTGGCGAACCATCGACACGGCCAAGACCGCGAAGGTCGGCCCTGTGCCCTATCTTGCGTTGTGGCCGCTGGGGCTCGGTCTGGCGATCGCCGGGGCGGGAACGCTGGCTGCGGCGGCCGTGATCGCCAGAATGCGCGCTCCTCGGCTTTTGCCCTGATGACCGTCGACTACCTGCGCGAGCGTGGAGCGCTCGGGGATCGCCCGGCGCCCCACGGATGGCTCCGGGGGCGCCGGCTCTTTCCGCTCACATTCGGACGCCACG
>JAJUJM010000006.1 GCA_029265315.1 Actinomycetota bacterium | reverse complement strand
CTTCATCTCGAAGCGCAGCGCCTCCGTGAAGCCCATGACCGCGTACTTGGCCGACGAGTACCCGGTGTAGCCGTAGATGCCGAGGTAGCCGGCGACCGAGCTCACGTTGACGATGTGACCGTGCCCCCGCTCGACCATGCCGGGCGCGACCGCTCGACACGGATACACGACGCTCCAGAAGCCGTGGTCGATGTTGGACGCGAAGTCATCGAGCGACATGCTGATGAACTCACCGGGGATGATGACCCCGGCGGAGTTGACGAGCACATCGGGCGCGAAGCCGTCGGCCGCCAGTTCGGCGAAGGCGGCCTCGGTCGCCTCCCAGCTGGACAGGTCCGCGCTCTTCCATACGACACGTTGCAAGGGGGAGGCCGCCTCGGCCCTGACCGCCTCAGCCGCCGCCTCGAGACGTCCCGCATCGCGTGCGACGAGCGCGACGTCGTAGCCTTCCGCGGCGAGCGCCTTCGCGCACGCGAGCCCGATGCCCGAGCTCCCCCCCGTGACGATGGCGGTCCGGTCCAGCGCGCGATCACCTGCCATGGTCGACCTCCGGTGCGTACGCCTCATAGAGTGCCTCGGCGGAAAGCTCCTCACCGCTCTCGATGCGCTCGACGGCATCTGAGTCGAGCAGCGCCTCGAGCAGGACGTCGACAGCCTCGGCATCAGGCAATCGCTCCATCCCGATCGCGCGGACCTCTCCCACCAGCCGTGCGAAGATACTCCATGCCGGGCCGAACTGGCCCGACAGCCGGCGGCGGACGCGCTTGGCCAACTGAGGAGCGACGCCCCCGGTCGAGATGGCGATCTGCAGTGGCTCACGGTGCACGACGCCCGGCACGATGAAGCTCGAGAGCGCCGGGTTGTCCGCCACGGTCACGAGAGCGCCTTCGGAGTGGGCTTCCCCGAACACCGCCTGTTGGGTCTCGGGATCATCCACCAGGCAGACGACGAGCGTCGCCCCGGCAAGGTCACCCCGTACGTAGTCACGGTCCTCGACGACGACGTGACCGTCGCTCTCGGCTTCGATGAGAGAATCGCTCGGGTCGACGCCGATCACGGTGACGTCAGCACCGTAGCGGACGAGCTGCCGAGCTTTGCGCTCAGCCGCGGGGCCTGAACCGATCACGACCGCTGTGCGCCCTTCGAGGTCGAGGAACGCCGGATAGTAGCGCTTCACCGCCTCTTTCCGTGCCCCTTCCACGCGCCGGCCCTCAGAGTTGGCCGAACACGTGGAACCCGACAGGCAGAGTCCGTGCGATCACAGCCAGAATGACCACGAACACGAAGCCTGTCACGGCGACCCACGCGGACGTGCGGCTCGAGATGTTCGGACGGTAGACGAGCACCATGTAGGTACCGAAGGTCAGGAGTACCACGCCTGACATCATGATGCGGGCATCGAAGTACCACCCGCCGACGTCGACCTGGATGGCCCTGATGATGCCAAGCGAGAGTCCCGCCGTGTAGACGGGAAACGCAAGCGCTATGGCGCGCCGCGACACCGTCTGCAATGTCGCGAGTGAAGGCAGACGACGGCTCACCCGTGTGGACCGGTGGCGTTTGAGTTGCGTGCCCTGGAAGAGGTATAGCATCGAGGACACCGCGCCCACGGCGAAGCCCGCGTTGGCGAAGACGATGAGCGCCACATGGAAGGCCACACCCCACCCGGACAGCACCTCGGGCTGCGGGGCCAGTGATGCCCTGCTGCCCCCTAGAAGCTGCGCGATGGTCATGAGTATCACCGCGACCGGCACGAGGAACGCGCCGTACGCACGGATCCGCATGAGGTGCTCCATGACGAAGTAGAGGAGCACGAGCGCCCAGCTCGCCAGGACGAGCTGGTTCGAGCCGGTCAGCGGGGTGCCGTCATTGGCCACCGAGTTCGCGCCGATGGCGAGCGTCTGCAGGATGAAGCCGGCACCCGTGGCGAAGCGCGCCCACCACGCGACCTTCTGGCGCCTCAGGATGAACTGGTACGCATAGAGCACGGTCGCGCCCACATAGAGCGCGAACGCGAACCAGAACAGTACGACGGATGCCTGTTCCACAAGCGTGCCCCAGACCCTTTCGGAATCGCCGGTCGACCGGCGGCGCCACGGATGACGCCGGCATCACAAGGATATACGAACGCGCCTCGACGCGACGAGCGCGTCGCGCCACCTCGCCTACTCGCCGGAGCGTTTTGAGACAGCGCTCTCGAGGAGGTCGACCTCCTTCTCAAGACGCATCATGCGTGCGAGCACCATCGACAGGTACACGACGAACGCGATCCACAGGATCGCGTACGCGCCTATCACATACGGTGCGTCAGTGAGGACCAAGCGGTAGAGCTCGGCGTTGGTCGCTTCCATCATGTCAGGCCCATCCTTTCTGCTACGCACGCATAGTCGTACGCACGCGTCACTTCGGGAACAGGACCGCTCTCAGCCCTCGAGGGCCTCCTTGGCGATCTCGACCCGCTCGCGCAGACGCTCCTCCGTCATCCTCGCCGTGTAGATGCCGTACCCGATCATGAGCATGCCGATCTGGCCGATGATGAACGGCAGCAGATTGGAGCTCGCCATGCCGGGCTGGAAGACCACGGGGTGGTTCGACGGGATGACACGCGTGATCATGAAGGAGATGGGCGCGTTGATGGCCGCCACGACCGCGAAGACGGCCGCGTACGTGGCGCGCCTCTCCTCCTCTTCGATCGAGTTACGCAACACGAAGTAGGCGATCATCATGAGCATCATGATGAAGTAGGTGGTGAGTCTGGGCTCCCACTCCCACCACACGCCCCACGACGCCCTCGTCCACAGGACGCCCGTGATCATGGTGAGCACCACGAAGACCAGCGCGGTCTCCATGGCGATGCGCGACTTGGTGTCGAACTCAGCACGCTTGCTGGTCAGGAAGCGGATCGCGAACACCGCCGAGATGATGAGCACGAGGAAGGATGCTTCGGCCACCGGCACGTGGAAGTAGAAGATCTTCTGGCTGAACCACGGTCTCACGTACGCGATGCCCTCGCCGGCCGGCGGCTGGAACTGATCGGGTGCGACCGGGAAGACCGTATCGACCTCTTGCTCGAGCGTCACCGTGCCGAACTGCTGGACTTCTGCGGTGAAGAACGCCATGAGAAACGCCGCCGTGGTGAGCAACCCGCCGATCGCCACCAGAACGATCGCGGTCCTGAGTTGTTTCACTCGCACTCCTTCCGTAGCGACCCGAGCCCCGCCAACACGATCATGCGCCCAAGACGAACTCGTACAGGCCGAACGCGGCTAGCAGCATGATCACATCGTAGCCCGCCGCGAGTCCCATCATCTGCCAGAACGTCCTCACGTACTCCGGGTCGGCCTGCAGCACCGCCGCCGAACCTGCCACCACCGCCAGGAGCAGCGGGAACATGATCGGGATGAACAGCACCGCCAGGATGAAGTCCTTGCCCTTGGTGTTCACAGACATCGTAGCGAGCAGCGTGCCCACGCCGGCGATGCCGATCGAACCCAAGATCAGCGCGAGCGCGAGCATCCAGACGGGTCCACCAGCCTGCGCGCCCGGGCGGGCGAGGAAGATGAAGAAGAAGAGCGGCACGATGAGCGCCTCGACGATGAGCAGGAAGATGAGATTGCCCACCGCTTTGCCGAAGAAGATGACGGGGCGATCGGTGGGCGAGATGAGGAGCGCCTCAAGACAGCCCTGGTCCTTCTCGTGCACGAGCGAACGGTTGAGGCCTAGAAGCGACGTGAAGATGAAGACGAGCCACAGCAGACCGGCCGCGATACGCCTGACCTCGAAGTCCGCGCCCGCTTGGGAGAGCGTGATGTAGTAGACGACGAGCACGAGCAGGGCATAGAGGCCCATCGACGTGAGCATCTCCTTGGTGCGCAGCTCCATGACGATGTCCTTCTTGAGGATCGCTTTGAACTGCCGCCACGACGACATGCGCGCCTGTTCAACGCGCGCCACCTAGCTCACCCCCAGCCCGACCGTCGAGCGATACGTCTGATGGAACTCGTCCTCGTCGATCAAGTCCTTGTCCTGGAAGAGCACGATCCTGCCCTTCGACAGGATCAGCGCATGACTGCACAACTCGAGTCCTTTGGACAGGTCATGGCTCACCATGACGAACGTACGCCCCTCGCGGACCCTCTCGATGAGCCCATCGAGGATGTCCATGGCGTGTGGGTCCAGACCTGAGTACGGTTCGTCAAGGTAGATGAGCGCCGGGTCGTGCAGGAGTGCGCGAGCGATGGAGAGCCGCTGCAACATCCCACGCGAGAACGTGCGCACCAGATCGAGTCTGCGGTGGTCGAGCTCGACGGCGTCGAGGAGCTCCCGGATACGCTCCTTCGGACGATCGATGCAGTAGATCTCGGCGAAGAACTCGAGGTTCTCCTCAGCGGACAGGTCCGGGTACAGCAATGGGTTGTGACTGATGAACCCGATGCGTTCGCGCAGCTCGACCGCACCCTCGACGACGTCGAGTCCCAACACCTTCGCTGAACCCTTTGAGGGCGGCGTCAGCGTCGAGAGGACTTTGAGAAGCGTGGACTTGCCGGCGCCGTTGGGACCGAAGATCGACAGGAACGCCCCTGTCGGCAGATCGAAGTCCACCCCATCGAGGGCCTTGCGCGCGCCGAAGGTCCGGGACAGGTCCCGGACCTCCAAAGCGTTGGATGTCAACGCGGCATCGGTCATCCCGCGGATTCTACCGCTTGCGTGCTTTGGAGGCAGCAGGGGCGGCCGCCACGGCGAGCGCCGGAGTCTTCTTGGGCCACGCGGCCAGCGCGGTACCGAGCATGAGAAGCCCGAAGCCGCCCCACGCGAACCAGATGAGCGGGTTCACCTTGACGTTGACCGACATCTGGCCGGATTCAGTGCCTTCCCACACGACGAAGATGTCGCGCAGCGGCTCGGAAAGCACCTTCGCGTCCAGCCGCGTCTGACCCTGTCGGGCGAACTGCGTGAGCCCCGGGTCGACCGTGCCCACAGCACGGCCGTCCCTGGCCACGGCGAACGTCGCCTTGGCGACGACGTCCCCGTTGGGCAGCTGACGCTGGTCGATGCCCTGGAAGGTGAACGAGTAGTCATCGACGGTGAACTGCGAGCCCGCCTTCTCAGGTACGTTCAATCGCACGTCACGCACGTACATCGAAGATCCGACGAGGCCGATCAGGATGATGCCGACACCGATGTGCGCAAGGTAACCGCCCGACTGCGTGCGGGCCTTCAGCAGGATATTGGTGAGCGAGGCGAAGACGCTCTCGCCCTTGGTGGCGGCACGCTTGCGCGAGCCGTCGATGAACAGCCACGTCGTGGTCGAGATCAGGAGCGCGGCAGCGAAGAAGCCAAGGATGGCGATGACGTCATAGACGACCTCCGGACCGAAGGCGGCGAGCTGCCGCGCCTTCTCGCCTCCCTGCTTCATCATGAACAGGTAGATGGGCCGCAGGTTGGTGACCCACTCCCACACGAGCAGCGCGAACAGGACCACCGTGCCCACGAGCGGCCACTTGACCCGGGACCAGAACGTGGCCGGCTCGGTCTTCTTCCACGAGAGCAGCGGGCACACGGCCAGTATCAGCGCGTACGCCACGCCCACCGGCCGCGCCAGCAGGTCATACGAGACCGCGGTGATCGACTGGCCGCCGAACGGCAGCCACGTGGGCAAGGCGGAGCTCACGGTCATGTAGGCGACGAGCAGGCCGGCCACCGTCATGATCACGTTGTTGAAGTAGTAGGCCGCGTCCTTGCTGGTGAGGGACTCGAAGTCGTCGTTACCCGCGAAGTTCTCCCAGCGCATCGCCAGACCCACCGCGGCCACGGCCACCGATCCGATGATCATACCGAGGAACATCACGAGCGACACCGGGTCCTTCTCGAAGGCGTGGACCGACTGCACGATGCCGGAGCGGGTGATGAAGGTCCCCAACACGACGAGAGCGAACGTGATGGCCGCACTCATGACGGCCCACCGCTTGAAGCCCTCGCGGCGGCGGTAGACCGTGAAGCTGTGAATCAGCGCGACACCCGTGAGCCACGGCAAGAGCGAGGCGTTCTCGACCGGGTCCCAGGCCCAGTAACCGCCCCAACCGAGCACGACGTAGGCCCACACGGAACCCAGACCGATGCCCGCCCCGAGGAACAACCAGGCGAAGACGGTGATCCGGTCGACGATCTCGACCCAACGCTTGGAGCTGTCGTTGACGATGAGCGCGGCGATCGCGAACGCGAACGGGATCGTCAGCCCTGCGTACCCGATGAACAGCGTCGGTGGGTGGAGGATCATCGCCCAGTGCTGCAAGAGCGGGTTCATGCCGAACCCAGCCGCCTGGCCCACGAGCTGGCCGTTGGCGAGCCACTCAGCGGGAGTCGGCTTGAACGGGTTGTTGGGCTCGGAGAAGAGCATCGCTATCCCGAACAGCGACAAGACGATGTTCGTGATGGCAAGCCCCATGTTCGACAGCTCGTCGGTCTTGTCCATGCGCTGGTAGGCGACCCAGGCGGCGAACAGGGCGAGCAGCCATGACCAGAACAGGAGTGAGCCCTCGCGCCCTGCCCACAGACCCGACAGCGTGTAGAGCCAGGCCAGGCTGGAGACGTCGGTGGAGTGGTTCTCAGCGACGTACAGGAACGTGAAGTCCTTGCCCAGGAACGCGATGACCATCGTGAGCGTGGCGATGGTCAGGGCCGCCGCACTCGCGAACGTGGCAAGGTAGCCCGTGTTCGTCACCGCCTCACCCTGCTTCTCGCCCAGCGCGCGTCCCCAGAACAGCGCGACGACGGCGACGACCGAGGCCAGAAGCCCCAGCCCCAAGAAGAGCTGCCCTACGACGAGCATGTGATCGACTCCCCTGTCCGGTTACGGATGCACACAGAGCCCCCGTCCCGGCGAAGGACGGGGGCGTCATGTGACTACTTGCTGCCCTGCTCGAGCGCGACCTGCGTCGCCACGAAGATACCGTCGGCCTCGACCGCTCCGGTCAGGACGACCTTGGAGCCGTCGGACATGCCTGCAGGCAGGGCCCCCTCATAGGCGACCTTCACCTCGGCGCCCCCGGTCTTGTCGTTCGTCAGGATGAAGCGGCTCTCGCCACCCGGCGGCGCGATCGTACCGGCCTTGATGTAGCCCGTCGCCTTGACGGTCTTTCCGACCATCGAAGCGCCGCTCGCGAGCAGGTCGCTGACCGGCATGGCGCCAGTGGCGGACTCGTACTTCGACGGGCACTTGGTGATCATCTCGCCGGCTTCGATGTGTCCGTCGGGTGCGAGCTCGCCCGTGACGATCGCGGTGACACCGTCACCGAAGGTCGACGGGACCGGACCGTTGTAGACGACCTTGACGACCTCACCGGTGCCCGCGCTGTCGGCCTCGTCGCGTATCTCGAAGGTCATGGGGTTGGCCTTCTTGTCCCAAGACCCGGCGACGACGGCGCCACCGACCTTGACGCGCTCACCCACGAGCGTCTGGTCGGTCGCGACCTCCCCGACGGACTTGTAGTAGGCGGTGCCGCCTCGCGAACCAAGGCTGAAGAAGATCGCCGCGATGGCGAGCAGCACGATCGCCGTGACGCCGATGAGCCGGTTTCGGGCCCGCTTGTTCACCTACATCCACTCCTTCGCGTGGCGCTCCGCCAACGGCGGGCACCATCAAAGCGTCTTTCGTGGGTGAGTGCGCGAGAGACACACGCGAAACGCACCGCTCCGAAGACCCGCTTGCCTGAACGTCCACACTCTATCATCCGCGCCGCTGCGCCGCCACACGAGATGCAGCGCATCGGCCCACGGTGGATGAGCAACAGGTGTGCCTAGTCCTCAGGGCTCTTGGCGCTGCAGCCAGGACACGTCCGGGGTGAACCCAGTCGCTTTCAAGAGCTCAAGGTAGCGCGACGGGGCCAGCGCGCCTGAAGCGCCGTCGAGGGCGACCATCGTCGCTTCGATGACGTTCGTGCCGAAGCTGCGCCCCTCGAGACGAGGCGTGCTCGTGATGAGCAGTTCCACTCCCCGCCCACGCAGGAACTCGACGTCTTCAGGGGTCGTCGTGTTCGTGACGACCCACTTGCCCGACATGTCGGCCGGCATGTACTTGCGCACCCACTTGTAGTCCCCGGCGATGATGTCCGCAGCGCGATACAGTTCCGCGTACTTCGAGTCGGACTGCACGGCGCTCTCGTGGTCGGCCTCGGAGTCATACAGCCAGGCGATGGGCAGCTGGACCGCGATCGGAGCGACCACATGGATGACACGCTCGAGCGTGGCTCGACGGTGGATGATGACGGGTACGCCGAGTGCGTAGAGCAGGTCGCCGTAGTCCATCCGGCAGCCCGCGTCAGCGAAGGCCATGGACAGGCCCCATCGGTCGACGGCGGACGTCACCAGCACACGCTTGCCCTCAAGCGTCAGTCCCAGGTCCTCGCGCATGAAGCGGACCACGTCGGCCTCGACCGCACCTTTGAGGCCCGAACCGTCGACGATGGGCGTGAGCTTCACCGCCCGCTTGAACCGCTTCGCCTCACGGAAGAAGTAGTCGCGCCCCGCGGCATGCAGGAATATGTCGGTACCGCCCAGGCCGAACGCCGCGACCTTGCCGTCCAGCTCTCGCAGGATGGCCTCGGCTGCGTCCGCATCACCGTCCGTGCCTCGGCGGCTGATGAGGAACCGCTCGCCGAACAGGTCCACCTCGACCGTGTGGTCGCGTTTCGAGGAACCGATCGAGACACTCACGACCTCTTTGATGGACTCCACCTCCCGGCTATCTCGCTGGCAGCGTCTCGCAACGCACCGCCCACACGCCTCGGCTTGGCGCGTTGCGGTGCCCGTGGGGTGATGGGCTCGGACATGATGCCCGAAAGGAGGCGGTCGAGTTCGACGACATCGACCTTGACGTCTTCCCGCAACGGCGTCGTCCCCAGCGGGATACCGACGACCTCAGAGCCCAGGATGCGCTCGATCGTGGCGATTCGCCAGTCGCTCGCCATGAGGACGACCGTATCGAAGTCGCGCAGCGTGGCGAGCGTCTCGAGGAGACGATTGAACACGTTGACAGGCGAGCCTGACTCGATGGACTCGCGCTCGGACTGGCTCAAGATCAGCACGAAATCGACCGCATGGCGATCGGCGACGGCGCGGACCTCGTCACCATTTGCCACCGGGAACCCGACGACGGCCACACGGGGGCCGCGACGCACCTCGCCGAGCGTCTCGATGAACGACACGACACTCCTGGTGACGCCGGCCGCACGTGCCGCCTCCTCCTGGGTCGCTCCGGCCTCCCGGTCAGCGAGGACCGCATCGATGGCGTCGATGAGCTTGTCGCGACTGATGACCTTCTCGCCGATCCGGTAGAACCGCAACGCCCGTCGCCCCCTCATGGCGCCCGCCGCGTGTATACGAAAGCGTACACACGGAGTATACGCCGCTTGGGACGAGACGGTGTCGACGCATCAGAGGTTCAGGTCGCGGATGATGCGAAGCCCGGTGAGCGTCAGATCCACATCCACGTGTCCGATGGTCTCGCAAAGAGGAGCCATGCGAGGAGCGAGTCCGCCGGTGGCCACCACCGGTGCCGCCACTCCGAGCTCGTCCCTCGCGCGCCGCACGAGCCCATCGACCATCGCGGCCTCACCGAGCATGAGTCCCGCTTGTACGCTCGCGCGGGTGTTCGTGCCGATGACGCGCGAAGGCGGCTCCAGGTCCACCTTCGACAACCTCGCGGCCTTGGCGAACAGCGCCTCAGCGCTCGTCTCGACGCCTGGGGCGATCGCACCGCCGAGGTACGCTCCGTCCGGTCCGACGACATCGAGCGTGGTCGCCGTGCCGAAATCGATGATGATCACCGGCGCACCGTGGGCCGCGACAGCGGCGACGCTGTTGACGATCCGGTCGGCCCCCACCTCATGCGGGTTGTCGTAGCGTATGGGCAACCCCGTCTTGATCCCGGGTCCCACCACCATGAGCCGACAACCGCACCCGGCTTCGACCAGCTCCTCCCACGCGGACGTAAGACGCGGCACGACGCTGGACATCACCGCCTCGTCCACGTCGACCCACGCGTGACCGCTGCTCCGCAGCAGTGCCTCAAGCTTCACCCGCAACTCGTCCGCCGTCAGCGCCGGGCTGCTCGAGATACGCCAGTGCGCGACGAGCTCCGCGCCGTCGAACAGCCCGAGGACGGTCTGCGTGTTGCCTACGTCGATGGCGAGCAGCATCTCTCTCCTCTGCACTCCCTCTCGCGAGAGTCGACCCTGTGCGCCCCGCCGGCGAGGGTGACGGCCTGGTGACGCGTGGAGCTGAACAGCGCGGGCCCGGTGCTATCATCGGCCGGGGCGCGGCCCCACGGGTCCAAGCGGGCGAACCCGAGCGTTCGCTGACCTGCCATGATACGCCGATTCTTTCGAGGAGGCGCGCACATGAGCGACGTGCCGGCCCGGATCCTCGTCGTGGACGACGAGCCCTCCATCACCGAATTCGTCAGCTACAACCTGAAGAAGGAGGGCTACGAGGTCGAGGTGGCCACGGACGGAGACGCCGCGCTCGCTGCAACCGCAGCGCGCCCGTTCGACCTCGTCGTACTCGATGTCATGCTGCCGGGCATGGACGGCTACGAGGTCTGCCGCCGGCTGCGCGCGTCCTCGGACGTACCGGTGCTCTTCCTGTCGGCCCGCGACACGGAGCTCGACAAAGTGGTCGGGCTCGAGATCGGCGGCGACGACTACCTGGCCAAGCCGTTCGGCGTGCGCGAGCTCACTGCGCGCGTCAAAGCGCTGCTCAGGCGGCGTCAAGCCGGTTCGCGTGACTCCGGGATCGCCGGTGAGCGGTTCGAGGTCTCCGGCGTCGTACTCGACGAGGCCGCGCACTCAGCCACCTCGGCGCACGGCGCGATAGACCTCACACCGCGGGAGTTCGAACTGCTCGCCTGCCTCATGCGCCACGCCGGCAGAGTCCTCTCGCGCGAGCAGCTCCTCCGCGACGCGTGGGGCTGGGAGTACCTCGTCGAGACCAAGACCGTTGACACACACGTCAAGCGGTTGAGAGACAAACTCGAGGCCGCCGGGGTCGACCCCGCGCTCGTCGAGACCGTGCGCGGGTACGGGTACCGCTTCCGTGCGCAGTAGTGTGGCCACACTGCGATCGCGGATCGCCTTGGCGCTGGGCGTCTTCACGCTCGCCGGAGCGACGGCCGCCGCTGTCGCGGCCGCCTGGAGACTCGAAGTGGTGGTCGTATCCGTGTCCGCACTTGTGGGATGGGCGGTCGGACGCATGATCGCGCGTTCGTTCACCGCTCCGCTCGAACGGCTGGCAGCGACCGCGTCGTCATTCGCGGCAGGCGACCTGGAGGCGCGCGCGGACACCACCGGCCCCAGGGAGGTCCGCCTGATCGCCCGGTCGTTCAACCGCATGGCCGACGAGGTCAAGGCCGCGCTGGAGCAGGTGACAAGCGAGGAACGGCGCAAGACGCAGTTCGTGTCGGACGTGAGTCATGAACTCAGAACGCCGCTCACCGCCATCCGCGGTGCAGCGGAGACCCTGCTTGACGGCGACGTGGCCCCCGACGACCAGGAGCGTTTCCTGTCGACGATCGCTCTGGAAGCCGAGCGGCTCACTCGCCTGGCCAATGACCTGCTCACGCTGCAACGGATCGAAGGCGCCACCGGTGAGCTGCCGCTCTCCCGCTTCCGTCTACGGGTCGCCGCCGACCGGGCGGTGGCGATGCTCGAGCCGCTTATCGAGCATCGCGGCGTGACGGTGACGGTCTCCGGTGACGCACCTGAGGTCCTGGGGGACATCGACCGGCTGCAGCAGGTCGTTGCCAACCTCGTGGACAATGCCACGCGCATCGTCTCCCCCGGCGGGCGCGTCGATGTCGCGGTGGGGACCGACGGAGGATGGGCCACCCTCTCGGTCACCGACGACGGGCCCGGCATCCCCGAGGAGGACCTACCGCACCTGTTCGACCGGTTCTATCGTGCGGACACGAGCCGCACGCGCACGAGCGGCGGGGCGGGCCTTGGGCTGGCCATCGTGCGTGCGATCGTCACGGCGCACGCGGGCACCATCGAGGCCGAGAACCTTGCGGCCGGCGGCTCGCGCTTCACGGTCCGCATCCCGCTCGCGCCCTGAGCGGTCACGCGCCCCGCGCCCTCCGCACAGCGGCGGCCACCACCACGGCGGCAGCGGCCTTCCCAGCGTCCAGGACCAGGAACGGCGCCACCCCAGCCGCGACCGCCTCGGCCGCGCTCATGCCGGTGACCATGGCGAGCTGCACCGCACCGACCGTGTAGACGACGAGGATGGCGAACGCGGCAGCGACTCCGTCCGCGAGAATGGGCCGCGTCTGCGTGCGCACGAGCGCCTCGCGCACGAGCGACGCGACGGGAGCGGCGAGCAGGAAGCCGATGAGGTAGCCGCCCGTGGGGCCGGCGATGACCCCCAAGCCGCCTTTCGCTCCCGAGAACACGGGCAGGCCCGCCGCTCCCAGGAGCAGGTAGACCGCCATCGCGGCAGATGCCCATGGCGCCGCAAGAAGGAGGCCGGCGAGCACGACGAAGAACACCTGAAGCGTCATGGGGACCGGCTGCAGCGGGACCGTGACGTACGCGGAAGCGCACAACAAGGCGGCGGTGAGCGCCGCTGTGACGAGCTCGCGGGTACGCGAGACGTTCGGGGAAGCCGTCGAGGTGATATCCATGGACCGCCGTTCCGTAAACCGATTGACAAGTGCATGTTTACGGTATGCGGTGGACGGCAGGGCGTCAAGTACGCAGTGTCACTTCTCCGGAGCTGACGGCCTCTGTTCCCGCCTTGCCCTCGACGAGCAGACATCCCTCATGGTCGATGCCTCGCGCGACACCTTGGACACGCACCGTCCCCGTGGCGTCGCTCACCACCACACGTCGACCAGCGAGCAGGTCACGGGCGTTGTACTCCTGGACGAGGGCGGCGAATCCCGCGTCGAGCCACACGCCGTACGCCTCCGCGATCCCATCCAACGCTGCGGCTGCGGCAGCGGCCACACTGATCGACGCGTCCACATCATGTACGAAGGCCGCCGTGAGCGGCGCGGCGTCCCTGCGCACGACGTTGAGCCCGAAACCGGCGACCACCCAGTCCACCCGGTCGGACTCGGCGGTCATCTCGAGCAGTACTCCGGCCACCTTGCCGCCTGAGAGCCACACGTCGTTCGGCCATTTGAGCCGGGGTTTCAGGCCGAAGCCCTCGAGGCCCTGTGCGATTCCCAGGCCCACGACCAGGGCGAGTGATCCCACCTCCGCCAAGGCCACCGGGGGGCGCAGGATGACCGAGACGTAGGCGCCGCCCTCTGGTGAGACCCACGAACGGCCCAATCGGCCGCGGCCGGCCGTCTGCCGGCCCGCGACCACCACGGTACCCTCCTTGGCGCCTTCTCGAGCGAGCTCGCGAGCGGCATCGTTGGTCGACGGCATCTCCGCATCGCCCACAAACGAACACCACAACGCGTGCCGGACCAGCGGAGCGACGTCCCATGGGTACGCGATATCCGGCGAGGACACGAGTGTGTATCCCGAACCGGGTGAAGCGTCGATGCGGTAACCCAGCTCACGCAGTGCCGCGACGTGCTTGCCCACCGCGACCCGACTGATCCCGAGCAGGCGAGCGAGCCGCTCGCCGCTGATGCCCGCCTGCCCCGCATCGCGCAAGGCCGTCAGCACGTGCTCGCGCGTGCCCAGCGCCCTCACGCCGACTCCCCATCGACCTCATCGGTGCACGCAGCGTCTTCGGCGTGAGCAGCATCTTGTGATTGATCGACCCCGTCGGCACAAGCCGCTTCTGCCCGAACGGCCTCGCGCCGCTTCGCGCTCCGGCGTCGCGCGTAGAACAGCACGCCGGCCACCGTGAGCAGCACGAGCAGCCCGAACCAGCTCATGCCCTGCGACACCTGCAGCGCGTACTGCATGTTCTCGCCGAGAAACCAGCCTATGGCGCACATGAGCGATGTGTAGATCGTCGCGCTGAAGACGGTATGGAACTCGAACCAGAACACCGGCATCCTCACCGCACCCGCCATGGCGGGAACCATGTTCTTGGCCCCGACAGCGAAACGGGAGAAGAAGACGGTCTTCGACCCGTCCGCGTCGAAGTGGGCTTGAATCTCGTCGATGGCACTGGGGTCGACCTTCAGCAATCGCCCGATGCGAGTCTGACTGACACGCACGACCGATGCCCGGAAGGCTTCCAGTCCGAGCCTACGACCCGCCCAGTACGTGATGTTGCTGCCGATCAGCGTGCCGACGAGCGAACAGACCCACACGAGAGGCAGCGCCAGACTTCCGTGGGTGGACACGAACGCGGCAGCGATGACGATGGTCTCACCCGGCGTCAAGGTCCCGATGATGAAGATGTTCTCGAAGATGGTGAAGAAGATGACGATCAGGTAGCCCCAGGCATCAAGGAAGCTCAGGATCCAATCGAGGATCGCGATGCCGGTCTGTGGGAGCATGCGGACCTCCACGGCGCGGACGAGGCGTCAGCGCTCATCCAATCCGAAGTCGACCGGCGGCGCAAGAGTCAGATCGCTCGATGACACGCGATCCACACCGGCGACGGCAAGCGCACGCAAGCGCTCGATGCCGATTCCGCCGGAAGCCTCCAGCGCAACCGCGCGTCCAGCGGCAGCGGCACGAGCACGACAGACGCTGACCACCCGGGCCAACTCCTCGTCGTCCATGTTGTCGAGCAGGACGATGTCCGCGCCCGCATCCACCGCTTCGACGGCCTGGGCCTGGGTGTCCGCCTCCACCTCCACGACGAGCCCGGGATGCACGGCGCGTGCCCGAGCGACCGCGGAGGCGATCGACACACCGCGCAGGTGGTTGTCCTTGATGAGGACCATGTCATAGAGGCCCATGCGGTGGTTCCTCGCCCCTCCGACCCGGACCGCGTACTTCGACAGCTCACGCAGGCCCGGCAACGTCTTGCGCGTGTCCACCACGGTAAGCCGGTCGCCCGCGGCTTCGACCCACGTCCGCGTGCGGGTGGCGATGCCGGAGAGGACCATGAGGAAATCAAGCGCGGTCCGCTCGCCGGCGAGCACCGCACACGCGAGCCCGTCGACCTCCATGACCGGGGTGCCCGCAGGCACCGCCGTGCCTTCGGCGACGAGCGGGAACGCGTCGACCGGCTCGAAGAGGCCGGCCGCGGCCGATAGGCGCTCGAACACCGCAGCCGCCACCGGCAGACCAGCGACCACACACGCCTCACGAGCGACGATCACTCCCGTGTACCGAGCGTCGAGACCGGTCACGCTCGACGACGTCACGTCGCGGTCGAGTATGTCGAGCCCAGGCTCGCCATCACCCGTGAATCGCGAGGGCAGGACGCCCAGGTCCTCCGCCAGAGCGCTGGCCACGACCCAGGTGATGTCGGGCAGCTCGTACACTCAGTCCTCCTCGCCGGTCACGGCCACGAATCGCGTCTCACGACCATAGGTGAAGACCAGATGCCCGCGCCAGCGTGAGTCATCGCGCGATGGGAAATCGAGTCTGCTGTGGCACCCTCTCGATTCAGTACGCATGGCCGCGGCGCGCGCGACGAGCCCCGCGACACAGGCCAGGTTCACGAGCTCTCGCCGCTTCACCTCGCCCGCTGCATCCGCCTTCGAGCACGACACGGCGACGTGCGTGAACTCGCCGAGTCTCGCCTCGACCCCGGCGAGCCCTCGGGCGGTCCGCGTCATCCCAAGACCCGCCGCGGCCAGATCATGAAGCTCGTCAAGCGTGATGGACTCCACGATGCCCGAAGCGCTCGACCCGGACGACGCCATGAAGACCTTCGAGAGCATCGAAGAGTCCGCGTCCGGGGCGACTCCTATGCCGTCCGCATCAAGCGCTCGAGCGATCCGGCGGGAGAAGACGAGCCCCTCCAGCAGCGAGTTCGATGCGAGACGGTTCGCACCGTGAAGGCCGGACGCCGCCACTTCCCCGGACACGTACAGGCCCGGCATGCTCGAACGCCCGTCCACATCACACCTCACCCCGCCGACGAAGTAGTGGGCTGCCGGGGCGACCGGCACGAGGTCACGGGACAGGTCGTACCCGGCTTCGCTGCAAGCGGCCCAGATGTTGGGGAACCGGGCACGAAGGTGCGCTTCGCCCAGGTGGCGCGCATCGAGCCACACGTGCGGGCTGCCGCATCGCTTCATCACTCGCTCGATCTCGCGGCTGACGACATCGCGGGGCGCGAGTTCGGCGAGTGGGTGCACCCCGACCATGAAGCGCCTGCCGTCGCAATCCTTGAGGTAGGCGCCCTCCCCGCGCAGGGCCTCGCTCACGAGGAAACGTGGGGCCGCCTCGTGGCCGAGCGCCGTGGGGTGGAACTGCACGAACTCGAGGTCGGCGACCTCGACCCCGGCCCGCCACGCCGCGGCCACGCCGTCGCCGGTAGCCTCGGGCGGGTTCGTCGTGACGCGGAAGACGCCGCCCGCCCCGCCGGTCGCCAAGACCACAGCTCCGGCCAGGTACACCTCATACACCCCCCGAACGGTGTCGAAGACGAGTGCGCCCGCACACGTCCCGTCCGCACGGGTGAGGAGCTCGGCGAGGAACCGGTGCTCAAGCACCGGGATGCGCGAGCGTTCAAGGAGCGTGGCGGTGAGCGCCTGCTGGATGGCCGCTCCGGTGCGGTCGCCGGAGTGCAACACGCGCGGAAGCGAATGGCCGCCTTCCCGGGCCAGTGCGACGCCACCGGATTCGGCGAGGTCGAAACGCACGCCGAACCCGAGCAGCGACTCAAGTGCCTCCGGCGCCTCGCCGGCGACGGCGCGCACCACCGCCTCGTCGCACAGCCCTTGGCCCACCTCGAGCGTGTCCGCCACGTGCGACTCGATCGAGTCGTGCTCACCGACCGCCCCCGCGATGCCGCCTTGTGCATACCACGTGTTCGTCTGCGACAGGCGGCCCTTTGTCACGACGGTGACATCGCGGTCGCGCGAGCAGTGCAGCGCCGCAGTGAGTCCCGCGATGCCCGTGCCGATGACGAGCACATCAGTGGTGCGGACGGTGACAGCCGCAGGTACGACCCCTGAAACCGGGGCGAGCGCAAGCGCGTCAGCCAATCGCCACCATCCGCTCGACCGCGACGCGGGCCCGGGCTGCGACATCTGCGGGGACCTCGACCGCGAACCGGTCGTGCACGAGCGCATCGTGCACCTTCGCGAGCGTCGTGAGCTTCATGTTGGGACACAGCATGCGCGGACGAAGTTCGAAGAACCGCTTGCCCGGCGCCGCCTTGTGCAACGCATGGGTGAGGCCCGACTCGGTGACCACGATGAACTCGTCGGCTGGCTCGGTCGCGGCGTAGCGAAGCATCTGCGACGTGGACAGCACGACATCAGCCAGGTCGACCACCTCGGGGCGGCACTCGGGGTGCACCATCACACGCGCATCGGGATGTTCCACACGCGCCGCCTGCACCTGCTCGACCGTGACCTCATCGTGCGTCGGGCACCAGCCCTCCCACAGCAGCACCTCCACACCCGGAAGCGACCGGGCGACCCACCTGCCCAGATTGCGGTCCGGCGCGAACAGGACCCGTTCAGCCCCCAACGCGCGCACCACCTCGACCGCGTTCGCGCTCGTCACACACACATCCGAGTGCGACTTGACCTCCGCGGACGAGTTCACGTACGTGACCACCGGGATGCCGGGGTGCTCCGCTCGCCACGCCGCCAGCTCCTCGCCGGTGATCATGTCCGCCATCGGGCACCCCGCCCGCGGCTCCGGCAGCAACACGCGCTTCTCGGGAGCGAGTATCTTGGCCGTCTCCGCCATGAAGTGGACGCCTGCGAACACGATCACGCGGGCATCGGTCGCGGCCGCTTGACGTGACAGCCCGAGGGAATCACCCGTGAAGTCCGCGACGTCCTGGATCTCAGGACGCTGGTAGTTGTGCGCGATGAGTACGGCGTCGCGCTCACGGGCCAGCTCTCGGATTCGAGCCTGTAGCTTCGCGATGGCGTCGGCGTCAGGCACGCATGACTCCCTCCGCTGATACCTTCTCGAGATCAGGCACCGTTCGGCTCGCGATCCGTCACGGTGATGGAGCAGTTGTCGATGAGACGCGTGCTGCCCAATCGCCCGGCGATGAGGGCGCGCGCGCGATGGTCCACGCGCTCGAGTGGCTCGAGCGTCTCGGGATCGACCACGGCGGCGTAGTCCAGCGCGAGGGCCCCTCCCGCACGTTCGGCGACCGTGTCACGCATCAGCGCGACCAGCACGTCCGCTGACCGCTCGCCCCAGGCCGCGGCCTGTTCGGCCGCCTCGAGCGCGGCCGGCAAGGCGAGCGCGAGGTGGCGCTCCTCGGCCGTCAGGTACGCGTTACGGCTTGAAAGCGCCAAGCCGTCCTCGTCGCGAACGGTGGGGCAGCCAACCACCTGACAGCCCAGGTCGAGGTCGGCGACGACTCGCTTGACGATCTGGAGCTGCTGGTAGTCCTTCTCGCCGAAGAACGCGATGTCAGGGCGGACGACGGAGAGCAGCTTCGTCACGACCGTCGCCACTCCCGTGAAGTGCCCCGGGCGCACCTCCCCCTCCCATCGCGAAGCGAGTGGTCCGGGCTCGACCGTCACGGCAGCGCCGTCGCCGTACATCTCTGCCGCAGAGGGCGTGAACGCGATCTCCACGCCGTCAGCGGCGAGCAGCTCGATATCGGCCTCGATCCGGCGAGGATACGCATCGAAGTCCTCGCCGGGACCGAACTGCGTCGGGTTGACGAAGATGGACGCCACGACGATGTCCGTCCGGGCGCACGCGGCTTGCACCAATGAGAGGTGTCCGGCGTGCAGGGCCCCCATCGTGGGGACGAAGCCGACCCTCTTGCCATCACGACGCGCCGCGGCCACCGCGGCCCGGACCTCGCTCTTGCTTGAAAGCCGCTCGATCACCGTTCGAGGTCCTCGATCTCCTCGAGCGCGGCGAACAGTGCCCTGCGCAGGTCCAGTGCCTCACGCACGAGGCCCTTCGAGGCAGGCGTGCTCATCTCAGCAGTGGGGAACCGCCGTGCTCTGATGTCGTCGGCGAGCGCCGCCAGGGCCCGTTCGATCTCGCCGGCGACGTCGGCATACCGCTTCGCGTGGCGCGGCATCCTCTCGGTGAGCCCGATGACGTCGTGCAGCACCTGCACCTGGCCATCACACCCGCCGCCCGCGCCTATCCCGATCGTCGGGACCTCAAGGTCGCTGGTGATGTAGTCCGCCACCTCGGTGGGGATGCACTCGAGCACGACCGAGAACGCGAGCGCCTCTTCGACACGGGCAGCGTCCTCGATGACCATCATCGCCGACTCGGCATCCACGCCCTGTGTCCGGTACCCGCCGATGGCGTTCACCGACTGTGGCGTGAGACCGACGTGCCCCATGACCGGGATGCCGGCATCGACGACCCGGGTGATGACCTCCAGCGTGTGCGCATCAGCTCCTTCGATCTTGACCGCCTGCGCCCCGCCTTCGGCGACGAGGCGCACCGCGTTCCTGACGCCGTCCTCGACGCTCGTCTGCCAGCTACCGAACGGCATGTCCGCGATCACAAGCGCGTGCGAGACGGCGCCCGACACGGCCGAAGTGGCTCGCACCATGTCGTCCATGGTGACCCTGAGCGTGCTCTCGTGGCCGAGCACCGTCATGCCAAGGGAATCGCCCACGAGGATGGCGTCCACCCCGGCCGCGTCAGCCAGCCGGGCCGTGGGGTGATCGTACGCGGTGACGACGACGATCGGCTCTGAAGCGCCCTTCATGGCCTTCAGGGCGGTAGCCGTCATCCTGGGTGACGCAGAGGAAGAAGCGCTCAACTCGGCCTCCTATGTCGGTCCGCCGTCGCAGCCCGCACGACACGGGTCCACGCGGCCCTCCGTCGAGGGAGTGCGAGTATACATCCCATCACGCGGGAGGCACACCTTCGACCCACTCGTCTTCCGCGTCCAGCCACGTGTCGCTCTCGGGTCCCGTGGAGTCCGCCGTGGAGTCGTCAGACCCCGCCTCATCGTCCGGGATGCGCGGCTCGGCCTGCATCGCAGCGGCGAGCGCTTCACGAGCGCGTTGTTCGTCTGCGGCCGGCACGAGCAGCTTGAACGGCACCATCATCCCGAACGGGTCGGTCTCGACACCGGGCTCGTACGGGTCCCACGCCACCGGAATCCCCTCGGCGGCCAACACCT
This sequence comes from Actinomycetota bacterium, assembly GCA_029265315.1. Lineage (GTDB taxonomy): Bacteria > Actinomycetota > Coriobacteriia > Anaerosomatales > PHET01 > JAJUJM01. The sequence goes on along the minus strand of JAJUJM010000006.1, from coordinate 99,625 downwards.
GACGAGCGAACTGCAGCGCCGCGTCGAAACCGGAGATGCGGTCGGTCACGTCCTCGCTCGCCGCGACGGCCACCCACTCGGCCGGTTCGACCGGCACGTCGTGGAGATGGTCGACATCGGGGATGGGTCCGGCGTCTCTGGTGACGCGACCGACGGGAGCCGCATCGCGACGCGGGCGGGTGCCATCAGGGAGCACGATATCGGGGGCGATCTCGAGCAGCGGCGTCACGACGAAATCGCGCTCGAGCAGACGCGGATGAGGGAGCGTGAGCGTATCCGAGACCCTCTCCTCGTCGTCGTAGAGCAGCAGGTCGAGGTCGATGACGCGCGGTCCGTTCTCCTCGGCCCGCACCCTGCCCAAGGCGGCTTCGACATCCATGAGGTGCGCGAGCAGCGCGTCTGGTGTGAGCGTCGTCGTGACCTTGACCACCGCGTTCAGGAAACGGGGTTGGTCCTCGACGTAGGCGGGTTCCGACTCGTACGCGTTCGACGCGTCCTCCACGTGCGTCTCAGGCAGATGAGCGATCGCTTCGAGCGCGTTCGCGAGGTTCGCCATCCGCGGGTCGAGGTTGCTGCCGAGCGCGATGTACGCTGTGGCCATGGCCGGTCGCCTCCCGAATCGTCGTCACGCGATGGTCCCAAGCAAGGTATTCCCGCACTCGACGCGGTTCAGCCACCGAGCGCCGCGTCCACCGCGAGCGCCTGCGCCGTCGCGGCCACATCGTGTACGCGCACGACAGACGCGCCCGACCGTGCGGCGAAGAGAGCTGCCGCGACAGAACCTCCGAGCCGGGCCTTGGGCTCGCTCTCTCCTGTCATGTCGCCGATGAAGCGCTTGCGCGAAGCGCCTATGACGACAGGGTAGCCGTGACTTGCGAATCTCGGCACCGCCCGCAAGAGCGCGATGTTGTGCTCGAGCGTCTTACCGAAACCGATGCCCGGGTCTATCGCGATGCGCTCCCGGTCCACACCGGCCGCCTCAAGCATCGCCGCCTGTGCGAGCAGGTGGCCCTCCACCTCAGCGACCACATCGCTGTAGTGCGGGCCGACCTGCATCGATGATGGCTCCCCGAGCATGTGCATGATCACGACGCCGCAGTCGCTCGCGGCGACGACGTCGACCATAGCCGGATCTCGGAACCCGGAGACGTTGTTCACGACGCTCGCGCCCGCCTCGACACACGCGGCGGCCACCTCGGGTCGACGAGTGTCGACGGACACGGGTGTCCCGGTCTCAGACAACCGGGCGACGACCGGAAGTACCCGGGCGAGCTCATCGGCCGGCGCGACCGCGACGGCGCCGGGGCGCGTCGACTCCCCTCCCACGTCGAGGATGTCCGCGCCTTGAGTACTCAGCGACTCGCCATGCGCGACCGCGGACGCGGTATCGGCGTGGTCCCCGCCATCGGAGAATGAATCCGGCGTGACGTTCACGATGCCCATGACCAAGGGCCGGGCGAGCGATAACGAGATAGAGCCACACTGCCAGCTCTTCACGTTCGAGACTACCTCCCGGTGATGAGCGACATCGCCTCGGCGCGAGTCGCCGCACTGCGCTCGAATATGCCCCGCACCGCGCTCGTCACCGTCATGGAGCCGGGCTTCTTCACCCCGCGCATGGACATGCACAGATGCTCAGCCTCGATCACGACGATGACACCGGCGGGGTCGAGGTGGGCCACGATGGTGTCAGCGACCTGCGAGGTCATCCGCTCCTGTACTTGGGGCCGCTTGGCGAAGACATCGACGACACGGGCGAGCTTCGACAGACCGCAGATGCGTCCGTGCTTCCCAGGGATGTAGGCGACGTGGGCGCGGCCGAGGAAGGGTACCAGATGGTGCTCGCACACAGAGTACAGCGGGATGTCACGAACGAGCACCATCTCCTGGTGGCCTTCGTTGAAGGTCACGCAGAAGTGCTCGCCGGCATCTTCGGTCAGCCCCGAGAAGATCTCGGCGTACATGTCGGCGACCCTGCGAGGCGTCTCGATGAGACCTTCCCGCGTCGGGTCCTCGCCAATCCCCTCGAGTATGAGGCGCACGCCCGTCTCGATCTTGTCGCGGTCCATGACGACTCGCTTTCACGCGGCTTCCGGTAGACGAAAAAGACAGGTGGGCGAAGTATGTCGCATCGCGAGGCGTACGTCAGCGGTCGAGGTCCACCATGCCCAGCCTCACGGCCTCGATGACCGCTTGAGTGCGGTCCGCTTTTCCCAGCTTGCGCAGGATGTGGCTGACGTGCGTCTTGACGGTCGTCTCGCCGATCCACAGCGCGCGACCGATCTCGTGGTTCGAGAGTCCTTTCGCCATGAGGGCGAGCACCTCAGCCTCGCGCGCAGACAGTGGCGGCGCGTCTCTCGCGACGGCATGAGGACTCGAGGACGTGACGCGCTCGACGGCCTCGTGATCGAGCACGGTCTGCCCGTCCGCGACGGCACGCACCGCATGGACGATGTGCTCCGGGTTCGCGTCGCTCAAGAGGATGCCGCACGCGCCCGCGTCGAGCGCGGTCAGCGGGTCCGGGTCCTGCCCCCCGTCCGCGACTATGAGCACCTTCGTCGCGGGACTGCGCTCCCGGACGCGCTCGCAGACCTCGGCGTGACTCACGCCCGAGACTCTCAGGTCCATGACGAGGACGTCCGGCAAGACGTCCTCGCACAAGGCGACGGCCAGCGATCCCTCGTGGGTCTCACCGACCAACGTCACGTCGTCCTGCGCCTCGAGCACGCTGCGCAGGGCGTAGTGTGTGAGCTCGTGATCAGCGGCAACCACGACCCGGATCGGGTCCATCGATGTGATCCCCCCGATGCGAGATTCTGGAGAGTGTGACATCCATCACTCTACCCGCGACGCAGGCCCTGCATAACGTCCCTCGGCTACAACTGCGCCACATGGCCCCGTCCCCTCGAAGCCAAGATGAGGCACCCCTCACTCCACCCACTCACCCATGAGCGCCTGCTGCGGACGGCCGTCAAGGCACAGTCAGTGCGCTCAGGAGCCCAGCGGTCCGACGCGAACTCAAGACCTTTCGCGGTTCACCCGGAAGAGCGGACGCGACGCAGGTACTCTGCGAGCATGTGACGGGAGCGGGATTCGATGCGCGCACGCACCGAGACCCCCCGCTGTCCCCAGCGATCAATGCCGGGCCAGTGGTAGACGTGTCCCCAGAAACCGTGCCCGATCGAATCCTGGACGGCGTGCAGCGCCTCTCCGAGCGCGACGAGGTCGCGGTCGCGCACAGCATCACGCAACCGCAGACGGGCTACCAGCATGGAGCCGAAGACAGGCCAATGGAAGCGCTTGCCGAGCAGATCGGTGTGGACGCGGTCACACGCCCAGTTCGCGTCCGCGATCGTCTGCGCCTCGGTCAACGAGAACCCGGTCTCGAGCGCCCACCTGAGCGTGAAGTCGTGGTGGACCTCACGGTTCATGGTCGTCCCGACCCGCGCCCGGCTCCGTCGGCCTACGCGTTCAGAATCGGCGGCGCAGACGGTCCCACATCGGTTCCCGAAGAAGCGTCTCCGACGACCGCGGCTGCCGCATCCGCGGCCTCGACCTCGCCACTCGAATCCGACGACGCGGTGTCCGCCTCCTTCGCCGCCTCCTGCTCGAGATACTCCTCCCAGCGGTTGTCGAGCAGCGCCTGAAGCTCTTCGCGGTCGACGGTCTCGCGCTCTATGAGCACCTCGGCCATGAGGTCGAGCTGGGCGCGGCGCTCGGACAGGATGGTGCGCGCCTTCTCGTACGCCTCGTCGATGAGCCGCGAGATCTCCTTGTCGATCTCGTAGGCGATCTCAGGCGAGTAGTCCGCGTTGGCCGAGAAGTCACGCCCGAGGAAGACCTCGTGATTCGCGTCCCCGAACGTCTGCGGCCCCAACTTCTCGCTCATGCCGAAGCGGGTGACCATCTGCTTGGCGATCTTCGTGGCGCGCTCGATGTCGTTGCTCGCGCCGGTTGTGACGTCCCCGATTGCGAGCTCTTCGGCCACGCGACCGCCAAGCATCATCGCTATCTGGTCGAGCATCTGTCTGCGGCTCGTCAGGAAGCGGTCCTCCGCAGGCAGCGCGAGCGTGTAGCCCAGCGCCTGACCACGGGCGATGATCGAGATCTTGTGGATGGGGTCGGTGTCCGGGAGCAGGTGTCCCACGAGCGCGTGACCTGACTCGTGGTAGGCGATGACCCGCTTCTCCTCATCAGAGATGAGACGGCTCTTGCGCTCGGGCCCCGAGATGACGCGCTCGATCGACTCGTCGAGCTCGCTCATGTCGATGCGCTTCTTGCCGTGCCGCGCAGCGAGAAGCGCCGCCTCGTTCACGAGGTTCGCGAGGTCCGCTCCGGTGAAACCCGGAGTCCGGCGAGCGAGCACCTCGAGGTCGATGTCGTCCGCAAGCGGCTTGCCTCTGGTGTGGATCTTGAGGATGCCCAAGCGGCCCTTGAGGTCGGGGCGGTCGACCACGATCTGGCGGTCGAAACGTCCGGGCCGGAGCAGTGCCGGGTCGAGGATGTCGGGGCGGTTCGTGGCGGCGATCAGGATGACGTTGTCCTTGATGTCGAATCCATCCATCTCGACGAGCAGCTGGTTGAGGGTCTGCTCGCGCTCGTCGTGGCCTCCGCCGAGGCCGGCGCCGCGTTGACGGCCCACCGCGTCGATCTCGTCCATGAAGATGATGCAGGGGCTGGCGGCCTTCGCCTGCTCGAAGAGGTCACGGACACGTGAAGCGCCCACACCCACGAACATCTCCACGAAGTCCGAACCGGAGATGCTGAAGAACGGCACCGCCGCCTCGCCGGCCACCGCGCGCGCGAGCAGCGTCTTACCGGTGCCCGGAGGCCCTACGAGCAGCACGCCCTTCGGGATCTTGGCGCCAAGCGCTTGGAACTTGCCCGGGTTCGCGAGGAACTCCTTGATCTCCTCAAGCTCCTCGATCGCCTCGTCAGCGCCCGCCACGTCTTTGAACGTGACCCGCGGTTGGTCGCGCGTCATGCGCTTCACCCGGGCCTTGCCGAAACTCATGATCTTCGAATTGCCGCCCTGCATCTGGTTCAGGAAGAAGAACATGACGAAGACGAGCAGCAGGATGGGAAGAAGCGACGTGATGATGGTGAGCCAAGGGCTCGGACCGGAGTTGTCCACCTTGAAGGCGAGCTTCTTGGAGGTGGCGAACTCAGTGAACGAGTCGTCCCCCGCCCACGTCGAAGTGAAGGGAACGGGCTTCTCCTTCACTGTCTTGGAGGCCGTGTCCTCCCAGTACTCTCCTGAAAGGTCGCCGTTGCGCGCAACGTAGGTGACGCTGGAGATGAGCCCGTCTTCTGCCGCCGCGATGAACTCGCTCGTCTCAAGCTGCGCAGGGCCGGTGGCAGTGCTCGTGAGAGTGCTCGTCACGATCCAGACGAGCACTCCGAGCAGGATCAGGTAGATGATGACGGTGCGGAAGTTCTTGTTCACGAGTATCCGTCTCCTTGAGCGGAGGTGCCGACCGATGGCGGCTGGTCCGTGTAGACCTCGGGCTTCAGTACGCCGATGTAGGGCAGGTTCCGGTAGCGCTCGTCGTAGTCGAGCCCATATCCGACCACGAACTCATCGGGCACGTCGAAACCGACGTACTTACAGTCGATAGGTACCCGCTGTTTACCCTGCTTGCTCAGAAGGGTCACGACTTCGAGTGAACGCGGCTTGCGTGACGCCAGGTTCTTCAGGAGGTACTTGAGCGTCAGACCGGTGTCGAGGATGTCCTCGACGACGAGCACGTGGCGCCCCTCGATACCCTCATCCAGGTCCTTGAGGATGCGCACGACACCGGACGACTTGGTCGAGGAACCGTAGCTCGATACCGCCATGAAGTCGATCTCGACCGGCGAGGATATGGTGCGAGCGAGGTCCGCCACGAACAGTGCGGCGCCGCGCAGCACGGCTATGAGCAGCACCGGTTCGTCACCATAGTCGGCGCTGATCGCCGCACCGAGCTCGGCGACGCGCTCACGGATCCGCTCTTCGGTGAGGATGACCCTCTCGACGTCTTCATGTATGGATGCGGTCACTCGCCACGCTCCCGTCCGAACCAGCCGCGCAACGCGGCGCCTCGCTCCCATGTGAGACGTACCGCCCTCGCGGTACGTTCGGTGACCCGGTACTCATCACTCATGCGAACCCCTGCGACCCACACGACCCGCTCGCCGTCCCTCACGACCGGCACGAGCCCTCGCAGTCGGCGGGACACCTTCGCCTCGGCGAGCATGTCGGAGAGCTTGCGGCTGCCCGTCATGCCCAGCGGGCGCATGCGCTCGCCTTCCCGCCAAGACCCGACGGTGAGTTCGCGCTCCACGGCGTCCGCATCGATGACCACGGAGTCCGGCTGCCCGGCGATGTCCGTCGGTCGCGTCTCGATCGCGGTGATGGACCCCGCCGCACCGAGGTCGACGTGTCCCGGAACCGTGAGCAAGCCGGGTGCCACGCGCTGCTCGGCGTCCCCCCTTTGCGAGACGACCAGTGTACCGTACTCGCTGAAGGCCCTCATGCCGTACGGCAGATCCCGCGCGAACCCTTCGTCATCGAGTCCGTCGACGAGAGCCTCTATGTGTTCGGCCTCGAGACGTCCGGACTCAGGGAACGCGCGGCTCAGCGCGTCTCGCACCGTACGCCGCGCCATCGTTCGCTCCAGCGAACGCATCCATTCGCGGTGGAAGCGGACCTCGCCATCCGCGACCTCGGCGAAGTCGCGGGCGAAACCCCCGGCGAGGCGGTCGAGCAGGGCCTCGTCGTCCGCCAAGAGGTCCATCGTGCGGCGCATCGCGTCCCGATACGAAGGATTGAGGCGCTCGGCGGCCGGAAGGATCTGCGCGCGCACAAGGGCGCGGGACCGGTCAGTGTCGGTGTTGGTCGCGTCTTCGCACCACTCCACACCGAGCGATTCGAGGTACTCGCGGACGGCCGAGCGCTCGCAGTCTATGAGGGGTCGCACGATACGCCCACGCTGCGCGGGGATGCCGGCGAGTGCTCGCGTGCCGGCGCCGGAGATGGCCCGCATGAAGAACGTCTCGATGCGGTCGTCGAGCGTATGGGCGACGGCGATGCGGCCGCTTGGCGCCGGAAGCCCCAGCTCCTCACACAAGGCGTCGAGCTCCTGCTCGGCCAAGCGGTATCGGACCCGCCGGCCCGCGTCTTCGAGGTTCAGCCCCTCGGCGTCGGCGTATGCGCCCACGTCGTAGCGGGCCACGCGCGCGTCGATCCCCCAGCATGCGCACATCGCTACGACGAACGCTTCATCCGAAGCCGCGTCTTCCCGCAGAAGATGGTTCACATGGAGCACGCGCAGCGGATGCTCGCCGAACACTCCTTTGGCCAGCAGATGCAGAAGCGCCGTCGAGTCCGCTCCGCCGGACACCATGGCGAGCACCGGCGAGCCGTCGGGAAGCAGCCCGCGGCGAGAAACGGTCGTACGTGCGATTTCGACCAGCTTCGTCATGGGAGAAGAAGGTACCCGATGAAGCCGTGTCGAGTGTGGAGACCGCGTGGGAAATGTGATCGGCGCCGAAGGATCAGCGCTTCGAGCGCGCCTGCTCTTGGGCTATCTCAACGGCCCAGCGCGCTGTGCGACCAACGAGCATCGTGCAGTGCGCCCAGCGCTCGGGCAGATGCATGCCGCCTATCCTGCGGACGACTTCATCGCACGATTCAGCTCTCTGGTCCTCGACCCAGCGACGCCTGAGCTCGGCAGCACCGTCGTAAGCCGGCTCCCACTCGTCTTGTGCCGAGGAGCGACCCGCAGTCAGTCCGACCGCCATGACACCACCCGCGAGCGCACCGCAGATGCAACGGGAGCCACCCAACCCCTCACAGAAGCCGGAAGCCATCCGGAAGACCTCTGGTGGGAGGGGGTGACCCAAGACCTCGTTCACGGCCTTCACCACAGACTCGCCACAGTGGAAGCCCGCCTCGTAATACGAGGCCGCCGCAAGCTCGGCCTGGTCAGCGGCGCTCATCGGCCCCTCGGCGACAAGAGCGCGTGCCGCAGCCTTTCCAGAGATCTCGGTCACGGTCACGCTCTCACCTCCGCTCGCTTCTCGGTATCAGCGGGATTCATCAATACTATCATATCTGCGAATGACCATTCGACTTCCACTGTTTGGGTATCAACCGAAGAACAGCGCTGCGCACGCAGAACGGCTTGGCGATACACTATAATGATGCTTGATGTTTCTACACCGAACTGCTGATGAGAGGGGAACCCATGCGTGTGAAGTCATGGACGTCCGCAGCGGCGCTCGCGCTCGCAACCGCGCTCGTGGTCTCAGGATGTGCGGCACCGGCTGAGAAACCGGCCCCCGAGCCCCAGACCCCGGCGACAAAGGAGGGCCCGGAGGTCAAGGTCGCCTCGCTGCTCGACTCCGAGGGCGTCATATTGGGGTCGATGGTCATCAAGATGCTTGAGGCCAACGGGATCAAGACCGTCGACAAGACGAAGTTCGGCACGCCGGACGTCGTGCGCAAGGCCCTTCTGGCCGGCGACGTCGACGCCACCATCGACTACACCGGCTCGGGGCAGTACTACACTGGTCCAGAAGGTGACCCGCTCTGGAAAGACCCGGTCAAGGGCTATGAGACCATCAAGGAGAAGGACGCCGCCAACGGCATCGCGTGGCTCACTCCCGCTCCCGCCAACAACAGCGAGTACCTCGCGGTCACCAAGGAGTTCTCTGAGAAGAACAAGGTCACGACCATGGAGGAGTTCGCCGCATACGTGAACGGCGGCGGGTCGGTGAAGCTTGTTGGAGACCAGTCCTGGATGGACAACGAAGCCGGACTCAAGGCGTATGAGAAAGCGTACGGCTTCACGCTGAAGAACGACCAGAAGATCGGGCTCGCGAATGGCGTGACGGCCCAGTTCATCGAAGCCGTGGTCAACGGTACGGACGGCGCCAACGTCGCGGAGGTCTACGCCACGGACGGCGGTTTGGCGGATGCCGGTCTCGTCGTGCTGACCGACTCGAAGAACGTGCCGCCTGTCTACAACCCAACCCCCGTCTTCCGCGCCGAGATCATCGAGGCCTATCCCGAGATCGAAGGCATCCTCGCCCCCGTCTTCGAATCCCTCACGATGGAAGTGCTCCAGGAGCTCAACAAGCGAGTCGCTCTGGGCGGCGAGGCCGGTCCGGCGGTCGCCGAGGAGTACCTGAAGCAGAATGGCTTCCTGAAGTAGTGGACAAGGGCTAGTGGCCGATACCGACCTGGTCCGAACCCGCGCGAGGGTCGTCGCGATCTCGGGATGCGCCCTGGGAATCGCGGCGGCCCTCGCGCCGTCTGGGCTGCTGTTCCGCGCGAACCGAGTCTTTCGCGGTGAACCATCCTCCTTGCTCGAAGCGTTCGGCGCATGGGGATGGGTGCTGCTCTGCGCCTGGCTCCTCGCCGCGCTCCTCGCCGCCTCTCCTCTTCGAGAAAGGATTCGGGGGCTGACCGTCACGCTGCTCGGCGCCGCCGTTCCCATCCTGACCCTGTGGCAGGCGGGCTCGGCCGCGACGGACTACGTCGAGTCGACGAGCACTATCGCCCGCACCTCCTTGGGTCTTGGCTTCTGGCTGACCCAGTTCGCGGCTTACATGCTCATCTTCGCCGCAACGGCATGGCTCGAGCCGGGCGCCTCGCGTGTGGCGCTCACGTATCTGCCTGTGGCAGGCGTCGTTGCGATCGCGTCGGCAGGCGGACTGACCGAGATCGGCATCGCACGCGAGTACGCGAACAACATGAGCAGCTTCTGGCGCGAGTTCCGTCTGCACCTGAGCTATGTGGCGGGCGCGGTCGCCGTCGGGCTGGTCGCGGGCCTGCTATCGGGCGTGCTCGCAGCGAAGAAGCGCTCCCTTGAGCCGGTGGTCTTCGGCTCCTTGAACGTCTTGCAGGTGTTGCCCACGCTCGCTTTCATCGGACTTCTCAATCCGGTGCTCTCCGGCCTGTCCGAACGGATCGCCCTGTTCGAAGACCTGGGCGTGCGGGGCGTCGGGTGGGCGCCGGTGATCATCGTGCTGTCGTCGTATGCGGTCTACCCGATCGCACGAAACACACACGCCGCCATAGCGAGCCTCGACCGCGCGGTCACCGATGCGGCGCGAGGGGTCGGCATGGGCCGCCTGCGCATGCTCGCAGAAATCGAGCTGCCGTTGGCGCTTCCGGTCGTCATCGCGGGGGTGCGCGTGGCCCTCGTGCAGACCACCGCCGGGGCCATCATCGCGGGGCTCGTCGGCGGCGGCGGGCTGGGGATCTTCGTGTTCCTCGGCGCCAGCGAGACCGCCACCGACCTCATCCTGCTCGGCGTGGTGCCCATCGTGGCGCTCGCGCTGTTCTTCGATCGCGCACTGCACGGACTCGAACGCCTCACCGGATTCTGGAGCTCAGCGGGATGATAGAGATAGCCGACCTCACCAAACGCTACGGCTCCTTCACCGCGGTCGACTCCGTGAGCCTGACCGTGGAGCAAGGTCAGTTCACCGTGCTCCTCGGTCCCTCCGGTTCCGGCAAGACCACGGTACTCAGGATGATCAACCGCATGGTGGAGCCCACGAGCGGGCGCGTCCTGCTCAACGGCGTGGACACCGCGACGATGAGGCCCGAGAGCCTGCGGCGGACGATGGGCTACGTCATCCAGAACACCGGTCTGTTCCCCAACATGACGATCCGCCGTAACGTGGCCACCGTGCCGCGTCTGCTGGGATGGGACCGGCGCCGCATCGAGGAGCGTGTCAGCGAGATGCTCGACCTCGTCGGTCTTGACCCTGACACGTACGCGTCAAAGTACCCGCATCAGCTGTCCGGCGGCGAAGCGCAGCGGGTCGGTGTCGCCCGAGCGCTCGCGGCAGACCCCCCCGTGCTGCTCATGGACGAGCCGTTCGGCGCGGTCGATCCACTGACCCGAGAGCGTCTGCAGCTCGAGATGAAGAGACTGCACGCGAAGCTCAGGAAGACGATCGTGTTCGTGACGCACGACATCGATGAGGCGGTGCTCCTCGCCGACCGCATAGCACTCTTGCGCGAAGGCCATCTCGAGCAGTACGCCGCCCCCGAAAAGCTCTGGATCGAACCCGCGAGCGAGTTCGTCAAAGGCTTCTTCGGCGAGAACCTGGGCCTGCGGATCATGGCGCGCCACTGCCTGTCAAGCGTCCCCTTCAAACCCCTCGATCCAAGCGTGTCGTGCGCCGCGGCCCCGCATGTCGAGGACTCAGTGACGCTCAAAGAGGCCCTCGCCGAACTCGTCGGCGCCAAAGCGACGAAGCTCATCGTGTGTCACGAGGGCGCGCCACGCGGCGTCGTGGACTTCGAGACGCTCGTGAAGGCCTTGGGCGACGGGAGCGCCCCGGCATGATCGGATGGCGAACACGGGCCGGAACGCTCGGCCACTGGGCGGGCGTCACCGTTCTCGGTGCCGTCACCGCATGGATGACGTTCGACGCGACAGGTTTCGAGCTGCTGTTGCGTTTCCTCGTGCCGGACCAACGGGCCGTGCTCTACCCCACGAAGCCGCTGTCTGTGCTCATGGGCGAACAGGTGTACCTGACGATGGCCTCGAGCGCCATCGCCCTCGTGGTCGGCGTCACACTCGGCCTCATCGCCCTGTCACGGGCGGGCAAGCCGTTCCGGGACCTCATCATGAGCGTCGGCAACCTGGCCCAGACGGTACCGTCGGTCGCCATCATGGCGCTTGTGATCCCTCTGACGGGTTACGGAGCCGAGCCTGTCGTCATCGCGCTCGTGCTCTACAGCATCCTGCCCATCATGCTCAACGTGGTCGCAGGCATCGAGAGCGTCTCCCCCGACGCGATAGACGCCGCCACCGGCATGGGGATGACACCACGCCAGCGGTTCCTCTCGGTACAGTTGCCGCTCGCGATGCCGGTGATCATGGGCGGTGTGAAGAACATGCTCGTCATCAACGTGAGTGCAGCCACGCTGGGCGCCGTGGTCGCCGCGGGCGGTCTGGGCATGCCCATCCTTGCGGGATTCAAGGAGTACAACGACGCCTACATCCTCGAGGGAGCGCTGCCCTCGATCACGCTCGCACTGTTCATCGACCGGCTTCTCTCCCCGCCCGACACCCGTGACGAAGCCGTCGCATAGGGCATAGACTACGGCGGGACCCGCAGCGAGTCACCGGAGTCCGCCCACTCTTCCCAACCGACCGAGGAGATGACGTGCCCTCCTTCAACCTGATCGACCCCGCCCTCGAACCCATCGCCGCGAAGGTCGCGGCCGGCGAGCGCCTGTCGCGCGAGGACGGCATGACGCTGTATGCGAGCAACGACCTCATCGGCATCGGGCAGATGGCCGACCACGTGCGCCGGACCAAGAACGGCGACCGCGTGCACTTCATGGTGAACCGCCACATCAATCCGACGAACATCTGCCGCAACCGATGCAAGTTCTGCGCGTTCGCTCGCAGTGAGGGCGAGCCGGGTGCGTACGAGATGACGCTCGACGAGATAGCGAAGGCCGCGGCTGAGGGCGCTGCGGACGGTGCCTACGAGATCCACATCGTCTCGGGCCTGCACCCCGAATGGAGCTACGAGTTCTACCTGGACATGGTGCGACGCACCCGCGAAGCCGTACCGGACCACGTCATCGTCCAGGCATTCACCGCGGTCGAGATAGAGCACATGGCGATCATCGCCAACAAGTCAACACGTGAGGTGCTCGCCGACCTGAAAGAAGCGGGGCTCGACGCACTGCCCGGCGGAGGCGCTGAGATCTTCTCGGACCGCACGCGTGCTGCGGCGTGGGACAAGAAGACGTCGAGCGACGTATGGCTGCGCATCCATGGGGAGGCACACGAGCTCGGAATCAAGACGAACTGCACGATGCTCTACGGCCACATAGAGACCATCGAAGAGCGCGTCGACCACCTCGTCCGCCTGCGCGAGCAGCAGGATGAGAGCGGTGGCTTCCTCGCCTTCATCCCGCTCGCCTTCCACCCGGCCAACACCGAGCTGGCCGACCTGCCGGCCACGACCGGATACGATGACCTGAAGACGCTGGCGATCGCACGCCTCATGCTCGACAACATCGACCACATCAAGGCGTTCTGGATCATGGTGGGACTCAAGGTCGCGCAACTGTCGACGGCATTCGGCGTCGACGACATCGACGGCACGGTGGTCGAGGAGAAGATCACGCACATGGCAGGCGCCACGACGCCCGAGGCGCTGTCAAAGGACGATCTCGTGGCGATGATCCGCGAAACGGGTCATACGCCGGTCGAGCGTGACACACTCTACCGCGTCGTGCGCGTGTACGAGTGAGTCGGGAGCCTGACACGACCGCTGCCGGAGACGGAGACGGGCTTCAGGTGAGCACGCTCGGGTCGAACTCGGTGGGGCCGATCACGAACAGCACATCGCCCGCGGCCAGCACGAGTCCGCTGTGCGGATTGCCGATCACCTCACGCTCTCGTGTGACTGCGAGCACCGTCACGCCGTGATCGCCGCGCATCCTGCTCTCGGCGATGCTCACCCCCACCAGCGGTGATCGCTCCGTCAACCTGAGTGTGTGCGTGACGAGGTCCGGGATATCGACCTTGAGGTCCGGCACGCTGGTCGACTCTTTGGAGAGTCCTCGCGCCATGCGGCGCCACTCGCCACGCACCTCACCGATGAGCCGCTTGATGTCCTCGCGCGGCACGAGCATCCGGGCGAGCACACGGGAGAAGACCTCGATGGAGACCTCCATCTCATCGGCGATGACCTCATCGGCCCCGAGGGACATGAGCGCCTCCACCTCACGGAGGTACCGGCTCCGCACGAGGATGTAGGCATCGGGCGCGATCCGGCGACTCGTCTCGACGATGCGCCGCGCACCCGCGGGGTCGTCGATGACGACCACGATCGCGCGCGCCTTCTCGGCGTTGACGTGACGCAACAGCGGCTCCTGACTCGCGTCCCCGAAGTGGATGGGCTCGCCCGCCGCTTTGGCCTCCCGGACCGTCGCCGCGTTGAGCTCGAGCACCGCGTAAGGCACATCCGAGGCCCGTGCCGTCATCGCCAGGTTGCGGCCCGTCACGCCGAAACCGACTATCACCACATGTCCGCTGTACCCGGAGTTGACCCCGTGGGTCGACTCTTCCTCGCGCCGCCCGATGCGCGCGAGCGGCGTGGCGCACACGAGGTCAGCGCACGTGGGGGCGAACGCCACCAGCACGGGCGCCAGCATCATGCTGAGCACCGCCACGTCGAGCACGGTCTGGAACACGTCGGCCCCGAACAGTCCGGCGCTCACACCGGCCTTGGTAGCCACGAGCGAGAATTCGCCCACCTGTCCCAACGCGAGGCCTGCGAGCACGGAGCTACGCAGCGGAAGCCCGGTGGCGAGCGTCGAGAGCGTTCCGATCAACGGCTTCACCACGATGACGCCAAGCGTCAGCACCGCTATGCGCAGCGGGTCCTCGAGCAGGTAACCCAGGTCCAGAAGCATCCCGACCGACACGAAGAACAGGCTGATGAACACGTCCCTGAACGGCAACATCACGGACACGGCCTGATGGGAGTAGGCCGACTCGGAGATGATGAGTCCCGCGAGGAACGCACCGAGCGCCAGCGACAGCCCGGCCGACTGGGTGAGCACCGCGATGCCGATGCACAGCGTGATCACGCCGAGCAGGAACGCCTCCGAGCTGCGGGTGCGCGTGATGCGTTCAAGCACCCACGGCACCACCCAACGGTATGCGACGAACGCGAACACCGCGATGCCCAGTATCCTCGCCGCCAGCAGACCCGCAGAGGACGCACCTGGGCCAAGGCCGTTGCCCGCCAGCAGCGGTGCGGTGAGCATGACGGGGACGACCGCGATGTCCTGGTAGATGAGCGTCGCGACCACCGTTCGGCCATGCGGGGTGTTCGTCTGCGCTCGGTCCTGCAGCAGGCGCAGGACGATCGCGGTGCTCGACAGCGCCACCACGAAGCCGATGTAGGCACTCTGCGACGCGGTGAAGCCCGTGGCCATCGTGGCCGCCCCCACGACGAGCGCCGTGCCGAAGAACTGCACCGACCCGCCCACCAGGAACTGGTTCTTGAGCTGGGAGATGTCGGCCAACGAGAACTCCAGGCCGATCACGAACAAGAGCAGCACGACGCCTATCTCGGACAGCAACTCGATCTGGTGAACGTTGCGGACGAGTCCCAGCACCTCAGGACCGGCCAGCACGCCGGTCAGCAGAAGCCCGATGGAGGTCGGCACGCGCAGCCGATGACAGACGATCGCAGCGACGACCGACAGTGCGAAGATGATGACGATGTCGAAGAGCAGGGACTGCACGCACCACTCCTTGGTGTCGACTGGGTCTATAGTGGCACAAGGGTCCGGGGGGTACCTCATGCCCCCGCTTGCTGCCGCATCTGACAAGGAGAGACACATGTCGCGCCCGCGCCTGGGCCACATCCAGTTCATCAACTGCCTGCCGCTGTACTACGGCATGGTCAAGCAGGACGTGCTGCTCGACGTCGACCTCGTACGCGCCAATCCCGCCGACCTCGCGGAGATGATCGTCGCCAGCGCGCTTGAGGTCGCGCCGATACCCGCTATCGAGTACGCGAGGCACGCCGATGACCTCGTCCTGCTCCCCGACATCGCGATCACGAGCGACGGCGAGGTCCAGTCGATCCTGCTGGTGTCCACCGTCCCCGCCGACCAGCTGACGGGGCGCACGGTGGCGCTCGCCGCCAACTCGCGGACCTCGCAGGTGCTCGCGCGGATACTGCTCGCGAAGCGATGGGGCGTCGAACCGTCATACGTGAGCATGCCGCCTGACCTGCCCGCGATGCTGCGCGATGCGGACGCCGCCCTGCTCATCGGCGACGAGGCGCTCCGCGAGTATTGGGAACCAACTCCCGGACTGACCGCCTACGACCTGGGCGCCGAGTGGACAGCATGGACCGGCCTGCCCATGGTCTACGCGGTCTGGGCCGTCCGGCGCGGTTTCGCCGAGACCGAGCCCGAGACCGTCCGCAACATCTCTGACGCACTCGCGGACTCGTTGAGCTACTGCCGGGCCCACCTCGACGAGATAAGCGAGTACGCGGCCCGCTGGGAGCACTTCACCGCCGACAAGTTCCGCAGCTACTTCGACGCTTTGCACTTCCGCTTCGAACCGCGCTACCGCGAGGGGCTCCTGCGCTTCTACGAGGAGGCCGTCGCCATCGGCCAGCTCGAGGCCGTGCCGACGCTCAAGGTATTCGGTGAGGACGCGTGAGCACTTCAGACCTGCTCGCCGCCGTCGCTTCCGGAACGGAACGGCTCACTGACGAGGACGCCGTGCGGCTTTTGTCCGCAGGCGACCTTCTCGAACTCGCTGCCGCAGCCAACGCCGTGCGCCGGCGTCTCGTTCCCGGAGACGAGGTCACGTTCATCGTCGACCGGAACGTCAACTACACGAACGTGTGTGTGTCCGAGTGCCGCTTCTGCGCGTTCTTCGCCACACCCGATTCCGAGGCGGCCTACGTCCTCACGCGCGAGGAGCTCACCCGGAAGGTGCGCGAGACGATCGACCTGGAGGGGACCGCCATCCTGCTTCAGGGCGGCATGCACCCCGACCTTGGCATCGAGTGGTACGAGACCATGCTCCGCGACATCAAGGCCGACCACCCCTCGATCCACGTGCACGGCTTCGGGCCGCCCGAGATCGTCCACATCGCGAAGCTGTCGGGACTCACCACGAAAGAGGTGCTCCAGCGGCTGCGGGCAGCCGGTCTTGACTCGCTTCCGGGCGGCGGCGCCGAGATCCTCGTGGACCGCGTGCGCGGCCACGTGTCTCCGAAGAAGGCCACGAGCGACCAGTGGCTCGACGTGATGCG
The DNA here is from genome assembly GCA_029265315.1 of Actinomycetota bacterium. Lineage (GTDB taxonomy): Bacteria > Actinomycetota > Coriobacteriia > Anaerosomatales > PHET01 > JAJUJM01. The sequence goes on along the minus strand of JAJUJM010000006.1, from coordinate 82,804 downwards.
GGAGGCGCACGCGCTCGACATCTCGACGACCGCCACGATGATGTTCGGCGGGCTCGAGACGGTTGAGGAGCGCGTTGAGCACCTGAGACGCGTCCGGCAGGTGCAGGACGAAGCCGTCGCTGCCGGCCACGTGGGCTTCCGGGCCTTCATACCCTGGAGCTACCAACCGGGCAACACCGCCCTCGCCGAAGATGAGTACGCTGCGAGAGGGACTGTGCTCGAGGCCGCGAGCGGGTGGGACTACCTGCGCACGCTCGCCGTCTCGCGACTGTACCTCGACAACGTTCGCAACGTTCAGGCGAGCTGGGTCACCCAAGGAGCCAAGATCGGGCAGGTGGCACTCGCCTTCGGCGCGAACGACCTCGGGTCGACGATGATCGAGGAGAACGTGGTCGCCGCAGCGGGCACACGCTTCATGCTCGCCCGCCACGAGCTCGTGCGCCTCATCCGCGATGCGGGTTTCGTCCCCGTTCAGCGCGACACGCTCTACCGCGAGGTCCGGCGCTTCTGAGTGCCGTCCGCCGACCGCTCGGCCGATCGTCGAGAGCTGACATCGCCCCACGTTCGCAACGCCCTCGAAACAGAGGCGTGGTTCGCTGCACGACATGGAAGCCGACACCACACCGCCGGAGACCGACGCCTCGAAGACGCCGACTGCACGCGAGACAGCCGAACTCTCAGCGCTCCTCGAGGTCTCGCAGACGCTCGTCTCCAGTTTCGACATCGATCGCAACCTGCGCCGCGCCATGCGCATCCTGCACGAACGGCTCGGGCTCAACCGAGGCACGGTGGCACTCGTGGACCCGGAGACTCGGGAGACCCGCATCGCCGCGGCCTACGGACTGACCCGCGCCCAGCTGGCACGGGGCATCTACCGTCCCGGCGAAGGCATAGTCGGACGCGTCGTGGCGAGCGGCAAGCCCATGGTGGTACCCGACATCGGCGACGAGCCCCTGTTCCTCGACCGCACCGGATCGCGCCCTGAGAAGCGCGACATCTCGTTCATCTCGGTGCCCATCACCCTGCGCGGTGAGGTGCTGGGAGCACTCTCGGCCGACCGCCTGTTCGACGAGCGGACCTCGCTCGACGAGGATGTCCGCGTCCTCGAGATCGTGGCGTCCATGATCGCTCACGCGGTCCGGCTGTACTGGACGTACCGCCACGAGGTCTCCGCCGGCGAACGCCTGCGCGGGGAGCTCAAGGCCCGGTTCTCACTCCCGAACATCATCGGCGAGTCCGATTCGATGCAAGACGTGTTCCGGATCGTGAGCAAGGTGGCGAAGAGCCAGGCGACCGTTCTGCTGCGAGGCGAGTCGGGCACCGGCAAAGAACTGATCGCTCACGCGCTGCACTACCAAGGAGCCCGTCCCAAGGGCCCGTTCGTCGCGGTGAACTGCGCCGCCCTTCCCGAGAACCTGCTCGAGGCAGAGCTCTTCGGTTACGAGAAGGGCGCCTTCACGGGCGCGGTCACGCAGAAGCCCGGTCGCTTCGAACTCGCACGCGGCGGCACGATCTTCTTAGACGAGGTCGGCGACGTGTCCCCGGCGATACAGGCCAAACTGCTGCGCGTGTTGCAGGAGCGCACCTTCGAGCGCCTCGGCGGCACGAAGACGCTCAGCACCGACGCCCGGATCGTGAGCGCCACGAACCGCGACCTCGAGTCCATGAGTCGCGCTGGTGAGTTCCGGGAGGACCTGTACTGGCGCCTCAACGTCGTGCCCATCTTCCTGCCGCCTCTGCGTGACCGCCGCGAGGACCTGCCGTTGCTCATAGAACACTTCCTCGGACGATACGGCAGCGCTTCGGGGCGCGACGTGCGCATCTCACCTGATGCGATGCGGCGCCTGATGAGCTACCCGTGGCCGGGCAACATCCGCGAGCTCGAGAACACCATCCAGCGCCTCGTGGTGCTCGCGGACGACGACGAGATCACCGCGGCCGACCTGCCGCTACACATCCTCACCCACGATGTCGTGGATGAGACGACCGCAAGCGGCCTGTCGCTCGAAGCCGAGGTGGAGATGCTCGAGCGTCGTCGGATCCTCGCTGCTCTCAGAACCTCGGGCCATGTCCAGGCCAAGGCCGCCAGGGCTCTGGGCATCACGCCTCGCCAACTGGGCTACAAGATGAAGAAGTACGACATCGAGGGCTGATCCGTCTCAGTTACGCGCGAACACCTGCGGCGGCATGTCGACCGCGCGCAGCAGGCGGCGGATCTCCGGCGTCCCCGGATCGGCGAGCAACTCACGCGGCGAACCGACTTGCACGGTTCCGGTGCCTGAGTAGACGACCAGTGTGTCAGCGAGCGCGCACGCCTCATACAGGTCGTGTGTGACCATGGCGACGGGGATGTCGAGCTCCCGCTGCACGGTCCTCAGCAACTCGCGCATCTCGACCCGAACCGGCAGATCGAGAGCGGAGAACGGTTCGTCGAGCACGAGAGCGCGGGGCTTCGGGGCCAAGGCCCGCGCGAGAGCGGCCCGTTGGCGCTCTCCACCCGACAGGGTGCCGGGCAGACGGTCGCGCAGGTGTTCTATCTTGAGTGCGGCAAGCATCTCGGCCACCCGCTCGGAGCGCTCGGCGCTCGTGTGCCCCTTCAGCGCATAGCCGATATTGCGAGCGACAGTCATGTGCGGGAACAGCTCGCCGCCCTGTGGGACGTAACCGATCCTGCGCTTCTGCGGTGGGACGAAAACGCCGGCCACGCTGTCGAAGAACACGATCTCTCCCAGCGACACGCGGCCCTCATCAGGCCTGAACACCCCCGTGAGCGCCGAGAGCGTGAGCGACTTCCCGGCGCCTGAGTACCCGAACAGCACCGTGAACCCGCCCGGTGAGCGCCATGCCACGTCAAGGTCGAATCCGGGCAGACGATGTGCCACCCTGACACAGATCTCGCTCATCGGACCGCCCCCCTGACCAAGCGGTCGGCTCCGACGAGCACCACAAGCGTGATCATCGTGAAGAACAGGACGAGGCTCGTCGCGAGACCCCAGTCGCCGTACATGACCGCGTTGTATATCTCAAGCGCCATCGTGTTCGTGCTCCCCGGCATGTTGCCGGCGACGATCACCGTGGCGCCGAACTCACCAAGGGCCCGAGCGAAGGCGAGCGCGAGTCCAGCAGCGATACCGCGCCATGCGAGAGGAACGACGACGAAAAGCACCGTCTCGGCTTCACTGCGCCCGAGGGTGTGAGACATCCGCACCAAGCCGGGATCGACGCTCTCGAGCGCGGTACGTGCCGTCTTGAGCGCCAGCGGAAACGAAACGACCGCAGCGGCGATCACCGCCGCCTGCCAGGTGAAATTGAGGCCCACCGCGGTACCGGTGAGTGCCTCGGTGACGCGACCGAACAGACCGTTCCTCCCGATGATCAGGAGCAGGTAGTAGCCGGTGACGACAGGCGGCAACACCATGGGGAGTGTGAGCGCCGCCTCTATGAGCCGTCCGCCACGCACACGTCGAGTGGACAGAGCGTACGCGAGCGGCACAGCGGTAAGGGCGACGACAATGGTCGCCAAGATCGCCACCTGGAAGCTCAAGCGGAGGGGAAACGCTATCTCACCGAAGTCGAACATGCTTCCGCCTCCCTCTATTGGGCCGGATCGAGAAGTACGAAGCCGGCGTCGGCGAGTGCCTTGCGGCCGGCGTCGGACAGGACGTAGTCGACGAAGGCCGCCGCCTCAGCAGGGTGCTTCGACGCCAATACCGGAGCGATGACGTAGCGGATCGGCTGGATTGCCGCATCGGGCACCGTGTATGCGATCCGCACGTCATCGCGTCCGGTCGCCTCGCTCGCGAACACCACGACCGCGTCCACCTCGCCACGGGTCAGGTACTCCATGACCTGGGTCACGTTCTCGCCATAGATGACACGTGCGCGGAAGTCGTCGACGAGCCCTGCGCTCTGCATCCACTGCATGGCAGCCGTCCCAATGGGTGTTGACTCGGGATTGCCTGTGGCGATGCGATCGAGCGCGACGAGATCCCTCGCGCCCTCGATCGATACCTCTTCGCCCGCACGCGTGAAGACGACGAGCTTGTTGCTCGCGAACGTCGCCGTGGCATCCGCCGACACGAGCCCCGCCTCGATGAGTTCGTTCATCTGCTTCGGGGCCGCGCTCGCGAACACGTCGACGACCGCGCCGCCCTCGATCTGCTTCTGCAGCACGCCGGCGGCGCCGAAGTTGAACTTGACCTTCGTCCCGGTCTCGGCCTCGAAATCGACGGCCATCTTCTCAAACGCCTTCTTGAGCGTCGTGGCCGCGGACACCGTGATCTCGACGGGCTCACCGACCGTCGTCGATTCCGGCGCCGTCGTCGTCGCGCAACCCGCCAACAGCGCCAGGCTGAGCAGCAGGACAGACACCCCGCTGACCTTGAGTCGCGTTCTCGGTATGGCTCCCGTTCGCTTCATCGCACGCTCCTCTCTTCGCTAACGTTCCGTCAGCACACCGCGTCCACGTAGTCCTCACCGAGACGAGCCAGAAGCGTCTCGGTCTCCATGTCACGGTCCTTGCCGATCAACCCACAGGCATCGGCGCGACACTGCTTGCAGTGCGTCATCTGCGACAGGTACTCGCCACAGGCCGCCCGCGCCGCGTGGATCTCGGACGGCGAGGGCACCGGATGGTGGCGGAACCTGTTCTGTGGGATGAGCGGCAGGATGTTGTGCTTGTGGGCGCCGTGCTCCGCCGCAAGGTGCGCGATCATCGGCAGTTCGAGATCGTTGACCCCCGGGATGAGCACCGAATTGACCTTGACCACGAGACCAGCGGCCGTTGCGAGTCGAAGCCCGTCCCACTGCCTCTCGAGCATGTGACGACCCGCTCGCAGGCCACGCAGCTTCTCCCCCTCAGGACCCGTCACCCACAGGTAGACCTCCGCCGCTGTCTCGGGCATGACGGCATTGATGGTCACCGTGATCGACCGCACGCCGACCGCGATGAGGTCGGCGATGCGATCAGGCAGCGCGAGCCCGTTGGTCGACACGCACCCGATGCGCTCCGGGTACCGGCGCCGAACCAGGTCGAGCGTCTCGAAGGTGCTGTCGTTCGCAAGCGGGTCGCCGGGGCCTGCTATGCCGATCGCGGCGATATCGCCCGTGCGCTCGATGACCGCTTCGACGCGCTCGATGGCCTCTTCAGGCGAGAGCACCACGCTCGCCACGCCGGGCCGGGACTCGTTGACGCAGTCGAACCTGCGCACGCAGTACCCGCACTGCACATTGCAAGCGGGCGCCACCGGCAGGTGGATCCTGCCTCCGACCCGGTGCGCTTCCTCAGAGAAGCACGGGTGATGCTTCATGATGTGGCGCTCGTTGCTGGCCGCACTGTGCATCGTCTGGTTCCTCTCGTCAGACATTCCCGTGATCTGAAGCAAAGGCAACGCGTGTGCCACCCTTGAACCGCCTCTGACCTGCGGTTTTTCCGTCATCAGCAGAAGCAACCCCCACCAGTTGGTAGGGGTTGCTACAAAAACGTCGGACTCTAGGCCGCAGGGCGCATCGCGAATCGCGGCGCCCACACCTCACGCGATCAACATGCCGCTACGTGCGTGTGCGCCTTCTTCGCACAGACCTTCGCGCAGGCCTCACAGCCGATGCAGTCGCCGGCGTCGATGACGCTCATGACCGTCGTGACGCACTCCTCGTCATCATCGAAATCATCGTCGATGGGCTTCTCGATGGGAGCCATGACCGACCGACCGCACACCTTGAAGCAGCGACCGCAGCCGATGCACGCGTCGAAGTCGATGGAATCCAGGTAGCGCGGGGACCAGTCCCGGCCGTCGCGGGTGGGCAGGGTCGCAGACATCTTCAGACCACCGCCATCTCGTCGTCGCGCTCGCCGGTACGGATGGTGAGCCCGGCATCGACCGGGCAGACGAAGATCCTGCCGTCACCGTACTGGCCGGTCGAGTTCACCTTCATGATCGCCGCGACGACCGTGTCAACGGCATCATCGGGCACCATCATCGTGATCATGCGTTTCGGCACGAACAGAGCCACCTTGGGCAGCGCGTGTTCGAGCGCGTACGTCGACGGGGTCGGCTTGAGCTTCACGTGCAGGGAGTTGCAGGCGGCCCCGTCCTGGTCCATGTCGGCGAGCGTGCAGGCCACGTCGCCCTTCTGCTTGCCGCGCCCCTCGACCGACTGGATCGTGAGGGACGGGTAACCGGCCTCGGCGAGCGCCGTCTTGGTCTCAGGCAGCTTGTCCCGGCGGATGATCGCGCAGATCTCCTTCATGGCAAGCCCCCTAGAGTCCGACTTCGCCGGTACGGATGGTGTAGGCGGTCTCGACCGGCGAGACGAAGATTTTTCCGTCGCCTATGAACCCGGTTCGCGCCTTGTCCTCGATGACCGAGACCACCGTGTCGACATCGGAGTCCTCGACGACTGTCATGAGCATGGTCTTGGGCAGTTCGTCATAGTAGATCGGGCCGACCTGCAGGCCCTTCTGCTTACCGCGGCCGAAGACCGCCATCTTGGTGAGCGAGCCATGCCCCGCGCCCTCGAGCGCCTGGACGACCTCCTGCTCCTTCTCGGGCCTGATGAACGCACGCACCATCTTCATCTGTCTCTTCCTTTCTGGGATCGTCTGTCTCTCTTCTTCACGGGACTCGACTAACAACAGCCATCCGTACCACAGGCGCACGGTCCTTCAGGATCGGCCGGATCGGCCGGGCCACAACAGCGCTCGTCCGCAAGAGCACGGCGCATCCACGGTGCGGGCTTCGTCCGCATCTGCTCGGAGAGCTTGTCGGCCGTCTCCCGGATGTCGGTGCACTGCTCGGCCTTGAGCGGCATGATCCCGCGACGGACGAGTTTCGCCGCCGAGGGCCCGCCGATCTCGGTGAAGTACACGATCTTGACGTCTTCGAGCTTGCCGATCTTGTCCGAGACGGCATCGTCGTGAAGGGCGCCCATGCCGCGGGTGGAGACGACGTCGAGGTCCAGATCGCCTTCAGCGACCTTCCTGAGCTCGATGAATTCCGTGCGCTCCGGGGTGATGTCGTAGATCGCGAACGTGCCGGCGCGACCGAAGTGCTCGTCGATCGTGGTGCCGCCGGTCGTGGCGAATGCGACCTTCATAGGACCGCTCCTTTCATCTCGATGTGGTCGTGCGACCGTTCTTTGGCGACGAGCAGGTTCGCTGCTTCGTCGATGACGCGGGCGCTGCCCGCATAGCCAACGCTCAACACCCGCGAGGCGCCGTACCGCTCCGCGACCGGAAAACCTGTAGGGACAAAAGCGGCGCCCAAGCGAACGGCGGTGTCGGCGCCACGTGTCGACGCGAACAGCAGGTCCGTCTCAGACGGGACGGAGGCGAAGTCACCTACGACCACCTCGCGTGCGCGGATACGCGCAGCGTGTTCGGCAGCACACGGCACGATCGCGGTGACCTCACACGCCGCCTCGGACAGAAGCGCCGAGAGGGAGAGTGCATGGTCGGGCTCGAGCGCCAGTGCGACTCGCGAACCCGAGAGCTCGAGGTGGGCGTCTCGTAAGGCATCGACGGCCATGCGCCGCTCCCGGACGAAGTCAGACGCGACAGGCTCACCCGACAGCACGGACAGCGTCGCCAGCAGAAGGTCCGTGGCGGCGATACCGTGAACTGAGTCCAGGGCTGTGTAGGGCGTCCCGAAGCGGTCACGCAGACCCGCAGCGACCGGTTCGAGCGAAGCGCCTATCACGAGGGTGTGAGCTGAGGCCCCGATCAGCTTGATCTGAGCGAGCGAGGTGCCGCCCACCGCGAGCGGGCTGAACCCTTCGCGCGACCCGTCGAGCGCGGAGAGGTCAGGCACCATGACAGGCACCAGACCGAACGACGCGATGGTTCGTGCGACCCAGCGGACATCGGCGGGCGTGAGATGGGCCCCTGCGAGCACCGTCAGACGACGCGCGTCACCTGTGGCCTTCTCGGGCCGGTCGTCAGCGAGCCCTACGAGCGCCTCGACCGCGGCACGAAACCCCGTCTCAAGACCCCCTTCGTAGTCGGGGGCATGGACAGCGATCACAGCGGCCGTCAACTCTCTTCCGAGCGTGCGTGTCACCGCCTCGATGTCGTCACCCTTCACCTCCGCCAGTCCGCCGGTGATGAGCGCAAGCAGTTCAGGATCGGCGCTGTCGACCAGCGAACGAGCCGTCTTCTCGGCAGCCTCTTCGCTTCCCATCACCACGTCTTCGGTGAACAGCTTCGTGGTCGCCAACGCGACAGGCTCGTTGAAGTGCCTGATCATCAGCACCTTCTCGAGGAAGGTGCAGCCTTGGGCGGCATGCAGCAGCGGCAGCGCCTTGTGCACACCCTGGAACGCGAGCGCAGCGCCGAGGGTCGGCGCGCTGCCGATCGGGTCGATCACGGCGGTGCGGGACTCTTCGCGCACTGCGGTCCGTGGTGTCGATGTGCCACATCCCGGTTCGAAGAGCGCCTCACCCGCGTAGTATCGAATGGACGCGGTCAGATCACGCGCGATGTTGACCAGTCCCTCGTAACCCGCATAGGCATGATCTCGCTCCTGGTTGACGTCGATGAACGGCCAACCCTCTTTGGCGGCCAGGTATCGATTACGACCTCCGGCGACGAGCAGGTCGGCCCTGCCGTCGGCGAAGAAACCGCGCAGCACCCTAGGCGACGTGTCCTCAAGGCGTGGCACGTGGTCCCCGAGGATCTCACGGACCTTCTCCTCGTCCTCGTGACTTGACTTCTTCGTCCCGACAGCCACCGTCTCGACACCGAGATCTCGCAGGGCGCTCGCCATCGACCAGCTCTTGACGCCGCCTGAGTACAACACCGCTTTCCGTCCGCTCAGCGTCTCTGTGTAGGGCGCGAGCAGCTCGCGGGCCTGCGCCTCGCGCCGCTCGATCACCGCTTCGACGCGGTCGCGCACCCCGGCCGCTTCCGGAGTCGCCACTTCGAGCACATCGGCGATCGCGCGAAGCGAACGTGCGATCTCGGTGGACCCGAAGAAGCTCACCTCCACGACCGGAAGACCCCACTTCCTCGTGAGTCCCGTCGCAACGTTCACGAGCGCCCGACTGCACACGAGCGCACAGGCCTTCGCCCGGTGTGCCCAGCGGATCTCTTCGAAACGTGCGTTGCCGGTCACGTGCGACAGGACGCGGATGCCACACTCATCGAGCAGTGGTTCGATGGCGTCCAGGTCGCCCGCGACGTTGTACTCGCCGATCAAGACGATGTCCGTGGGAGAGGTCTCGGGCGGCTCGGCCGTGCCGATGACGTGCTCGAGGAGCACCTCGCCAGCGATTCGGTTACCCAGGTTCTTGGGACCGACGAAACCGGGGGCGTTCACAGGTATGACCGGTACCCAGAGCTCGGAGGCGAGGCGCGCGCACACCGCATCGAGGTCCTCACCGATGAGCCCGGTCACACACGTGCCGTACACGAACACCGCAGCGGGGTGCTCCCTCTCGACGACCTCGCGAACCACCGTCTCCAAGCGCCGCTCTCCGCCGTACACGATGTCGAGCTCGGACAGCGCGCTCGAGAAGCCGCGTCGATGGAAGTCTCCCGCGGTCGAATGCACGCCCCTGCCCTGGTAGGAGATCCCGCAACACGACAGGGGGCCGTGCACGACGTGCGCCGCGTCAGCGATGGGCATGAGCACTATCGCCGCGCCATCGAACGCGCACGATTCACCGCCCCGAGACCTGCACAGCTTGTGCTTGGCGTCGGTCGCGCATCCGTCGGCGAGCAATCTGTCCAGCGTGAGTGGCATGTTCCGGTTATCGCTTCTCTGCTAGCGGATCAGGTCGAAGCTCGGAGAGTCGGTCGCGATCGCCTTGCGGTCCATCTCGTCGAGCACCGTGTTGACGAAGTCCATGAGGAGGTTCGTCGCACCCTCATAGCCGACGATCGGGCGCTTGTAGAGATGGTGGCGATCGAAAAGCGGGAACCCTATACGGACGAGCGGAGTGCCGGTGTCCTTCCACAGGAACTTGGCGTTGCTCGGCCCCACGAGCAGGTCAACCGGCTCGGTGAACATGAGCGATCGCAGATGCCACAGGTCCTTCTTGATCCAGATCGTGGCCTCAGCGCCGAACGGCGAGGAGGCGAGCAGCTCCTCTGCGGCCTTCTTGAACTTCTTGTCGCCGTTCGTGCAAACGATGTGCACCGGCTTCATGCCGATCTCGAGAGCGAACGAGATGAGTCCCACCAGAAGGTCCGGGTCTCCGACCATGGCGAGCCGCTTGTTGTGGACGTACGGGTGCGAATCGACGATCGCATCGACAGCACGCGCGCGTTCGGCTTCGAGTGCGGCCGGGATCGGCGCCCCGCTCAAGCGCGACACCTCGGCCAGAAACGCGTCGGTCGCGTTGATGCCGATCGGCTCGCCGACCACGACGAACTCCTGCCCCCACTCGCCACTGATCAGCTCGCCCGTCTTCACGGTCGCGGCGCGCTGCAACGATATGGTCGCCTTGGCGTTCACGGCGTCGGCAGCGTCGGCGAGCTTGGTCCCACCCTCGGGGTAGAGCTCGTAGCATCCGGTGTTGCCTCCGTCGACGACATCCGAGTAGTCGGCGAGCATCGTGTGGTCGACGCCCATCACGTCGAGCATGCGCTTGATCTCGCGCAGATTGCCGGAGTAGCCATCGAAGCCCGGGATGATGTTGAGCTTCCCGTTGGCTTCGCCCGGAGTACCGAGCGTGCCGAGGATGCCCCTGAGCATCGCGTCGTAGCCGTTGAGATGGCTGCCCACGAAACTCGGCGTGTGGGCGTAGGGCACCGGCAGGTCGACCGGAATCGCTCCGGATGCCTTGGACTGCTTGATGTAGGCCTGCAGGTCGTCGCCGATGACCTCGGCCATGCACGTGGTCGAGACCGCGATCATCTCCGGCTTGTAGAGCGCGTAGGCGTTCTCGAGGCCCTCGCTCATGTTGGACAGGCCACCGAAGACCGCCGCGTCCTCGGTCATCGAGCTCGAGACCGTCGCGATCGGCTCCTTGAAGTGCCGACTGAAGTAGCTGCGGAAATACGCGGTGCAGCCCTGCGAGCCCTGCACGAACGGCAGCGTCTTCTCGAAGCCGAGTGCGGCGAGCACCGCGCCCAGCGGTTGGCACGCCTTGGCGGGGTTTATCGACACCGCCTCGCGGGAGAAGTTGAGCTCGCGATACTCCGCAGTCTTGGTCCACTCCGCGATCTCAGCGACCTGGGCCGCCGAGCAGCCGTTCTCGAACTCCTTCTTGGCCTCGAACTGAGCTTGGTACTCCGGTTCGGCGAACAGGTCGTTGTGGTCCTTGATCTCCATGTGGTCGCCTCCTTCCTAGCTCGCTTGGCGCTCGGACATCGACTCGGCCTGCGTTTCGGGCGCGCGGCCGCGCACGAGTCCCCACACCGGGCTGTTGACGGTCATGTCCATGTCACGGGCGAAGATCTTGAAGCCGTCGAAGCCGTGGTAGGGACCTGAGTAGTCCCAGCTGTGCATCTGACGGAACGGCACGCCCATCTTGTGGTAGGCGTACTTCTCCTTGACGCCCGAGCCGACCAGGTCGGGCTTGAGGCGCTTGGTGATCTCCTCGAGCTCGTAAGGCGTGGCGTCATCGATGACCATCGCGCCTTCGGCCATGAGCGGATACGTACGCTTGTACTCGTCGTTGTGGCCGAACTCGTAGCCGGCGGCGATGATCTCCATGCCGAGGTCCTCGTAAGCACCGATGACGTGGCGCGGGCGCAGACCGCCCACGTACAGCATCACCGTCTTGCCCTCGAGCTTGGGGCGGAACTCGGCGATGACCGCGTCCATCTCGGGCTTCATGCGCTCGATGAGTGCCTCGGCGTTGGCCTTGATGGTGTCGTCGAAGTGGCTCGCGATCTCGCGGATGGACGCATAGATCTTGGTGGGGCCGAAGAAGTTGTACTCGACCCACGGCACACCGTACGCCTCCTCCATGTGCCGGCAGATGTAGTTCATCGAGCGATAGCAGTGGATGAGGTTGAGCTTGGCCTTGGGCGCGTTGGCGAGCTCGGCGAGTGTCGCGTCGCCGGTCCACTGCGCGATGACCCGCAGGCCCATGTCCTCCAGGATCCGACGAGAGGCCCAGGCATCGCCACCGATGTTGTAGTCGCCGATGAGAGCGACGTCGTAGGGACCGGTCTCGATATCGGTGGCCTGCTTGTCGAACACGTGGTCGCGGATTGCGTCGTTCGCGATGTGGTGCCCGAGCGACTGCGACACGCCCCGGAAGCCCTCGCAGCGCACCGGCACGACCGGCTTGCCGATCTCGGCGGTCTTCTTCTTCGAGACGCTCTCGATGTCATCACCGATGAGGCCGACCGGACACTCTGACTGGACCGAGATGCCACGGGCCAGCGGGAAGAGCGCATCAAGCTCGTCGACGATCTTCTCGAGCTTCTTGTCGCCGCCGTAGACGATGTCGCGCTCCTGGAAATCGCTCGTGAAATGCATGGTGCCGAAGGAGTCGACGCCCGTGATGCCGTTGTAGTAGTTGCGGCGGCTCCAGTTGCTGTATGCGCCACACCCGACGGGGCCATGGCTGATGTGGATCATGTCCTTGACGGGACCCCATACCACACCCTTGGAACCGGCGTACGCACACCCACGGATCGTCATCACGCCGGGACGCGACTTCACGTTGGACTTGACCAGACAGCTCGCGCATTCACCGGTCGGGTCGTTGGGACGGAAGTGCTTCGCACGGTCCTTGCGGGCCTTCTCAGGGTAGACCTCGAGGATCTCGTCGATGATCTTCTGGGTCTGGTTGATCTTCGCGCTCGGCGTGGTCATCGCTAGGCCACCGCCTCGTCGGCCGGCTCGGCCTCCATGATGCCGAACTCCATGAGCAGCTCTTCGAGCTCATCGGTGCTGATCGGCGTCGGGATCACGAGGTTCTCGTTCTCGGCGATCTTCTTGGCCAACGCGCGGTACTCGTCAGCCTGTGGGTGCTCAGGGTTGTACTGGATTACGGTCTGACGACGCAGCTCGGCGCGCTGTACCTCGTTGTCACGCGGCACGAAGTGGATCATCTGCGTGCCGAGTCTCTCGGCGAGCGCCTGGATGAGGTCGTACTCACGGTCTGTCTTGCGGGAGTTGCAGATGAGGCCGCCCAGGCGCACGCCGCCGGACTGCGCGTACTTGAGGATGCCGCGGGCGATGTTGTTGGCGGCATACATCGCCATCATCTCGCCGGACGTGACGATGTAGATCTCGCGCGCCTTGCCCTCGCGGATCGGCATCGCGAAGCCGCCGCACACGACGTCGCCGAGCACGTCGTAGAAGACGAAGTCGAGGTCGTCGGTGTAGGCACCCTCCTCCTCGAGGAAGTTGATGGCCGTGATGACGCCGCGGCCGGCGCAGCCCACGCCCGGCTCGGGACCGCCCGACTCGGCGCACTTCACGTCGCCGTAGCCGGTCAGCAGCACGTCCTCGAGCTCGAGGTCCTCGACACTTCCGGCCTCGCGCGCCATGTCCATGACGGTGGCCTGGGCCTTCTCATTCAAGATGAGGCGGGTCGAGTCCGCCTTCGGGTCACACCCGACGATCATGACCTTCTTGCCGGCCTCCGCGAGCGCCGCGACGGTGTTCTGCGTCGTGGTGCTCTTGCCGATGCCACCCTTGCCGTAGATGGCGACCTGTCGAATCATGGCTCCTCCTTGTCGTGACCAACCCGTCCACCTTCGCGGACCACTTGAGATGGGCTGGAGGAATCGCACGCCGCGTGCCAACTCCAACAAGGCTCTGAGCTGCGGTTTTGCGTTCAGAGAGTCAGCGAGCACCGACACTTGTGAAAGCGATCGCGACATTAATGTCGCAACATTTCAGCGATGTTTCGGGACCGATGGGCACTCACGGACCGCAGCAGAGACTCGTCACCGGGCCGCGCAGCTCGCTCGTCGACTCCTGCGAGCTGCAACCAGCTGACGCTGCCGCATCCGCAGCACTTTGAGGTACCCTGCGTAGTCGAGGAGGGATGCGCATGACCGCACCTGTGGTACCGAAGGCGCAGTTCGGCATCTGCGGCGGATCAGGGTCGTTGAGCTTCGACTTCCCCGGAGGGCTCGCAGACGAACGGGTCACCGTGCTCGCGGACGACCTCGTCTTCGACACCCCGTTCGGGCGCTCCCCCGTCTTCACGCATTTCCGCGTGGACGGAGACCGAGGCCCCCGAGAGGCGCTCGCCGTCAGGATGCACGGCTGGCGGCGCGGTGTGAAGCGCGCGGACGCGTCTTTGCAGACCTTCTGGGTCTTCCATGAAGCGGGCGTGGTCAAGGTCTTGGCGGACGGTGGTGTCGGCTCGCTCAATCACCTGCTCGACCCACGAGACATCGTCATCCCCAACGATTTCATCGACACCACGATCAAGCAGGACATCTACGTGCGAGGCGACCACCTGCTCATCATGCGGCGGCCGATCTGTCCTGAACTGTCCGAGCACCTCTACGCCGGCGCTTCGGCCAACTTCGCCCGGGTCTTCGGGCGCGGCATCTACCTGGTCACTGACGGTCCACGGTTCGAGACCGTCGCCGAGGTCGACTACCTCCGGCGTTTGGGCGGCGATATCATCGGCCAGTCACTGGCCCCTGAGGTCTTCCTGGCCCGTGACATAGGCGCGTGTTTCGCCGGCATCTACATCGTGGTGAACTACGGCGAGGGCCTGGTCAGAGACTGGGAGCACGACGAGCTCAAAGCCGTCTTCTTCGAGGAATCGGCCACCATTGCGCGAATCGTCATAGATGCGGTGGCGCACGCTGACCTCGGTCACGGCTGCGGTTGCATGGAGTACCGCAAACCGAGCCTGCTCGGACTGCCGGACGAACGGAAGGGCTGACGCCAGATCATGCTCATCACCGCCGACTGGGTGCTTCCGGTGGCTCGCCCCCCCATTCGGAACGGGGCGGTCCTCGTCGACGGCGGCGTCATCGTCGAGGTCGGACGCACCGTAGAACTTCGAGGTCTTGCAGGCGAGAGCGAACGGTACGATTTCCCGGGCTGCGTCGTCTCACCGGGTCTGGTGAACGCCCACACGCACCTCTCACTCACCGCTCTGGGTGGACTGCTCGCTCCGGCACCGCTGGATGTCTGGATAAGCCAGCTGGTCACAGCGCTTGGCGACTGGGGTCCCGCGGAGTATGCAGCGTCGGCCTCTTTGGGCGCGGTCGAGTGCTTGCGCGCGGGCGTCACCGTGGTCGGCGACATCGTCTACGGACCCGAAGCTCCCGCAGCCGCAGCGGACGCCGGGCTTGGCGGCACCTTCTTCTGGGAGGTGCTCGGCGTACCCGCTCCGCGACTCTATGCGGTACTCGAGTCCAAGGAGTACCCGGCGACCGATCACGGCTGGTGCTCGAAACGCCAGCGTTGCGGGCTCTCGCCCCATGCCCCCTACAGCTGCGACCCGAGCCTCATCCGGGCGATGCACCAAGCGGTCGACGAGTTCTTCGTGCCCTACGCCATGCACGTGGCCGAGTCGGCCGCCGAGACGCAGCTCATGGCTACCGGCGATGGTCCGTTGGCCGATGTGGCGAAGCGTCTCGCCCCGGAGTTCTCAGCGCCTGACAGCAGCTCGATCGCGTACATCGACACCCTCGGCGCGCTGGACGGCTGCACGGTGATTCACGCCTGCCATGCCAGTCCGACTGATATAGCGCGGTTGGCGTGTGCGGCTCGCGGCGTCGTGACGTGTCCTCGTTCGAACCGTTTCCTGGGCAATCCCTTGGCCCCGGTCAACCGGCTGCTGCGTGCTGGCCTTCCCGTGGGCGTAGGCACAGATTCGGTCGCGAGCAACACAGACCTCGACCTGGTCGCCGAGTTGCGCGTCCTGCACGAGGCGTTTCCCGCCATCCCGCCCGCGCGACTCATCGAGATGGCCACGGTGATGGGCGCTCTCGCCTTGGGACTCGAAGACCGCTTCGGAATCCTTGAGACCGGCATGCAGGCCGACCTTGCCGTCTTCCGTCTGGGCGACTCGACCGACCCGGAGACCGACTTCGTGCGCTTGGCCGGAGCGGCGACGACCGAGGCCGTGCTTTCCGGCGGGGTCTGGCGCGTGCTTGACGGGGCCTACCTCGAGACCACGGACGGAATCGAGCTGGCCGCACAGGCGGCCCGCATCAGGGCGGAGCACGCGCTCACCAAGCCGTGAGGGCCCCCTCCGAGGTCGGAGACTCAGCCTTCGCCCAGGTACGCCTTGCGGACGTCATCGTTGGCGAGTAGCTCCTTACCGGTGCCTTCGAGCTTGATCTCGCCGGTCTCGAGCACGTAGCCCCGGTCCGCGATCGAGAGTGCCAGATTGGCGTTCTGCTCGACCAGCAGCACCGTGATGCCGTCGGCGTTGAGTTTCTGGATGATCTCGAAGATGGTCTCGACGACCACCGGAGCCAGACCCATGGACGGCTCGTCGAGCATCAGGAGCTTGGGGTTGGCCATGAGGCCGCGTCCCATCGCGAGCATCTGCTGCTCGCCGCCGGACAGCGTGCCGCCCTTCTGGGAGATGCGCTCCTTGAGGCGGGGGAAGAGCTCGAACACGTGCTCCAAGTCCGCCGCGATACCGTCCTTGTCGTCGCGCAGGTACGCGCCCATCTCGAGGTTCTCGAGCACCGTCATCCGCGAGAAGATGCGCCGGCCCTCGGGCACTTGGATGATGCCTTTGGCGGTGACCTTGTGGGCGGGCATCCCTGCGATGTTCTCGCCGTTGAACTCGATGGAGCCCGCAACCGGGGCCAGCTGGCCCGAAATCGTCTTCAACGTGGTGGACTTGCCGGCGCCGTTCGCCCCGATGAGGGTGACGATCTCGCCATCGTTGACGGTGATGGAGATGCCCTTGAGCGCCTCGATCTTTCCGTAGGAGGTCCTGAGGTCCCTGACTACGAGCACGTCTACTCCTCCCCGCCTACTGCGGAAGCATCAGCGACGGCGACGCCGTCCTCGGGCGCCGAGGCCGTTTCCTCGCGAATCTCATCGTGGGCGGCCATCATCGCTTCGGCGCCCTTACCCAGGTAGGCTTCGATGACCTTGGGGTTTCGCTGGATCTCAGCCGGAAGTCCCTCTGCGATGAGCTCACCGAAGTCAAGGACGTAGATGCGGTCCGCGATGTCCATGACGACCTTCATGTCGTGCTCGATGAGCAGAACGGTCACACCGCTCTCGCGGACCTTGCGGATGAGCCCGTTCAAGGCCTGGCTCTCCTGCGGGTTCATGCCGGCCGCCGGCTCATCAAGAAGCACGAGCTCAGGCTCTGTGGCCAGTGCGCGGGCGATCTCGAGGCGGCGCTGGTCGCCATAGGGCAGGTTCTTGGCCAGCTCGTTGGCCACCGACTCGAGGTTGACGAAACGCAGCCACTCGCGAGCACGGTCCTCGGTCTCCCGCTCTTCGCGCTTGAAGGCGGGAGTGCGGAACACGGCCCCGATCGGACCTTCTTTGGTGCGTGTGTGACGCCCCACCATGACGTTCTCGAGCGCGGTCATATTCTGGAACAGACGTATGTTCTGGAACGTGCGCGAGATGCCCATCTTGGCTATCTTGTGGGGCTTGAGTCCGCCGACCGGCTGACCCTTGAAGGTGAGCGTGCCCTCGGTTGGCGTGTAGATGCCGGTGAGCAGGTTGAAGAACGTCGTCTTGCCGGCACCGTTGGGACCGATGAGCGCGACGATCTCGCCTTCGTCGATGTGCATCGTCACGTCGCTCACGGCCTTCAGGCCGCCGAACTGCATCGTGACGTTGTTCGCTTCCACCAGGCGTGTCATGTCTTCTCGTACCTCTCTCGCGCCCGGCCTACAGGTCTTCGCCCGGAATGGCGGTGTCGTGCTGGGCGTCATAGAGCGTCTGGTTCGTCTCGTCGAGCGCTTTCTCGTCTTCAGGTCGCAGCTCGCGGGCGCGTCGCTTTGAAGGCAGGATGCCTTGCGGGCGCCACGCCATCATGATGACCATCAGCAGGCCGAACACGAGGTAGCGGTAGTTCGAGATGGCTGACTGCGCCTCCGCTGAGACAGTGATGCCGGTGAGCGCCGTGAGCAGCCCCGAGGACGCCATGCCACGGATGAGCTCGGGCACGCCCTGGATCACGAGGGCTCCTACGATGGCCCCCGGAATCGAGCCCATACCGCCGAGCACGATGACGCACACGACGAACACGGACTCCATGAACGTGAAGGACTCGGGACTCACGAACCCTTGGAAGTTCGCGAACGTGGTTCCGGCTATTCCTCCCCACAGAGCGCCGAGCGAGAAGGCGTAGAGCTTCGCGCCGGTGATGTTGACGCCCATGGAGGCGGCGGCCACCTCATCTTCGCGCATCGCGGTCCACGAGCGACCCAGACGCGAATCATCCAGGCGCCTCACGACGAAGATCGTGAACACACACAGCAGCACGATTATGTAGTACCAGTAGACGTTCGCCGTGAACGTGAACGTGAAGCCGTTGTCACCCAGGTTCGGAATCCTGAAGTACGTCACCTTGGTGAGCCAGTCCAGGCCGAACGGCTTGGGAACGACCTCGCCTGCCTTAGGAAGACCGGCGGCACCGTTCGTGAGGCCGAAGATGTTGTTGTTGAGCGCAATGCGGACGATCTCGCCGAAACCCAGCGTGACGATCGCGAGGTAATCGCCCCGCAGGCGCAGGACCGGGGTGCCCAGCATGATGCCGGTGATCGCCGCGGCCACCGCCGCGATGGGGATCATGATGAAGTACGACAGCCCCGGTGCCCACGGCTGGTCAGGGAACGTGGCGGCAAGCCACTGCGAAAGCGGCTGCCCCCCCAGGATTCCCGCGTACGCGCCGATGCCGTAGAACGCGATGTAGCCCAGGTCGAGCAGACCTGCGTAGCCGACCACGATGTTCAGACCCAGGGCGAGCATGACGTAGAGCCCCACGATCGCGAGGATCCGGACGAGGAACAGCTGGCCGAAACCCTGGAAGAGGATCGGCGCAAGGAACACGAGCACGCCGATGCCCGCATAGACCGCCAGTTTCGTCGGCGACATCTTCGCCGATTCGACGGAGGTCTTGATATCCATCTTGCTCCCGCCCATGGCTACACCTTCTCCACTACGGACTCGCCGAGCAGGCCGCCCGGACGGAAGATCAGGACAAGGATCAGGATGCCGAACGCGATGACGTCCTTGTAACCGGTCGACAGGAAGCCCGCACCCAGCGACTCGACGATCCCGAGCACGAAACCGCCGAGCATGGCTCCGCGCAGGTTACCGATTCCACCGAGCACCGCGGCCGTGAACGACTTGATGCCCGGGATGAAGCCCATGGAGAAGATCACGGTGCCGTAGTACATGCCGTGGAAGATGCCGGCGACGGCCCCGAGCGCCGGACCGATGAAGAAGGCCAGCGCGATGATGTAGTTGATGTCGATGCCCATCAGGCCCGCCGCCTCACGGTCCTGCGACGTGGCACGCATCGCCTTGCCTATGCGCGTCTTCGAGACGAAGGTGTCGAGGATCAACAGGAGCACGAGCGAGGCGACGACGATGAGGAGCTGCAAGGAGTTCAGGCTGGCGCCACCGATGGAGATGACCTGCCTGACGGGGAACAGCGACGGGTACGGGATGGCCTTGGAGTCTATCCAGAGCAGTACCGCATTCTGGAGGAAGATCGACACGCCGATGGCCGAGATGAGCGGAGCGAGGCGCGGCGCGTGCCTGAGTGGTCGATACGCGACCCGCTCGATGATCACGCCGAGCACGCCGATCGTGATGCCGGCCACCGCGAACACGATGAGGAACAGTAGGATGAGGCCGAACGTCGAACCCTTGAAGAACGAGCTCGCAGGGAACGAGTCACTCGAAAGCCACGTGAGCATCCCCAGGCCCACGTAGGCGCCGCCCATGAACATCTCGGAGTGCGCGAAGTTGATCATGAGCAGGATGCCGTAGACGAGCGTGTACCCGAGGGCGATCAGCGCGTACATGCCGCCGAGGGTCACGCCGTTCACGAGCTGCTGGATGATGAGGTCTGCAGACACGATGGGGGTCCTGTCTCTCTTCTTCTGCGGAGCGGCTCGCCCCGCAAAGCGCCCTGACGCAGGAGCCGGGCGGGCACCGTCTCCGATGCCCGCCCGGACTGTCGCGTCAGAGCGGTCCTGTACCTGAAGCCTTACTCAGGCAGGATCTCCGGTGCCCACGCACCATTGACGACCTTGTAGGTGGTGATGGCCTTGTTGGTGGTGTCGCCGTTCTCGTCAAACGAGATGGGGCCCGTGACACCCTCGCCGTTGTACGCGCGCACCGCGGCGATGATGGCGTCGCGGCCCTCGGGCGAGGTCAGCTTGTCAACGCCGAGCTCCTTGGCCACCTTGAGGGTCGCCTGGATGATGATGTTGGCGGCGTCGTAGGCATACGCGTCGTACGCGGCGATGTCGTCGTTCGGGTACTCGGCCTTGTAGGCGGCCATGAACTCCTGGCCCTTGGGCAGCTTGTCGACGGGAAGGCCGACCGACGTGCAGAAGTCGCCCTCGGCCTGAGCGGCGCCGGCGAGCTTGATGTACTCGGCGTCGTAGAGGCCGTCGCCGCCCATGAGCGGGGCCTTGATGCCGGCGTCCGAGGCCTGCTTGGCCAGGAGCGCACCGGCGTTGTAGATGCCGCCGTAGTAGATCAGATCAGGGTTCTGGCCCTTGATCTTGGTGACGAGCGCGTTGAAGTCCGTGTCCTTGTCGGCGGTCTTCTCGGTGAAGAGGACCTTGCCGCCCAGCTCCTCGAACTTCTTGGCGAACTCGGCCGCGAGGCCCTCGCCGTACGGCGTCGAGTCGTCGATCACGACTGCGGTCTTGAAGCCGAGCTTGTTGTACGCGTTCTCGGCGCCGACCGGGCCCTGGACCGAGTCGATCGTGCACACGCGGTTGACGGCGGCGAAGCCCTGCAGCGTGAGCGCAGGGTTCGTCGAGGCCGGCGACACCATGACGATCTTGTTGTCGTTGTAGACCTTCGAGGCGGGGATGGAGACACCCGAGTTCAGGTGACCCATGACGCCGATGAGGTTCGGATCCGAAGCGAAGGTGTTGGCCACGGTGACGCCGGTCTTCGGGTCGCCCTGGTCGTCACCGTCGACGCCCTCGAACGTGATGCCGAGCTCCTTGGCCTCCGCGCTCTCGTTGGCCTGCTTGATGGCGAGGCTCGCGCCCCGCTTCATGCCCTGACCAAGAGCGACCGCACCCTGCGTGAGCGGGGCGCCGATGCCGATCTTGATGGTCGTGGCCTGAGCCGCCGGCTCCTCCGGAGTGGTCGGCTCCGCGCCTCCGCCGCACCCCGTGGCGATCATGGAGACCGCCACAAGAGCCGCGAAGACAGCGAGGAGGCGCCTGTTGTGCACCTTCATAGTCCCTCCCTTGCTCGTTGACACCCTGCCGACAGAGATGGCAGCGGCCCAGCAGGTCTGAGACGACCAGTTCCTGCGCCGCTGGTCACGGCGCCGGTCATCCCACCGGCCCGTAACTCCCGAAGCGTAGCACACCGCTTCGTGAGGTGACAGCAGAATGTGAAGTCTTGGCGATTGAGCGTTTCAGATGTAGTAAACCGGGTTGGCCAGCTCGTCCAGTTCTGTCTGTCGGGCGGCGAGTTCCCGCAGTGTCACCGAGTCGAAGAACTCCTCAAGAGCGCTCGCGGCCCGACTCCAGAGCTCAGCGGACGCCGAGCCCTGCTGCCGGGGCACGTCGAGTATCTCGCCCTGAATCGCCCGCACGAGGTCAGCGACGGTGATCTCGTCGGCGTCGCGCGCAAGCGCGCACCCCCCGGACGCTCCACGACGGCAGGTCACGATTCCCGCGTGCGCGAGCGAAGTGACCTGCTGCTCGACGAAGCGTTTGGGAAGCCTCAAGCGTTCGGCCAGGTCCCCCGCGGCGATCGGGGTTTCCGCGGGCGCCCCGGCCAGCGCGATGAGGGCCCTGAGCGCGTAGTCGAGACGCTGTGAGACGCGCACCTACCCCACCTGCTCCCACAACGCGGTGCTCAGGTAGCGCTCGCCGGTCGAAGGCGCCACCGTCACGACGAACCGGCCAGCCATCTCCTCGCGCGCGGCGACACGCAATGCGGCCGCGAGGTTGGCGCCGCTCGAGATGCCCACGAGCAGGCCCTCCTCTGCCGCCGCGCGCCGTGCGGTCGCGATGGCCTCCTCACCGCTCACGGTGATCACCTCGTCGAGCAGGTCGACTTCGAGGACCTTGGGCACGAAGTTCGCACCTATCCCTTGGATCAGATGGGGCCCGGGAGTGAGCGACTCACCTGCGCGCGTCTGCGAGATGATCGGGGACTCAGCCGGCTCGACCGCGATGATGAGCGCATCAGGCCGGTGCTCTTTGAGGTGGCGCCCGACCCCTGTGATCGTCCCGCCGGTCCCGACGCCAGCCACGAACGCGCCAAGGGGGTCGTCGCCAAGAGCAGCGTGGACCTCAGGTCCGGTCGTCGCGTAATGGGCCGCCGGATTCGCGGGATTGTCGAACTGGCCGGGCAGAAACGCCCCCGGTGTGCGCTCGACGATGGCCGCAGCCTCGTCGACGGCGCCCTGCATCCCGCGCTCCCTGGGAGTCAGGACGAGCTCGGCGCCGAACGCGGCAAGGAGCTTGCGACGCTCGAGCGACATGGACTCGGGCATGGTGAGTATCACCCGGTAGCCCCGGGCGGCCCCGATCATCGCCAACGCTATCCCCGTGTTGCCGCTCGTCGGCTCGACGAGCACCGACTCGCCGGGGCGGATCACGCCGCGAGCCTCAGCGTCGTCGATCATCGCGCGGCCGATGCGGTCCTTGACCGATCCGCCGGGGTTGCGGGACTCGAGTTTGACGAGGACCCTCCCCGGCAACCCGTCGCCCATCCGACGCAGCGGAACGACAGGCGTGTGGCCGATCGTGGCGGTGACATCTGAGAAGCGGTGTGGGAAGCCACTCATCTCTGATCCTCTCGTCGGGCACGTTGATGTCTGACGACCTGAAGGCAATGTACCGCCACCGCGGAGTCATATAACTCATCAAAGTAGTGCGCATTATGCGATTAATCCGAACGCACTGTCATGGTCCCCGATGTGGAATAGCTACCTTCGGACGCTCGTCACCCGAAGGAGACGTGATGAACATCTGGTTCTGGGTGTGGGTGCTGCTCGCGGTCATACTGGCCATCGCCGAGATCTTCACCGCCGGCTTCTTCATGCTGCCGTTCGCGATAGGCGCGGCAGGCGCCGCGCTGCTCGAGTTCCTGTGGCCGGGGGATTCACTGACGTGGCAGTGGGCCTCGTTCGTCGGCCTGTCGTCACTGCTGCTGATCGTCGTGCGCAGGTTCGCCGACCGCGTCACGCACGAGCCGCCACAGAGGGTCGCCGGGGACCGGCTTCTCGGACGCACAGGCGTGGTGCTTCGAACGGTGGAGCCGCGAGAACTGGGAGGGATGGTGCGCGTGGACGGCGAGGAATGGCGAGCGGAGTACGCCGGCGACGAGGCACTGCCTGCGGGAACACGCATCACCGTGCTGGCGGTCGAGGGCGCCCACCTCATCGTCGAACCAGTACGCGACACGACGGCCGGCAGCTGACGGGAACGGGAGGACACCGTGGAAGCGATCATCGGCATCATCACCCTGGGGTTCATAGGCGCGATCTTCGCGTTCGTCTACCTGGCGAGCGCCATCCGCATCATCCGGCCCTACCAGAAGGGCGTCGTCGAACGGCTCGGCAAGTACCAGAAGACCTTCGAGCCGGGGTTGCACATCATCATCCCGTTCCTCGACCGCATCAGTAAGGTCGATATGCGGGAGAACGTCGTTGACGTGCCCCCGCAGGAGGTCATCACGAAAGACAACGTCGTGGTCACCGTCGACGCCGTCGTCTACTACGAGGCCACCGATCCCGTGAAGCTGATCTACAACGTCGCCAACTTCTACTTGGCCGCCACCAAGCTCGCCCAGACGAACCTGCGTAACGTGATCGGCGAGATGCAGCTCGACGAGTCGCTCACGAGCCGCGAGAAGATCAACGCCGCACTGCGCCAGATACTCGACGACGCCACCGACAAGTGGGGCGTACGGGTCGTGCGGGTCGAGCTGCAGCGCATCGAGCCGCCTATGGACGTCACCGAGGCGATGCATCGTCAGATGAAGGCCGAGCGCACCCGGCGCGCCCAGATCCTCGAGGCGGAGGGCGACAAGCAGGCCGCCATCAACCGGGCAGAAGGCCAGAAGCAGTCGGCGATACTGGAGGCCGAAGGCAAGGCCACGGCGATAAAGGCGGTCGCAGAGGCCGAGAAGTTCCAGCGCATCGCACTGGCTGAAGGTGAGGCTCGCGCCATCGAGACGGTGTTCTCGGCGATCCACGCGGGCAACCCCACAGGCGACCTGCTCGCCGTGCGTTACCTCGACGCCCTGCCCAAGATAGCGAACGGGCAGGCCACGAAGATCTTCCTGCCCTACGAGGTGAGTGGCGTCCTCGGAGCGGTCGGCGGCATCGCCGAGGCGTTCAAGAGCGGGACAGCAAAGGCCGCCGAGAGTCTCTAACGGGCTCTACCCAAGGGCACCGTCACCAGGACCTCCCCGTCGCGCACGGTGGCGGGGAAGGTCCGTACGTCCGCGTTGGGGTGATCGGTGGTGCCGTCGCGCACGTCGTATCTCCACCCGTGCCAAGGGCACGCGATGATATGACCGTCAACGAAACCCTCCGCCAACGGCGCGAACGCGTGGCGGCATACGTTCGACAGTGCATAGACCTCATCACCGACCCGCACCACGGCGATGTCGTTCTTCCCCACCTTGACGTGCCGGGCGGTGCCGGAGGGCAGGTCGGCGAGCAGGCACACCGGCACCGCGACCGCCGTGCCCGGTTCTGGCTGCTCGATCACGCCGATGAGTTCGGCGCCGTCCTCGACATCCTGGCGGATGAACAGCCCGCACCAGCACTTGCGCATGGCGGCGAACTCGTCCCGGAAGAACGGGATGCACGGGCACACGATCTTGAGGTCCTCTTTCGGGTCGCCGGTACGGACCCGGCACGGACAGTAGACGTCCCCGTCGCGGTCGAGCACCTGAAGCTCGCTTTCGAGCACCTCATCGACGAACTCGGTCTCCGTGTTGAACTTGTATCCCAAGCGCTCGGCGAAGGGCCCCATGTACGCTTTGAGGTCTTCGATGGTCGTGCCTTCGTGAAAGACTCGGCGCACGCAGCAACAACCCCCTCCGTATCAAGCGAGCCGGGGCCTCACAGACCAAGCACGGCCGCCATCTTCGACTTGTTGAAACCGACGATGACCTCGTTGTCCGCTACGAGCACCGGGAACGACGTGCCACCCGAGAGCCGCTTGACCTCATCGACGGCCGCCTGCTTCTCGTCTCCGTCGAGCAGGTCCACCTCAGTGATCTCGTAGGTGATCCCGTGCTCGTCCAGGTACCGCTTGGTCATGCGGCAGTACGGACAGGTCGACAGTGCGTAGAGATGTATCTTCATCATGTCTCCTTCGTGGGGCGCCAGCGGACGTGTGCCCGGCCGCCGTGTCGAGGGGTCTATTCCCCCAAAACGAAACACCAGCACGCCGAGATGGGGAATCCAATCCGAGGGAGGCTTGACCGAAGTCATGTACCGCCCTCGCCCGTACAACGACGCTTGTGCCGGGTGGCCCGTGGAGCCGTGACCACACCGGTCACGGATGCGACCGGCCATCACAGGGCCGTCTGATGAGGAGGGAGTCTGATGAGGGGATTCAGAGTGACGCTCGTCGTCTGCGCCAGCATCGTGTCTTTGGCGTTGCTCGGAGGATGCGCTGCGCCACAGGTCTTCGTATCGCGACAGACGAACGAGAACACGAAGGCGTGCGGCGGGAGCGACTGCCATGGCGCCGTGGTCGAAGCACAGGCCGCGGGAGCGCACACCGAAGTCCCGTGCGTCACCTGCCACGAGGGAACAGGCGAAGAGCACGCCGCCGACCCGAAGAAGGCGAGTGCCGCAATCGACTGGACGATCGACAGCTGCGCTGCTTGTCACGAGGACGAGGCCGTCACGTACCGCTATGACGACAACGCACAGCCCGGACCATTCGGAGGCTCCCAGCGCAAGCCGCCACAGCCCAAGGTGAAGACGTTCCCTGAATACAAGACGATAGTCGCCGGTCACGCCTTCACCCGCGACTACAACGAAGAGGGCGCGCACGTCTACATGCTCGAGGACCACTACGAGACGCTGCGCGGCAAGTTCGAGACGTGCGTGCAGTGCAAGTCGACCAAAGTCGCCATCGCATGGGATAGCGGCAAGCCACTCACCGTGCCCAAGGACACGGTGGTCACGCTGACGCACACAGCGACCGAGGGAGTGCCACCGAAGAAGGTCACCATCCCCAAGGGCACCACCATCACCTACGCGACGCAACCCAAGGAATCGCGCGTGGACGCGAAGGCTGTGTTCCCCGACGGGACGACGTGGACCTCACAGCCCAAGAAGAGTGAGGACGCGACACAGAACTACAACATGGTGTGGGCGTCGACCATCGCCGCGATCAAGGAGACGTTTCCGTATGGCGCCGGGTGCAACCACTGCCACGACCCGCATACGGGCGAAGGCAGGCTCGTTCGCAAAGCGATGCTGTATGCGATCGAGAACGATGGTGGCCCGGCGGGCCAAGGCGGGGTGAATCCGTACCAGAAGGACTCGCCCAAAGACTGGCGCACGGCCCAGAAGAAGGACCGCCTGAATCTCATGTGCGCGCAGTGCCACGTGGAGTATGTCTGCGGCAAGAGCGGCGTCGACGGCATCGACCGGGACCGGTTCGGCTGGGCCAAGGCGACGGACCTCCACGACCTGTACGGCCAACGCTTCGACTACGCACAGGACTGGAAGAACGTGATCATGGGAGAGCCGCTCATCAAGAGCCAGCACCCTGAGATGGAGCTGTACTGGAACAGCACCCATTACGACGCCGGCGCCTCATGCGCTGACTGCCACATGCCCGAGGTCCGCACGAAGGACAACCGCACGATTCGAAGCCACTGGTTCACGAGTCCATACAAGTACGTGTCCCCCGAGTTGCGGGCGCGCTTCGCCGACAAGACGGGAGTCATCGCGGACGCGGGCACGAACCCCTGCACGCGATGCCACGGAGACCGAAGTGCCTTGGCCATGCAGCGGCAGCGTGAGTTCTACGCCGCACAGGCCGAAGTCGAGAAGCTCCTGGCGCGATCGGTCAAGGCATACGGGTTGGCGAAAAGCGATCCTCGGGTCAAGACCTCACTACTCGCCGAGGCGCTTGAAGCTCACCGTCGCGCCCATGTGATCTGGGAGAACCTCGCGGTGTCTGAGAACTCGATGGGCTTCCACAACCACGCCGAGGCGATGTCGGCGATGGCCCAGGCGAAGAAGTACGCGCTCACGGCTCTCGAGAAGGAACGACTGGCGGTCGCGAGATGAATCGCACTCGCAACGGAGCGTTTCGGGTATACTGAGCCGCGGTGAACCCGCCCGCGCGCGCCGTATCGACCGTCTCGGACACGGCGTAGCGAGTGGGGAGGGGAAGTGAGGAAGGGGTGGCCCTCGTGCTCGGGAGCCACCCCTTCTTGCGTGTCAGGAACGGCGTGTACACTGTCGACCATGCCGTATCCTCCCCGCCTCACGGTCGTCTGCCTGGGCTCAGGTTCCGCGGGCAACTGTACCGCCATCGACGCAGACGGCACGCTCATGCTGGTTGACTGCGGATTCTCGGCACGCGAGACGGCTTCCCGGATGCACGCGGCCGGACTCGACCCCGCTCGTGTTCGCGCGATCCTCCTGACGCATGAACACAGCGACCACGTACGGGGAATCGACGTGTTCCTACGTCGCCACGCGCCGGGCTGTGCCGTGCATGCGACAGCCGCGACGCTCGCCGCGGCCGGGCTCGATCAGCGCGCCGATACCAGCAAGGTGCGCGCAGGGCGCCCCTTCGACGTCGGCGGCGCTCGAGTCACTGCCTTTCGGATCTCACACGATGCCGCCGACCCGGTGGGCTACCGCATCGAGGTGGGTGACGAGGCGTTCGGGCTCGCGACCGACTGCGGAGTCCTGACCGCCGAGGCTGCCGATGCCCTGACCGGCTGCACGGTCCTTGGCCTCGAGTTCAATCACGACGTGACCATGCTCGAGCGAGGCCCGTACCCCTACCACCTGAAGCGAAGGATCCTCTCAGCGCATGGACACCTGTCGAACGACGACGCCTCGGCTGCGCTCGAGACCCTTGCGCACACACGACTCCGTCATGTCATCGCCATGCATCGCTCGCGAACGAACAACACCGTCGAGCTTGCCAAGGCCGCCCTTTCGGGGACCCTCAGGCGGCTCGGACATCCTGCGGTGGCGGAGGTGGCGGCACAGACGTTCGTCCGCCCATGCGTGCCGATGAACCGCGGCTAGCGAACCGCGACCGTCCTGAGCCACGGTCTCAGGGGCTGCCGTCTGGGCCTTCGTGGTCGCCTTCTTCGACACCGCGACGCCTGACCACCGCAAGCACAGCCTCTTCGGCAGCCTCCACCTCGTTCACCAACATCGCGCCGCGTTCGAGGGCCTCGATCCAGTATGATTCGGCGGCTCCCCCGGTGAAGTCCCGGCCTTCGACCGAACCCATCAGCACGAGCGGTTTTCCCGCCCTGACCGCAATCAGCAGGTTGTCGACGTTGCCGTGCCCGAACGGCACCGGCGTGACCACGATCACGTCAGCTGCCTCGGCGGTCTTGGCCACCTGCACCGCCGCTTCAGCATCCATCGGCGCGAACGGCGGGATCCGGGCGAACGGGACACCCAGTGCTTCAGCGACCAGCGCGTCCGCGTCCCCTGTGTTCAGCGCCGCGGCATCCACGCGCAGGCCCGCAAGCACGAGACGGCGCAGCAGCGGCGCAGCGCTGCCCGCCCCGCCCACGACGAGCACGCGCGCGTTGAGTTCCGTCGCTCGCACGGCTCCATCTCTGAGTACCGGCGTGACCGCCACCGCACCCGTGATCGGATCGATCCCGACGACCGCCCTGACACCGAAGACTTCACGAAGCATCTCCGCGGTCAGCACGCGTTCAGGGACGTCAGCATCGCCTGCACCGCCGCCGTGGACCACGGCGAGCCGGTCCGCATATCGGGCGGCCATGTCGAGGTCATGGAAAACCGCAAGCACTGCCATCCCGTCTTTCGCGAGTGACCGGACAAGGTCGAGCACCTGCAGACGATGGTTCAGGTCCAGATGCGCCGTGGCCTCATCGAGAAGCAGGACCTCGGGACCGATCGCGAGCGCCTGAGCCAGCGCGAGCCGCTGCAGGTCACCTCCCGAGAGCGCGTCGACCGGTCGGTCGGCCAGATGTGCGGTGTCGGTCATCACGAGGGCGCGTTCGACGGCCTCGTCGTCCCTCGGTCCATATGTGCCGAAGCGCGGCAGGTGCGGATGGCGCGCCATCTCCACGAACTCGCGAGCGGGGATCGAGAACGCGGCACTGACCTGCTGTGGTACGACGCCGACCCGTAGCGCCCGCTCACGCGGCGTGAGCGCGCCGATGGAGTCGCCCCGGACGCGGATGTCGCCCGCCAACAGGCGTGCATCGCCCGTCACAGCGCGCAACAGAGTCGACTTCCCTGCCCCGTTAGGCCCCACGAGTCCGACGATCTCGCCTGCCCGCACCGCGAGACGCACATCTTCGACGACACAAGCGTCCCCGTAGCCCACGCACGCCCAAGCGTACTCGAGAGCCGCCTTCTCAATCGGGCTCATCGCGGGCCCTCTCCCCGTACCAGCAGCCAGACGAAGAACGGACCTCCGAGCAGCGCCGTGACGATTCCCACCGGCACCTCAACGGGAGCGATGACGGTGCGCGCGACCAGGTCCGCCGCGACGAGGGCGATGCCACCACCGAGGAAGGACGCAGGCAGAAGAGCGCGATGGTCGGGGCCTATCACCAGCCGGATGGCGTGGGGCACCATGAGCCCGATGAACCCGATGAGCCCCGCCACCGCCACAGCTGCTGCGGTCAGCAGTGACGCTACCGCCAGCACGAACAACTTGAAGCGGTCGACATCCAGCCCGAGATGCCCCGCACGCTCATCGCCCAGAAGCATGAGATTGAGTTCGCGGGCGGAGATGACCGCGAGCGCCGCACCAACAACGAACATGGGCCCGACCATGGCCAGGTATGGCCAGGAAGCCGAACCCAGCCCTCCCATCATCCAGAAGACCACCGTGGCCATCTGTTCACGAGCGAACACCATCAGAAACGACGTCAACGCCGCGAGCGTGTAGGAGATCGCCACCCCGGCGAGCAGCAGCGAGGCTGTGTCCAGCCTTCCGCGCCACGACGCCAGCCGAGTGACGAGTGCCATCGTCAGCACCGCACCGGCGAACGCAGCGACCGGGACCATCCCGTAGCGCAGCGCGGTGGCGCCACCGGTCGCTACGAGCGCGAGCATCGCTCCGAGGCCCGCCCCGCTCGAAACACCGAGGATGTAGGGGTCGGCCAGCGGGTTGCGGAAAAGGGCTTGGTAGATCGCCCCGGCCCCCGCGAGCGAAGCCCCGACGATCGCGGCCAGCAACACCCGCGGCAGACGCACGTCGACGATGAGGGCGTCATACAGCGAGTCCGCCCGCCCCGTCATCGCGCGCCACACGGACGCCAACACATCTCCGGGCGCGACCCTGACCGCACCCAGCGCCACACCGGCGACGATGACGAGGGCGAGTGAACATGCGAGTGCCGCGAGCGACACCCTCGCCGATATATGACGCCGCCCGGGCAAGCCGCTCTACTGACCGAAGGCTTCGGGGTGCAGCGCCCGAGCGATGTCCTCAAGGCCAGAGACGATACGTGGCCCGGGACGCGAGACGAGGTTGTCGTCGAGTATCACCACACGACCGGCCTTGACCGCCGAAAGGCCCTTGAAGCCGGGGCGTTTCGCGAGGTCTTCGGGGTTAGACATCGAGCCTTTCGTCGCCAGGTACACGTCCGGGTCAGCCTTCACGACCTCCTCAGGCGAGTACGGGACCCACCCTTGGGCCTGGACCACGTTCACGCCTCCGGCGCGGGTGACGAGCTCGTCGAGCAGCGTGTTGCGCCCGGCGGTGAACAGCGGGTCTTGCGCGATCTCGATGAACACGGTGACCGGATCACGGCCGGAGACGGCGTCTGCGATGTCTTGCACCGTGGCCTTCATCGATGCGACCAGCTCTTCGCCCGCGGCCTTGGTGTTGACCACCTCGGCCACTTCGAGGATGTCCTCGTAGACGCCATCGAGCGACTGCGGATCGATGGCGATCACCGTCGCCCCAAGCCCTTCCAACTGCTCGATCACATCGCTCTGCACGCCGGTCGTCGCCAGGACGAGGTCCGGGTCGGCGGCTGCGACGGCTTCGATGTTCGGGCCCGCGAAGTCGCCGACCTTCGGTATGTCGGCGACCTCGGCCGGGTAGTCGTCCAGACTCGTCACCCCGACCAAGCGGTCACCGGCACCGAGGGCGAAGACGATCTCCGTGTTGGCTGGGGCGAGCGAGACGATGCGCTGAGGCTCGGCCTGTATGGTCACGCTTCGGCTGGCATCGTCCGTGATGGTCAGCGGGTAGCTGGTCGCGGCGACCCGCGTCTGCGCGGGCGGTGCCCCCGCCGAGTCGGTCCTGTCACTCGCGCAACCTGACGCGAGCGCGATGAGTGCCATGGCGACGACGAGCAAGACCGGCAGCAGCAAGACGCGCGGTGCCGCAAGCAGTCGAAGTGTCGGGCGGTTCCGGTCGATCGGGCGTGGCATGCGTGTCTCCTTCTCTCATGTCGGTGACGCGCCCACGCCTGTGGCGGAAGACGACAAGACCCGCCCTCGCGAACTGTCCGAGAAGCGGGTCTTCGAGTCTGCCGGTGTGGCGGAGCGGTTCGGGGCCCGCGAATGAGCGGACCGCGAGCCGGCCTTGTCTCCTCGAAGGCCGCGTCGCGCACCGCAGGGCAGGTCTCCTGACTGACGGGGGCTTTCGGCTCGCGTCCCGTATCACAGTGGCGGGTCCCGTCCCGGATTCTCACCGGGTTCCCTATTCTCCCCTCCACCACGCGAAGACGGTGGCCGAGGGGCACCCTGCGGCGCCTGTTCTGTTGACAATGTCGTCTGCGAGTCTAGCGCAACCGCTCGCCTCAGAACAGGTCATCGAGCGCCCTGACCGCCGCCGCCGTCCCGTGCTCCGCGGGAAAGTCGTCGACCGTCACGTATATCGGAGGCTCGAGCACGTGTCCCAGATACTGCAGACCTTCGAGAATCGCGTCGAGCAGGACGCGGTGACTGACGAAGACGAGCAACATCTCGTGGTCGATCGCGGAGTCCACGTCGCCATGCAGGGCGAAGCGGCTGGTGGCGGTGTGGACCACGATGGCCTCGCACAACGTGCCCTCGCCCACGAACTCGAGTCCGAACACCCCGTGGTCGGACTCGAAGAGGCGCCGGTACGAGCGCCCGGTGGCCTCGTAGTCGGCAGCCTCGAGTGTGTCCAGGCCATTCCCGGTGAGGAACGGCCCGTCAGGCAGCAGCGCTATGACCTCTCGCAGGTTGGCGAGCATCACGACCGCGAGCTCGGGAAGCAACCCGCGTAGCACCTCATAGGCGAGCACCGCCTCCGCATCGGAGCGCGAGGTCAAGAGCGTCTCGACAAGCTCGAAGTCGAGGTCATCAGGGATCTGCTCTATGGCCCGCTTGGTGTCAGGCATCTTGAGCGGCCGCCTTCCGTCCACCCGCGTCGCGGGAGCGGGAGCGGGCGACGATCCACGCGGCGGCCAGAGTGGACACCGCCAAAGACGCCACGATGCCGAAGAAGAGCAGCTTGATGATCGCCTCGTCTGAGTTCATCACCGGACTGTCCGGATGCAGCGCGCGTCCGGGCCCGAGGACCGCGTGCAGGATGACCACCCACGTCAGTGCCACGAAACCGATGTCGGCCCCGGCGAGCAGGCGCCGCTCATCGACGAGCAGACCCAATGCGAGCAGCCCAAGCGCCGCCACAAGGATCCAGAACTGGGCCGAGAGCCTCGGGTCCGCCGCTGCGACCTCGAGTGGCGAGGACTTCGAGCCGGTGAAGTCCCAGGTCTGGAGCGCGGCCAGAAGTCCGAGCACCGAACCGACGAGCCACATCGGCACCGCCACCCAACGCAGGCCCTCGATGAACGCGTACAGTCCGTCGCGCCGGGTCACGAGGAACGTCACCGCCAGCAGAGCGAGCAGCGAGAACGCCGCGAGGTTGACCCACGTCATGGCTCCGTGGAACACGGGCAGGCGGACCTTGGTGCCGAGGCCCTCGACCGCGGGGAACGATAGCGTACATACCGCCGCACCGATGGCTCCGACCGCGACGAGCGCGGAGGGCAGCCAGCGCGGAAGTGCGGATGGTTCAGTCATGTGACTCCGGTCTTCGTGGGCGGACGCTCGATCGCGCATAGTCTAGCAAGAGGCATGCAACCAAACGCGACCGGCGCAGATATGAGAAGGGACACGGGGTGGGCGGTCCCGTGTCCCTTATCTCGGCCGCGGGAACGGCCGTGTTGTCGTGCCCGGATTCAGGAGCCGGGCATGTCCGAGCCCGTGACCGGGGCGGTGGGGGTCACCGTCCGCGTGGGAGAGACGGTCCCGGTCGGCTCGGTGGTCGATGTCGGTTCTTCGCCTTGGGGCGATGCCGGCGGCGTGGCGCCCGGCATGGTCGAGGCATCCACGCCGAGCCACGCAGCAAGTCGCTGCCATACCCGAACCAGCCCCGGAGGCAGGGCCAGCTTCGTGCCTTGGGCCACTCGAGCGGCCGCACGCTCGAGGTTCGCTGTGATGCGGGCGAACGCGTTCTCGCGACCACGTGCCGGACGAGTCGAGTCGAGTGAACGGGAGGCCTCCACGGAACCGGAGCTCACGCGAGAACGCTCCCGTGCACGGCGCGGTGCGCCCGAGGCATCTTCCGACCGAGTCGCACCCTGCACGGTCGCGCTCGCCAACCTCGAGCCCTTCGGTCCCTTCGCCGCGTCCTTCTTGTTGCCATGCCCGCCTCGTGCCGCCTTGCCGGTGCGTTGCGCGCCCTTCTTCTTGCCGGATCCGGTCTGGCCATTGGCCTGGACATCGGTCGTCTTGTGCGAGTTGCCGGACGCCTTCTTGCCCACACCCCGTCCATTGCCGCCGCCACGGGTATCGTCGACCACACGACCGGATGCTCCGCGGGACTCACTCGCGGAGCGGCCCGAACCCTCACCGGACTTCCCGGCAGGCGCGGCCAAGACAGACGTCGGCACGACGAGCACGCCGACGAGAAGAATCGCTGCAAGACTCTTCGTGAACCCCCTCACCACGCACCTCCCATCGAACTCACTGCACGCATCATCGAGCTGTGAGACGCGAAGATGAAGTGGCGGGCGCACGATGCATGTGACGCCGGTCACGCACCGAGTAGCCGGTCACGCACCGAGTCGTGGTTCCGACGACTCCTGATGCCGGACCTGGGATCAGCGGCAGTCATCGGGGGAAGCAGGGAGCTTCGCCGCGATCCGGACCGCGTCTTCGAAGGTCACACCTGCAAGGTAAGACTCCATCATGCGATCGAGCTCAGCCCAGATCGACACGTGCATCGGGCACGTGTCCTTGCGACCACACACACCACCCGCATCCGTGCACAGCGCGAGCGAGACCGGTTCGCCAAGAGCATGGAACACGTCGAGTACGCTTATCCCGCTTCGGTCCCGGGCGAGTTCCACCCCCCCGCCCACGCCGCGGCGCGAAGTCATGACGCCCTCCGCCACGAGGTCGCGCACGATGGTGCGCGCGTAGTCATACGGAACGGATGCCGCCTCGGCGAGATCGCGCACGGTCGCGCGCGATCCGGGCTCCATCTTCGCGATCTCGAACACGAGCCGAATCGCGTAGTCCGTGCGCCAGTTGATGGGCATGCCG
Source organism: Actinomycetota bacterium (assembly GCA_029265315.1). Lineage (GTDB taxonomy): Bacteria > Actinomycetota > Coriobacteriia > Anaerosomatales > PHET01 > JAJUJM01. The sequence goes on along the minus strand of JAJUJM010000006.1, from coordinate 47,968 downwards.
GTACCCTCTTCCCGAAGTGGTGAGCGCTTCCGTTGCGGGCTGACCCCACGATTCTAGCCCTTATCGTGCAGGACTCATCAACAACCCGCCGGCTGGCATTTAACACGACAAACGCTTGCAGAGCGCTGACGAGCGGCGATGAACATCACGCGGTGGGTATACTCGGCAACGAGGACACGTGCCTTGAGCGCCGGTTTCGGGCGCCTCGTTCGCCGTCAAGACTCGCGGGCCGCTGCCATAGCCATCACGATCCCTGCTCGGGAAAGACGCCTGGAAGATAGCGGGACAGCAAGCCATGACAGCCGTCGAACTGGTCCACACGTCAGCCATGGCCGGCTATCGCTTCGGGCCCGGACACCCCATGCAGCCCGAGCGATTCACGCTCGCTGTCGAGCTCGCGCGCGCATGGGGCCTCGTGCAGTCGGCGGGACCCGCCGGGTCCGAGGCACAGCCACCGGCGGACGACGGTGTGGCTGCCGAGGCGAACCGTGCCCGGCTGGTTGCTCCCCGACCGGCGACGGACGCCGAACTCGAACTGATCCACACAGCGGACTACATCGCCCACGTCAAGGCCGTAAGCCAGAATCCCCTGGCCGCCCGGTACTCACACGGTATCGGTCCCGGGGACACCCCCGCCGCCCACGGACTCCACGACGCCGCTGCGCTCGCCGTTGGTGGCACCATCGAAGCGCTCGAGGCTGTCCTCAGTGGACGCGTGACCCGCTCGTTCAACCCGGCCGGCGGCCTGCACCACGCACACCGGGACAAAGCGAGCGGCTTCTGCGTCTACAACGACGTGGCTGTGGCCATTCAGCGCGCCGTCCGCGCGCGCCCGGGGCTTCGCGTCGCCTACGTCGACATCGACGCCCACCACGGCGACGGGGTCGAGGAGGCGTTCTACGAGCGCGCGGACGTGCTGACCGTCAGCGTCCACGAATCCGGCGACCACCTCTTCCCTGGGACCGGCCACGCATCTGACCGCGGACGGGGCGAGGGCGAGGGAGCTGCGCTCAACGTCCCCCTGAGACCCGGAGCGGGCGATGCCGAGCTCCTCGCCGCGCTCGAGGACCATGTGGCGCCTGCAGTCGCCGCGTTCGCACCCGACGCGATCGTCGCGCAACTCGGCGCGGACTCGCACGTCGGTGACCCGCTCACGCACCTTCGGGTCTCCACCGACGGGTTCGTGGCTGCGGTCGGGCGAATCGTCCGTCTCGCCGACAACGTCTGCGATGGACGCTTGGCCTGCACCGGGGGCGGAGGTTACCAACCGTTCGACGCGGTGCCCGTGATGTGGGCGAGCGCACTCGCCGTCCTGCTCGACAGAGAGGTGCCTCGCGACGTTCCTCAGGAGTGGAGCGACCTCTCCCGCCGGGCGGCTGACGCGCTGCACAGCGGCAAACCACTCGAGTGGTGAAGACCGACACCCGCGTGTAGTGTGTGGGCACACACCGCGGCCCGGCTGCCGACCCCCGAGACGAGCGATGACCAAGAAGCAACGTCCGAAACGCGCCTTCGACTGGCGCACGCACAGCCGACCGGCCCGCCTGCTGACGCCGGCCCAGGAAGCGGCGTTCGCCGGCGGATTCCTGGCGCCCGTCCTCGCCTGGGCCACGGTCGACCCCCGCACGCGGTTCGAGGTGCGGGCACGGTCGGCCGCGCTCTACCACCGCGGCGTGAGCCTGTGCCGTGTCGGCGGTGATGCCCCGTTCGAAGCCGAGCTCGAGTCGACGGACGCCACCCCTTCGTATCAGGTGTCGCTCATGAACGACGAAGCGGTCGTAGACCTCGTCCGTCGCCTGGATGAGCTGCGCGGGAAGGTCGATGATCTGCTCGATTCGGGCGAGCAGTCGCGCAACCATCGCTCGTACTCAGCGGCGTTGGCCACCGGTAACGCGGGAGGAGACCTCACACGAGACGCACTCGTCGCCGTCGACCTCGAGTACGCGCTCGGCCGCCGTAGATTCGACCTGGTGGCCCTGATGCGCAGCGATGGAGTCACCGGTCCTGGGGGCTTCGCCTCGCCCGACCTCGCGTTCGTGGACGTACGAGTACCCGGGCAAACGCTCAGGGGAGCGGCTGGGTTGTCCGCACTGGCCGATGACCTCGCGGACTTCGCGAAGGCGCTCTGCGGCGAACACGTCAGACGGAGCTGCACAGAGGTCCAAGGACTGCTTGCCCAGAAGATCCGGTTGGGGCTCCTGCCCGAAGAACTCGGCGTGCGCTCCATCGCAGGTGGGATGCCGCACCTCGTCGTCGTGTTCGCCGAACGCGAGGTCGATGGACCTGGGGACGACGAGGCCATCGTGGAGCTCCACGACCGCTTGGCATCACGGCACTACCCGACGATGAGGCTGCACTTCGCCCACGTGGTGCTCGCCTCCGAGGATGGCGAGGGGCTGGCTGTGTCCCAAAGCGACCTGATGGACTATCGTTCGTTCAAGGCGTACCGCCGCGCCCGTTCGCGGTGACGCCCGAGCAGGCGCGCCGTGGGAATACTCACGTCAGCGTCGCTTGACGATTGGGGGTCTCGATGTTCAGGCGGTTCACGCTCTCGCTCCTCCTCATGACCGTGGTCGTGGCTGCTTCTGTCCCGGCATCGGCCCGGCCACGACCGGACGCTGACCGGCCGCGGGAGGGACTCGCATACACGTCGGCGGCCCCCCGTGCCCCGCGCGGCAGGCTTGACACCACACTCGACGAGCTCGTGACGACCCTCGAGGCGCGCGGCCAGACCGCCGCGGTCCGCGCGGCACGAGCCGACCGTCTCGACGTGTCAGGCGATGCGGTCGAGGTCGTCGTGTGGGCACAACCCACGAAGCGCTCCCTGGCTCAGCGGGCCGTGGAAGCCGCGGGCGGCTCGGTCACCGGCGTGACCGGCGAGTACGTGATGGCGAACGTGCCCATCGCGAAGCTTCCGGGCCTCTCGCTGGAGCCCGCTGTTCGCAGCGTGTTCTCGCCGCCGCGGTCCGTAGCGGACGCGGTGACGAGCGAGGGTCTCCCGGAAGTGAACGTCGGCGCCCTTTCCGCGGCGACGAGTGACCACCCGGGCTACACCGGTGCCGGCGTACGCGTGGGCGTACTCGACGAAGGGTTCTCCGACTACCAGACGCTGCTCGGAGAAGAGCTGCCGCCCGCCAGCAGAGTCCACATGTGGCCGGGCCCTCTTGCGCCGCGGCCCCCGAAACCCGACTCCGACATCTACGATTCGATCCACGGGACCGGGGTCATGGAGGTCATCCACGACATCGCGCCCGACGCTGAGTTCTACATCGCCGCCGTCGACGACCCCGTCGACATCGCAGAGGCCGTCGACTGGATGCTCTCCAACAAGGTCGATGTCATCAACATGTCGATGGGCTGGTGGGGCTGGGCGCGCGTCGACGGCACGGGGCCGGTGAATGAGCCGTTCGACAAGGCGGCCGCCGCAGGGGTCACCTGCGTGGCCTCGGCAGGCAACTGCCGCCGCAAGCACTGGCACGGCGACTTCAATCCGGGGCCGGAGACCGACATCCGCCGCTTCCTTCACAACTGGGCCCCGAACCTTGAGGAGAACCAGTTCACCACGAGAAACCGCGGCTGGGTGGAGGCGTGGTTGTGGTGGGACGACTGGGCCGAGGCATCTCAGGACTTCAACCTGCAGCTCGTTCGCTGGGACGGCACCCAGTGGGTCGAGGTGGCTCAATCCGCCAACCTGCAGAGCGCCACGGGGCGTCCTGTCGAAGAAATCGGACTGACGCTTGACCCGGGTACATACGCATGGCGCATCTGGAAGGCGAATGCGTCTCGCAACGACGTCGACTTCGACTTCTTCTTCTTCCATGGTTCATCCTTCAGACCGGATGACCCCAAACAGGCGATGACGTTCTCGCGTTCGATACTCCAGCCGGCCGACAACCGCTCCCCGGGCGTGCTGTCCGTCGCTGCGATCGGGCGAGCTTCGAGCGGATTCGCTCAGGAGGACTACTCCTCTGAAGGACCCACCATCGACGGACGACTGGGCGTTGACGTGAGCGGGCCGTCCGCCGTGAGTACGGCAATGTACGGGTCCGGCGGCTTCAACGGCACCTCGGCGGCCGCCCCGCACATAGCCGGCATCGCGGCCCTTATGCACGAGATGGATCCCAGCATGGCCAGCTCGGAAGTCGCCGAATCGATTCTCGCGCAGACGGTGGACCTGGGCACGCCGGGTGTCGACCGCATCTTCGGAGCCGGCCGTGTGGCGCTCAAGTACGTGCCGGGTCTGAGCTGCGCGACGAACCGCTCAACAGCCGGTTTCCAACAGCCGGTGACGGTCACAGGACGCCTCACCGCGGGGCCAACGGTGCTGCGGTCCCTGCCCAACGTGTCGGTGTGGCGCAAGCACGACCGGGAACGCGATTGGCTGCGCATAGGTTCGGCCGCCTGGGACTCCGGCTTCGACGCCTACGTCGCAAGCGTGGGACTGCGCGAGAACGGCCAGGTCCAGCTGCGCTTCTCCGGGAACCCGCAGTTCGCGGCCCGGCGTTCGGCCCCGGTGCCGGTCAAGGTGCAAGCGCTTCTGTCGACACCCACGGTGCCGCGCACGATCCGTCGCGGCAAGGCGTTCACCGTGACGGGGTTCTTGAGCCCTCCGCACACGGGGGGGACCAAGGTCGAGCTGTACCGCTACGTGAGCGGTCGCCCCAAGCTGTACCGGACCTATACGCCCAAGATGACCACCGTCGACGAGAACACCGCGCGCTACACCGTCTCGCTGGTGGCTCCGACGGCCGGGACGTGGATGGTGCGCACGAAACACGCTGATGCGACACACGCCGCCACGATCTCAGGAGGACGGCGCTTCAGCGTGAAGTAGACACGGCACCGTGTGGCCATGTCAGACCGATGCGTAAGAATCATGGCGAGGAGGTCGATGACATGGCCCACCGCTTGTCCAAGTCCCGGTTCCAGACGGGTCTGCAGTGTCCCAAGGCGCTATGGCTCAAGTGCCATGCTCCTGAGCTCGCTGACGAGACCGACGAACAGCGGCAACACATCTTCGACACCGGCAACGCGGTGGGCGAACTGGCCAGGACGGCGTTTCCCGGTGGAGTGCTCGTAGAAGAGGACCACACCCGATCCGGCGAAGCGCTCAAGACCACCGAGCGACTGCTCGCGGACCCTCCGCCGGCGCTCTTCGAGGCCGCGTTCACGCACGGCGGCGTGTTCGTCCGTCCCGACGTGCTCGTCCGCACACCTGACGGTAGATGGGACCTGTACGAGGTCAAGTCGTCGACGAGCGTCAAACCCGAGCACATCACGGATGTCGCAGTCCAGACCTGGGTGCTCGAAGGTGCCGGAGTGCCCGTACGCCGTGCGCACCTGATGCACCTCGATAACACGTACGTCTACGACGGCGAGCGCTACGACGTGGACGCCCTGTTCGCGGCAGAGGAGGTCACCGAAGCGGCGCGCGAGTTCATGCCCCAAGTCGCGGACCTCGTGGAATACCAGCTCGAGCTACTGGAAGGCCCCGAGCCGGACGTCCGCATCGGAAAGCACTGCGATTCCCCGTACACCTGTGCGTTCAAAGGCCACTGCCACGCTTTCCTGCCCGAACTTCCCGTGACGGCGCTGCCCCGCCTGACGGATGACCTGCTCGCCTCATTGCTCGAGGCCAACCACCTCGCGATTGAGGACGTCCCTCTCGACCACCCGGGCCTCAGTGCGGCCCAGCGCGAACTGTGCGAGCTTGTCCGCTCGGGAGAAGCACGAATCGACCCTGGCGCCGCAGAGGTGTTGCGGGCACTCGAATACCCGCTGCACTTCCTCGACTTCGAAACCGTCATGTCGGCCCTGCCGCTGTATGCCGGCACACGACCGTGGCAACAGGTACCGTTCCAGTGGTCCGACCACATCCTGCATACCGACGGAGCCCTCGAGCACCGCGAGTTCCTGCACGAACTGGCCAGCGACCCGCGCGAGCACTTCGTGACGTCGCTCCTCGAAGCACTGGGCGACTCAGGCACGATCGTGGTGTACTCGGCGTTCGAGAGCACCCGCTTGAAGGAGCTCGCGCAAGCGCTTCCCCGCTACGCCGCACGGATCGAAAGGGTTCTGTCACGGCTCTTCGACCTGCTGGCGACAGTCAGGGCCTACGTCCGCCACCCGGACTGCCTTGGCAGCTCGAGCATAAAGGCGGTGCTGCCGGCCTTGGTGCCGGAGCTGTCGTACGAAGGACTTGAGATCGCGGAAGGCGGGGCCGCTTCGCTTCGCTACCTGCAGACCGTGACCAGATCGTGCACGCCCGACGAGGCCGACAGGACCTTCGCGGCCCTCAGGGAGTACTGCGCGCTCGACACGCTCGCGATGGTGCGGATCTATGAGGTGTTGCGCGGCGAGTGAGTTCGCTGCGCCGGCGCGACTCGATGATCCGTAGCCCTTGCACCAGGGCTACGTCGTCTCGTCGCTCGGGTCGGGTTGCGGCTGGGTCTCCGGCTCCGGGTCCGGTTGTGGCTGCGGACGCGGCGCGGGAGCCGGCGTCGCCTTCTTGGAGTAGTAGCGCCACGCGCTCTTGGGACTCTCGTTTCCAGCCTCGTCGACGGCCCATACACGCCAACGACGACGCACCGGAAGCACGCGAGCGGAATAGGACGTCTCTTTCAGGTCCCGTATTACCTGCGTGTTCCCGTACGTACCGTCGGGACGACGGTCCTGGATCTCGAAGGCGTAGGTCACCGGACCCTCATCGGCCACCTTCGACCAACGGAGGTACACGCGGGTCGCGTCGATGACGGCGCCATCAGACGGCGCCAGCTGCTTGGGCGTTGGCGGAGGCTCCTCGTCGGCTGAGACCGTGGCCTCGATCGACTCACTTGCGTCGACAGCAGGTTCTTCCACCAAGGTGTCCTCCGGCAACGGCTCCTCAACACCTGCAGTCTGCGTCGGGACGATCTCGACGGAGGCGGGTTCGCGCACCGGTTCGGGCTTCGGAGCGGTCGCTCGACCCAGGGCGAACCCTATGCCAGCGCCTATCAGCAACATGACGGCGGCCCCCACGCCCAAGGTCACCAGCAGCCGCCGCTCCCGGTCGGCCCCGGGCCGCTGGTAGGGCCGTCGATTGATCCGCCCCAAGTCCCTGCCGCGACGATACTGGTCCACGTCGCACCCTCTCCGATCACCGCGCCCTGACCGTCCGAATCGAAGGTAGTGCGTGTGCGCCTCGGCGACAAGAGGTGCGTGACCCACGGCGTGGGGAATAAGCACCCCGAGGCATCCCGGCGTCGGAAGGATGATGTGTGCGCATCGCTCTGCTGGGCAGCGGCCCCGTCAGCCGCTCACTGGCCTTAGGTTTCGTCCGCACGGGCAACGAGGTCGTCCTCGGGTCCCGCGACCCGTCGTCGGGTTCGGCGCGTGCGTGGCTCGATGCGGTTGGCGAACAAGGTCTGGCCATGGACCTGCGCTCCGCGGCATCTTCGGCCGATGTCGTGGTGTTCGCAGTGCCCGGCCGCGCGCTCCCCGAGGTCGTCGAGCTCCTCGCTCCCGAAACCCTTGCCGGCGCCACCATCATCGACCCGACGAACCCGGTCGTGATCAGCGATGATGGCGTCACCAATGCATTCGGAGCCGATGATTCCGCAGCCGAGTTCCTGCAACGCGCATTCCCATCGGCGCACGTGGTCAAGGCGTTCAATCAGATCCCGGCAGCCGAGATGGGCTCACCCCCTCCGGAGACGCGCACTCCGCTTCGCATCTGCGGCGACGACACGACAGCCAAAGAGACCGTCGCAGCGCTGGCAAGGCGTCTTGGATGGCAGGTGCGGGACCTGGGACCGCTGAGTCGCGCCCGCACACTGGAGAACGCTGCTGTCGATTGGATACGGAACCAGCGCGCGAACACCTGATGAACCGTCTTCGGGCCGCGCCTGCACCAGGTGGGTGCTGCCGATGGTCCGCCGCGATGAGAAGGAGTCGGTATGGCACATGTGGAATTGCGCAACGAGATCCTGTTCAAGGCCCCGACCCGTGTCGGCCTGCTCGCCGACGTGGCCGAGGTGCTTCATCGGGCCGGGGTGAACATCCTCGCCATCGGCGCATATGACAAAGGTGACGCAGGTGAGTTCCTGCTCATCACGGACAACAACAAGGCGGCTTTCGCAGCGTTGGAAGACCTCGGCGGGACGGTTGACCTCGCGCCGGTCGTCGTGGCCGAGGTCGTCAACGAGCCCGGTGAGCTCGCACGCATCGCACGCCGCTTGGCCGACCACGGCATCAATGTCTCACAGATTCATGCGACGACCACGGATGCACCGACAGCGATGCTCGTCCTGCGCACGGACTGCGAGCTCGATGCCATCAAGCTGCTCGAAGACATCTAGGGTGCGTCTGTCCGCCAAGCCCGCTGCACCGGGTTCGCGCCCCTGACACGCGGCGACACCTCCGATGAGATGGATGCGCTCGCTCCCGCAGCCGGGCTGCGCCCGCAGGATCGCCACGTTCGCGAGGGTGTCCCTGCGTGTGTTCGCCGCACCGTCGCCGTGGTCGATTGCGTTCAGCAACCGGCTTCACGGCGCTCGATTCTACGTCAAGTACGAACGACTCGAACTCGCCGTCACGATGAAGCCGGTGCGGCTTCGTGCGAAGCCATGTCACGAATCGACGCTTCGGGCTTGTCGCATCATCTCGACCGTACACCCTTCACCTTCCACTTGAGAGGGTGCACACCGCCGTTCCCGTCGACGCTCTGACCGTTGACAGCGCCCGACAAAGACCCGTCGTCAGCGATGGAGGCCTCGAGCGTCCCCTTCCACACGACCGTGGTCCACTTCTTGGCGCCGCTGGCCGTGTCGGCCAGATAGTGACGCACGAACTTCACAGGACCCGAGATATCGCTGCCCGAGCGCTTCGCGTCGATGCGCCACGTCTCAGTCCAGTTGGGAATGCCGCGAGCGCGATCGACGCCCTTCGTGACCGACCCATCGTCCCTCCGCGTCTCGGTGCGCTGTCGCACCTTAAGAGGATGCGTCAGCCGGCCAGCAGTGTCTGTATCGCGGACTGTAGCGCGAGAGGGCCGGCCATCTTCTCCACGACGCATGCGCGCCTGGGGGGCGTGATCTCATCGGGGCGACCCGTGAGGACCACCATGGGTGTATCGGTCAGCGCCCGCACATCGTGCGCGGTCTTGCCCGAGTCGAGACCGTAGCCACAGACGAGCAGATCGACAAGCCCGGTACGGATGTGCTCGACGGCCTCCTCAAACGTGTGGCACTCCTCTACACGCGCGTCCGGGAACCCCATTCTGATCGTGGTGGTGGCCAAAGCCGCGAACACCGGCGAATCCTCGATGACCAGGAACTTGTGCCCCATCCGTCCTGCGCCACCCATCCTTGCACCTCCCCTGTGAAGGACGCCCTCGTCAACGTGTTTCGACATGAATGAACATGAACTTGAATGACAGATCCGTATGACTGTGATGTCCGACACGGATCAGGCGGTGGTCGGGAAAGAATCCTCACGGGGCGTCTGGCCCTCGATCGGAGGACCTCCATGGACGACACGTCACGGACTCGCTTGCATGAGCTGCTTGCGACGCAGCCGCTCGCCGTTCTCGCCACCTCTGACGACGGTGCGCCCTACGCATCGCTCGTCGCGATCGCCGCGGAAGGTGAGTCGTGCCTGTACTTCGCCACATCGCGAGCCACGCGCAAGTGGGGAAACCTCTCGTCCGATACCCGAGTCGCCGTGTTGCTCGACGATAGGACCGGAAACCGAAGTGATTTCCACTCGGCTGCAGCCGCCACCGGCGTCGGCACCGCGAGCGAGTGCATCGGTGAGGCGGCCCAGACCGGTCGCGACGCACTGCTCGCTCGCCATCCCCACCTGGAGACGTTCGTCACGTCACCTTCAACCGTCATAGCCCGCGTCGACGTCGCCCGATGGTACGTGGTCACGCGCTTCCAGTCGGTCGACTGCATCGAGTGTTCGTCGGACCGACAGTGACTGCACCGGTCGTCATCGACCTGTCCGACGCCGACGATGCGGCCGTGGCCGGTGGCAAGGCGGTCACGCTCGCACGCCTGCGGCGCAGCGGTCTGCCCATCCCGCCCGGCGGAGTGGTCGTGACGACGTCGGCCTACCGCACGTTCGTGGTTCACAAGGGCCTCGGCGAACGCATCGCCTTGGAGCTCACCCGCCGACCCTTGAGCGACCTGCGGGCGGAAGAGACGTGGGACGTCGCCCTTCGGGTACGCGCAATGATGCTGGCTGCCGAGTGGCCAGAAGCCCTGCGCCGTGAACTCGCGGACGCGCTCGAGCCCATCACTGAGACGGGCCTGCTCGCCGTGCGTTCATCAGCCCCCCACGAGGACGCCACGGGCGCGTCGTTCGCGGGCTTGCACGAGTCGGCGACCGGGGTCGACGGGCTGAAGCCTACACTTGAGGCGATTCGCTCTGTATGGGCCTCGCTGTTCAGCAACCGGGCGCTGCTCTACCACGCCGAGCTCGGCCTTGATCCTGCCGGGAGCTCCATGGCGGTGATCATCCAGCCTCTCATCGAGGCGCAGCGCGCTGGCGTGGCGTTCACGACGACGCCGGGAGACGACGATACCGGGCTCGTCGAGGGCGTGTGGGGACTCGGCGAGGGCCTCGTCAGCGGACGCGTCGAGCCTGACACGTGGACGGTCCGGCGCGCAGACGGCCGCGTGATCGCGCACCGAGCGCCCCAACGTGCGGCCCTGCTCACGCTCGCGGACGGTCACGTGGTCGAGCGCGCGTTGACTCCACGCCACGCCTCCCGTCCGCCGCTTCGTGAGGACGAGGTGCGGCGGGTGTGGCGCATCGCACGTGACGCCGAGGGCATCACGGGCGGACCCGTTGACGTGGAGTGGGCCATCGGCCCCGACGGCGACATCATCGTGACGCAGGCCAGACCGATCACGACGCCACCGGCTGACGCGCGAGCCGCCTACATCGCGAGCCAAGCCTCCGCGGACACACTCGAGCGGCTGCGCCGTGACATCGAATCGCGCGTGCTGCCCAAGATGCATGAAGAGGCGGTTGCATTGGCCTCCATCGATCTGCACGAACTCGACGACACCGGCCTCGCTCGTGAGGTCCGACGGCGTGTTGACGCGGTCAGGCGCTGGAGGACTGAGTACCGTTCAACGCTCATCCCCATGGCGCACGGTGCTCGCATCCTCGGTCGCGTCTACGTCGACACGATGAGGCCCACAGACCCCTTCGAGTACCTCGGGCTGCTGGTGCGTACGCCGGTCGAGTACGCTACGCACCGTCAGTTGCTCGCCGAACTGGGCATCGACGTGCCGCCCGAGCCCGATGCGGCGAATCGAGCCGAACTCGAGACGCGATTCCTGTCCGGCTTCACGACCGGTGAGCAGCGTGACGGCGCAGCCGCGCTGCTCGAGCTCGCGCGCGCGTCCTGGCGCCTGAGAGATGACGACAACCTCTACCTGTCGCTGATCGAACGTGAAGCGGACCGCGCACGAACGGAGGTCGAGCGGCGTGGGCGCACCCCTGAGCTTGCCGAAGCCCTCGCAGAGCTCGCCACGCTCGATGCCGGCAACTTGAGCTCGAACCGTCCGCAAGGGCAGCGCGAGGACTCCGTTCGCCCACGTCAGTTGCTCGGACAGCCAGCAGGGCCCGGAGTCGGACGCGGGACCGCGCGCGTCATCCGCGATGCCTCGGACCTACGCAGGCTCACGAAAGACGATGTGGTCGTCGCCGATGCCCTCGAGCCCGAGACGGCCGCCTACGCAGCGCGCGCGGCAGGCATCGTGGAGCGGCGCGGCGGGATGCTCGTGCACGGAGCGATCGTCGCGCGAGAGCACGGCGTACCGTGTGTGACCGGGGTGCCGGACGCCACCGCAGTCATTCGTGATGGCGAACGGCTCACCGTCGATGGCCACCTGGGAATCGTCGTGCTTGAGGACGTGTGAGCAGCGAGTGCGAGCGGCGACGTCTCGAACGCATACGGCGACGACCTGGTCCCACAGCCCCTCCGGTACGTACAGACGCAGAACGACTCGCCACGAGTTCTTCAGCATGACGACGCGCGGACCCGGATACGCGCATAGGGTGAATCTCGGACCACAGATACGGAGCACGCACCTCCTCATCATCGCGCTCGCTCGACGAGTCCCGGGCGCATGAGAACTTCGTAATCCGGTTCTCATGTAGCCCTCACGCGCGCATCCGATGCTGGCTCGCAGAAGAACTCCGAATCAACGGAGAGATGCATGGCTCGCGCACGCACGTGGATCGCGCAACATCGGGTTGGCACGCTGGTGATAGCCGCCTTGGCGCTGTCGGCCTTCGCGGCCTCGGCCGTGGGTATCGCTACGGCGACCGACCAGCCCTCGTTCTGCATGAACTCATGTCACGAGATGGGGCCCTTCCATGACGCATGGAAAAAAGGCCCCCACCGTGAGGTCGGCTGCGTCGAGTGTCACGTCGATCCAGGCACCGCCTCACGCGTGGCCCACAAGGTCATCGCCATGCAGGAACTCTGGTCGCACCTGACAAGCGAACCGGTCTTCCCGCTCGACGAGCCCACACCCATCCCGAATCAGCGATGCCTGCGCTGTCACGAGAATCCGTCACCGGACGATCCGGACTTCGATCACACGCGTCACGCGACCGGACGCGCATGCCAGGCCTGCCATTCCGATGTCGGACACGAAGTGAGCGAGCGCGCACTGCGCGCTCAAGGGATCTTCAACACTGCACACACGGAGCCCAGCGCAGTCGACACGTCATTCGCACGCGTCGACGGTGGCAAAGCCAACATCGCTGGACACAAGGCCACCTCGTGCGAACGTTGCCACGACATGGCGGCGACCGGTTGCGTGACCTGTCATGCGCCGGACCACGAACAGACGGGGCCCGCCCGCAAGGATGCGGACTGCACCACGTGCCACGAAGCCGGAGATGCCTTCGTGTTCAGCCACCCCTCCAAACGGACGGACTGCACGTCGTGTCACAAGCCGCCAGCAGAAGGACACGACTACGCGCAGCCGTGCCCCACATGTCATAGAACCGCTGTGACCTTCGCTTTCCGACACCCGCAGTCCAAGCGATGCACCGAGTGTCACGTGGCGCCGAAGAAGCATCGGTCTGGCGAGTGTGCGGCCTGCCACCGCATGGCCGGAAGAAGCTGGGCGTTCACGCACCCAACGAGAGGCTCGGACTGCACCTCGTGTCACACGCGACCCACCGATCATCGGGCCGGGTCGTGCGCGAGCTGCCATGCCACTGGTGTCTCATGGCGATTCGCGCATCCGAAACGCAACGACTGCGCCTCGTGCCACAGCCGACCGGCGGGCCACTACGGCACGAACTGCTCGTCCTGCCACGCAACCGGCCGCCCTTGGAGGGCGGCTGGTTTCAGCCATCCACGAGTCCCGGGCGGCGAGCATTCGTACCGCAGCTTCCGCTGCAAAGCGTGCCATCCCGGCGGTTACGGCTCGTATGCGTGCAACACCTGTCACGACAGCGGCGGCAGGGAGGATGACTAGCCGGTCATCCGCTGCCATCACAGAAGGAATGGACCACCCAACTCAGGAGAGATGATGCGCGGCTCAGGCACTCGATCACTCAGTCTGCACGTCCTCGCGATGCTCGTGACCCTCGTCTTGGCAACAGCGTTCCTGGCGGTCACAGCGGAGTCGGCCCAAGCCGCACATGCGAAGGGCAACACGAAGTGTTCGCGGTGCCACCGACCGTCGGCAGGGCACGACTACCGCGGAACGTGCGCGTCCTGTCACCCCCTGGCGGGTAGGTCTTGGAGGTTCAAGCACACGAACAAGGCCGACTGCTCCAATTGTCACCGCAGACCCGCGCGACACTCACGTTTCGCCTGCTCAGGCTGCCACAGACAGGTCAAGAGCTTCCGATTCACGCACCCGACGAGCACTCGGTGCGAGGCGTGTCATCGTCGGCCCACGGGCCATGACGTGGGAGCCTGCAAGACGTGCCACACCTCACGGACGAAGTGGGAGTTCAAGCACCCCATGCAGTCGGCCAACTGCGTGACCTGTCACGCAGGCGATACTCCTTCGCCCCACCAATCGGCACGATGCGCGAACTGCCATGCGGTGAACACGCAGTGGGCCTCCTCCACACACCCGCCGCAATCTTCTGCGTGCGAAGACTGCCATTCTCCCACCCTTCCCGGTCACAGGACCTCCAAGTGCGGCATGTGTCACCAAGCAGGGATCACCTGGGTCTCGGCTCACCCGGACGAGACCGCCACGTGCACGACCTGCCACACATCACCGGTCGGACACCGCTCGGGAGCCTGCTCAACGTGCCATCGAATCGGCGAGGGCTGGGCGTTCACGCACCCCGATCAGCAGTCCGACTGCGAAGACTGCCACCGGCGCCCGAGTGATCACAGCTCGAAACCGTGCGCGAGCTGCCATACCGCAGGCGCCACCACCTGGACGTCAACACATCCGGGCTCCGAGGCTGCCTGTGGACAGTGCCACGCGCTGCCCGCGGGACACCGCACGGCTATGTGTACGACGTGCCACGCCGTGGCGAGGACCTGGCGTTTCACGCACCCGGGGGCGACAGCGACCTGCGCCCAGTGCCACGCCGCGCCCGCCGGTCACTCGACCGCGACGTGCACCACGTGTCACAGCGTGGGTTCGACTTGGACCGCTTCCCACCCATCCCGACTCGATTGCGCCTCTTGTCACACCGCACCAGCTCGACACTACGGGTCCAACTGTTCCGCATGCCACTCCCCGAGTGTTGCATGGCGCAGCGCGACCTTCAGCCATCCGGGAATCCCGGGACGCGAGCACACGTATCGCAGCTTCGCCTGCGTCCGATGCCATCCGAACGGTTACCAGTCGACGGATTGCGTCACATGTCATCGCGAGCATGACGAGGACGACGACTGAGACGCCAAGAAAGCGACGCGTCAGACACTGCATCAAGGGTCAGACACTGCGTCCTGGGTGGCGGCTTACTGCTTCGACTCGCCGTCCAGGTCGTACCCCTTCACCTGCGTGGCCTCTCCATCGATGACGGTCACGAAGAGGATAAAGCCATCGTAGTTGGTCCATCGCAGGATCTTCTCACTCTGACCATCTTCGCGCGGAATGTCATGGACCTCCGCAGGTGGTGCGCCAACGACACCCTGCATCTCGGCGGGCACATCACCTCACGTACCGTGCCGAACTCCTCGGGCGTGACGATCGGCGGCCCCCAGCAGCGCGAGCCAGCCGATGACTCGGCATGGCCACGTGCGGAACGGCTTCATGAGGCCGACAGGGATGCCTGCGGTCACTTCAGTCAGACACGAACCCATTCGCACTTGCCAATGGTCTTCGAGCCCTCTTTCAAGTGGACAACACGGAACCTCGTGGGGGCCTTCAGGCCGATTACCGCAAGCGGAACCGTCAGTACATTGTTCAGCGGTTCCAGATGATTGATGTACTTCTCGTAGGTGCCGACGGCGCTATCGAACCCCCCGGCGATCTTCATCTCCTCGGTCGCCGTGATGATGATGCCGGCCTGTGTCTCGATAGCCTTCTTCACATGGTTCAGCTCACTTGCAAGAACAGGCTTGAGAAGATTCCACGCCGCAGCCTCGCCGTGGTTGAAGGCCACCTCAATCGATACGACATCCTTGGCGAAGTCCAAGCGGAATCGACCCTTGTCACCAGCCATGTACTCGGCCTGCGCGAAAATCGGGCTTTCGCGTGCCCACCCCAGGCGGGTCAATCGCTGACAAAGCAACTTGTTGATCACCGCTGACAAACTCTTGCTGACCCTGCTGCTCTTCTCAAACTCATGGACTATGTCTTCTTCGGTGATTGACTCAATAACGTTCACGACCTCTGTCCACAGCGTCGCGAACGGTTCCTCAGCGTGAAACAACGTCAGCCCATGGCGGTGAGAATGTGTGACATACTCCATTGGATTCCTCCTCGTGCCCGAGACGGATACAGTGAACCACACCCCGGGGGAACGATGTCAGACCCCCGAACTAATGTTCGTTTCGGGGGTTGATCTGCGCCCCAACCCGCGCTAGACTGGATTCGACCCGAACGCCGTCGAGTCTTCACCGCCACGAAGCTTCTTGGAAGCACTCGTGAGCCATGAAAGACCGGGAGGGACCACATAGTGACTGCACGAAAGGAGCGCGCCTCTTCGGCTGCGCGACGGCCGGTCGGCGACGTCGTCGAACTGTTTGCCGGCGTCGGTGGCTTCAGACTCGGCCTCGAAGGCAAACCGGAAAGCTGGCGCCGAGAAGGTGACGAGCCCGGGCCATGGCGGGTCATCTGGTCCAACCAGTGGGAGCCGAGCACCAAAGCCCAGCACGCTTTCGACTGTTATGCCGCAAGATTCGCCGAGGGCATCCACTGTAACCGGGACATCGCCTCCGTCGACCTCTGTGAGATCCCCGCGCACGACCTCCTCGTCGGCGGATTCCCGTGCCAGGACTATTCGGTTGCAAAGCCCCTGAACCAAGCTCACGGCATCGCTGGAAAGAAGGGCGTGCTGTGGTGGGAGATACATCGCATTCTGGAGGATAAGAAGCCGGCGTTCGTACTGTTGGAGAACGTCGACCGCCTTCTGAAGTCACCCGGAAGCCAACGAGGACGGGACTTCGCAATCATCCTGGCGACGATGTCCGACCTCGGCTACCTGGTGGAATGGCGAGTGATAAACGCAGCGGACTACGGCTTTCCGCAACGCCGACGGCGCGTGTTCCTCGTAGGACGCAGGGCCGACATGATGCCAAAGGCCGAGCGATTCGATGGGTTCTCATGGGTGGTCAAGGACGGCGTCTTGCCCAGAGCACTTCCGTGCACCTCGCCTAACGGCACGGCGGAGCACCCTGCGGACTTCGTCATCGAAGGCGAACCGCACGAAATCTCGGCCACGTTCGGTATGGAGTTGAGGCAGAGTCCGTTTCTCTCCGCTGGCGTCATGCGTGACCGCGCCGTATGGACGCGTTCGGTGGTGCCCCTCTACGAAGGTCATCGACTACAGCTCGGAGACATCCTCCAGGACGAGAACGAGGTTCCCGAGGAGTACTTCATAGCGGAAGAGAAACTTGGGGACGAGAGCTCACCGGCACAAGGCACGTGGCGCTATTTGAAAGGTTCGAAGAGAGAGGAGCGGACCCACAAGGGTAGCGGCGTCGCCTACCTCTATACCGAAGGACCCCTACCCTTCCCCGATCCCACGAATCGACCTGCACGGACCGTGCTCACCGGGGAAGGCGGGGCGGCGCCCTCTCGGTTCAAGCACGTGGTCCAGACGGAATCCGGGCGTTTCAGACGGCTAACACCCGTCGAGCTTGAGCGGCTGAATGGCTTCCCCGATGGTTGGACGGAGGGCATGTCACCGGTGAAGCGAGCCTTCTGTATGGGAAACGCCCTGGTCGTGGGTCTCGTCGAACGCATCGGTGACGTCCTCGCAGACGACCTGGCGAGAGTCAAGGCCGTCATGAACGCCTAGCTCGATGTCGCAACTGCCCCCGAATCCACCTCCATCCACCCCTACAGTCCGCAAGGCGATGCAGGCGAACCGCGGCAAGGACACCGGACCAGAGCTCAAGCTACGGAAACTGCTACGGGAAGCCGGCTACTCCGGCTACCGTCTGCACTGGAAGAAAGCGCCTGGCCGTCCGGATATCGCCTATCCGGGCAGAAGAGTCGCCATCTTCGTGAATGGGTGCTTCTGGCACCGCTGCCCTCACTGCAACCCACCCACCCCCAAGTCGAATCGCGAGTTCTGGGAGGCGAAGTTCGCGGCGAACGCGGAGCGCGATGCGCGAAAGAATGCTGAGCTCGTGGCGGCCGGGTGGACCGTCCTGACGGTCTGGGAATGCCAGATTGAAACTGCACCAAGAGCCACGATCATCCAGGTCATCGAAGAACTCGAGTGCTGAATGCGCCCAGAGTGTTTCGACGGACCCCACCCCCCACCCCTTGACCCCCCGCGCTCCTCGCACGTATCCTGCTTTCAATAGTTCGATGTTTGTCGAAATACTTAGGAGCAACCTGTGGTCATCGCGACTGAGTCCCCAGCCGACCAGCTCGATCGCGTCTTCAAAGCGCTCGCTTCCGCGCACCGGCGCGAAATCCTCCGCATGCTGAGCGAGTGCGACGCAGACGCGGCCAAGACCTGCTGCGCTCCCGAAGAGGTCTGCGCCTGCAAGATCTCGGAACGTCTGGGGCTGTCGGCATCGACCACGTCACACCATATGTCGCTTCTACGGGCCGCGGGCCTCGTGAGCGCCCGCAAGGACGGACTCTGGGTCTACTACAGCCTCCGTCGCGAGGCTTTGGAGTCCGCTGCACGTGCACTGAGCGAACTGTAGGGATCACCCGACGAAAGGAGCATCACATGGTCATCAAGGTACTCGGTTCGGGTTGCGCCAACTGCCAGAAGCTCGAGGCGCTTGCCAAGCAGGCAGTCGCGGAGCTCGGGCTCGACGCTGAAATCGTGAAGGTAACCGACTACGCCGACATCATGGCCTACGGCATCATGTCCACGCCAGGACTCGTGGTCGACGAAGAAGTCAAGACGGCTGGCTTCGTTCCGACGCTCGACCAGGTCAAGGCGGCGCTGCAGTCGTGAACGTCTTCGCGTGGCTGAACGATGCACTGCTGAAGATGACGTGGCTCAACGAGCTGGTCGGCTGGCTCGTTGAACGCGTGTTCGGATTGCCGCTCGAGGGTCGTGCGGGCGCGAGCGTCCAGTTCTTCATCTACGACACGGTGAAGATCTTCGTCCTGCTGTCCGCGCTCATCTTCGTGATCTCATACGTGCAGAGCTTCTTCCCGCCGGAGCGCACCCGAAAGATCCTCGGGGGCTTCTCCGGCATCTGGGCGAACACGCTCGGCGCTCTGCTCGGCACCATCACGCCGTTCTGCTCGTGCTCGTCTATTCCACTGTTCATCGGATTCACGTCAGCCGGGCTGCCGATCGGCGTGACGTTCTCGTTCCTCATCTCGTCACCGCTCGTCGACCTCGCGTCTGTGATCCTGCTCGCAAGCATCTTCAACTGGAGGATCGCAATCGCGTACGTGGTGGTGGGGCTTGCACTCGCCGTGCTCGGTGGCTCGCTCATCAGCGCACTCAAGCTAGAGCGCCACGTCGAGCCATTCGTCTTCGGAATGCACCTAGCGGACGCCCGGCTTCCCGAGATGACGACCAAGGATCGCTTGGCGTTCGCGCACAAGGCTGTGACCGATATCGTCAAGCGGGTTTGGCCGTACGTGCTCGTGGGCGTCGGAATCGGGGCACTCATCCACGGATGGATACCGGGGCGATTCATCTCAGCGGTGCTGGGCAGCAGGAATCCGTTCTCCGTGGTCTTGGCGACGTTCGTAGGCGTGCCCATGTACGCCGACATCTTCGGCACGCTGCCCATCGCCGAGGCGCTCGTCTACAAGGGAGTGGGCATCGGCACCGTGCTCGCCTTCATGATGGCGGTCACCGCGCTCTCGCTACCCTCGCTCATCATGCTGAAGAAGGTCGTGAAGACACCTCTTCTGGCCACGTTCTTCACGATCGTGGTGACCGGCATCCTCATCATCGGCTACACATTCAACGTGTTCGGCGGGCAGCTGGTGTGACGCGGCCGGCGCGCCGACCGCTGTAGCGCCGCGGGGGCGCTACCCCTTGCGCAGTGCTTCGACCAGTGTCTCCGGCAGCCCTGAGTCGACCATCAAGCGCGCGACGGCCTCGATGTCGTAGGCGACACGGTGGATGACGACTCCGAGCCACGTGTCCGTGTGCCCCGCTGGGCCCGCTGCCGCATCATCGGGCGCGGCGGCACTCACGTCGCCGGATGCGCCGAACACGAGCTCGACCCAACCCGCACGCGGGTCGCCGTCCTTCGGCTTGCCGGCTGAACCGCTGCTCACGTAGTGCACGACCCGGCCGTCATCGGCGGTCATCACGCGGTGATACGGGATGTGGACGTGGCCGACGCACACCACGTCGGCTCCTGCAGCATCAGCGAGCCGAACGAGCTGGGCGTCCCGCCGGTCAAGCAGGAGGTACTCGTTGATCTTACGCGGGCTGCCGTGGGCGAGCAGGATGCGCACACCCTCGTGCTCGAGGCGGATCTCGCCGGGAAGCGCCACGAGCCACGCGCGATCGGCATCACCGAGCGCGGCGTCGGTGAAGGCATACGACGCCGCGCCATCGCTTCGCGCCTGGTCGGTCGCATAGTAGCAGCCGCACTCGCCACGCCGGTTGCCCACGCCCTCGTCATAGTTGCCCATGATCGTGGGGATGCCGGCAGAGCGGATCCGCTCGATGACCCCGGCCGGGTCCGGCCCGTAGCCCACGAGGTCACCCAGGCAGTAGACCTCCTCGATGCCCGACGCCGCGATGTCGGCGAGCACGGCATCGAGCGCCGGGACGTTCCCGTGGATGTCGGAGAACAGGGCGATGCGCCTCATCGTTCGCACCCCTCTCCCTCGACGAGCGATTCCACGAGCGGAACCGCCGGCGTGCAGTACTCGTCGCCACCGGCACGCAGCGAGTAGCGTTCACGCGTGACGTTCGCGATCCATACGAGTGCGAGCATCACCGGCACTTCTACGAGCACGCCGACGACGGTCGCAAGCGCCGCGGCGGACTTCAGGCCAAAGAGCGCGATGGCCACCGCGACCGCGAGCTCGAAGAAGTTCGAGGCGCCGATGAAGCCGGCAGGCGCACCGATGGGGTGCGGGATCCTCCACACCCACGCCCACCCGTAGGCGATCGCGAAGATGAGGAACGTCTGGAGGGTAAGCGGTACGGCGATGAGTGCGATGTGGAGCGGGTTGTCCACGATGATCTCGCCTTGGAAGATGAAGATGATCACGAGCGTGGCGAGCAGCGCGATGATCGTCACGGGGCCGAAACGTGGCAGGAACTGGTGCTCGAACCACTCAAGCCCGTGTGAGGCGATGAGGCGCGTGCGCACGAACCACCCTGCTGCGAGCGGCACGACCACGAACAGCACCACCGAAAGCGCCATCGTGTCCCACGGCACGGGGATGCCGCCCACGCCCAGGAGCACAGACACGATGGGCACGAACGCGACGAGCATGATGAGGTCGTTGATGGCGACCTGCACGAGCGTGTAGGCCGGGTCCCCGTCAGCGAGGTACGACCACACGAACACCATCGCGGTGCACGGTGCCGCACCCAGAAGCACCGCGCCGGCGAGGTATTGTTGAGCCAGCTCAGGCGTGATCTGGCCCTTGAAGATGACGTTGAAGAACAGCCATGCGATGCCGAACATCGTGAACGGCTTGATGAGCCAGTTCACCACAGTCGTCACCACGATGCCGTTCTTGCGCTCGCCCACGCGCCGGATGGACGCGAAGTCGATCTGCAGCATCATCGGGAAGATCATGAGCCATATGAGCACCGCGACCGGGATGGAGATCTGCGCGTACGTGAAGCGCGACAGTGTGTCGGCAACCCCGGGCCACGCGTTGCCCACGAGCGTCCCCGCGCCGATGCAGAGTGCCACCCATAGTGTCAGGTAGCGCTCGAAGAACCCCATGCGCTTCTTCTTGCCCGGTGAGGCCACGTCACTCATCGCACGCTCCTTCGTCTGGTTCGCATTCGGAAACGGTCGCCGCGATCTCGCCGATCGCCGCGCCGAACTCCTCCAGCACACCGCCCACGAGGCAGTAGACCATCGCCGTTCCCACCGGGTGCGACTGCACCAAGCCGGCCTCTTTGAGGACGCGCAGGTGCTCCGAGATCGTGGACTGGGCGAGCGGCAGGTCGGCGAAGACCTCGTGGCCCCGGCACTCACTCTGAGCCGCGAGAAGTCGCACGATGTGGATACGCACGGGGTGCGCGAGCGCCTTGGCGACGAGCGCCATCCTCTCGTCAGTCATGACGTCTCCTTCCAACATCGTCACGGTGCTGATTCGAGCTTTCATCGTCCATCGGCGATAAACGATACCGGAGACCGGCAGAGTCGACAAGACCCCAAGATGCGAACAGCCGCCCCGTGGGACGGCTGTGGGTTTCTTGGTCGCGGGGACAGGATTTGAACCTGTGACCTTCGGGTTATGAGCCCGACGAGCTACCAGACTGCTCCACCCCGCACTGTTCGATTACGCCTCGCGGCGGACGATAAGGCTACCATAATGCGCTCGCCCCGTGCAAGGCATCCGTGATTCGGCCGACATCACCCTCCCACCTGCGGATACCCGAAGAGCGCGGGCTCGACCCACAGATGGTTGTCCACGGGACGCCAGTACAGCATGAGCTGGTTGTAGCCTGACCCCTGCATGAGCTGGCCCCGGTTGAACGAACTGATGTCGGCGAACGTCGCAGTCCGGTAGGCCCCCGTCGCCTCATCCATGCGGCCGATCGTGATCCACAACCTCACGACCTGCTGGTTCCACGGAACGGTGTGCGAGTAGGCTGGGAACGTCCCGTCGCCTGAGATGCTGCCGGCGGTACCGTACTGGTGACTCTCTTCCTCGCACGAGTTCCACTGCGACCTGATCCTGGAGACCACGCTCCAGTCACGCTGGTCCACGATATCGATGCCATCGACTCGGACGCCCGTTCGGTTCCAGCGGCTGCCTTCGATGAGCATGGGCGGTTCGAAGCGATCGCCGTACACGCCGAGCAGGTCCTGCTTGTACTCGAAGACTTTCGGGGCCGTTGGAGGCGTCACGCCGTACATGTAGTGCCAGTCCCAGGCCTCGCCTATGATGCGGGTCCGCACCAGACGGAGGTAGTCCGCCGTCCCGACCCGTTGATACGCGCCATCGAACGTGAACCGGAACATCCCGAACCACATCTTGATGTTGTACGACGGGATCTGGCTGCCCGGAGGCTGGCTGCCGAACCAGTTCGCGTGGATGGTCCACGGCACGCACCAACGCTCAGGCGCCTTCTTCGTCGTCAGTCCTGAGACGTCGATCTCGAGCTCGGTGGTGCGGTCGAGCTCCTCGCCGGCCCGAACGGTCACCAAGATGTCGCGTTTCGTCTTGTAACCCGGGGCTGAGAAATCGAGCTTGTAGCTTCCGGCCGGCAGAGTGAGGTCGAAGCGCCCGTCGGCAAGACGCACACTGCGGACCACGCTGCCGTCCCCGCGTTTCACGGTGAGCGTGGGGTCATCGGCCGTGGTTGTGGGGTCGCCTCCGAGCGGCTCCCCGCCGGTGTCGGTCACGGCGCCGACAAGGTAGCCTTCGGTGGTACGCGTCATGGGCACGTCAACGTGAACAGTGGACGCGGGTGAGAGGTCCCGGCCGACGAAGACGCGGCCCCAACCGGACTTGGTGAACTTG
This sequence comes from Actinomycetota bacterium, assembly GCA_029265315.1. Lineage (GTDB taxonomy): Bacteria > Actinomycetota > Coriobacteriia > Anaerosomatales > PHET01 > JAJUJM01. The sequence continues at coordinate 24,704 of JAJUJM010000006.1, read as the reverse complement.
AGGTCGATGCGACCGGCGGAAAGCCGCTGCAGCCGGTAGGTCCCATTCGAGGGTGTCGTCGACGTGGCCCCGGACGCCAGAATGGTCACCTTCACCCCTGCGACGGGGGTGGTCCCGCCACTTTCGTGAACAACGCCGCTCATCGTCGCCCACCTGTTCACCCACACGTCGATCGGCGAGGGCGGAGTGACGATGAGCTTGTAGCGGTCCGATGGATCACGCGCGATCGTGACCGTACGGTTGGTGGGCTCAGATGTGATGTAGCCTGGCGCGGAGTGCGTGAGCGTGTACGTCCCGAGCGGGACGTTCAGGAACTCGAGCCAGCCTCCCGCGCGAGTGCCTTCCCGACTATACGGGGCTCCGTCCGCTGTCGTGCCCGAGAGCGCAGCCGTACCTGTGTCGACTCCGTAGCGTCCGGTGCGGCCTTCGTCGAACGTCTCGTCGTTCACCGAGACGAGCAGGTGCGCGGACGTGGGAGGCACCCTGAAGGGCACGCTGACCACCGCATGGTCATTCGAGGTGGTCGTCTGGCTCTGACCCGGCGCCGAGGCCAGACGGACGCTGAGCAGCGCCGGCGTGCGAGTCGCGTCGTCAGGTACCCGCCAGCGAAGCGAGACACTCGCAGTCGCCTCAGACGCAAGGGCCGGGACCGTCACCTGATCGACCGGCAGCCCTTCGTATTCCAAGGTCGCTGTTCCCCCGACGATGGGTGCCCATCCCGTGTTGCGCACCTCGGCCTGTATCGTCACTTGATCGTTCTGACGCGGAGGAGCGGGTGACGAGTCCCATGGTGCGTGTGCCGAATCGACCTGCAGGTCACCAAGGCTGGTGTCGTTGGCTGTCGGGTCAGCCGTGAGGTCCTTGTGCGTCAACCTCCGACGCACCACTCCCCCTACCGGCATACCGGTGTCAGCGCTGAACACCAGGCGCACCGGCCCGTCCGGGTCGCCGGAGATGCTCGGCAGCTCATCGCGTTCGCGCCCGGCCGAGACGAGGTACGGCTGACCCGCCTGACCGCTCGCGCTGACGTCGACCTGCCAGATCCGTTGAGACCCACTGATCCCCGTCATCGCCTGGAACACGACGACCGCGCCACCGGACCGAGTAGCGACCACGCCGGGGTGATGACCGTACCTCGGGCCGGTGGAGGACGACGAACCGTCGGCCACCTTGCGCGATGCGACTGAGACCGAACCGGACGGAGCGACCTTCAGGTAACGGATGCCTTCCGACCCATGTGCCGAGCGCTGGTCCGGCCATACCACGTGCAGGGACCCGTCGGGTCCTGCAGAGAGCTCGGGTGCCTCGAAGTATGATGGCGAGTAGCCGTAGTCCGTCGTCGTGAGCCGCTTGCGATCGATCGTCGACCCGGCGCCGGGCGGTCGCACCAAGCCACCGGCCCAGACGAGTCGCGTGTAGTACAGGTCTCTGCGAGCCATCTGGTCCAAAGGACGATCGATCGCGTCATACCAGACCACATGCACTCTGCCGAGCCCATCCGCGCACACGTTCGGGAGCTTCCGCTGCTGTGCCGAGCCGCCACCGGACACCAACGCCGTCCAACCGACCACGGCATTGCCGTCGGCCCGGAAGTTCGCATAAAGGATCGAGTTGGGTCCGCCGGTCCGCCAACACACGACGTGGGCGAGGCCGTCAGGCGACACGCTGACGCGCGGGTCCTTGATCGGATAGAGCGAGTTCGACTCGTCAAGGACGCGTTTGACCCACTCGACTTCGCCGTTGGGACGGAGACGGGCGAGCCAGATGGCACGTCTCGATGCCGTCGGGCCGGGGCCTCGCCACACGATCCATACGGCACCGCTCGCGTCCACCGAGATGTCCGGCACCCCGCGGTCGTAGTCCGTGTCGAGCAGCGTCGGCACCACGATCACGGGCGCTACCAGAGTGTTGCCGGATGCGTCGAACGACCGGTACCGAATCGCGTTACCGGCGGGAGTGCGATCGTTGTAGGCGACGTGGGTGACACCGTTGCGGGTCTCGGAGCGAGCGACAAGATGCGTGTGGACGCCAGTATCGAGGGGGCGGTCGTAGCCGTAGCGGTTCACATGGAGCCACGAGGCCAGAGTCCGCGTCGAGGTGCGCTCGTTGCCCGCCCTGTCCCGTACGCGGATCCGTGCCCAGTAGGCGCCCGCCGACACGCTTCTGCCACCCAAGGTGCGTCCGCCCCATTCGAAGGTTCTCCTGGTACCCTGTTCGACGTCTGTCTGGGTGCGGCGATCGACCACGTCACCGGACCAGTCCACGATCTCAAGCGTCGCCGTGAGTCGTGCATCAGGGATGTTGTCACTGAGGCGATAGGTGACCGTAGCCGTCTGCGGAACCGCCGAGGAGATCGTCACAGGGCTGACCGCCGCCACAGAAGCGTTCGGCGGCGTCGCATCGACTCTCACCGGCAAGGTGACGCTGGGCGGTGAGCCCGGCTTGCCGGCGAGATTCGTCACAGAGACGACGATCCGGTAGACGCCGTTGCCCACCACAGCACCGTTCGAAGCGCGCAGGTCCCACGCGACACTCCGCAGACCTTCGCGCTGCACTGCGCTGACGAGCAGACGCCTGACCGCACCTGCGGGGGCACGCACTGTCACCGTCACACGCGCGGTCGCGCTCAACCGATACCGCACGAGCACCCGCTTTGGCGCTGCGTTGGGCGACACGTCTGAAGGGGTCGCCGACACATCGGTCAGTCTCGGTGTCGCGGCATACGCCGAAACCGGGACGATCGACAGGGCCGCAAGAACGACGACGAGCGCCATCAGATAGCGGGACGCACCCCGCCGCCCAAGGAGACCACGCATGACGTACACCCCTCTCGAGAGCGCGGCACCCCATGCCGCGCACGTCCACACGAACCACACCTCGCGAGAATCCGTGGCGACGGAGTCTATGTTCCCACGTGGGACGCGAAGTGCACGGGGGTCTGGCTTGTCACTCCCCCACCGGATACGCGGTGATCACGGTGCGCTTGTTCCCGAGGAAGCGTGGGATGCACGTGTAGAGCGTGAGGCGGTCAACGCCCTCGCGCATGATGACCGACGTCTGCGTCGGGGCCACGACAGTCTTCCCGGCGACGCGGTAGCGGTGCTGGTCGCCCTCCCACATCACGACGACGATATCGCCGGGCTCGAGGCGGTGCAGCAGGCTGAACACGCCGCGCCGCCTGTGACCCGCGAGCACCATGTTGCCTTGCGCGCCCGGCGTGGCGCTTCCCGGCTGGTGCCACGCGCCGCGCGCGAGCGCCGGCTTCTCCTGTTCGCCGATGGGCACGTCGATGCCGAGCTTGGGGATGATGACGCGGTTACCGGAGAGGTCGGGCACCCGGAGGGGCGCCTTCTTCGCCGTGGCGGCGACGGCCGTCTCGGCACCGTCGGGTGCGACCGGTGGCTCGTAGAGCTCGATCGTGTCAGTCAAACCGAACTGGTAGGCAACCTCGTCGACGTTGGCGCGAAGCCCGACACCGACGGCGGCGATGATGAGGACCACGCCGAGGGCGCTCATGAGCGCGCGCCTGTGCGCGGCGAGGCGCCCAGCGAAGGCGACGAGGCGGTCACGCCACGTGGTCACGAGGACAGTGATGCCGGCGATGAGCAGCGCCAGCATGGCGAGCAGCCAGATCCAGTCGTTGTCGCCGGTGCGCGCCATGGTCGGATCGCCGACCTCGGCGGTCTCCGGGTCGTCCGAGGTCTTGGCCGGGGCCTCTTTCGAGGTCACGGTCGCGAAGTTGCGAATATCGGTGCCAGCGGGGAGTCCGGAGTTGACCGTCGAGCGGAAGGTCACCGTGACCTCGCCGCCCACCGGCAGCACACCTATGTTCCAACGCAGGACGTTTGGGTTCGAGTCGTCGGCGCCGCGGCCCGTGATGCTGCCGCGCACGTAGGTGACCTCGCCGGGCAACTCGTCGGTGATGATGACCTCGGTCGCCGTCGACCTGACCCTCAACCGATACGTGAGCGTAAGACTCGAGCCCGTCGCGATCTGCGAACCCGCTCCGAAATCCCACCGCAACTTGTTCGCCGTAGGAGTCGTCGGATTCGCTGTGGAAGAGCCGTTGCTCCAGCTTGCACTCGTCGAACCGCTCACGTACTCAAGGTCAGCGCCCAGTATCGTGTCGGTCACCATGATGCTGTGAGCCGTTGCTGAGCCCATGTTCGACACCGTGACCGTGTAGGTGACCTCTTCACCGACCGCAGCCGTAGCAGGCGACGAGGCCGCCCGCACCTTGTCGACGGTGAGCGCCGGCCCCTTCGCAAGACCGAAATCGATCGTGAAGTTGTTCGTCGATGTGATGACGACCGACTGCGTGCGTGCCGTGGTGGCGAGAAGACCGGCGAGCGGACCCCCCGAGACGTAGTTGGCCGGATCGTTGATGTCGACAGTGTAGGTACCAGGAAGCGTGGTCAGTCGGTAGAAGCCGTCAGCATCGGCGGTGGTCGTGGACAGGAACGACCCTGAAGCGTCACGCAACGTCAGGACCGCGGCGCCGATGCTGGTCTCGCCGGAGTCCTGCATGCCGTTGCGGTTCGCGTCCAACCAGACCCTATCGCCGATCGCGTATGGGAACTCAGGCTCAACAGGGACACCGTTCACGTCCACGCCGATGATGGGGTGCTCGAACCGCAGGGCGTTCAGGTTGTGCAGGTCGACTCCTGTGACCTTGACGTCCCAGAGTCCCCGCCGGAATCTGAGGGGCGTAGTAGTCCGTGATAGCCGTGTCGGACGTGGTCGAGTCGATTCGGAACACCTCCCACTCCGTACCTCCGGAGGGGTTGATGTTCAAGTAGGAGTTCCCCAGCGGGTCGTACACCGTATAGCGGATGTTAGGAGTCCGGAGGTAGACGTTGCCCGGCGTGTTGTCGTCCGCTGGCGCGCCTTGACGCGCCGCTTCCGAGAGAGCGCTCGCTGCTGCCCATGTCGGTATCGTCGAGGGCGTGTTCGGATCATCCGTATCACCGGGCGTTCCGTTCACATTCGATAGGTCGAAGTCACCGTCCCACACATCGAAGCGCGTATTCCCCTGTGGGATTCGAACGTAGAAATCCCAGTTCCCGTCATACGTCGTAGGCGTAAGCGCCGGCCAACTTGGATAGATCACATCCTGGTAGTAGGCGCCCAGGTAGCCAAACGTGCCTAGCGGCGATGTAGGTGGAACCCCGGACGCGGAACTTGAACGCGTTCACGTCATTCACACCTGACGACGCCGTCTGCACCGTGGCCACAATCTTGTAGAAGTAGCGCCCGGACGGCGCCAATGCAGTGGCGGTATTCGTCAGAGTGAAGTCGGACCATGCATTGATGGCCACGTCCTGACTGCGGAGCACAGCCACTACCGCGGTGCCCGTGCCTACACCGGACGGGTCTGCGTAGACGGTGTACGACGTCTCCAGCCCGGGATTGGCTCCGAACTCCCACGGAGACCTGACAGCACCATCGAAGAAGCCGAACGTGAACGTCGTCTCAGATGCCGGGACGGAGAAGCTGACAGTGATCGTCGTGCCTGAAAGCGTGTTCAGGTTGGGCCCTGCGATCGCGAGCATCTTGCCGTCGGTTGCGCTGGCGGTCGGGAAGTATGAGTAGCCGTCGGGGGGCGCAGCCTCAACCCGGTCGCTCATGAAGACGACTACGGCAAGAGCGGCCACCAGAAACAGGAACACCGCGATGCCCCATCCGCGTTGAGATGCGGGCGCCCTGAGGTCTTCACCTTCAGTACTATGAAGGGTTCTCTGGTCGCATCCTGCCTTCAAGAAACGCACTCTCCGTGTCGGCGATAGCGAGAAAAATGGCATGGATATCGTATCCACGCCTACACATATATATGTGCGTGCGCAGTGTAGCGACACCCGCAGCACCTCCACCAGCACGCGAACGTTCAAGTTCCGAAATGAGGGTGACAGGCGGATACTGAATTGCGATGAACGGTCAGCACGGGGCCTATCGACAGACGTCCGCTGACCGTTTCGGAACAAGAGGATGCCGATTTCCTCAGTCCACGAGCGACATTTCAAGCCCGGAGCCCGGAAATGGACGGTTCGACATCCCAACACGAATGCAGGTGCGTGTCCTAGGCGCCAAGGCTCGTGTTCTGATCGACCCAGATCACGGTCAACCCGCTCCATACGCCGACCGAACGGATATGGCTTGATTCCCAACGGTTACGCAACGGCGCCGATTGCGGGATGAGCGGTTCGAGTGCCACTGCAATCTGCGACCGCCGAGCCGCCGAGCAATCCCCTCGCCGACTCGGCATCGGCTTTGCATCGGCTTCGAACGGTGTAGCGCACGAACGGGCACGGCCCTCCGTACCGGAATCCGCGGGACCGTGGCCCTTCAGCATGAACCAAGCAGATTCCGTGTAGAATGGCGCGCTGGACTCGAGCTCTCCCGATAACGAGAGTACAAACGTCGTTGGATGTCAGGAGCAACGAGCGTCCACAGGTGGGAAGCAGGATCATGTTCGAGGAACGACCCGCGACACTCGCACGACGTGCGATCGCGCTGACTCTTTCGGCAGCGCTTCTTGTCGCTGCACCGGCCATGGCCGATCCAGCGACAACCTCGACTCCTGACCCCACTCCAGAGGCGACCACACCCACCAAGGCAGGCCCCGTGGCCTCGCCTGCAGGACGGCCGGAAACACGGTCCGCGCCTGCACCGGTCCGCAGGCCGCCGACCAAGGGCTCCGAGATCGACGTCGCCACGGACGAACAGACCGCGGAATTCCGTGCTGAACTCGCCGAACGCCAGGCGCGCCTCGATGAGTTCATCGCGCAACTCGACGCGCTCGACCGCGAGCTCGAGATCGCGAGCGAGGCGTACAACGAAGCGGTCGAGCGGCTCGAGCAGATGAAGGAACGCGTCCACGTCGCGGAGTTGGACCTCAGCCGCGCACAGGAAGCATACGACCTCCAGGCGCACATCCTCGGCGAGCGTGCGGAATCGATCTACAAGGACGGGTCGCTTGCGGCGATCGAAGTCCTCCTTGACTCCAAATCGATCTCCGACCTGATGTCCCGGATCAAGTTCCTGAACACCATCGGAATCCGCGATGCCGACATCGCTGCGTCGCTCAAAGCCCAGAAGGAGCTGCTTGAAACGCAGCTGGCCGAGCTGAGGCAGTCTCAGGACGTGGCCCGCTCCCTCGAATTCGAGCTCAAGGCACGGCAGATCGAAGTCCTCCTTCGCATCCAAGAGCGCCAGCAGATGCTCGCGAACGCGCAGAAGGACCTGCTTGAGCTGCTCGACTCCGAGGCCGCGCGCCGCTCTCAGGAAGAGGCCGTCCTGCTCGCCCAGGTGCTGTCAGGCGCGAGCGAGAAGGGCATCGTGGTGGCTCCGGGCTCGCCCGTCGAGACCGCGCTTGCTTACCACGGCGTGCCCTACCTGTGGGGAGGCGAGACCCCGAGCGGATTCGACTGCTCCGGCCTTGTCCTCTACGTGTTCCGCCAGCACGGCGTGAACCTGCCTCACTACTCCGGGTCGCAATTCCTGCTCGGAGAGAAGGTCGCACCGGCGGCGCTCATGCCCGGTGACGTGGTCTTCTTCGGTTCCCCGATCCACCACGTGGGCATCTACGTGGGCGGCGGGTACTACATCCATGCTCCGCGGACCGGCGACTTCGTCAAGATCAGCAAGCTCTCGGACCGCCGAGACTACGCTGGCGCCCGGCGCTATCCGTGGCAGCCGCGCACGACGGCTCCTACAGGGGCGCGCGTCTCCCCCGCTGCGGCGCTGGGCTCACTCGCCCGATGAGTATGGATACACCCGTGACTGATCCCTCAAGCTCACGTTGAGTCTCACGCTGAGTGGAAGGTGTGCGCGGCCGGCGTTCATGCCTCAGATCAGCTCGGCGGCATCTCCCAGACGGCTCGATGCGAAGTCATGATACGTCGCGAACGGAACCTCTGGCCCGTCGCCATGCGTCCTGAAGGCGAAACGCGACGGTGATTGTTTCGCGGCATGCTTGAGTGACGCCATGAGCCGACTCACCGTGCTCGGCATGAGAGTCTCGTCGCCAGCGGGGCGATAGAGAACGGCCAGAGAGACCCCCATGAGCGGATAGCTTCTTGGGCGCCCGCTACGGTCGGTTCCAAGGATATAGCCGCGCTCACGGTCTTCACGTGAATAGAGCGACTGGACATCTCGGCGGAGCTTCCCTATGACCCCGCGGAGCACGCCGATGATCGCTCCGTGGTCCAGACCCCTGGTCGAGGACACGAAGAAGAAATCGTCGCCGCCTATGTGTCCGACGAAAGCCTCTATGTCCATCGCGACCTGCCGCAAGCAGTCCGCGAACATCTGAATCGCGCGGTCGCCGCGTCGAAAACCGTACGCATCATTGAAGGGCTTGAAGTCATCGAAATCGAAGTGTGCGAACAGCTGGCCTGACGTCGTGTCAGCCAATGCCTCCCTGACCGCATGGCCGATCGTGGTGTTCCCCGGTAGACGCGTCAGCGGATTGCAGTCACGCGCCGCTTCAAGATCGCGCTCGTTGACCGCTTTGAGCAACTCGCCGGCGCTGATGAATCCGACGTAGCGCCCATGTTCAACGAGGATGACACCCTCAGCTGAATCCGCCGCAACCGAGAACATCTCCATGAGCCGGTCAACAGGGGCGTGTACGTTGGCCACCGGACAGTGTGACAGATACTCCGCCACGGGCTCATGGCGACCCGCCAACAGCGCCCAGCCGAACTGAGAATACACAAAGGGACTGATCGTGCTCTGCCTCACGATGCCCAGCGGTGCGTCGTGCTTGTCCACGACGATGACGAAAGTCGCCCGCGCGTCTTCCCTGAGCGTCCGCAGGACTTCTTGCATGCCCATCTCAGCGCGCACCGGACGTGGCTGCTCGATGCGTGCTATCCGGGCATCCTTCATGGACGTCTTGGATGCTCGCCTGTCATTGCGGGCGCTCTCCGCGACGTGCTCATACACCTGTTGGACATCCACCAGTGCCGTCACAGGATGTTGTATGAAGTAGCCCTGCACGAGATCGCATCCGACCTCACGACACACGCGAAGCTCTTCCTCGGTCTCGACACCTTCACCGATCACGAGCGCACCCAGGGTATGGGCCAGGTTGACCACATTTGAAACGAACAGCTTCTTCTTCGGGTCCGAAGCGATCCCCTCGATGAAGAAGCGATCGATCTTCACGAAATCGGGTTCCGATTGGTACAGCAAACGAAGACCTGAGAAGCCCGCTCCATAGTCATCCACCGCTATGCGGAACAACTGCTGACGATAGTGTCTGAGCGTCCTCAGGCTTCGATCGGACGAAGCGACATCATGCCGCTCTGAGACCTCGAGACACAGCGAGTCAGTCATGAGGCCGTGCTTCTCGAGGATCTCGCTCGTGACGCCAGGCCGATAGTCGGGCATGTCGGTCACGCGATGATCCAGATTGAAGAACAGGCGCGCCTCACGATGGTGCGGCAGCTGTACGAAGGTCTCTATCGCCTTGATTCGAAGCCTTATGTCGAGCTGATGCAGAAGAAGCTCCTCGTGCGCCGCATCGAACAGGTCGTGAATCGATTGAAAACCCGCAGACTCCCAGCCTCGCAATAACGCCTCGTATCCGTACGCCGCACCCGTATGCACGTTGACTATGGGCTGCAAGGCGAAGTGAAGCCTTTCGATGATGCCTTCCCAGAGTGGTCCCGGCATGGCACTTCCCCTCTCTGACATCAGGCGTGACAAACCTGTTATCGTCCACAGAGCGAGGATCGCCGGTTACATCGCAGTAAATACCAGCGCGCGTGCCGTCATGCCCCGACAGCCGTGCCAAAGAATCCGACTGAAGCACACGACGACGATAGGTTGGACGGATGCGAGACATCATCGAGAGCGCCCTCGAGGCCGCGCGGCTCGCCGGCGCGACGTACGCCGACGCACGGGTGGTCGACTCTTCACGTGAAGAGGTCCAGGTGGCGAATGGTCGTCTGGAAGGCGTCGACCGCTCAGACAGCTTCGGCATGGGTGTCCGCGTGCTCGTGGACGACTCGTGGGGCTTCGCTGCGACCCGCGATGTGACCTCAGACCAAGCCGCGCGCGTCGCACGCGAGGCGGTGGCGATCGGCCGGGCGAGCGCCATGGTCGCCGGTCCCCCCGTTCGCCTCGCACCTGTCGAACCGGCCAGCGGCACATGGACCGGCCCGTGCGAGATCGACCCGTTCACCGTGCCCCTCGAAGAGAAGCTCGCCGTGCTCATCGCAGCGGATGAGGCGATGCGCAGCGAGGACGCGGTCAGCATCACCAAGGCGAGCTGCGGTGCGTACCGCTTCCGGAAGTGGTTCGGCTCAAGTGAGGGCGCCTACACCGAACAGAGCTGGCACGAGACCGGCGCTGGAATCGTAGCGTATGCGATCGCGGACAGTGAGGTCGTGAGCCGTTCGTACCCGAATTCCCACGGCGGAGGCTGGAGACAGGCCGGCTGGGAATACGTGATCGGGCTCGACATCGTCGGCAACGCGCCGCGCGTCGCCGACGAGGCCGCGGCCCTGCTGAACGCGCCTGAGGTCACGCCGGGCGTCGTCGACCTGATCATCGACGCATCGCAGTTGGCTTTGCAGGTACACGAGTCCATCGGACATCCCACCGAACTCGACCGCGTGCTCGGCGAGGAGGCCGCGTTCGCCGGCACTTCATGGGTGGGCATCGCGGACCTGGGCTCGCTCCGGTACGGCTCAGAACACGTGACGGTGAGCGCCGACGCCACCGTGCCGGGATCGCTGGGCAGCTTCGGCTGGGACGACGACGGAGTGCCGGCCACGCGGGACCTGATCGTCACCGAAGGCGTGCTGACGGGATTGCTGACATCACGCGACACCGCGCCTGAGATCGACCGTCCGAGTAACGGCTGCGCCCGCGCCGACGGCTGGAACCGCATCCCACTCGTGCGCATGACCACCGTGTCCCTTGAGCCCGGCGAGTGGTCCTTCGCCGACCTCGTCGCCGACACGGGTGAGGGACTGTACGTCGAGACCAACAACTCCTGGTCGATCGACGACAAGCGCCTGAACTTCCAGTTCGCCTGCGAGATCGGCTGGGAGATCAGGAGGGGCGAGCTTTCCCGGATGGTGCGCATGCCGAACTACACGGGCATCACGCCACACTTCTGGGCCAGCTGCGACGCGGTGTGCTCGCGCGACCACTGGCAGGTGTGGGGACTTCCCAACTGCGGCAAAGGGGAACCGATGCAGACCGCCCACGTGGCTCACGGTGCGTCTCCGGCTCGATTCCGCGGCGTCCAAGTGGGGGTGGGACGATGATGACCCCTGATGAGGCGCGCTCGCTTGCCAAGGCGGCGGTATCACTCACCTGTGCCGACGAAGTCGAAGCACTCGTGATAGCCGAGACGAGCGCGCTGACCCGTTTCGCCAACAACCGCATCAACCAGAACGTCGCCGGCAGCGACGCACTGGTGAACGTCCGCGCGGTGATCGACAGGCGCGTGGGTGTGGCGAGCACCAACCGTCTCGACGACGCATCCCTCAAGGCCTGCTGCGATGCGGCCGTGGCCGCCGCCAAGGTGGCGCCCGCGGACCCCGACTTCCCGGGATTGCCTTCGCCGGGACCCGTCCTCGAGGTCAACCGGGCCTATGACGCGACCCGGACGTTCGACGCTCAAGCCCGAGCACATGCCGCCCGGGCCATCGTCGACGAGTCCAAACAGCGAGGACTGTCGGCAGCGGGCAAGGTGCGCGTCGCCGAACACGTGATCGCCGTCGCCAACAGTCACGGTATCGACGTCGGCCAGGCCGTGACCGGCACTCAGGCGACCGTGCTGTCCGCGGGTGACTCCGGAAGCGGATGGGCGAGCTTCCTTTCACGCGACGCTTCCGAACTGCACCCATCTGAACTGGGTATCGAGGCGGCCGAGCTGGCCTTGAGCAGCACCGATCCGACAGACCTCGACCCCGGCGAGTATCCTGTCGTTCTCGGTTCAGAGGCCGTCGCCGACATCATGGACTTCCTCGCCTACGTCGGCTTCTCCGCCAAAGCCTACGTCGAGGGCCGCTCCTTCCTGTCGAACCACATCGAGGACGACGTGATGAGTGAGCTCGTCACCATCACAGACGACGCCCTTGCCCCCCACGCGATGGGGACCACCTTCGATTTCGAGGGCGTGCCGAAGCTCACCACCCCGCTCATCGAGTATGGCGTGGCGCTGGGACCGGTGACGGACTCCTACTGGGCGCCGAAGACCGGCTGGCCCAACACCGGTCACGCCCTGCCCGCGCCCAACCCGTACGGCCCCATGCCGCTCAATCTGGAGATGGCGGCGGGCGAATCCACGCTCGAGGAGCTCATCGGCGGAGTCAGGCGCGGCGTCTACGTGACGCGATTCCACTACGTCAACGTCGAGGACCCGGTGCCGGTCACGCTGACTGGTATGACTCGCGACGGGACGTTCCTGATCGAAGACGGCCGGCTGACGCGCCCACTGAAGAACCTGCGGTTCACTCAGCCGATGGTGCGAGCCATGCGCTTCTGCGCCGGAGTCACCGCTGAGCGTCGTTTCGTAGGGACTGAGGAGGGCGCGAGTCTCGTGCCGGCCATCCTGCTCGAGGCGTTCAACTTCACCGGCCAGACGCGGTGAATCAGCCCCCCTGCGCGCCAAACGCCGGTGTCACTGGACGCTGCCCAACTCGATGATCCGGTCAGCTATCCGGTCCAAGGGCAGCTGCTCGACCACGGCCCCCGCCTCGTGTGCGGAGCCCGGCATGCTGTACGAGACGGCTGTCTCGGCCGATTCGCCAATCGTGTAGCCGCCCGCCTGCCGGATCTGCAGCATGCCGATGGTGCCGTCATTGCCGAGCCCTGTGAGCACCACGGCGAGTGTGCGAGAGCCAAACGTCTGGGCCGCGGACGAGAAGAGGACGTCGATTGAAGGAACGTGCAGTGAGTCCGCGAAGTCCGGGTCGAGTCTGACCATCGAGCGACCGCCGGCCTTGAACACGCGCATCTGCTTGCCTGCCGGTGCGATGTGCACGGTCCCGGGCTCGAACGCTGCATGCGAGACCGCCTCGACCACCTTCACGCGACACTTACCGCACAACGCATCCGCCCAAAGCGAGGTCATCCCGGGCGTGATGTGCTGACAGACGGCAACAGGAAGCCGGAAGCGTCGCGGCAAGGCGACGAGGATACTCTCGACCGCGCGCGGACCGCCGAACGAGGCCCCGATGACGAGCGCATCGAAAGGGCCCGTGTTGGCCGGCACGCCGCCCGCGGAAACAACACCGAACGCCACTCGAGACGACCCCCCTTCCGTCACGCGCGCGCCCGACCGGCCCCCGGGCGATCGAACGCGGCCCGCGCGTTTCCGGTCCGCGCACTCCTAGTAATAGCAGACCCCGGCGATTGTCTCACGCCGGGGCCTGATGCGGGATTCGGTTTCCGTCAGTGGAGGGGCGCCACAGGCGACGGGACCGCTTCCCGAAACCGTCAGGAGGCTCGTCTGTCCCTGACACCCAGATAATCGGCATATGGACGAGGCGACTTTAGAGCGAGCGCCGTGCCCGAGAGGCAGCCGAGTCCATCACTGCAGATGACAGCTGCATCCCTGCGCCGTCGCGTCCTGCTGTGACACGGGGTGGTTCGCCCCTATGACACCGGCCTGCAACTGTTCCGGCGTGAGCTGCGGGGCCTTCTTGGCACAGGCGACGACGCCTGAGACGGACAGCACAAGGGCAAGAACCATCAAGATGATCCGCGACTTCATGTGCGCTCCTCTTGCGGACGACGACAGTCCTGGGAGTATACGCGACAGCTACTGCTGCTGCCCCTCGATCATCTCTTTTACCTTCATGAGGCGGGTGCGCTCGCTGCGCTCCGATTCGTCAAGCTTCATCCGGATCGAGCGCACGGCGTCCGCGAGCTGCGGCATGAGCACGTACTCGAGCGCATTGACACGCCGCCTGGTGGTCTCTATCTCAGCCGCCAGAAGCTCGATGGCCTTCTCGCGCTCCGCGAGTTCCACCATGCGCGGCAACACCTCCGACAGGTTCTCCAAGGCGCCGTCGAGGAGTGCCGGCGTGGTCGCCAGGCTGTAGCCTTCAGGGGGCGGTATCTCGCCCAGATCGAGCAGCGGTACGCGAACGCTCATCACGTTCTTCTCACCGGCCTCGACCAGATCGGCCGGCTGACCAGCGAGAAGCGCCGACGCTATCACCGGTGAGCCCGCCTCTGCGCGAGCGATGGCCAGCTGACCGTAGGCCCCGAACAGCGCCTCCTCGACCTCGTCGCGCAGCCGACGGTTCTCCGCGATGCGAGCCATGAACTCCTTCAGGAGCTCATCGAGCTTGTCTTTCAGGAGCTTGTGACCGCGCTTCGCGACCTCGAGGCGTCTCCTCAGTTTGAGGAGCTCCATGCGGTTGGGGTTCACGCGGATGGTCGCCACCGGCTCACCCCACCCTCACGAGCGCGTACCAGACCAGCCCCGCCACGAGAGCGGCGAGCAACGCCATGTTCACGCCCCATACCGCCTTGGTCGTTGTGTTGGCGTTCGCAGCGTAGGTGCGTGCGTAGACGACCTGCACCGCGAGCGCGACGCCGAGGAGCCCCGCTATGGCCAGCAGGGCCGTCCTCACTTGCGGACCCCCACCATGTCGCCGCCGATCTCATCACGGCCTGCAGGCATGCCCGGCGTCATGTTCGCGTCCTCCTCGCCGGGGTGGTACTCATGAGGCTTCGCGGGCAGGTAGCGGTCCACGTACTCGTCCTTGATCCGCTTGAGTTCGGAGCGGGGCAGAAGCGAGACGAGCTCCCAACCCAATGCGAGTGTGTCCTCGACACTCCGGTCCTCGGTCTTGCCCTGCTGGATGAACAGGCGCTCGAAGCTGTCGGCGAAACGCACGTATGCCTGGTCGGTCTCCGATAGAGCGGCCTCACCGAGGATGACCGCGAGCTCCTTGGCCTGGATGCCTCGGGCGTACGCGCCGAAGAGCTGGTTCGAGAGGTCGGCGTGGTCCTCGCGCGTCTTGCCCGGCCCGATGCCCTTCTGCTTGAGGCGCGAGAGGCTCGGAAGCACCGAGACAGGCGGATAGATGCCCGAACGGTGCAGGTTGCGGTCGAGGATGATCTGCCCCTCGGTGATGTAGCCGGTGAGGTCCGGGATGGGATGCGTCTTGTCGTCATCGGGCATCGACAGGATCGGCACCTGCGTGATCGAGCCCTTCTTGCCCTTCACGCGGCCTGCGCGCTCGTACATGGTCGCCAGGTCGGTGTAGAGGTAGCCGGGGAAGCCGCGGCGTCCCGGGACCTCCTTGCGGGCCGCGGACACCTCGCGCAGCGCCTCGCAGTAGTACGTCATGTCCGTGTAGATGACGAGCACGTGCATGTCGCACTCGAAGGCCAGGTACTCGGCGGCGGTGAGCGCCATGCGCGGCGTCGCGATGCGCTCGACGGCCGGGTCGTCCGCGAGGTTCAGGAACAGCACGGCGCGCTCGATGGCGCTCGTGGAGCGGAACTCCGTCATGAAGTAGTCGGCGTCCTCGAACGTGATGCCCATCGCGGCGAAGACGACCGCGAACTCACCCTCCATGACGGGCCCCACCTTCGTGGGGTCGTCGCTGCGCTCGAGAACGGCCGCCTGACGAGCGATCTGGGCCGCCAGCTCGTTGTGGGGCAGGCCCGATCCGGAGAAGATGGGCAGCTTCTGGCCGCGAACGAGCGGGTTCAGGCCGTCAATCGAGCTGATGCCGGTCTGTATGAAGTCGTCCGGGAAGTCGCGCGAGACCGGATTGATCGGCTGGCCGTAGATGGGGACGCGCTTCTCGGGGATGATCTCGGGCCCATTGTCGCGGGGGCGGCCCAGGCCGTCGAACACACGGCCGAGCATATCGCGAGAGACGCCCAACTCAAGGCCGCGCCCCAAGAAGCGCACCCTCGTCTCGCTCGGGTTGGAGCCACGCGTGCCTTGGAACGCCTGAACCAGCGCCACGTCTCTGTCGATCTCAAGCACGTTGCCCATGGAACGGGTCCCGTCAGGGAACTCGAGCTCCACGAGCTCTCCGTAGGTGACGCCCTCGACGCCCTCCACGAGCAGCAGAGGCCCGACGATGTCGCGCGTGGTCATGTACTCCCGGCTCATGCTACGAACCCACCTCCGTGTGCTCGTGCGAGTGCCCGGGGTTGGGCATGTCGCCTACGAGCTGCGTGTCGATCTCAGCCATGATGCGCTCGTACTCGGCCTCGAAGCCTTCCTCGACGTACTTCGCGCGCGTGATGTGTTCACGTACCGGCGACTCGAAGATGGCCTTGAGCGATGCGCCCTGGGACTGCGCGAGCAGCGCACGTTCATGGAAGTGCAGGATGACGTGCAGCAGGCCGTCCTGCTGTTTGAGCGACGAGAACTGGTCGTCGTCTCGGAACGCGTTCTGCTGCAGGAAGTCCTCGCGAAGCGACTTCGCCGTCTCCATGAGGATCTGCTCCTCGGGGCTGAGCGCCTCAAGACCCACCAGGCGAACGATCTCAGCGAGCTCGCTCTCGCGCTGCAGGATCGACATCGCGCGGTCACGCCGCCCGCGGAACTGAGGCGATACCTCGCGCTCCCACGTGGGGGTGACCTTGTCGAGGAAGAGCGAGTAGCTCGTGAGCCAATCGATGGCCGGGAAGTGACGCTGGAAAGCGAGCGTGTCCTGCAGCGCCCAGAAGACCTTCACGACGCGCAAGGTGTTCTGCACGACCGGCTCGGACAGGTCGCCGCCCGGAGGCGAGACCGAACCGATCACCGAGACGGAGCCGTAGCGACACGCCTTGTGGAGGTCGCACGTGGCGGCGGCGGGAGTGCACTCGGCCTCACGGTGAGGGGCGTCGGCGCCCTCGGTCTGCTCGCCCGGTCGGGTGGGGCCTCCGAGGCACTCGACCTTCCCGGCCCGCTCGTAGAATGCCGCGAGACGCGTGCCCAGATAGGCAGGGTAGCCCTCTTCGCCCGGCATCTCCTCGAGGCGGCCGGAGATCTCGCGCATCGCCTCGGCCCAGCGGCTCGTCGAGTCGGCCTGCAGCACGACCTCATATCCCATGTCGCGGAAGTACTCGGCCATGGTTATGCCGGTGTAGACGGATGCCTCGCGCGCCGCGACCGGCATGTTCGACGTGTTCGCGACGAGCACCGTGCGCTTCATGAGCGGGTAGCCGCTGTACGGGTCGGTGAGCTCCGGGAACTCCATGAGCACGTCGGTCATCTCGTTACCGCGCTCACCGCAGCCGATGAAGATGACGATCTGCGCATTCGACCACTTCGCCACCTGGTGCTGCGTGACAGTCTTGCCCGCGCCGAACGGCCCAGGGATACACCCTGCGCCACCCTTGACCAGCGGGAAGAACGTGTCGATGACGCGTGTGCCGGTCACGAGCGGCTCGGTCGCGGCGACCTTGCGCGCGTACGGGCGCGGGATGCGCACCGGCCAGCGCTGCATCATGAGCAGGTCGACCTCGTCGCCGGCGTCGGTGCGTACACGGCCTACCGGTTGCTCGACGGTGAATGAGCCACTCTCGATCGCCACGAGCTCACCCGCCACACCGGGCGGCACCATGATGCGATGCTCGATGACCTCGTTCTCCTGCACGACGCCCACGATCGAACCGGCCTCGACACGCTGCCCCGCCTTCGCGCACGCGGCGAACTCCCAGACCTTGTCGCGATCGAGGCCGGGTGCGTCGATGCCTCGCGCGAGGAAGGAACCCACCTGCGCCTCAAGCGCGTCGAGGGGACGCTGCACGCCGTCATAGACCGCGCCCAGCATACCCGGCCCCAACTCGACCGACAGAGGCGCGCCCGTGGGGACGACCGGGTCTCCGGGGCCCAGACCCTCGGTCTCCTCGTAGACCTGGATCGATGCACGGTCCCCGCGCATCTCGATGATCTCGCCCATGAGCCCTTCTGCGCCCACGCGCACGAGGTCGAACATCTTCGCGCTTCCCAGCCCCGTCGCCACGACGAGCGGTCCCGCGACCTTCAGAATCGAACCCTGCTCCACTTCAGACGTCCTCTTCTCGAACGGGCATCTTCGTTCCCAGCGCGCGTTCGATGGCGCGCTCCAGCTTCTCTGAACCGACTCCGCCGGTACTTCCGGCTCCCGGGATGACCGTGACGGCCGGCACCGGCGAGTCGGCGGTGGCCGCGATCAGGTCCGGGATGGCCGCATATACGGGCTCCGTGACGAAGACCACAGCCGGTGCAGCGTCGAGCACGGTCGGCCACAGGGCCCGTGCATCCTCGGGACGGTCGACGGCGTAGGCGGCGACCCCCAGCGGGCGGAACCCGGCCACGCTCACGGCGTCCCCGATGATCGCGATGCCAGCCACGAGCCTCCCTACCTGAACGATGCGCGCATGCGACGGTGCAGCGCGGCCGAATCGAGTCCCGCCATCTTGCCGAGCAACGCCACACGCAACACCTGGGCTTCCGCTTCCCTGGCGAGCACGTAGGCTATGACGTCCTCAGCGCCGGGCTCGGGGCGGCGACCCTTTCGCACCGCGGCGACGAGCGCATTGTCGGCGATCACATCGAGGTCCGGCGCTTCATCACTCGTGAGCGGCGAGCCCTTGAGCCGGAACCGTCGCTCCAGTGCCGCGTGGGCCTCTGGCGTCGGCATGCGTACGATACGTGCGAGGTCCACGAGTGCGACGGTGCCGCCGTCGATCAAGAGCTCTGTCTCAACGCGCTGCGCAGGAATGCCCGCCGCGAGTGCGCGAACGACCGTCTTGAGGTTGCCGAGATCGACGAGCAGCCGCGTGATCTCGACAAGGAACGGACTGCCCGCCTCTTCGGCCTGTTCGCGCAACGCAGCGAACATCGCGCGGTCCACCACCGAGTCGATCTCCATGAGGGAGGACTCGTCCGTCTCGCGAGTGGCTGCCAGCGACTCGGCCGCCACACGCCCCAACGCCCCCGGCAGACGCTCCAGCGGGCCGGAGAACGCCTCGATCGGCACCGTGCCGTGCGCCACCATGAGACCGTCGAGCGAGACCCCCACCACCGAGGCCTTCAACGCCGCCTTCAGGTTCGCGTAGTCGAAACGCAACCGGAAGAAGCGCACCACCGCAGGAGGCAGTCCGGCCTCGTCCAGGAAGCCATACGCCGAATCCAACGCGGCATCCAGCGCCGTCTCGACTTCAGCCGGTGTCTCCGCGCCCTCCAGGAAACGGCCGTACGGCCCCTCTGACAGAATCCGCTTCTGCTCGGCGAAGCTGCTCGCGTCCACGAGACGCTCAAGTGCCGACCGGTCGAGCAGACGCGTCTCGAGCACACGCACCTTGCCCACGGCGAAGCCGTAACGCAGCCCGTCGCGCGTAGCGCGATACTCGTCGAAGATGACCGACATGCCGCCTCATGCCCTCCCAGAACCGAAGAGCGAAGACGCGACGGTGACTTCGAGGTCTCCGCGGCACGCGTCCACGAGCGCGCGCGCAGTGATCTCGGCGCGCGTGCGACCGCCGGTCACGAGCGCACCACGCTCCAGGGGAGCGGGCTTTTCGGACCACTCCAGCTCAAGACCGGGCGCGCTCTTTTCGACGATGCCCCGGATCGTCTCGCGAAGAGACTGGTCCGCGGGAGCGAGCGAGACGACATCCCCGCTGCGCGCCTCTCTTGCGATCGCCGCGGCGAGGAAGCGAGCGAATTCCTCGTCTGGCAACGCCTCCAGCGAGGTGACCACAGCCGCAAGTGCTTCCTCCACGAGTGCCCGGCGCTCTCTGAGCGCTTCGTCACGCGCCGCCAAGCGTGCGGCAGCCACCCGTGTGGCCGCCTCCACCTCGGTCTCACGCCGGATGCGCTCACGTGTCCGCTCCGCTTGCGCACGCGCACGTTCGAGCGTCTCGCTCGCGCGTCGCGCGGACAGCTCCTCGGCATCGCGGACGACGCGATGCGCCTCTCGCTCGGCGTCGCCTTCGATGCGGTTGATGATGTCAGCGAGTGCCACTACGGCGACCTAACCCGCGAAGCCCTGCTGAAGCCCCAGCAGCATCAGTATCGTGACGATGAGGGCGAAGATCGCGTACGTCTCGACGAGCGCAGGGAACACGAGCGCCGGCGCCCGCTTGCCGGCGGCCACGATCCCCGCTGACGCGGCCGCGGTGCGACCCTGGTAGATCGCGGTCACCAGACCCAGAAAGCCGGTCGGGAGACACGCCATGAAGATCGCGACGCCCGCTTCGGTGGTCAGCTTGACGTTGCCGCCGAGCAGGTCGAAGAAGACCATGACGAGCACCGCGACGATGAAGCCGTAGATGCCCTGCGTGCCCGGCATGGCGGCGAGCGGCAGCAACTGACCGAACTTCGTGTCGTCTTCCGACAGGACGCCCGAGATCAGCGACGATGCGGCGGTGATGCCGATCGCGGAGCCCACGCCCGCCAGGATCGCGGCGACGCCGGCGCCGAGCAGGGCCCACTGTGTTCCAGCCATTCCGAGAAAGGTTTCGCTCACGAGACCCTTCCTCCCTCCTCGCCGGCCACGCCGGCATCCAACACTATCCCGTCTGTCCGGAAGCGGAACGGCGCGAACGGCCGGCCTCCCGCCTCGTAGAACTTGCTGAAGAACTCCACGAACTGCAGGCGCGTGGGGTGCACGAACGCGCCCAAGAGATTGATCACGACGTTGAACACATGCCCCACGGCGAAGATCGCCACCGCCAGCAGAGCTATGAGCGCTCCCCACACGAGCGAGAGTCCTCCTCGCGAGAACATCGGGGCCGCACCCGACCACACGAGCTCGGTCAGGATGTTGAAGACGCTGCCGACGAGCGTGCCCGACAGACCCAGCGCAGGCAAGCGGAGATACGAGAGCACGTCGCCGACGAATCCGGTCAGACCGTAGACGTTGTAGGCGCCGGACAGCACCCCGACGACCCCCCGACGCACCGATCGCGATGCGATGAGTCCCACGCCGGACACTCCCAGTGCGATCCAGACGGCGACGATCCGCCCCGTGAGAGCGTACGTGGCGACCCCGCCGATGAAAGCGGCCGCCCACACGAGCCCGAAGAGCCTGTCCCACGACGCGACGCCGTCCGTTCGCAAGGCGAGCTGGACGGCCCGCCCCTGCATCGCCATCGCGCCGACGAGCCCCGCCACAAGCGATGCCCTGACGAGGCCGCCCTCGCCCGCGGCCCCCGCGACGGCAGTGACTCCCAGCATGGCGAAGAGGAAGACGATCGCGAGCTGGTCGAAGATGGCTGATTCCGCGTCGCCGCGGCGAAACGCGGACCACGCCGCGACGAACACCCCGAAGAAGACCTGGACGAGCCCTATCACCAGAGCGACAAGGAGGAACCGCTGGATGTCTGCGATGGGATCGAGGACCTGCATCGCCTGAAGCGGCTCGGGCAACGACTCGACAGGTAGCGCGAGGTAGCTGCCGAGAAGGACCCCGACGACCATTGACGCAGCTCCACCGATCATGAGGAGGTCCATGAAGCGTCGCACGCCGTCGGTCACATCAAGCCGATGTTTGATGAGCCATGCGCCAACGATGAGCATCGCGCCATAGCCCACATCTCCGATGCACAGTGCGAAGAACAGCACGAAGAAGGGTGCGAGCAGCGGTGTCGGATCGATTCCGCGGTACTGAGGACGTCCATACAGGTCCGTGAGGATCTCGAAGGGTCTGAGCCACGCAGGGTTCCTGAGGGCCACCGGAGGTTCGTCGTCCTCGCCCGGCGGCTCGAATGTCACGTCGACCTCGTCTGAGAACGGCATGAGCGCGGCTTCGACCTCGGGCGCCAATCGCTCTTCCACCCATCCCGTGATCACGAACGCGCGCTCAGTGCCTGCGACATCACGGTGTACGATCACCTTGTCGCGGGCCGACTCGAGCACTTGGACGAGGGCCACCGCTTCGTGGTAGTGCTTCCTCGCGAGCTCGGTCGCCCTCTCCAGGATTCGGGCCTCCGCCTCCTCGAGCTCAGCGATCCGGTCACGGGCAGCTTCGGCCTCCTCAGCGGGATAGTCCTCGAGCCCGGGGAAGGTCACCTCAGTGAAGTCCGTCGCGGCAAGCACGGAACGGACCTCTCCCGCGACATCCCGGCTCGCGATGACGACCCACGCCTGGCGGTCGCCGACCGGCCCGAGCTCTTCGACGGTCACCTCACAGACCTGCTCTCGCAGGCGTGCCCGGATGTCGGACGCCAGTGCCGCCGGCACGGTCCCGGTGAGCATGACCGTGTGCTCCGTACCCGTCCACTGCCCTATCTGAAGCCGGAGGCCCGCCCACGGCTCGAGGTCCTTGATGAGCGCGTGCAGCCGCTCACGCTCCCGCTCGCCGGAGGCGAGACGGTCGGACAGGCCCACGCACTCGCGATACAGCCGCTTGGCGTGCGCATCGAACTCCATATCATGGAACTGCTCAGGGGCCAGGTGGACCTTCTCCGACACGAACGTCGAGAGCGGCGCCTCTGAGACGTGGAAGCGAGCCAGAAAGTCCCGCACGAAGATCGCGTCGGCGAGACGCTCCTCGACGTGCAGACGGCGTTCGTCCTCGGGACCGATCTCCTCGGACTGAAGGTCGAGGTCGGACGCGACGATATCGAGCACCCCGGCGCGCTGCAGCGCGCCGAGCACACGGTCCATCGCCGGGCGGTGGCCCAGAACGGTCGTCTTGAGCATGGGTGCGACGGCCATCGGCCTAGCCCACCAGCTCCCGTGTCACCCTGGCCACCACTTCCGCCAAGCGGTCGCGGGCCGTATCAAGCGAGCTCTTGAGCTCATCGGCCGCGCTCGCAGCGATCTGTGCGGCGCGTTCATCGGCCTGGGCGAGGACCGCCGCCCTGTCGCGCTCTGCCTCCTCGCGCGCCGTCGAGACGATGCGCTCCGCCTCCTTGCGTGCGGCTGCGTCGGATTCGGCGGACAGAGAGGCGGCGCGCTCCCGTGCCTCGCTCAGCACATGCCGGGCACGCTCCTCGGCGTGAAGTATCTCTTCGAGCTTCTGCATTCCCACCCCTGACCTGAAGGACGCCACCCGGCCGCACGCGGCCTTCGGCACCGCGCGATAGTATAGCGTTCAACGCCGGTGCGTCACCCCGTGCGCACCGCACACGTTCCGACCACGCACCCCGTGCGCACCACATCTCGCTCGCCAGAGGACTCATGCAGCGCGCACCGTATGGCCTGACGGGCGGGGATGCGAATCGTCGGCGACCCCGCTACGCTGTCACCATGACAAGGTCCGCTCGCAGAGCCCGTCCCGGATCGCGGCGCGACGGGGAGGTGCGCTCCATCCGCAGCGATGTGGTGCGCTACCCCGTGGACGACCCGCGCGCACCCCATTCGCGCGATACGGAGGGCCGGCGCGCTGCGGTTCGCTCGCTACCCTCTGCACGCGATACCGGCTTGGCGCTGCAAGGTCGGCTGGCTCGTGAGGCGCGCCGTCGGGAACGCGAACGCCGCCAGCGCACCGCTATCGCCGTCGCCGCGCTCATCGGCATCGCTCTTCTCGTCATCGGCTGGCGCCAGACCTCAGACCGCAAGGCTGCATCGATGTCGGCGGACGCCATCGGACCGAACACATCACTGGTCGTCTCCGATACGCGCACCTCGCCCGCGATGCCCTCGTGGACGAGGGGGGGCGCAGGCGTTCCCGGCCTGCCTTCCATCAAGACCGCCTCGATGGCCCGACCGGACCCGACACCGATCATCGCCACCTTGGGATCGCTCAAGATCCGTCTACCGGTGCGCCTCGAGGACCTGACCGAACTCGGGTTCCACCAGGCGTCATACGCATACGCGCTGCATATGCGTATGGCGCTGCCGAAGGCGAACATGGGCAAAGCCAAGAGGAACGGCGGCACTGGGCGGGACCTGGCCAAGCAGCAATCAGGCGAGGACGCGGTCCTCACCGGGCGCGCGCTCGTCATGTGGCGCAGCCGGCCCGGCGCGCCCGACAGCGCAGCCGATGTCGGAGCCAAAGCGGGCTCTGACGTGCTCGCCCCGGTGAGCGGCGTCGTGGTCAAGGTCAAGCGCTACAAGCTCTACGGCAAGTACGACGACTTCGAGGTCCACATCAGACCCGACGATGCGAATCACGTCGACTGCGTCCTCATCCACGTGGACGACCTGAGCGTGTCGGTCGGTGACCGCGTCGCCTCAGGCGTCACACGAATCGCGGCGGTCAGGCTTCTCTCGGACCGCGAGAAGATGCAGCTGGCCGACTACACTGGGGAAGCCGGAGACCACGTGCACATCCAGATGAACGACATCCGCCACCCGGACTACAAGGGACTCGAGGGCGCCATCGATCCGAAGTCCGTGCCCCGGATCACTCGTTCGTCGGCCGTTCCTGTGTCCGCTCGATGAATCCCCTGAAGCGCCGGTCGAACTCGTAGCGCTCAAGCATCACGGACCGCCCGCAGCCCCGACACACGATACGGACGTCCGCACCGACCCGCGCGATCTCCCACTCGTTGGCCCCGCAGGGGTGCGGCTTCTTGAGCCGGACGACGTCTCCGACGCGTATGGGCGTGATGGGGACCGCCACGGATGCTCCTCACTTCGGCTCAGGCGCCCGAAGTGTACGGTACTGCGGTACAAAGCGAGTATACTGCGCGCACGTCTGCGCACCGTTTCGCATCGCTTGAGGAGCCGCCATGCGCACACCTGCGATCCTGTCAGTGCTCGGGGAAGACCGTGTCGGAATCGTGGCCGCGGTCTCACGAGTGCTCGCCGACTCGGACGCCAACATCGAAGACATCCG
>JAJUJM010000010.1 GCA_029265315.1 Actinomycetota bacterium | reverse complement strand
GAGCGCGCCCAAGCCGCGAACGGGAGACCGCGCGTGGAGATGTCCTCTGTATTGTGGAAGAGCCGCAAAGACGAAGCGGTGAGGATGCTCGAATTCGCGGCGAGCTGCGGCGTGACTGAAATGAGTTTCCACAATCTGATTCCGTCATCCCTGAACGAATGCGGGCCTGAACAAGTTCTCGGCCCGGAGGACCGCGAGTGGTTGGAGCAATTGCGACGCAGTGGTGAGTCACTCGGCGTCCTGGTACACACGCCGGCTCTCATGGACAGTGGGGTGAGTCCCCGAAGTTGCGACTCTCCTTGGCGAACCTTATATGTCGATGCCGCTGGCGGAGTGAGTGGCTGCTTCCGGGTCGAGGCCCCTTCTGTGGCAAACGGCGACTGGCGCGATCCGGGCTGCTGGAACGGTGAGTACTACCGGACACTTCGGCACGCCCACATCGGGCCGGCTACGGAGCTGCTTCCCGAGCGCTGCCGCATGTGCGTCGAGGTGTATGGCAGTGACCGCTAGTACGGCACCGGCATTGGGGCCGGCACCAGTCGTGGTGTTTGGATCCTTTGCCGAGTATGACTGGGGTCTGTTGCGTCAGCGCCAACAGAACATCGTGGAATGGATCTGTGAGGCAAACGAGCGTGTGTTGTACGTAGAGCGTATGGGCGCGACCATTCCTTCGCCAGCAGGTGCGGTCAAGGCGATACTCAAGCGTCTGCGAGGGAAGAGCACCCTCGAGCAGGGCGGCCACCAGGGGGAAGTGTCTCGCCCGAACGGTCTCCAATTCGTACGCTGTCCGATAGTGCCGCTTCACGGTGTTTCGGTATTCGACCAGATCAACGCCAGCGTGCTTCTTGCGCGTCTTGGTCGTTTGGTGATGCCATTCCACCTGTCAGAGTGTGCAGCCTTGGTGTTCTACCCCGGCCCGTACGTCCTTGCGGCATTGAAGATGGCCGGCTTCAGGCTTGTAATCCACGATGCTGCACATCGATACGAAACGGTACCTTCCGTCTATGGGGCTAGGGCTGGAGCGATTGACCGAGAGATCGCACGACTTGCAGACATCGTCAGTTGCGACTCTCGTGCACTGTGTGAGGACCGCAGACTCGATGGGATCGAGTGTCTGCGCATCCCTCAGGGCGTCGATACCGTTGCTTGGTCAGCAGAAGAATGCGACAGCACTGGTATAGTCAAAGAGCTTGAGTCGCTTGCATCTTCTGGTCCCGTCGCAGGGTTTGTGGGAGCGCTGAGCGACGTCGTCGACGCCGATCTTATGTCAGCGTTTGCCGAAGGCTTTCCCGGTCGGGTGGTCGTCGTTGGGCCGAAGTTGTCGCCGACCCTCGGACGACTATCAGATTCAATCATCCAGCTCGGCACAGTGGATGCGAGGTGCGTTCCGTCGGTGATGCGGCGGCTCGATGTAGGGCTGATACCTTACACGATGAATCGGCGAACCGAGGCTGTTCTGCCTACCAAACTGCTCGAGTATCTTGCGTCGAGGTGCCGGGTCGTCTCAACGCCTTTGCCTGAGGTACTGGCCGTTCGCCACGAGTATCCGGATGTGATCCTCACGGCTTCTGATCCATCGTCATGGCGAGAGATCGCTGGATCCGCTGAGCTGTCCTCACGTCTCGATTCTGGTGTTGCAGATGATGTGCTGCACAGGTACGCATGGACTCGGGTCCTCGAGCCACTTGGTCGGCGAATCGAAGCTGCCTGGCGAGGGGACGATCCGGTTTGATGCAACCCTCTCAGACCTTGATCGTAGCGGCCCTTTCATTGGCTCTGGGTGCGGCGGTGGGCGCGCTGGGGCTGCTGGGCGTCGGCGCCTTCCTGGCGTTTGTGGTTGTCATTCTGGCCTTCGCCTTTCCACGAAAGGCCCTGTACGTCCTGATCATCGCTGCCGTCGGGCAGTATGTGCTCACGCGGATGTTTCCAGTCTTGCCACAGCCGGCTGTGTTGCTGGATGACGCGATTGCTCTGGGAATTGTGGCGCGTCTGGCGGCAGACATGGCCTTGTCCCGCGTTCGTCCGCCCTTCTGGCTGGTCGCACCCCTCGGGGCGTTTCTCGTCGTCGGCGTCGTTTCATCAGCATTGAATAGCGTAGGAATCGAGGTCGCGGTCAATGCCATCCGTGCCGTCGCACTGCCGACAATGCTGATGCCCGCCGCTGCCGTCTATCTGGAGGGGGTTGGCGACAGAGCCCGCATGGTCTCTGTGATTCTGGCTGTGTGTTTTGTCAATGCTGCGCTGTCTGTCGGACAGTGGCTCACGGATCCTGCGAGGGTGGATATCGCCACGGGCTTGCTCGGCCCCGGCGGCGCAAACGGCTCGGGGTTCCTGTCCCTGCTGGGACTTGTCCTTGCCTTCGTGGCGCCATCGTCGCGCCGGTGGCGATTGCTTGCCGTCGGCGTGCTGGGGACTGGTCTTCTTGTGTCGTCGGCTCGCGCCGCCATCGTCGCGGCACCTGCAGCATTGCTTTCTGCGGGGTGGCGAAGGGCAGGTGGGACCAAGGCTCGTCGGGTCGCAGCTGTTGCCCTCGTGGCGGTGCTGACCATAGGTCTCGGATACTACTATCAGCTCGCGGGGCGTGATATCCAGCAGGACATCTCGCCAACTGTCCTTGTCCAAGGCCAGACAACAGCGGGGCAAGGAGGGA
Source organism: Actinomycetota bacterium (assembly GCA_029265315.1). GTDB lineage: Bacteria > Actinomycetota > Coriobacteriia > Anaerosomatales > PHET01 > JAJUJM01. The sequence goes on along the minus strand of JAJUJM010000010.1, from coordinate 85,582 downwards.
GACTCCTGTATCTTTTCGCCGTTCCAAGTGTGTGGAATACGTCTGACCTAGGTCCGTTGGTCGGCATCGGAGCTGGGTCCTATACGTCGTTCGTCGGGATGAACCGTCTTGCTCCTGCGTTCGTGGCGCAGGCTCGCGTCAGAAGCGATTCGCTCATAGGGTTTGCGTACCCGGACATGCAGTGGACAGCGCTCCTTGGTGAGTACGGTTTGACGGGAACGGTCTTCGCAGCGCTCTGCTTTCTGTGGCCATTGTTGCGCATCCGCCGCTGCGACGTTTCGCTTCTGGTCCCGGGCCACGGTTCCATGTTGATGATGATGCCCGCACTCTTCATTCTCTGGGTCACAGGGATGTCGGCCATCAATCTGATGGAGTACGGGCCCGTCGCCGTGCCTATGTGGGTTCTTGTCGGTACTGCTGCGGGAGCGGTGCTCCGGAGGCAGTCATGAGAGCGGAGATGCGTTCCGCTGCCACGTCGGTGGTGGTGTTCGCTCTACAGGCTGTAATCGCGGTGTTGTTGACGCGCTTCCTCGTTAAGAACCTTGGTGTCGTGCAGTATTCGGTTGTTCCGCTCGTGAACTCGTTCATACCATACCTGAGCCTCATCGCAGGCTCTCTGGGTACGGTGGCTGGTCGAGAATTGACCATCAGCCGACGGTCGCAGGGCATAGCAGAGGCTCAGAGGGTCTATACGACTGCTGTTCTTGCTGGCACAGGATTGAGTCTGATCATCGCGATCGTGTTGTCACTGGCGAGTGAGGCCGCGCTCTCATTGTTGCGCGTGAGTACGGAATTGCGTGGCGGCGCCAAGATTCTGTTGCTTGCAGCAGGGGTATCCGCCAGTGCGAGTATCGTCAGGGGCCCGTTACTTGCCGTGCCTTTCTCTGAGAATCGACTCGATCTGGAGAATCTCGTCATCCTCAGCGAGGTGCTCATTCGGTCGGCCTTCATCGCGCTGGCCTTCACTCTCGTATCACCCTCTGTCATCTGGGTTGGCTTGGGCATGCTCGCTGGCGGCCTGAGTTCCTTGTTTGCCGCGTGGAGAGTTTCCCGACACTTGGCGCCCGAGCTCATAATCATGGCAGGTCGCTTTGATCCGCAGCGTGCACGTGCCTTCATGCACTTGGGCGTCTGGCACATGGTTGGGCAGATAGGTGCACTTCTCTTCTGGTCAACGGACCTGTTCGTGCTGTCCATAATGACTTCCGCGTCCACTGTGGGACTGTATGGCACCGTAGCGGTGTGGCCGGTATTCCTTCGAGGACTTGTGAGCGCATGCACCAGTTTTCTCAACCCGCTTCTTGTGGGGCTATATGGTGAGGGAGACCGGCAAGGGGTGTTCCGGGCCAGCCTCACCGCGGTCAGAATTCTGGGTGTCGGTATAGCAGTGCCTGTAGGGATTGTCGCCGGATTCGCTCCGGTGATTCTCAGGGAGTGGATTGGGCCCGAGGTCATGGCCGCCGCACCAGTTCTCACTGCGTTGGTGCTGCCTCTGTGTGTGAATCTTGCCGTAGTCCCCTTGTTCGGGGTTCATGTTTCCTATGGCAAACTCGCCGTCCCGGGAACCGTCACTCTGATTGCGGGTTCAATCAACATCCTTCTGTCGTTCGTTTGGGCTAGGACGTGGCCGGTCGGTCTTGGTGTGGCTGTTGCCACTGCCGTGGCGCTGACTGCGAAAAACGCCTTGTTCACCCCATGGTACGTCGCTCGCGTTCAAGGCCAGGGGGCGTTTCCATACTACAGGGCGCTTGCTCCCGGCACGCTTGTCACCGCCGCGGTCTACATCGCTTCGCTTCAGTCGGTTCGGCTTCAGCCCACGATGGGGCTCCTGGGACTCGTTGCGTACTCGGTGCTGATCGCCGTAGTAGGATGGGGTGTCGGTTGGTTCGTGCTCACACCGCGAGGCGAACGCGTCGCGGTGCGCTCGTTCTTGGAATCTCGCAAGCTATGATCTGTCTAGGGGGTGCACCGTGGAAGGCCTCATAGCGGTTACATATAGGTGCAACGCGCGGTGCCACATGTGCAATACGTGGCAGTTTCCTTCCAAGGCCGACGAGGAGGTCACCGCTGATGATCTGAAGACTCTCCCTCATCTGAGGTTCGCCAACATAACAGGCGGAGAGCCAATGTTGAGGGAAGACATCGTCGAAATCATTGACACGGTGCGGTCCAAGGCGGATCGCGTGGTCGTGTCGACCAACGGGTTCTACACCGATCGAATCACGGACATCGCAAGGCAGTTCCCGGATGTTGGCTTTCGAATCTCCTTAGAGGGCTTGCCGGCAGCGAATGATGAGCTGCGTGGGCTGAAGGACGGGTTCGATCATGGAGTGCGTACTCTTCTGCGTTTGCGGTCGATGGGGGTCAAGGACATAGGTTTCGGCATCACCCTCTCGGATCGGAACGCGGATGATGCCCTCGAGCTCTACGAGCTCGCAGAGGCGATGGGCGTCGAGTTTGCTACGGCTGCGGTTCACAACACGTACTACTTCCACAAGTTCGACAATGTCATAGCCGAGAAGGAGAAGGTGGCATCCGTCCTAGAGGAACTCGCCCGCCGCCAGCTGGCCACGCACAGACCGAAGAACTGGTTCCGCGCGTGGTTCAACTGTGGGCTTGCCAACTATGTGAGGGGTGGAGCGCGCTTGCTGCCCTGTGACATGGGAACTGACGTCTTCTTCATAGATCCTTTCGCGCGGGTCCTGCCCTGCAATGGTATGGACTATCCGATGGGTTCACTCAAGGACAGATCGTTCTCTGACATCTGGAACAGTGAGGAGGCGCGTGCTGTTCGGAGTTCGGTATGCGCTTGTACCGCCAACTGCTGGATGATCGGCTCTGTGGCACCTGCGATGAAGAAGCACGTCGGAATCCCGGCATCGTGGGTGCTTAAGGCGAAGCTCACCGGGACGCTCCCTGCGCTGAGGGGTCTAGATGCGTGTACTAGTGGCGAATAAGTTCTGGTACCGCCGAGGGGGTCTCGAGCGTGTCATGTTTGACGAGATCGAGTGGCTTGAGCGGCTGGGTCACGAAGTAGCGCACTTCTCGACGAATCATCCACTGAATGAGCCGTCTCCTTGGAGCGACTACTTCGCACCGTATCTTGAGTTAGGCCCTCAGGGCCGACTCACTCCAATGAACAAGTTCAGGGCTGCTGTCCGGCTCTTCCACAATGCGCCCGCCGTGAAGTCATTCAGCCGTCTACTCGACGCGTTCTGTCCCGATGTGGTCCATGCGCACGGCATTCACAGGCAGCTGTCGCCATCGATCCTGCTGGTTGCTGCTAAACGCGGAATCCCGGTTGTCGAGAGCCTGCACGACTTTCACCACATATGCCCGGGAGACACGCTTCTTTACCGTGGAGTGCATCAGTGCGGCCCGCGACAGTGTGGACGCCTGTGGTATGGCGGATGCGTCAAGAACCGCTGTGTTCGTGGGAGTCTTGCCGCCAGTATTCTGTCGGCGAGCGAGGTGTCTTGGCAGCGTCTGCGAAGAGCCTACGAGCGCAGCGTCAGAAGGTTCATCAGTCCCAGTCGCTTCATGGCCGAACAGATGCGGATCGCGGGGTGGATGATACCCTGCGACGTCGTACCTAACGCGGTTTCGTTAAGCCCGATGCGCGAGGGTATCGGTGAGGGCTTCTGCATGATTGGCCGCCTCGCAGTGGGTAAAGGAGTCCACACCGCACTCCAGGCCGCACGCAAGGCAGGTGTCAGCATAAGGGTCGCAGGTACGGGTCCTCTGGAATCGGAACTGAGAGCCTCGTTCCCCGAGGCGGAGTTTCTGGGCTTTTTGGGAAAGGAGGACGTCGAGGATCTTGTCAGATCAGCTCGGGCCGTCATCGTTCCCTCGGAATGGTATGAGAATGCACCGATGTCGGTTCTTGAACCCATGTCCATGGGTGTGCCCGTCATCGCGTCAAGAATCGGGGGCATCCCGGAGCAGATCACTGATGGGCTAGACGGACTCCTCGTCCCGCCCGGAGATGTTGACGCCCTCGCTTCAAGGATGCACCTCCTCGCCGAAGATCCAGCTCTTGCGATGCGGCTGGGCGATGAGGCGCGCCGCACTGTCGCGAACAAGTTCTCTCCAGAGATGCACACATCGTTGCTCGTGAAGACCTTTGAAGCGACTCGCGCATGAAGGTGGCGATGATCGGCCAGAAGGGCATTCCTGCTTCTCATGGTGGGGTTGAGCGACATGTCGAAGAGCTGTCTGCGCGCTTGGTGGGCCTTGGGCATGAGGTTATCGTCTACACCAGACCGAACTACACCGACAAGTCCTTGCGCCAGTACCGAGGTGTCGACCTCGTGAGTCTTCCGACAATTGGCACCAAGCACCTTGATGCCATCGTTCATTCGCTTCTTGCGACCTTGCATTCGGCAGCGCACGGTGTGGATGTCGTTCACTATCACGCCATCGGCCCTTGTCTAGTGAGTCCTCTTGCTCGTCTGTTTGGACGTACAGTCATTGCCACGATACACGGACAGGACTGGCGGCGTGGTAAATGGGGTCGTGTGGCATCTGGCGTCTTGCGTCTCGCGGAGCAGGCGGCGTTGCGGATACCTCACGTGACGATTTGCGTGTCAAAATCGCTCTCAGAACACTACAACGCGAGCGGCCACGACGTGACGTATCTTCCGAACGGTATCGCGATCTCTGCGGGCGCGGACGACAGCGTGTTGACCGACTTCGGTTTGGCGTCTCAGCAATATGTTCTGTTCGCCGGGCGCATTGTGCCTGAGAAGGGACTCCACCATCTGCTCGCCGCCTACAAGATTGTCTCGCCTGGGATTCCTCTGGTGGTTGCAGGTGATGCAGCCGGAGCCGACCGGTACAGTGAGACCGTGCGCGAGATGGCCAACGAGTCAGTTCGATTCGTCGGCTATCAGTATGGCGAAAGACTGGCGTCGCTCTTCCGTCACGCCGCCCTCTTCGTGCTCCCTTCCGACTTGGAGGGCCTTCCGATTGTCCTGCTCGAAGCGCTCGCGTATGGAGCTCCGATTCTGGCCAGCAACATTCCTCCCAACTGTGAGGTTCTGGGCGATAGGGGCGCATACTTTGAAGCTGGCGATCCGGGCAGCTTGGCGGACGCATTGTCGTTAGCGATTGAGAATAGAGAATCGCTGGCTCGCAAGAGTGCCGAGCTGGCGCAAGCAGTCCGTAGTGAGTACGACTGGGATCGAGTTGCCAGGCTTACGGCATCGCTATATAGAGACGCAGTGGCGCATCGCTAGCGACGGGACCGAGTGAAGGCAAAAGGCCCGGCGTGCTCAGCCAGGCCTTTTGATTATCTGCTCTGCGCGGTTGTGTCAGAACAGCGGCATCACGTCTGCAGCATCTATCAGGAGCGCGGTCCCAGTCGACGAGGGGTTCTTGGATCCAGTGGGCCTGATGATGATGGAGTGAGGGCCAGGTGCGAGTCCGGAGACATTGAATAGGAGCGTCTTCCATTGGTCGGTCGGCGCGTAAAGGTCGATCAACGTAGGTGGTCCACCGTCAACGATGACTTCGGCGATGCCATAGGAAGTCGTCTTGAGTCCGATCCATGAGAATTCGGTGCCAGTGAAGCTGATGGTGACCGACGATGAAGTGTCCGCGGTCTTTCGTGCGGCTCCGCCGGAGAGGAACGAGCTGGTGACCGATACCCACGAGCCGGCGTAGGAGAATGCTGCGCTGGTTTCTTCGGAACGGACGAGGCGCGGGCCGGCACTGTCGGCTGGGACAAGGAAACCGATGACGTCAAAGGCGTCGACCGAGACGGCCGTACCGGTCGACGCCGGGTTTCTAGCACCTGTCCACTCGATCTTGACCGTATGAGTCGTGTCCTCCAAGCCGCTGACCGCGTAGAGTTTCGCCTTCCACACGTCGGTAGGAGAGTACTGGTCCACATATGTCGGTGAGCCGCCATCGAGGGACACTCGGGCTATGCCATAGCTTGGGGTCTTGACGCCAATCCACTTGAAGGCCGTGCCTTTGAACGCAACATAGGCGACGTCGCCGACGTTGTCGGACTTAAGCAGTGTTCCGCCGGAGACGTTGAAGGAATTCACGTTGAACCATCCCGGTGTGTACTGGACGCCTGCAGATGTCTGCTCGAAGCGAGTGTAGACAGGAATGGTGGGCGAGGCGGTGAGTAGGTTGCCGACGATCTCGACAGCGTCGATACCGATGGCGGTTCCGGCGGATGCGGGGTTCTTCTGACCGGTCCACTCGACGGTGACCGTGTGAGTGGTGTCGGTCAGCCCATCGGCGCTCCAGACCTTGGATTGCCACTCGTCCGTCGGGGCGTAAAGGTCGACGAACACCGGCGACTGGTCGTCAAGTCTGACCTTTGCCACTCCGTAAGACCTTGTCTTCAGTGCAATCAGGTTGATGCCTGTACCCTTGAATGTGATAAAGGCAGGGCTGTCAGGTTCGTCGACCTTGCGCATGCTTCCGGCCGAAAGGAAGACGCTGTTGACTTGGCGCCAGTCGGGTCCGAACCACAGTTTCGAGTTGGTCTCTTCGAACCGTGGCCGGTACTGCTGAATGAGGCCCCTGACGGTGAAGTAGTCAACGTTGACCTCGTCTGCAGTTGCGTTCTCGTTCTTGACCCCGGTCCAGGAGATAGTCACGGTATGTGTCGCATCCTTGAGTCCTGAGACGGAGTGGACCTTTTGCTGCCACTGTGGCGAAGGGGCGTAGAGGTCTACGAGTGCGGTGGATGTCCCGTCGACCTTGACTTGGGCGAATCCGTATCGCGGAGACTTGAGCGCGTAGTAGTCGAACCCTGTACCACGGAAGACCATCGTTGCGGTACCGGTGCTGATCGACTTGCGCATGGTTTCGCCTGAGAGGCTACTGTTCACAATCTCAAACCAACTCGAGTCGTATCCGAGTTTTGTACTTGAGTCCTGGACCTCTTGACTGAAGTTGATCAATTGCCCGCTGACATCGAATGCGTCGATGTTGAGTTCATTCGCGGTTGCACTCGGGTTCTTGCGTCCAGTCCACGCTATTTCGACGGTGTGCGTGGCATCCGCAAGGCCGGTCGCACTCCATACGGGCTGCTGCCAAAGCGGATCAGGGCTGTAGAGGTCTACTTCGACAGCAGGGGCACCATCGAGCGAGACTGCGGCGATACCATAGCGAGGAGATTTCAGGGCGACCCAGTGGAACGCCGTGCCTTTGAAGGACACGTAGGCTCCGGTGTCAGCAAACGTGGTCTTGAGCATGCTTTTGTTGCTTAGAGAGTCATTGTCGATCTGGAACCATTCGCCCTTGTAGTACACACGCGAGTCGTTTTGTTCAACACGGCAGAACATCTCGTAAGTTGAGCTGTTCGTGGTCTCGATGTTTCCGACCGCGTCAATGGAGCGCCAGCTCAGCGTATGTCTGCCGGCGACAGGCGGAAGAAGCACGTCGGTTCCGTTCTGCCATTGCCCGTCGTCAATGCGCCACTCTGTGCGAGCCACCCCCGAACCGAGGTCCGTGGGGTTCAGCGTCACAGTACCGGTTCCGAAGTAGGACGGCTGAACATTCGCGGTGGTCACGGGAGCGGTGGCATCAACGGTCACATTGATGGTCTGTGTGGGTTCGTGATTGCCCGCGACGTCGACGGCGCAGAAGCTGATGACGTGGGAGCCTGCCCCTATCTGGATCGGACCGGAATAAGCGGTGGGTTCGTTGCCGTCCAACGAATGGACGACGCTTTGAATCCCCGAATGGGCGTCAGTGGACACAAGCGAGAGCGAGAACGGTGCGACCCACGCGCCTGCGGGGATATTGTGCGTTGTTGACGGCGGGGTCCTATCGATGCGTACCACGGCCTGTTGAAGTGGTGACACGTTCCCCGCGATGTCACTGCCGACGAACCAGACGGTGGTTGTTCCCTCAGCGCTGATGCGAAGGGGAGAGATGTAGACATCGGTGGTGAGCGAGCTGACGGTGGAGAAGTTGATGCGATCCACACCCGATTCCATGTCTTGTGCTGAGAGTGTGAGGGTCACCGCATCGCTACACCATGCGCTCGGCGCGTCGTGTGAAACCGTGGGCGTGTTGCGGTCGATTCTGACGTGAGCCGTACGCGTGGTTTCACGGTTCCCTGCTCCGTCGACGCTGAAGAACTCGATGAGGTTGTCTCCGGAGGTGCTTACCACGAAGGGCCCCGTGTAGGCAGTCATCGAGCCGCCGTTGATGCGGTATGTCGTTGACGCGACGAAGCCGTCGGCATCCGTGGCATTCAGGGTGACGACCTCGCTGGTGTTCCGCCAAGCGCCGGTCGCGGAGCATGAGGTGACTGGAGGCAGGGTGTCGTTGATCACGACCCCGGCCACGTCGAACGCATCGACATTGAGCGCAAGGGTCGTCGCATCGGGGTTCTTGGCTCCCGTCCAGAGCACTGCCACTGTATGCGTAGTGTCCGCTAGGCCAGTGGCGCTCCAGACTGGTGTGCACCATTCCTGAGTCGGTGCATAGAGATCGATGCGTTGAGCGGGCCCCCCGTCGAGCACGATGTCAGCGTAAGCATATCCGGGGCTTCTCAGGGCGATAAGCGAGACCCCTGTACCCTTGAACGCGAGATGCGCTGATGTATTGGAGTATGTCGTCTTCATCATTGACGACCCGGAAAGGTTGTCGTTGTCGATGCGGCCCCAGTTTCCGCGGAACACGATGCGGCCGTCGGTGTCCTCGATTCGGTTGTACATGTCGTACGAGGCGGACCGGATGGGTTCGACGTTACCGGCGACATCCGTCGATCGCCACTCGAGGACATGACGCCCAGGGGTGGACGGCAGAGTGGCGGCGTTGCCGACCTGCCACGGTCCAGCATCCAGTCGCCACTCGGTCATTGATACGCCGGAATATGCGTCTGTCGCCACCAGCGACACCGTGGTCGTTGATGAGTAGGAAGGAGCGATGGTGCAGGTTGTGTCTGGAGCGCGTGAGTCGATGAGTATCTGCGCCGTCTTGGTCGGTTCAACGTTTCCGGCGTGGTCAACAGAAGAATAGGAGAGCTCGTGTACGCCGTCCTCGAGGGTGAACGGCGCGGCGTATGTGGTGGGTACGGCGCCGTCGACCGAATAGAGGGTGTGGTGGACTCCTGAGTGTTCGTCGTTCGCGGTTATCAGGATCTCATAGGGAGTACTCCACCCATGGACGGCGTTGTCGGTGCTCAGTGGTGGGGATGAGTCGATGGCCACTGTTGCTGTTGCGGTAACAGAGTTGTTGCCGGCCAGGTCCGTCGCCATGAAGAGCACATGCGTGATGCCTTCCGTCGATATGGCAATCGGGCCGGCGTAGATGTCAGAGGGGATACTCCCGTTTGTGGAGTAGCGCACTGTTGAGACGCCTGAGAGGGAATCGGTGGCGTCTAGTGAGAGGTTGACCGTTTCTCGGGACCAAGTCGACGGAGCGTCGTGCGTGACGATGGGCGCAGTGCGATCGATACGAACGAAGGCCGTCCTGGTCGATTCAACGTTGCCGCGTCCATCGACACTGAAGTATTCGATGCGGTTCTGACCCTCCGTTGTGACAACGAATGGGGTGGTGTACGTGATCGGATTGCTGCCATTTATGCTGTAGTACGTGGCCGAGACGAACGAATCAGAGTCGACAGGTGTGAGTGTGACAACCTGGGTCGAGTTCCTCCACGTGCCGTCTGCCGAGGCGCTCGTGATCGGTGGGCTCTGGTCAGAGATGAGGAAACCAGCGACATCGAAGGCGTCCACGTTGAGCGCGACGGTCGTTGCCAAGTCGTTCTTGAGGCCCGTCCATTCTATGCGGACAGTATGGGTGGTTTCCTGCAGCCCATGTGCACCCCAGATGACGGATTGCCAATCTGGGGCCGGGGCGTACAGGTCGACGATCTCCGGCTGGGACGCATCCAGTGACACCAAGGCCTTGCCGTAGCCTGGTGACCTGAGGCCGATCCAGTCGATACCCGTTCCAACGAATGTGACGAATACACCCGTTCCACCAAAAGTGGTCTTCGCCATTGAGCTGGCACTCAAGGAAGGGTTGTCGATGCGGTACCACTCACCGCGGTAGGTGATGGCAGAGGTGGTTTGCTCATACCTTTGGTACATCGTGTAGCTGGCAGAGCGCGTCGTTTCAACGTTGCCAGCGACGTCGGTCGACCGCCAGTGTAGCGTGTGAAGTCCTGGGTTTGAGGGCAGCGTTGCGATAGTTCCGTTCTGCCATGGATTGTCGTCGATGCGCCACTGGGTGGAAGCGACACCAGAGTCAGCGTCAGTTGCCTCGAGTGCGACCGTCGTTGTCCCGACATAGCTCGCTAGCACAGTCGCGGTGGTTTCGGGGGCGACGGTGTCTATCCTGATCGTCGCAGTGCGAGTCGGCTCTGCGTTTCCGGCTGCGTCAGTGCAGAAGTAACGGAGACTGTGTACGCCATGTCCTGAGACAGTGACAGGAGCCGAGTAGGCGACGAAGCTGTCCCCGTCCAAACTGTAGTCGATTCGAGAAGGACCAGAGAGGGAGTCCGCGGACGACAGGGTGACCGCGACCGGGGAATTCCGCCAGACCGCAGGGGCATCGTCAGAAGACTCGGGGGGCGTGTTGTCGATTCGAACCAGCGTGGTTCGAATCTCACTGGAGTTTCCGACCTTGTCGATCGCTTTGTATTTCAGTGTTGTCGTGCCCTCCGCGGAAACGGTTATGCCCCCGCTCGGGTAGGCGATGGACGGTGTGCTTCCGTCGGTGGAGTAGAGAACGAGCCAGATGCCAGAGCCAGTGTCCTGCGGGTTCAGCCTGACAGTAGTGGAACCGCGGACCCACATGCTGGGGGCATCGTCTGATATTGACGGAAGCGTTCGATCGATTTTGACGAGAGCTGTATTCGTCGCCTCAGTGTTGCCGGCGGCATCCACGCTCGAGAATTCGATGGTGTTAGTCCCTTCACCGGAGACGAGGAAGGGTCCGGAGTAGTTGGTCACTGGTCCACCGTTTACGCGGTAGCGCGTCGAAGCGACGAAGCCCAGTTGGTCAGCAGCCGTGAGTGAGACCAGCTCGCTGGTGGCGCGCCACGCGCCCGTCGCTGAACATGCTGTCACCGGAGGAATCGTGTCGGCGACCGGTGGACCAGCGATATCGAATGCGTCGATGTTCAGGTCTGGAGCGAGTGACGCAGCATTCTTGGTACCCGTCCACTCAATCACAACCGTATGCGTCGTGTCTTCAAGATCCTGAGCGACCCAGACCGCGTCTTGCCAGATGCTTTCCGTGGAGTACAGGTCGACGATAACCGGTGAGTTGTTGTCGAGCCGAACCCGCGCTTGACCGTACCGCTGGGAACGCAAGGCGCGCCATTCTATTGCGGTGCCTTTGAAGGAGAGTGATGCTGCCGTTCCGGAGAAGCTGGTCTTGGCCATCGATTCCGCGGAAAGGGAACTGTTGCTGACCGTGTACCACTCGCCCGTATATGCGATTTCGGGATGGTTCTGTTCAATGCGGATATACATCAGATAGTCGGCCGAACGAACGACTTCGACGTTACCGGCATGGTCGGTCGAACGCCACTCGAGTCGATGCCGACCCGGAATCTGAGGCAGATACGCGGCCGAACCATCTGTCCAAGACCCGCCGTCAATGCGCCACTGCGTGGATGCGATACCGGAAACGGTGTCGGTGGCTGCAAGATCGACCTGGGTCGCCGACCTGTAGACAGCGGCGATAATCGCCGGGCTCTCGGGCGCCGTCTGGTCGATCCTGACCGTGGCGGTCTTCGTCTCCTCGACGTTGCCCGCCGCATCGACCGCGAAGTAGGTGATCGTGTGGGTGCCCTCGCCTGAGACGGCGATCGGTGCGCTGTACGTGGCCTCTGCACCGCCGTCGAGGCGGTAGCGGACACCGACCACGCCCGAGAGCGCGTCATCGGCGTCAAGCGTCACGTCGACGGGCGCGTTCACCCAGCCGATTGGCGCGTCGTCGGTCGTGACTGGAGCGGCGTTGTCGACTCGGACAGCCACGGTGGTCACTGCTGAAGCATTACCCAAGGCGTCGATCGCGCGGTAGGAAAGGGTCGTGGTTCCTTGGGCGTCGACGACGATGCCGTCGTCGTACTCGAGACTCGGTGCCGTGTCGTCGAGGGAGTAGAGGACCGCATCGACTCCGGACCCGCCGTCGCTGGCATCGAGGTGAACCGTGACCGGGCCCTGGACCCACGTCGTGGGTGCGTCGTCAGTGATGTCAGGAGCCGTGGTGTCCACGCGAACAGTGCCTTGTTTCGTGGGTTCGATGTTGCCCGCGAGGTCGACCGAGTAGTACTCGACCAGGTTCTCGCCTTCAGCGTTGACGGCGAACGGAGCGGTGTAGGTCGTCCATACGCTCCCGTTCACGCGATACTTCGTCATCGTCACATAGGTCTCGTCGGTGGGCGTGAGGGTGACGGTCTGTCCGGTGGTGGTCCAGTCCGGCGAGATGGAGTCCGTGGTCGCAGGCGGAGTCGTGTCGGGTGTGATCGCGCCCACGATGTCAGCTGCGTCGAACATGACGGTGTAATCGGAAGAAGAAGCGTTCTTGGTTGCGAGCGCCTCGATGGTGAGAACGTGGAAGCCCGGCGCCAGTGCGGTCATCGACGCGAGGGTCGACTTGTACTGGGTCACGGGCGCGTACAGGTCGACCACGACCGGGGTGCCGTTGTCGACGCGGACGCGTGCCTGTCCGTAACCGGGCCCGCGCGAACCGATGACGTCGATACGGGTGCCGGTGAAGGGCACGTAGATGGTCGAGCCGCTTGCCGTGGTCTGCAAGGCGGACCCGGCGGAGTGGTTCTCATTGGTCGCCGTGGTCCACGTGCCGCGCTTGAGGATCGCGGCATCGGTCTGCTCATACCGCTTGAAAACCGTGATCGTCGCTGAGCGCGTCGTCTCGCGATTGCCTATGGCGTCCACGGAGTACCACTCGAGCAGGTGGTCACCGAGCGCGGCACCGGGGATGGTCACGACCGTGGTCGTATTCCACGAGCCGCCATCCAGACGCCAGTGACTGGGCCCGACTCCGGAGAGCGTATCGACCGGAAGCAGGCTGAACGAGGTCGTGGTGGTGAAGCTGCGGTATGCGGTACCGAGCGATGTGACCGGGGCACTGTTGTCAATCCGAACCGTCGCAGACTTCACAGGCTCCACGTTGCCGCGGTTGTCGTCGGAGAAGTATCGGATGGTGGTTGGGCCCTCCGCGGTCACCAGGATGGGGCCGAGGTAGGGGGTCGCGGTGGTAGGGGTCGTCCCGTCAGATGTGGCGTACGTGCCCTTCACACCGGTGGTGGCATCGGTTGAGGTGAGCGTCACCGTGACCGGACCGCTGACCCATCCGGTCGGCGCATCGTCGGTCGTGACGGGTGCCTCATCGTCCGGGACGGTCGTGAGCACACCCTCGATACGGATGTCATCGATGTTGACCATGTCATCGGTGGACGCGGTGTTCTTGGTGCCGGTCCACTCGAACTTCACGATGTAGTCGTTGTACTCGAGGAATCCGGTCGAGTATGCCGGTGGGTAGTACGTGCCGTCCTGATACTTGTCATCGTAAAGGTCGAACTCCACAGGGGGGAGGTTCGTGTCGAGGATGCTCGCACGCATGATGCCCTGATCGGGTCCTTTGCGAGCAGCCAGGTCGAGCTGTGTGCCTTGGAAGGCGACCAGAGCCCACGACGGCCCGGAACTCACGACTCGGGCATCGCCGCTGAACCCGGACGTCCAAGCGCCGCGGTAGACGATGCGGGAGTCGCTCGACGGGTAGGGGTTCGGGTTGAGCTTGATTTCGAAAGTCGCCGACTTGACCGTCTCGATGTTGCCCACGTTATCGACCGAGTACCAATCGACGGTGTGGTAACGACGCCAGCGGCTCCACAGCACAGAGAACGAAGTGCCCTGCTGCCATGCGCCGCCGTTGATGCGGTAATACGTCGTCGCCACACCGGAGTAGGGGTCGGTGGGTGTGAGGGTGATCGGGGCGACATCGGTATAGGAAGTGACCGCATCACTCGTCGTCACCGGGGGCGACGCGTCGACGTAGACCTCGGCGGTCTTGGTTGCCTCTTTGTTGTTGTAAGAGTCCACTGACCAGTAGCCGATGACCGTCGTGCCTTCTTTGGTCACCGATACGGGACTCCAGTACACGAGCGGCCAGCCGCCGTCGAGCTGGTAGTTGATGCTCGCGATCGTCGAGCTCGCGTCCCACGCAGACAGCGAGAACGTGGCGTACCCCTTCTGCCAGCCTGTTGGAGCTGTGATCGTGGTGACGGGCGGGGTCGTATCGGGGGGTGCGACTGCGATGTTGATCGTGTGGTGAGGGAGCTCTTCATTGCCTGCGCCGTCCACCGCCCAGTACTCGAGGGTGTAGGAGCGGTACTGAGTGAGGAGAATCTGGTTGCCGAGTATCTCCGGCCCGCCGTCCAGTCTGTACCGGGTCAGTGCGCTCGATGTGTTGTCCTGCGTGTAGAGGTTGATCAGCGCCGGGCCGGCATAGAACGGCTGCGCGTCACTCCATGAGGTGGGCGGAGTGGAGTCCACCCGGAGGATCTCGGTGTGGATCTCCTCGTGGTTGTCCTGGAAGTCCACTGAGTAGTAGCGGATCTCATACTGACCTTCGGGGAAGAAGTGCGTGCCGGGCACATAGGGGATCCATGGGCCGCCGTCGACCGAGAGCACGGTCTCAGAGACACCCGACCCTCCCTCGTAGTCCGAGGCTGTCAGGATGAGTTCGCGAAGCGGGGTTCCCTTGACCCAGCCGGTCAGAGGGATGTTTGACGACGTGGTCGGCGGGATCTCGTCCGGCCGCTCGATCGTGACGATGATGTTGCGGACGTTCTCGAAGTTGCCGGCGTGATCTATCGAGCGGTAGATGATCTCGTACGATCCCCATGTGGGCAGGTTGATGATCGTGCCCACCGTGAAGTCGGGTTGGTTGGAGAAGCGCCACTCGGTCCGCTGAATACCAGAGACGGCATCCGAGGCCGTCAGGGTGACGACGCCACTTCCGATCGCACCGTAGGGGATCTGGGCGGTGGTCACCGGACGCGTCTTATCGAGCTGGATGAGCCCGGTCTGAGTGGATTCCCGGTGGCCCAGAGGGTCGACGGAGTAGTATTCGAGGGTGTAGGTGCCTTCTTGAGAGATGTGCAGGGGGGCGGTATACGTCGTCCACTCGCTGCCGGCGAGCGAGTAGAGGGTTCCCTCGACGCCCGAGACGGTGTCCGTGGCGACGAGCGTGATGTACGTGTCCTCGGTGAACCATGTGTCGCGGCGCTCAAGCCAGGTTGTCTGGGGTGGGTCCTCGTCGGGCGGCGTCACCGTGAACCAGAAGGAATGGATGTCCTCGATGTTGCCGGCGTGGTCGACGCTGAAGTAGCGAAGAAGGTGCTGCCCTTGTATGGTGGATATCGCTGCCGGGTCGGCATAAGGGCCGGCAGCGTCGACGAAGAACCACGTTGTCTGCACGCCGGAGAGATTGTCTTCAGCGCTGAACGTGATCCGTGCCGAGCCGTAGTACGTCGCAACGGCGCTCGAGGTTGTGACCGGGGGGGTGTTGTCGACGAATACGTCCTGGGTCACGACCTCTTCAGCGTTACCCACGCGGTCGACCGAGAAGTACTTTAGTGTGGTCGTCCCCTCGTCGCTCACCGTGATCGAGTCGACGTATGACTCCGACGGGAAGCCGCCGTCGGTGGAGTAGTACGTCGCGGCGACGGTGGTGCTCGCGTCGACGGCGTTCAGATGCACGTGCACAGGTCCCCGCGTCCACGTGGCCGGGGCGTCACTCGTGGTGGTGGGCGGGATCACGTCCGGCTCGCCGGGATTGAGTCCGAAGACCCGGATCGCAGCGTCGAAGAGCCCTTCTCCCCAGAAGTAGTCCATGACCCAGACCGAGCCTGAGTCGTCGACGTAGATGTCCCAGGGGATCTGAAGCCCGAAGAACGGCGGGGCCGCCGTGTCGCGGAAGCTGCCCAGCCACTCCGCGTCCTGGGTGAAACGGACGAAACGGTCGCCTGCGGGCGCCCAGTCCGTCACGTACACGACGCCGTGGTAGTCGATGAACACGTCGTGAGGCCAGGCGAGCCGATCGTAGAGGCCCGGCTGATTGACGGGGTCGACTTCAGGCGCCCCGATGAAGTCCGCGCCGTAGCTCCGGGCGAGTGCCACCTGTGTCTCATCGACGGAGAACTTCTGAACGCGCGCGTTATAGGTGTCGGCCACCCACAGGGCGCCGTCCGTCGCGATGAACGACCCGGTGGGGTGATCGAATTCGGTGTCGCCGACGCCCGCGGTGATGCTGCCCACCGCGAAAATGGGCTGGTCAGCCGTGGTGAACTTGACGACCCGGTTGTAGGCGTAGTCGGTCACGACGTACGTCCCGTCGGAGGCGAAGTCGATGTCGACGGGGCACTTGAACCGGTTCATCGCCTCGGTGGTCGTGGAGAGGGTGGACGGTCCGGGCTGGTTATCGGCAGGGAGCTGACCGACAAAGCTCCCGTCATCCGGGTCCACGATGATGATTCGACCGTCGCCTGCGCGGGAGTCCCACGCGGAATCATCGGTGGTCGAGAGGTTCAGGCCCGCGTCGGCTATGTAGAGCAGGCCGTTCGGAGCGAGCTTGACCGCGAGAGGGTACCTGAGGCCGAGCCCGGAGGAGTACTGGGCGAGCAAGACGCCTTCAGGTGAGTACTTGACGAGGCGTGCGGGAACGAGGTCCTGGCCGCTGTAGTCGTATTCGACGGTCCAGACGTTGCCGTCGAGGTCCTGGGTGAAGCCGTCTGGGACGTAGAGTCCCGCCCCCGGGGCGTTCGTGTAGATGGACCGGGTGACCGCATACTGGTCACCGAGAATGGGTAGCGGATAGTCCGCTTTCGCGGACGGCGGAGCGACCGCCATGAGCGCGGCGGCGAGCATCAACGCCGCACCCACGACCAGCACACCCCTCAGAGACGTCCTCCGTACCACCGGTTCCTCCTCCTGCTGCGAGCAAACGCTCACGTCAGTGTCAACACGCTGAACGGCACGCCGTCGCAGCATGCCTTATCTCTGTATCGAACGGTTCGTGCGACTTCCTTATAGCCGCGAGCAAGAAATGTGAGGGATGTCACCGGATGACTGCCGTTCATCTTCGTAATATGCCGTTCGTCGTGAACGCTATACTGAGTCCCCGTAGCACGAGACCGCGCGCGAAAGAGAGCTCATCCATGAGCACGGCCGCACGCCAAGCCACCGGTACGTCGACCGCCACGAGGCGGTATTCCAGGGCCGCTCGTCGTGCGCGTCTGGTCGCCCTCCTCCTCGCGGCGGATGCGACATCGATCTTCGTCGCTCTGATTCTGGCCACGTGGGTGCGCTTCGGTTCCGTCACCGCCGATGTCTCGTTCGACTCCTCGGACCTGCACATCGCCTTCTGGCAACTTGCGGTCGTCATCGTTCCGCTCTGGGTCGCGCTCCTCGCCCTGGGGCGCCTGTACGACCTGGACCGCACCACGCTCGGCGTGACCGAGACCGGGCGGATCACGCGCTCCCTGTCCCTGGGTGTCGTGTTCCTGATCCTGGCCACATACCTAGCGAAACTGCCAGGCCTCTCGCGCGGTTGGACGCTCCTCGCGTGGGCGTTCTCGGTCGCTGCCGTGCTCATCGTACGCGGCTTCATCGCGGTGATCCTGTCCGTGGGTCATCGGCGCGGACTATGGCTGCAACCCACCTTGGTGGTGGGCAGCAACGCAGAGTCGGCGGACATCATCAGGGTGTTGCGGGCGAATCCCCAAGCAGGTCTCGTGCCCATCGGATGCCTCACCTCATCCCAGGTGGAACGTCTTGAACTCGACTTCTGCTCCGGTGACGTGCCCGTTCTAGGGAGCGCTCGTGAGATCGATGAAGCGCTCGCCTCCAGTTGCGCGTCCACCGTCATCATCGCCTCGTCTGCATTCGACCATGACGTGCTCGCCCGGATGATCGCTGAGCTGCGGGACGCGGACGTCGATGTCCATATCTCGTCCGGGCTCTTCGAGGTGCTCACGAGCCGTGTCCTGGTAAGCGAGATAGCGGGAGTGCCTCTCATCACCGTCAAGGGCATATCGCTCAGCCGGAGGAACCTGCTCGTCAAGCGTACGTTCGACCTGGTCGTATGTTCTTGCATCCTGTTGCTGGGCATTCCGCTGTGGGTCGCGATAGCCGCGGCCATCAAGTTCTCGAGCCCCGGACCCGTGCTCTACCGGCAGGAGAGAGTGGGGCGCGATGGAAAGCGTTTCGGCATGCTCAAGTTCAGGTCGATGTATGTCGACGCCGATGCGCGATTGCCGGAGCTCCGTGGCGCCAATGAGGCGTCCGGCCCACTGTTCAAGATGCGCGATGATCCGCGAGTGACTCCGGTGGGCAGGTGGCTCCGCAAGTTCTCACTCGACGAGTTCCCGCAGCTCATCAACGTGATGCGAGGTGAGATGTCGTTGGTCGGTCCTCGTCCACCACTCCCGTACGAGGTCGAGAAGTACTCTCCCAACGATTGGCGCAGGCTGGAGGTCGTGCCGGGGATGACCGGGCTGTGGCAGGTGTCAGGCCGTAGCAGCCTCACCTTCGAAGAGATGGTCAGACTCGACCTCTTCTACATCGAGAACTGGTCGGTCACGCTCGATCTCACGTTGCTGTTCCGCACGATACCGGCCGTGCTCTTCGCACGCGGTGCGTACTGAGTCCGACAAGTCTGACGATAGCTGTTGAGGTCCGGGGGGTAAGGTCACACACGAGGCGGACCGATTCCGGTTCAGCCCGGAGCGTCGTGCGAAGGGTCACAGATGCGGATCATCATCGCTGTCGGTGCGCGCCCGCACGTGGTCAAGATCGCACCGCTTCTGCCCGAACTCAGCCGTGCTGGTTTCGTGTGCGACGTCGCGTTCACCGGCTCACGAGACGTCGAGCACCCTGACGACGCCGGTGGTGAAGTCGCCTTCTTCGGCGTGAAGATGCTCACGCCGCGGTGGTTCCTCGACATCGGCACGGGAACGCAGGCCACAGAGGCTGGCCGTGCCATGATCGAGTTCGAGTCTCTCTTCGCCCGCGAGAGGCCCGACTGCGCCTTCGTCGTGGGAGACGTCTCGGCGACCTTGGCCGCCGCTGTGTCCGCAGCCAAGGCTGGGATTCCTGTGGTGCACTTGGATGCGGGTTTGCGGTGTGGCGACCTCCGCGTGCCTGAAGAAGTCAACCGCGTGTTGATATCGCGAGTGACATCGATGCACCTGACGCCGACCGAGGACGCCCTTGAGAACCTCGAGGACGAGGGTGTCGACCCCGAGAGGATCCGTTTCGTCGGTAACATGCTGGCCGAATCCGTCATCCGGCACGCCGACACCGTTCCCCCCATAGACGTGTCCGCGTTGTTCGGGACGGCGTCCTCGCGGTTCGTTCTTGGGTGCTTCCATCGACCGGAGAACCTTGGCGCTCCCGAACGTTTGGGCGCCATCATGGCAGGGCTGGGTTCGCTGACCTGCCCTACCGTCATCCCTGACACGAACGGACTGGCATCGGCGCTCGCCTCAGCCGGCATCGAGGTACCAGGCCAGGTGACCATCATCGAACCGGTGACGTACCCTATGATGCTTGCCCTTGAACGACAAGCTGCCGCTGTGGTGACTGACTCCTCCGGGGTCCAGGAGGAATCGTGCACGCTATGCACCCCGTGTGTGACGGTGCGTGAGTGCACCGAGCAGACCGTGACCATCCGGATCAGCGCGAACCGGCTGGTGCCGGCGCACCCTGAGGTCATCGCCGCAGCGGTGACACTGGCCATCGAGCAGCCGCCCACATGGCCCGTGCCGCAGCGGTGGGACCGTGCGGTGTCCGACCGAGTGGTGCGTGCGCTCAAGCGCGGTGTGCGCCCGTTGGCGTAGGTTCGCAGGCGTACCGACACGAAGGAGACGAGGCTTGACAAAGGTGCTGGTGACCGGCGGCGCCGGCTACATCGGGTCGATCACGACGCGCACGCTGCTGGACAGCGGTTACGAGTGCGTTGTCCTCGACACCTTGGAGCGCGGCTGGAAAGAGGCGGTCGATCCCCGCGCTCGCATGGTCGTCGGCTCTGTGGGTTCGCGCGAAGCGGTCGCGGATGCGCTTGATGGCTGTGACGCCGTCATCCACATGGCCGGCTACATCGAGGTCGCCGAATCCCAGCGCATCCCCGACGTGTACTTCCGTGTGAACGCGGTCGAGCCTGCGGTGCTGCTCGCGGAGATGCTCCGACGCGGCGTGCGGGCGCTCGTGTTCTCGTCGACCGCAGCCGTGTACGGCGAGCCGGACCGGGTCCCTATCGCAGAGGACGACCCGACTGAGCCGGTCAACGCATATGGAGCGAGTAAGCTCGCGTTCGAACGGCGTATCGTCGAAGCGGAACAAGAAGGCCTGCGAGCCGTACGCTTTCGGTACTTCAACGTCGCTGGTGCGATGCCGGACGCCTCGTTGGGTGAGGCGCACGACCCGGAGACGCACATCATCCCGCGATTGCTTTCGGCGCTTCGTGACGACGCGGAGCACCTGGAGATCTTCGGGCGTGAGTTTCCCACCCGTGATGGCACGTGTGTGCGAGATTACCTGCACGTATGCGACCTGGCTGACGCGCACATACGTGGCGTGGAGCACCTTCTGGACGGGGGCGCCGGTGCCGTGTTCAATCTGGGCAACGGAGTCGGGTTCTCAAACCTTGAGGTGGTCGAGGCCTGCCGTCGCGTGACCGGCCGTGAGGCCGAGGTCATATTCGGCCCCCCGCGGCCCGGCGATCCCGCCGTCCTGGTCGCGTCATCGGACCGCGCTCGGGACGTGTTGGGCTGGCAGCCGGCGCGCACCTCCATCGATGAGATCGTCGAAGACGCCTGGCGGTGGCACCTTGCCCGGCCGACAGGCTACCGCTAGACTGGTCTCCCGCCGTCTCCGCCACGGCTGACATGGGCGATTAACTCAGCGGGAGAGTGCCACCTTCACACGGTGGAAGTCACTGGTTCAAATCCAGTATCGCCCACCATCTCGTGCATGAGGCCCCGGCCGTTGAGGCCGGGGCCTTCCCGTTCCCGTCTCCACGAATGGCGAGTGATTTGGTATCATTATCGGGCGCATAACAGCGCAAAGCACCGCGGACACGGTGCTGCCGCTCTTGAACCGTCAGCAGTATCCGCAACAACATCCCCTCGGGAGACTCATGTCCGATCGTGTGCGCACCGTCCTCCTCGTCGACGATTCCGACGTCTTGAGGCGCCTGGCCGCTGTCACCTTGACCAGTCTGGGTTCCTACGAGGTCGATCAGGCCTCAGACGCCGTCGAGGCGTTGGCCCTCATGCTTGACAAGGACTACGACGCCGTCATCACCGACTACTACATGCCGGGGCTGGACGGCATAGAGTTCGTCCGTCGGATTCGACGTAAACCGGAGTGCGAGCGACTCCCCGTGGTGATGGTCACGACCGAACGGGACTCCTTCGTGGAACAGGAGGCGAGGGCCGCGGGAGTCGACGAGTTCGTGATGAAGCCTTTCGACCCGCTCACGATCAGAGAGGTCCTCGAGCGACTCATGCAAGCGACGAAGGCGCCGGCCATCTCGCTACGTATAGACGCTCAGTCCCTGCTCGACGCCATCCCGTATCCGGCAATGGTGCTCGACCGGTATCACAATGTCATCCTGGGCAATGCCTCGTTCTGGCGCCGCACCGGCGCGGGCATCAGTGATTCGGGCGTCAGGTGTGTCGAGGCCATGCACGGGAGCGGGTCCTTGCCGCTGAACTGTCCGTTGGTGGAGGCCGTCAGGACGGGAGCGGTGGCCGAAGAGGATGTCATCGAGGGGGATGCCAGGCTGCGCGTGACCGTGTACCCCATGGACCTCTACGACGACCAAGGCAACTGTCTGTACCTCCATATCGCTCGTCCCGTCGATGAGTTGGTCCCTGACTGACGGTTCTGCCCGGTCTTGCTCGGCCATGCTGGCTGATGAACGGCGCTTGGGTCCCGGATGCTAGAATCCGTGCGCCGTGATCCTCACCATAGACAACCTGTCCAAGTCCTTCGGCGAGCGTGTCCTGTTCAGGGACGTGTCGCTGAAGGTCGGCGCGCGTGACCGAGTGGCTCTCGTCGGGGCCAACGGCGCTGGGAAGACGACGCTGCTCGAGATCATCGCAGGTCGCGAAACCCCTGATTCCGGCAGCGTGACCTACGCCAAGGACACGGTCGTCGGCTACCTCGAGCAGGAAGCCATCGAGATGGCTGGTCGCTCGGTCCTCGAAGAAGCGCTCACCGCAGCGCAGCACGTGACCTCGCTCGAGCACCGGCTGCGACTACTTGAGGGCCAGATCGCGCAGGCTGATGAGTCCGACCATGAGCGTCTGCTTGCGGAGTATGGCCGGCTCCAAGAGCGTTTCGAATCTCTCGGCGGATACACGGTCGAGTCCGAGGCCCGCGTCGTCCTCGGTGGTCTGGGCTTCCGGGACAAGGACCTCTCAAGGGACGCGAACGAGTTCTCCGGTGGCTGGCTGATGCGGCTTGCGCTAGCGAAGCTGTTGTTGACTCGTCCTGACGTACTGCTGTTGGACGAGCCTACGAACCACTTGGATCTGGAGAGTGTCACGTGGCTCGAGTCGTTCCTCCGGGCCTACGACGGCGCGATCGTCATCGTCAGCCACGACCGGGCATTCATGGACGGACTGGTCGACCGAGTCGCCGAGATCGAGAACCGTACCTTGCGCGTGTACGTCGGCAACTACACCGCCTACGAGGTCGCCCGAGAGCTTCGCATCACACAGCTCATGCAGCAACGCGAAGCTCAGGAGAAACAGATGGCCCACATGCAGGCGTTCGTGGACCGGTTCCGGTACAAGAACACGAAAGCCCGGCAGGCCCAGGAGCGCGTTCGCAGGATCGAGAGGATCAGAGAAGAGCTCGTCGAGGTCCCTGAAGCGCACAGAGAAGTGCGTTTCGCCTTCCCACAGCCCGTGAGGACAGGCGAGGTGGTCATCTCACTCAAGGGGGTGTCGAAGTCCTACGGCGAGATCCGTGTCTACGAGGGTCTGGACCTGACGCTGTACCGGGGAGACAAAGTGGCCCTCGTCGGGCCGAACGGCGCCGGCAAATCGACGCTGCTGAAGATCCTCGCGGGCGTTCTGCCGGTCGACGCTGGTGAGCGGGTCGAAGGGGTGCACGTCGAGACGGCCTACTTCGCGCAGCACCAGTTGCAGGCACTCGGACTCGACAACACCGTCTTTCAGGAGCTTGACGGCGTGGCTGGCGGCTGGACGCAAAGCCAGGTGCGCGGGCTGTTGGGCGCGTTCCTGTTCACAGGCGACGATGTCGAGAAGAAGGTGCGGGTGTTGTCAGGAGGAGAGAAGGGACGCCTGGCGTTAGCGAAGATGCTCGTGAGACCTGCGCCGTTCCTGTGTCTGGACGAGCCCACGAACCACCTCGACATCGCATCGTCTGACGTACTCGAACAGGCGCTGCGAAGTTTCAACGGCACTCTTGCCCTGATCACGCACGACCGCCACCTCATCCGAGCGGTCGCCAACAAGATCGTGGAGGTCGTTGATGGTCGCGTGACGGTGTTCGATGGGGACTACGACTACTACCTGTTCAAGCGCGCACGGATGGACGAAGTCGCAGCGCCTCAGAGAGGACGGGGCGGCGACGGTGTCGAAGCAACGGCTCGCTGCGCGTCTGCGAGGGTGAACGGGTCCGGCGGCATCAAGTCGAAGGAACAGAAGCGCGCGGAGGCCGAGGCGAGGAATCGTGTGTACCGTGCGACCAAGGAGCGAAGAGAGCGTCTCGCCGAGGTCGAGAGGCGGTTGGAGTCCGACCAGAAGCGTTACGACGAACTCGTGGAAGAGATGGCCGATCCCGCACTCTATGGCGACCGGCACCGTTTCGATGCGGCCATGGCCGAGTACACAAGCCTCAAGACGGTGCTGTCTGCGCTCGAGGCTGAATGGCTCGAGTTGTCAGAGGAGATCGCGCGACTGGAGTCAGGGTCGCCCAATTGAGCGTTCCGCTGCGTTGATTCGCGAAAGACACCCTGAGCTGGGCTTTCTTCGTCGTTGAACAGACTTTGTAACAATCTTTACAAACTATTCCGCACCAGCTAGACTGTGTCCGTCGCCCGCGAGGGGACTGGGGAAGGTGACAGGGGTGCTTGGCGCGACGGTATGGTTCGTGATCGGTCTGGTGGCTGCTGCGACGGCCTTCATCGGGGTCGTCTTCGCGGCCAACGCGTTGCTCTCTCCGCGCCGTCCCACTCGAGAGAAGGGCGAGCCTTTCGAGTGCGGCATGGACCAGGCCGGACTGCCGTGGTCGGCCCAGCGAATGCGCTTCTCGACCGTTGCGATGCTGTTCGTTCTGTTCGATGCCGAGGCCGTCCTCCTGTTCGCGGTCGCCAGTCGTCTGCACGGCAACCTGCTCGCACTCATTGAGGTCGCCGCCTTCGTGTGCTTCCTTGGACTGGGTCTCGCGTACGCTTGGCGGAAAGGGGCGCTCGAGTGGCGCTCGTAGACCGCATCAGTGGCGCATTGGACTCCGGTCCGGGCGGTGTGATCCTCACTTCGGTCGACGCATTGATCAACTGGGCGCGCGGCCAGTCGCTGTGGGCTTTCCCAATGGGGACGGCGTGTTGTGCGATGGAACTCATCGCGGCTTCCTTCTCGAAGTTCGACTTCGACCGGATGGGGACGTTCCCCCGTCCTGACCCGCGTCACACCGACGTGATGATCCTGGCCGGCACCATCACCGAGAAGATGCGGCCCGCCGTTCGCCGCCTGTATGAGCAGATGCCCGACCCGAAGTGGGTCGTGGCCATGGGAAACTGCACCGTTTCGGGCGGCATCTTCTACTACGACACCTATTCGGTCGTGCGCGGGGCCGATGAGTTCCTTCCCGTGGATGTGTACGTGGCCGGCTGCCCCCCGCGACCCGAGTCGCTCCAAGACGCGATCATCCAACTTCGTCGCCTGGTCGCAGAAGAGTCCATCGCACCCGGGCGTCGTCACGAACAGACGACCACCCTCCCTCGCCCGAAGGCGGGTGGCGATCGATGACGCCCGACGAGATGGCCGCCCTTCTCGAGAGGATCACCGCCCACAACCCTCGCCTCCATCCTCTCTTCTCGCTGGAGTTCGGCGACGCCGTCGTGGGGGTGGAACGCGCTGAGCTGTTCGCGACCGCTGCCGATCTCCGTGACGCAGGGTTCGATCGATTGGGGATGGTCACGGCCGTCGACCGTGACGAAGTGTTCGTGCTCGTCTATCGGCTGCACTCGCGGTCGCTCTCGGCCGCGATCTTTCTGAAGACCCTGGTGCCGCGCGATGACGCTTGGGTCGCAAGCCTCGTTGAGCTATGGCCGGCGGCGCTGTGGCAGGAGCGTGAGGTCTTCGACCTGTTCGGCATCCATTTCGAGGGTCATCCGGACCTGCGGAGGATTCTTCTTCCTGATGACTTCGTGGGTCATCCGCTGCGCAAGGATTACGACGACCCGCGCCTGATCAGACGTCCCGACTACATCTGAAGAAAAGGGGGTGAGAGCGCACCGATGGCGGTGTCCGTTGAGTCAAGGAACCTGGTGAGTGCCCCGGACGGAGGCAGCCGTGAAGAGCTGGTGGTGAACGTCGGCCCGTCTCACCCTTCGACCCATGGCGTCGGTCGCGTGATCGTGCATCTGGACGGCGACATCGTGGTCAAGGCGGAGCCCGTCATAGGGTACCTGCATCGCGGTATCGAGAAGATGGCCGAGAACCGGACCTACCTGCAGGTGGTGCCGCTCACCGACCGCTTGGATTACGTCGGGTCCATGTACGCGAATTGGGCGTACTGCCGGGCCGTCGAGCGTCTGGCCGGTATCGCGGTGCCGGAACGCGCCGAGTACCTTCGCGTGATCGTGTGCGAACTGCAACGTATCGCGAGCCACATGATGGGAATCGGTGCTTCAGCGGCCGACACGGGCGCGTTCACCTTCTTCATCTACGCCTTCGACCAGCGCGAGCGGATCATCGAGCTGTTCGAGCGGCTGTGCGGCGCGCGCCTCACGTACAACTACGTACGACCCGGCGGAGTCTCGTTCGATGCGCCGCAAGGTTGGACGCAGGACGTTCTGGCCTTCACGAAGGCGTTTCGTGCTGCCGCGGCCGATCTCGACAGGCTGTTCTTCGGTAACGTCATCGCGCGAGGACGGATGAAGGGGATCGGCGTCTTGAGCGCTGATGATGCGGTCGCGTGGGGGGCGTCCGGTCCGACTGCACGCGCGAGCGGCGTGAACTGGGACCTGCGCAAGCACGACCCGTACTCCGTCTACCCGCGCATGGATTTCGATGTCGTGGTAGGCGAGCGAGGGGACGCGTACGACCGCGGCCGTTGCAGACTGCTCGAGTGCGTCGAGAGCTGCCGCATCATCGACCAGGCCATCTCTCAGATGCATCCCGGTCCCGTCCGGACCGAAGGCCTGCCGAGGCTTCTTCAGCCCAGACCCGGGGAGGCGTACGACCATATCGAATCCGCCCGTGGTTCCCTGGGTGTCTACCTCGTGAGCGACGGTTCGGTTCGTCCGTATCGGATGCACGTGCGCAGCCCTGCGTTCTGCAACCTGGCGCTGTTGCCGTTGCTCGCCGAAGGTCACACACTGTCCGACCTCGTCGTCGTGCTCGGTTCTCTTGACCCGGTCTTCGGGGAGGTGGACCGATGAGTGCGGCGGCCTCGTTCGGCTGGGGAGCCCTCTATGGGCTTGGCGCATCTCTCGTCATCGCAGTGGCCGCCCTGTTCGGCGTGTGGGCGGAGCGTAAGGTGGCCGCCCGTATCCAGATGCGCTACGGGCCTCTGGAGGCCGGGCCCTTCGGGCTGCTCCAGACCCTGGCTGACACCATCAAGCTCGTCCTGAAGGAGGACGTCACACCCAATTCCGCGGACGTTCCGGTCTTCCGCATCATGCCGTTCCTCGTGTTCGTCCCGTGTGCGGCCGCGCTCGTCGTCGTTCCGTTCGCCGCCGGGTGGACCCCGTTCGGCATCGAGGCGGGCGCCTTGTTCTTCCTTGCGGTTCCGGGGATGAGCGTTCTGGGCATCCTTCTGGCCGGATGGTCGAGTCGCAACACGTATGCCTCCATCGGCGGGGTGCGCGCCGCCGCACAGATGGTCAGCTATGAACTGCCGCGGTCCCTGTCGGTCTTGGCGCTGTGCCTTCTGGCCGGCTCGCTGGACCCCGGTGTGATCCGGGCGGAGTGGAGCTGGTGGTGGCTGCCGCTCATGGCGATCGGTTTCGTGGTCTACTTCATCGCTTCGATCGCCGAGTTGAATCGAGGCCCGTTCGACCTGCCGGAGGCTGAATCCGAGCTCGTCGCCGGTTACTTCGCCGACTACTCGGGCATCCGGTGGGCGATCTTCATGATGGCCGAGTACGGTGGCCTCGTGGCGGCATCGCTCTTCGGCGCGGGCGTCTTCTTCGGTGGAGGCTTCGGGCTTCCGGGGCCTGTTGGGGCCGTCGTCTTCGTGGCCCTCGCGGTCGCGATGACCATCTGCATGGTCTGGGCGAAGTGGACCTTCCCGCGACTGCGTCCTGACCAGCTCATGTCGTTCGCATGGAAGGTCCTCACGCCGATGGCGTTGGGCCAGCTCGCACTGGTCGGATTGGTGTTGCCATGGCTGTGACGCGGCAGCAGGACAAAGCGACCGTGCCGGACCGCACACCGACGAGCGTCCGTCTGGCCATCAGCGCGACTGACGACTTCAGTCCGGGACTCAAGGGGTTCGCCGAACGGGTCAGGAGTCTTGTCGTCGGTCTGGGTATCACCGCCAGGCGAAGCGTGTCGAGGCCCGTGACGCTGAAGTACCCTGCCGAGAAGGTGGAGCTGTCCCCGCGGTGGCGGGGTGCCCTGCGTTTGACCGGAGTCCTCGGACGAGAGGACGTCGCCCTCATCGAGGGTCCGGCGTCGGACTACAACGGATTGATTGACGACCTGTATCGCCACGACAGGCTTCCGCCGTGCGTGGGCAACTGTCCGGCCAACGTCGACGCACGAGGCCAGTCGTTCCTGCTGGCTGACGACCGCGCGGCCGAGGCGTACGAACTCGTCCGGGCGAGGAACATCCTGCCGGGTGTGCTGGGACGCATCTGTCACCACCCTTGCGAGAGCGCGTGCAAGAGGACGTACTACGACGAACCGATCGCGATCCGTCCGCTGCATCGTGTCGCCTTCGAGCGGTATGCGGAGCACCGTGCTGAGCGGGTGGCGCCACTGCCCGTGACACGTGAAGAGCGCATCGCGATCATCGGGAGCGGTCCGAGCGGTCTGGCTGCCGCGTTCGACCTCATGCATGCGGGGTTCGAGGTCCACGTCTACGAGAAGGAGCACGCTGCCGGTGGAGCGCTGCTGTCAGGCGTTCCTGCCTACCGGCTGCCGCGCGACGTGCTCGCGACCGAGATCGCAGACCTCCAGACGATGGGCATGAAGCTTCTCACCGGGGTGCGCATCGGTACCGACGTGCCGATCGATCACCTGATCGGTGAGTACGACGCGGTGCTCATCGCCGCCGGCCTCCAGGTGAGTCGGATGTTGCCCGTCCCCGGGTCCGATGCCCAGGGCATCTGGGGTGCGCTCGATTTCCTGAAGGCCGGCAACTGGAAAGGGGGATGCGGCGTCAAAGGGCGCCGGGTACTCGTGATCGGCGGGGGCAACGTCGCCGTGGACTGCGCCCGCGTCGCGCTACGTTGCGGCGCCGCTCAAGTGACGCTCTCCTCGCTTGAGTCAATGGACGAGCTGCCGGCACACCCGTGGGAGATCGAAGAGGCGCTTGACGAGGGCGTCATCGCGATGTGCTCGTACGGACCCAAGGAAGTGCTGGTCGAGAACGGACGAGTAGCGGGGATGCGCCTGCAGAGCTGCCTGTCCGTGTTCGACGCGCAAGGCCGGTTCGCTCCGGTGTTCGCAGAGGAGTTCACCGACGTGCCGGCCGATGTCATCGTGTTCGCCATCGGACAGGCACCGCAGCTCGCGGAGCTGGTATCGGGAAGCGATCTGGTCCTCACCGAGCGGGGCCTGTTGCCGGTCGACGGCGCGTTGATGACCACCCAGGTTCCGGGCGTGTTCGCGTGTGGTGAGGTCGTCACCGGCCCGGGATCGGCGATCGCGTCAGTCGCCAGCGGACACGAGGCCGCCACTTCGATCATCCGCTATCTGGACGGCCGATCACTTTCAGAGGGCCGCGTCTATCGGCCCGTGCCCGTATACCCACGGTACCAGCCGGCAACGCTCACAGGTGTCGAGCCTGCACGGAGACGTACCGTCATGCCGATGGCGAAGGGGGCCGACCGAGCGCGCGATTTCAGGCAGGTCGAACTCGGATTCACCCATCTCGAAGGTCTCGCCGAAGCTGCTCGCTGCCTGCGCTGCGCGTCGGAGGTGTGCGTCGGGTGCACGTTCTGCGCGCGGACCTGCCCGGATTACGCGATCACGGTCGAACGCATCGACGACCCCGGTCACCGCTCGGTGACGCGGTACGACCTCGACCTCTCGAAATGCTGCTTCTGTGGTCTGTGTGCCGAGCAATGCCCGACGGGCGCGCTCAGGCACACCGGGCAGTATGAGCTGTCGTTCTACCATCGGGACTTCGCCGTGTTCGATCGTCATGAGATGGTGCGCTCGCCTGAAGGCTCGCGGGCGACCGGTGCTGACTGTCGCGGGTGCGGTGATGCCCGGTGAGTATGACGGTGCTCATGTGGGCACTCGCCGCGATGACGCTCTTGGGGGCGGCCGATGTGCTGCTCACCAGAGACGTGATGCGTCTCGGGTTGGGTCTGGGCACCTTCCTTCTGGGTCTGGCGGGGTACTTCGCCGCGTTCGGCTTCGGTCTGCTCGCGCTGGCCGAGGTGTTCGTGTATGTCGGGGGGGTCCTTGTTCTGGTGATCTTCGCGGTGATGCTCGTCCACCGTGAGCGGTCGGGTGTTCCGCGTCTTGAGTCGCGCCACGACCCTCTCGCCGCTGTGGCGGCGGTTGGCATCGCTGCGTTGCTCGGCGCTGCGCTGCGTCCGCTCGCGGCGTTGGACCTCGGTGGCGTCGCGACCGGGGTCGACGCGGTGGGCGCACACCTTCTCGGGGCCCGCTTGGCGCACTTCGAGCTCGCGGGTCTGTTGTTGCTCGCCGCGCTGGTCGCGGTGGTCAGCGTGTCGGGGGTTGAGCGCCGATGAACGCCGTCTTCGTGGCATGCGCGCTGTTCGCGATCGGCCTGTACGGTGTACTGGTCCGCCGCGACCTGATCGCCATACTCGCGAGCGTAGAAGTGATGATCGGTGCACCGCTGCTGCTGCTCGTCGCGTTGGGGGCGCGCCTTGATGGTGGCGCTGCGGTCGAGTCCATCGGTCTTCTGCTTCTCGTCCTCGCTGCGGCGGAAGCTGCGGTGGGCCTCGCGTTGCTCGTCCTGGTGGCACGGGTGGTCCGCACCACACGGGCCGATGAGCTCGTGGAGGTGGGCGAGCGGTGATGCAGCTTCTGGACCATGCGTGGGTGGCGATCATCGCTCCGGTCCTCGCCGCCGGCGCGATCGCCGTGGTGGGACACAGAGCGAAGTCATTCGCACCGGTGCTCGCGCTGGTTGGTGCGCTGACCACGCTTGCCGTGGCGATGGCAGGGGTCACCGCGCTCTTTCAGGCGGACCCACACGGGGTCGGCCCGATCGCTGATGGCGGGTGGGAGTGGTTCAAGGTCGGGGGAACGGCGCTGCGTCTGCTGTGGGCACTGGACGGGTTGGCCGCGTGGATGCTCTTGGTCGTCGGCGTCGTGGCCGCTGCCGTTGTCGTGTTCTCGACCGGCTATCTGGCCGGGGACGGAGGGTGGGTACGGTACTTCGCCTTGGTCTCATTGTTCACCGGCTCGATGAACCTTCTCGTCCTGGCTGACTCGTTGACGGCGCTGTTCATCGGTTGGGAGCTGGTGGGCGCCTGCTCCTTCCTGCTGATCGGTCACTGGTTCGAGCGCCCTTCTGCTGCCCGGGCCGCCATGAAGGCGTTCCTGACGACCCGTGTCGGCGACATAGGTCTGCTCGTGGCCATCGCCGCCTTGTGGTCGGCTTGTGGCTCGGACTCGTTCGCTGAGGTCTTCGACAAGCTGCCGTCTCTTCCGTCGCCCACAGTGAACGTGGTGGCCTTGGGGCTTGCGATCGGCGCGATGGGCAAGTCCGCGCAGTTTCCGCTGCACGCGTGGCTTCCCGACGCCATGGAGGGTCCGACTCCGGTGTCGGCTTTGATCCACGCGGCGACGATGGTCGCGTCCGGTGTGTACCTCGGCGTCCGTGTGTGGCCGGTTTTCGAGGTCTCCGCACCCGCTCGCGACCTCCTTCTCGTGACGGGGGTCGTCTCGGCCCTTGGCGCGGCCTTGATCGCCACGCTGCAGCGAGACATCAAGAAGGTGCTCGCATACTCGACCATCTCGCAGCTCGGCTTCATGTTCGCTGCGCTTGGTGCGAAAGCGCCCGTGGCTGCTTTCTTCCATCTGGTGACTCATGCGGCTTTCAAGGGGTTGCTCTTCCTGACTTCAGGCAGTGTCATCCATGGGTCCGGAA
This sequence comes from Actinomycetota bacterium, assembly GCA_029265315.1. Classification (GTDB taxonomy): domain Bacteria; phylum Actinomycetota; class Coriobacteriia; order Anaerosomatales; family PHET01; genus JAJUJM01. Next base: position 54,059 of record JAJUJM010000010.1, on the reverse strand, counting down.
CCCAGGACCTCCACGAGATGAGGGGGCTGCGACGCGACATGCCGTTGACGTTCGGCGCATGGGTGGTTGGCGCCTTGGCGCTTTCCGGCATCCCGCCACTGGCCGGGTTCTTCAGCAAAGACGCTGTGCTCGACTCCGTCTGGAACCATGCTCCGCTCGCTGGTGGCGTGCTCTTCGTCGCGAGTGCATTGACGGCTTTGTACATGGCGCGCGCGACCCGTCTGGCGTTCTTTGGTGTCTCGGGCGCCGACACTCATGTGCACGAAAGCGGGCCGTCCATGCTTCTTCCGCTCGCCGCGCTGGGCAGTGCCGCGCTGGTCGCGGGTCTCGCGGGTGGTCCTGTGGCGCGGGCGATCGGCCACGACAGCGAGCCGCTCGTCCCGGCTGTCGCGCTGATCGCCTTGGGAATGGCGGCCGTGAGCTCGGTGGCGGGCTGGAGTATGGCGCCTGACCCGCAGGCCGACCTCGCACATCAACGGTCCCTGGGTCGTTTTGGTGTCGCCTTGGCGAATGCGTTCTGGTGGGACAGGTTAGTCGAGCGCTCGATCGTCGCCCCCGCCGTCGGAGTGTCGCGTGTCCTGTGGGCCTGGGGAGATCGGCTCGCTGTGGACGGCTTGGTTCACGGTATCGCACGTCTGACGGAGTCGGCCGCGTCCGCGCTTCGGTCGTTGCATCGGGGCGACGCGCAGGTCTACGCCACCACGATGGCCGCCGCAGTGGCGTTGATGCTCGCGGCGACGGTATGGCTGGGGAGGTAGCGCGTGGTACTCCTCGACATGCTGGTCGTCACGCCACTTGTTCTGGCCGTCTGTTCGTTCTCGCTCGGCCGGCGGTGCGAATCGTGTCCGCGATGGCTCGCACTGGTCGGTGCCGCCTTTCAGGTCCTCGGCAGCGCGGCGCTCGTCCCCGGCGTGCTTCGAGCCGGCACGATCACCGGTCTTGCGCTGGGTGAGGCCGCGGTCGGGTGGTCACTGGTGGCAGACGGCCTGTCTGTCCCGTTCGTGGTCCTCACTGGCCTCGTTGGTCTGGGTGCGGTTTCTGCCTCTTGGCGGGTGGAGAGATCGCCGGGCCGCCACTTCGGTCTCCTGCTCCTCCTACAGTCTGCTGTCGCAGCGGTGTTTCTCGCCGACAGCATCATCCTCTTCTACGTCGCTTGGGAATCCGTGTTGATCCCCATGTTCCTTCTCATCGGCGGGTGGGGCTCGTCCAACGCACGTGCCGCTGCGATGAAGTTCCTCGTGTACACGTTCGCCGGTGGCGCTGTGCTGCTCATCGCCATACTGTGGGCCCTCGTTCGGGTCGGATCCACGTCACTTGCGGCCGTCGCCGCGGCGGGTGGTGTCCCTGGTGTACCGCCGTGGTACTTCTGGCTGCTCGCGGCGGGGCTGCTCATCAAGGTCCCGGTGGTGCCGCTACACACGTGGCTTCCGGATGCTCACACGGAGGCGCCCACCGCGGGTTCGATCATCTTGGCGGGGGTGCTCCTGAAGATGGGGGGCTACGGCCTGTTGCGTGTAGCGGTCCCACTGGCCCCCCAGGGTTTCGAGACCGCCAAACCCGCGCTCGCGTTCCTCGGGGTCCTCGGTATCATCTGGGGCGCTGCGACAGCGCTTGTCCAGTCGGACCTGAAACGGCTTGTCGCGTACTCCTCGGTGGCGCACATGGGATTCGCGGTACTGGCGATAGCGTCAGGTAGCGCGGATTCTTGGGCGGCCGCGGTGATCGTCATGGTGAGCCACGGTTTCGTGGCGGGGCTCCTCTTCTTCCTGGTTGGCACGCTGTATGAGCGTACGCATACGCGTGAGTTGGTCCACTTCGGCGGTCTGGGTCATGTCGCACGACGCTGGTCTGCGGCCTTCGTGTTCGCCGCGTTGGCTTCAGCAGGTCTGCCGGCCCTGTCGGGCTTTCCCGGCGAGTATGTCGCAGTGCTCGAGGGGGTTCGGGTGTTCGGTCCTTGGGCGCTGGTCGCGTGTGTCGGCATCGTGCTCGCTGCCGCGTACAACCTGCGTGCGGTGCGCGCCACGGTCCAAGGACCCGTCGGTGACTTCGGCGACGTGGAGGACCTGAGGCCCCGCGAGAGTCTGACCGCTTTCGCCTGCGCGGCGCTGATCGTGGTCGTCGGCCTCGCGCCATGGATCGTGGCCGACCTCGTTCAACGCGCTCTGTCTAGTGCGTCGTGGTTCGGCGGGGGAGTCTGAGATGACGCCGGACACGCTCTTGTGGCTGATGATAGGGCCGTGCGTAGCCGCGGTCGTCCTGAGCTTGTTGGCCGATGCCTTCGCCACTCGAGCGACATGGGCCTCCACCATCGGGGCCGTGCTGCTCGCAGCGGGGGCCGCTGCGTCCCTCTTCGGCGGAGTGTCGATGTCGGGGGCGGATGCGCCATACGGGTTCAGAGTCGGCGGAGGCGCCTCCACTCTCGCGGGTTTGGCGCTGGCCTTGGGTGCGCTCGTCTTGATCGGTTCCCAGGATGCGAAGGTGCAGTCGACCAGTACGTTCGCACCGTTGGTCACGCTTGCGGCTACGGGTGCTGCACTCGTATGCGCCTCGCAGGACCTTGGTGTGACCCTTTTCGCCTTCGAGACGGCATCCGTCTGTGCGTATGCTCTCGTCGCCCTCGCCCGCACCCGAGCGGCGAGTGAGGCTGCCTTGAAGTACTTCGTCCAAGGGTCAGTCGCGACGGCCGTGTTCCTGACCGGGTTCGTCATTCTCGCCGTGGTCACTCGTGGCGACCTTGGCTACGTGGCGGTCTCTTGCGCGCAGACCCTCATCGGTCCGGCTCTGCCGGTGAGCGTCGCGGTCGTTCTCATCGTCGCTGCGGTGGCCTTCAAGGCGGGGGCCGCACCCTTCCATGCATGGGTCCCTGACGCATACGGTTCTGCGCGACCCGACAGCGCGGCGCTCCTCGCCGGCCCTGTGAAGCTTGGCGCAGGCGTTGCGCTCGCGATCATGATCGCGAAGGCGGTCCCGGTGTCGGCGGAGGTGTTCTCGGCCGATTCGGTGCTCGGCGATCTGCTGCCCATCGTCGTGGGCCTGTCGGTCGTCTCGGTTGGTATCGGCTCTCTGGGTGCTCTGGGGCAGCGCTCGTACGGTCGTATGTTGGGTTACGCGGGCGTGGCCCAGATCGGCTACGCGTTGTTGGCGGTGGCGTCCTTGAACGCCTCGGCGGCACTGATCCACTTGGCCGTGTACGCCGTCGGGGTGACCGGCTCATTCATGGCGGCCGCAGCCATCCGTGCTCATGATGAGCGTTGGGACGGTTCCATCGAAGGGCTTCGTGGCACTGCGCAGCGTGACCCCGTTCTCGCTGCCGCCTTGAGTATCTGCATGGTGTCGCTCGCCGGGGTGCCCGCGTTGGCCGGATTCTGGGGGAAGTTCCAGGTCCTGGGTGCGGGCATAGCGGCCGTGGCAGCGCTGTGGGGGTCGGGACCTTCATGGCAGGCGCAGATGTATGTCGTCGCGGTCGTGAGCGCGGTTGGCTCCTCGATGGTCTCGATCGCGTACTACGGGAGCGTGGTTCGCGCGTTGTACACGCGTGTGACTGCCGGATCGTCCTCCGATCTCGACGAAAGCGCGCGGACCGAGCGGCACTCGAGCCCAAGCGAAGCGCGCAGGGAATCCGCAGACGGCGCATCGAGCCCCGGATGGACTGGTGCACACGCCGCCGTCGTCATCGTCGCGGTCGTATTGCTGGCGGCTGGTGTCGGTCCGCTCTTGTTCGGACTGACCGAATCGATCAGGCCCTTCGTGCTCTGAGAGCCGTTTGAGGGAAGATGAAGATTCGGTGAATGGTGCTTGAGGGTCTGGTCCGTCGGGTGTACACTCCGTGCAGAGTTGCATGCGAATGCAACCCCTTACCCCTGAGCCTCAAGGTGCCGGCCTTGGGGCTCCCCCTTTTGTCGGGGGTTTTCGTCGGTCAGCTGTGGTCCTCGTCACAGGAAGACCACACCGTTTCGGCCGCGAGACATCAAGTCCGGCGGTTCATCTTCCGATATCGTGCACATGATCATCTCCGACGAACAGGCCCGACTCGCTGCACGCTACCAGGCGGGTGCTCCCGCAAGACGGTCCGTGGCCACCCGTACGGTCTCGCCGGAACTCATGGCCAAGGTGCTTGAGGTGGTCGAGCACGCTCCTGACGTGAGGACCGACCGGATCGCCGAGGCTCGCACCAGGCTCGAGGCCGGCGGCCCGGACTGCCACGACGTCGCCTCCAAGATGATCTCAAGGATCGTCTGCGACAACCTGCGGTGACGCTTCTTCTCGTCTGCTCTGGCGCAGGCATGTTGTTCCGCTGATAATCGCGGGTAGTCTCTAACCGGAGTCCACCCGTCGCGATCAGGAGGGACATCATCGTGCCTGGACGACCCGTACGCATCGTTCTGACGATCCTCATGGACCTGTTGATCATCGTCGCGATCGCGCTCACCGTCCGTATGGTCGTCCTCTTCTTCGGCGCGCTCTCGTCGACCCAGTGGGGCGAGGTCATCTCAACGCTCACCGATGTGGTGACGCTGCCGCTGGGAATCGCGGCGATCAAGACGCCCTACGGAGGAGTGTTCGACGTGAACGCGGCCGTCACCATCGGCGGGCTTCTGCTGTTCGAGTGGGTGCTCAGCATGGCGAGGACCCGGGACTGAAGCCGTCGGCCGGACGAATGGCCGCGTGCGATGAGGTGGGAGACCGTCGATGAGTTACACACGTGAGCGTCTGGGCGAGATCCTGGTGGCCGCCGGGCTTCTGACCACCGAGGAGTTGGGGTCAGCTCTGCTCGCTCAGGAGCACTACAACGGCAAGATCGGCGAGCTCCTCGTACACGAGGGGCTTCTCGATGAAGAGCAGATCGCGCAGGCACTGGCAGAGCAGAAAGGGCTCGAACATGTCAACCTCGCCACCTACCCGGTCGATCGCATAGCCGCTGCTGTACTGCCTTTGAGGATCTGCCGGCGCCACGCGATGATCCCCATCGCTCAGGAGGGCGACACGCTCAAGGTCGCGATGGCTGACCCACTCGACATCGAGGCCATAGACGACGCCCAGCTGATGTCGGGTTTCCGGATAGTCCCTGTCGTCGCCGCTGCGACACAGGTCCGCATGGCCATCGAGAAGTACGTGGCCGGCGCCGACGTCTTCCAGGAGCTGGAACTCTCCGAGCGTGCCTCAGAGAGCGAGGCGAGCGAGACCACTGAGGAGCCGGAGGAGGACTCCGGGGTCGCTGTGGTCCGCGTGGTCAACCAGATCATCAGGGAGGCCGTGCTGGAGAGGGCGAGCGACATACATTTCGAACCCGATTCGGACGGGGTGAGGGTGCGGTACCGCATCGATGGAGTCCTGCGTGAGGCTGCAGGGTTGCCTAAGACGTCCCAGGCCGAGCTCCTCTCGCGGGTCAAGGTCATGGCGGACCTCGACATCACCGAGCGCAGACGACCCCAGGACGGCAGGATCTCGGTACGGGTGGCCGACAGGCCCCTCGACTTGCGGGTCGCCACCTTACCGACTCCCTTGGGCGAGGCCATCACGCTGCGCATTCTCGATGCCGAGGTCGCGTTCCGGCCAGTTGAGGAGATCGGGCTGACCGCTGATGACCTTGAGCTGGTCATGCGGTTACTGCGAAAGCCGTACGGTGCACTCTTCGTCGCCGGACCCACCGGATCGGGCAAGTCCACGACTCTGTACGCGCTGTTGAGCGCCATCAATGATCCGGGGCGCAAGGTGATCACGGTCGAAGACCCGATCGAGTACACGATGTCGGGGATCACGCAGGTGGCAGTCAACCCTCGCGTCAACCTCACTTTCGCGGCTGGGCTCCGGACGATACTGCGCTCGGACCCCGACGTCGTGATGGTCGGCGAGGTGCGGGACCCCGAGACCGCTGAGACCGCGGTCCGTGCTGCGCTCACCGGGCACCTCGTGCTCACGTCGATCCACACCAATGATGCGCCGTCCGCTCTCACCCGATTGACGGACATGGGGGTGCCGTCCTACATCACCGCGTCCGGACTGCTTGGCGCTGTGGCACAGCGGCTACTACGCAGATTGTGTCCGGCGTGCAAGACACCCGCTGAGATCGACCCTGCTGTCCTCGAGGCGTCTGGTTTCGACAACAACGAGTTGGCCGGTTTGACGCTTTACGGACCTGTGGGCTGCGAGCAGTGCGGTATGACGGGCTACCACGGGCGCATAGGTGTCTTCGAAGTGATGGAATTCACCCATGAACTCCATTCGCTGTTCTTGCGAGACGCATCGGCGGCGGAGCTGCGGGAGGCGGCGATCGGACACGGGATGAAGACGCTGCGCCGTGATGCGCTCGACAAGGCAGCACTGGGTCTCACCAGCCTTGACGAGGTGAACCGGGTAGTGGTCTGACGATGAGAGCTCCTCGTGCCATCGTTCTCGTATTGGACAGCGTGGGGGTCGGAGAGCTGCCCGATGCGGCCGCGTACGGTGATGTCGGTTCGAACACGCTCGGTAACGTCGCCCGAGCTGTCGGCGGATTGTCCATGCCAAACCTCGGTGCGATGGGGCTCGGCAACATCACCGCGATCGTCGGCGTTGCCGCAGAGCCTCGCCCACGGGCCTCGTGGGGCCGGAATCGAGAAGCGTCCGCCGGAAAAGACACCACCACCGGTCACTGGGAGATGATGGGAATGCGCCTCGAGCGTCCGTTCCCGACATATCCGGACGGGTTTCCGCCCTCTGTCATGGAGGCATGGGAACGGGAGACCGGACTGGGCTGGCTCGGCAACCGCCCCGCGAGTGGCACTGTGATCATCCAGGACCTAGGCGACGAACATGTCGCGACCGGCAGGCCGATCGTGTACACGAGTGCCGACAGCGTGTTCCAGGTGGCGGCACATGAGGACGTCATTCCGGTGGAGCGGCTCTATGAGTTGTGCTCGATCGCCCGCTCACGCGTGTGCGTCGGCGAGCACGCGGTCGGCAGAATCATCGCAAGGCCGTTCATAGGCCCGGTCGACGGCGTGTACCAGCGTACTCACCGGCGTCGCGACTTCGCGTTGGCGCCACCCGAGCCGACGGTGCTCGACAGGCTGTCGGACGTCGGCATCAAGAGCTACGGGATAGGCAAGATCGGTGAGATCTTCGCATGGAGGGGCATCTGCGAGTCGCCGCACTCAGAGAACAACATGCACGGGTTCGACAACCTGGTCGCTCGGGTGCGCGACGAGTCGGACAATGGGTTCGTCTTTGCGAATCTGGTCGATTTCGACATGATCTGGGGTCACCGCAACGACGTGGAAGGGTATGCGCGGGGCCTGGAGGCGGTCGATGCACGTATCCCAGAGCTGCTCGAAGTGATGATCGAGGGGGACCTGCTCATCGTCACCGCGGACCACGGCTGCGACCCGACCACGGAATCGACGGACCACTCGCGCGAGTACACACCGCTCATCGCCTACGTCAAGGGTGTTGAATCCGGAGTGGACCTGGGCACCCGGGTGACCTTCGCCGACATCGGTGAGACCGTGCTGGACTTCTACGGGCTCGCGGGGACGTGCGGTCGTGGCACGAGCTTCTTGGAAGAGGTGCGTGCGGCATGACCGCGCCCACCATCGAGCGGCTGATCGAAATCAAGCGCGACGGTGGTTCTCACACGCCGGCCGAGATCGACCAACTGGTTCTCGGGTTCGCTTCCGGCGATGTGCCTGACTACCAGATGAGCGCTTGGCTCATGGCGGCGTATCTCAATGGTCTGGATGCTGACGAGACGGTCTGGCTCACGGACGCGATGGTGCGTTCCGGTCGCGTGGTGGACCTGTCCGCGATTCCCGGCGTGAAGGTGGACAAACACTCGACCGGGGGAGTCGCTGACACCGCGACCCTCGTGATCGCCCCTCTCGTCGCCGCCTGCGGCGTGCCGGTCGCGAAGATGAGCGGCCGTGGCCTGGGCCATACCGGGGGAACCCTGGACAAGCTGGAGTCCATCCCGGGATTCCGGGTCGAACTTTCCGCTGATGAGTTCATCGCATGTGTCAGGGACGTCGGAGTAGCCGTGGTCGCACAGACGCCCGAGATCGATCCAGCGGACAAGAAGATGTACGCGCTCAGGGATGTGACCGCGACGGTCCCGTCCATACCGCTCATCGTCGCCTCCATCATCTCGAAGAAGGTCGCGGGCGGGGCCGATGCGATCCTCATCGACGTCAAGGTCGGCTCCGGTGCTTTCATGCGAACTCTCGAGCAGGCCCGTGCCCTTGCTGCCGAGTTGGTGCGGGTGGGCCACGCTCTTGGTCGCGATGTCGCCTGTGAGCTCACCGACATGAACCAGCCACTCGGGATGGCCGTTGGCAACGCCCTCGAGGTCGCAGAGGCCATCCGGCTGCTGTCCGGACAGTCCGCTTCTCACGCGCTACGGGAGGTCGCCCGGATGTCGGCTGCTCGTCTGCTCGTGATGGCTGGAAAGGCGAGCGAGCTCGATGATGCGGCTGCGATGGTGGACGAGGCGCTTTCGTCCGGGGCGGCCTTGGAGGCGATGCGCCGTTGGTTCGCTGCCCAAGGAGGGGACCCGGCGGTGGTGGATGACCCGTCACTGCTTCCAAGAGCTGCCATGACCCGCGAGGTGCTGGCTGAGCGCGACGGATACATCGCTGGCTTCGAAGCCGCCGAAGTCGGACGAGCTGCCATGCTCGCGGGGGCAGGGCGGCGCACACTTGACGAGAGCATCGACCCAGGCGCAGGGTTGGTCCTCGCGGTCCGAACTGGAGATCGCGTCGAGAAGGGGCACCGCGTGGCCACCCTTCATGGCGCCACCGCCGATCGCTTGGATGCCGCCGAAGAATGTCTCACCAGGGCCATCCGCTACGCGGGGGGACCCGTCTTATCGCCGCCGCTGTTCTACGACTGAGGAGAAGACGCTGACGTGCGCATCGTCGTCGGACATGCGAACCCCGATTTCGACGCGTACGCCTCCACGGTCGCTGCCACCCGCTTGCTCGACGGTGCGCTCGGCGTCTTTCTCGGCTCGCAGAACTCCAACGTGCGCGAGTTCCACAATCTGCACGAGGACTTCGTGAGGTTCGTCGACCTGAAGGGCTTGGACCTGGCTGAGGTTGATTCCGTTGTGATGGTGGACACGCGTGACCCCCGCAGGATCGGGGAGTTGGGCGCGGTCGTGCTCCGTCCCGGTGTCGATGTGGTCATCTATGATCACCATCGCCCACAGGAAGGAGACCTCGTCGTCGAGGAGGACCACAGCATCGAGTGTGGTGCTACGACGACCATCCTTGTGCGAGAGCTTCGTGAACGCGGCATCGTGCCGACCGTGCTCGAGGCGTCGCTGTACCTGTTGGGGATACATGAGGACACCGGCTCACTGACCTATCCGGGAACGACCGCGCTCGATGCTGATGCCGCGGCGTGGCTCATGGCACATGGCGCTGACATGGAGGTTCTGAACCGGTTCCTGACACGGACCCTCGACTCCCGGCAGAAGCAACTGCTCGAGCAGCTGGAATCCACGCTGGAGATCTGGACCATCAACGGCCAGAGGATAGCCGTCGGAACGGCCGTGTCAGACGAATACGTCGACAGCGCCGGTGTCCTGACGCACTACGTGGTTGAGGACATGGGGCACCGGGTGGCGATCGGAGTCATACGGATGCCCGAGCGAACGCAGGTGGTGGCGCGCTCACGTCTCGCCGAAGTCGACGTCGGAGAGGTGATGGCGCTCCTCGGCGGCGGAGGACACGCTCAAGCGGCGTCCGCCGGGTTCCGGTCTCTCTCCGTCGAAGAGGCGCTCGTTCGAGTCCGTGAGGCTCTGGAGCGCACGGTGAAACCCCCGCTCAGGGTCATCGACGTCATGAGTTCCCCTGTGCGCACCATCGGTCCTGACGTCACGATGGGTGAGGCGCGAGAACTCATGGCGCGTTGGGGCCACGGAGGACTTCCGGTCCTCTCAGAAGGACGACTCGCAGGCGTCATCACCCGAAAAGACGTCGACAAAGCGGTCCGCCACGATCTCGCCCACGCGCCGGTCAAGGGATTCATGGGTCGTGACGTCGTGACGGTCTCCCCGGACGTCGAGCTTTCCGATGTGGAGCGGATGCTGGCTCGGCGGGGCATCGGGCGCGTGCCGGTGGTGAGCGATGGGCAGCTCGTGGGAATCGTGACGCGTAAGGACGTCCTGCGCGTGGAGCATGGCGACTCGTACCTCGAGAGAGGGGCGCCGTCCTCACGTCCTGAGGCGGCGCGACGTTTCCGGGACGGTGTCGAGCGGGTGCTCCCTGACGACGTTCGTGAGGTGCTGTACCGAATCGGGCGACACGCTTCGGATTCCGCGGTACGCGCACACGTGGTAGGCGGGTTCGTTCGGGACATGTTGCTGGGTCGCGAGAATCTCGACATCGATGTGGTGGTGGAGGGCGACGGAGTCGCGTTCGGCTTGAGGCTCGCGGATGAGCTCAAAGGTCGAGTGAAGGTGCACCGACGTTTCGGCACCGCGGTCGTGACGATCGGGCGGTCTTTTCATGTCGACGTGGCCAGCAGTCGCGCAGAGTACTACGCGCGCCCCGCCGCACTGCCCACCGTCGAGCGCTCGACGCTGCGCCAGGACCTGTTCAGGCGCGATTTCACCATCAACGCCATGGCGGCGTGCCTTGACCCGACGTGCTTCGGCGAGATCATGGACCCTTATGGCGGACTCGACGACCTGGCCCACGGTGTCGTGAGGGTGTTGCATGGGATGTCGTTCGTCGAAGACCCGACCCGGGTGCTGCGTGCCGCCCGCTTCGAGGTGCGGTACGGCTTCGTGATGGACCGGGCGACGGAGGACTATGCCCGTCAGGCGGTCTCACTCGGTCTGTTGGCCGAGGTCTCGGGTGCACGCATCCGTGAGGAGCTCTACGACATCTTGCAGGAGAACGATCCGGTAGCGGTGCTCAGGCGCCTGGATGAGATTGGCGCCTGCGAGGAGCTGCTGCCGGTCGGTGGGAGTTGCTCGGCCGCTTGCTATGCGGTGGAAGAAGCTCTCGCCGGTATGGGGCGTCTGATGGAGACTGGTGGAGTCCACGTTGACCGCCGGGTGCTTCTGGTCGGCGCTCTGTCATCGTCCGGAACGCGTGACGGAGCTGACCGCTGGGTTCGACATCTGCGTATCGGTCGCGAACAGGCTCGCGCCGCTACGGAGTTGAGTCACGCCGCTGGTGCCGAGCGTGGGTTGCGGGACCGGCGCAAGATGCGGAACTCCCGGCTCGCAGCGCTTCTCGATCCATTCTCCGCAGAAGCGCTCGTCCTGCTGTGGGCGAGGGGCGATTCACTCGCGCGTGAACGAATCGAGCACTACGTGAGTGTCGTGCGTCAACTGCGACCGGCAGTGAGCGGGTCTGACCTCATCGCACTGGGGGCCCAGCCCTCGGAGGCCTTCTCGGCTATACTGGCTCGGGCTCGGGCCGACCGGCTCGATGGCGTGGTGGTCGGGCGTGAGGCCGAATTGGCAAACCTGCGAAGGCTCGCGCTCCGTGAGGGCCTGGTGAAGTCGGGAAAGGACCCTGCGTGAGATTCGGCGTCGAGACCTTGGTATGGCTCGCCCTCCTGCTTCCGTCGATCACCTTCCACGAGTACATGCACGGCTACGCCGCGTATCGACTGGGCGACCCCACCGCCAAGGAAGCGGGACGCCTGTCATTGAATCCGTTGCGGCACATCGATCCGTTCGGCACGGTGCTGCTGCCGATCCTGTTGGCTCTTGCTGGGGGTCCTATCTTCGGTTACGCGAAGCCGGTGCCGGTGAACCCACGGTACTTCAGGGACGTCCGCAAAGGCGACCTGATCACCGGGGTCGCTGGCCCGGCGGCGAATCTGGCTCTCGCGCTCGTGGGGGCAGGCATGGCCTGGGGCGCTGTCGCATGGGAGACCGGTGGCTTCCCGCTCGCCCAATGGCTTCTGCTCATCGGGGCGCTGCTGGTTCGCACGAACCTCGTGCTGATGTTCTTCAATCTGATACCGATTCCGCCGTTGGACGGATCGAGCGTCATCCCGGTCTTCTTGAACGACCGACAGCTCATGAGTTGGTACCGCCTACAGCAGTACTCGTTCGGCATCCTGCTGCTGCTGATGTGGGGCATCCCCGCCCTGACGGGTTTCAGCCCGCTTGGTTACTATCTCGACTGGACGGTCGATCCGCTCTTGCAGGCGCTACTGCCCTGAGGCGCGCTAAGGCAAGCCGATCGGACGCGGCGTCACGGCGTGGGCGTCAGCGTGGCGTCCACCGTCGCCACCGATCCGCCGGTGACCGTCGTGTTGATGAACCCGCCCGAGTATCCGCTTGCCGCGATCCTGACGACCACATAGCCGACTCCGACGTTGTCGATGCGGTAGGCGCCGGAAGCGTTGGTCGTGGCGGTCTGCGACACGATCGTGACGGTCGCACCAGCGAGGGGAGCGCCGGATGTCGTGCGTATGGTACCTGCCACCGAACCGCCGCTTGGCCATGACGTGAACGACTGCGAATGACAGGCGCTCGTGCAGTCACGTTTGCGCCACGACGTGGGTGTGTAGTTGCCGCGAGCGATGCCGGCAAGCCCCGTGGCCACCGTGGAGTAAGGTGACGGGTCCTGAGCGTACCCGAGCAATCGCGGCAGACCGCCACCATGCGGGAGTTGCAGGTGGCAGGAGACGCAACGGCCGTAAGCGTTGCGGTGTTTGGTGCTGGCGTGAACGGAGTTGCTCCACGTGGCGCCTTGTACGAGATCATGGCACTTGGCGCAGATCACGTCATTCGCGCTCATGCCGTTCGCGGTCGCGGCGAGCCTGAGCGTGTCGTATGCGCCGGGATAGCCGCTGGCCGGGGTCGAGCCGAGCATGGAGATCGTGGTGTGGCACTGGCCGCACGACACTATGGAATCGGAAGTCCAAGGAGGGATCAGGAAGCTCGCGTCGGCTGGGCGCGTCCATGTGTAGGTGGTGCCGTAGATCGTGAACACGTCAAGCATGGCGTGACGCGAGCTGTACACACGATGCAGCGAAAGAGACCCGTTCGTGAGCCCTAGACCGTCGCTGGCGTGCGCGACGCTGTAGAGGGGGTATTTCCAGGTCTGCTTTGCCTGCGAGACCGCCGGAAGTGCGATGACGCACGCGACGGAGAGAGCGACGATGACGGCCAGTTTACGCATTGCGGACCACCTCCGCGACTACGAGACTCCGTGAACGGACTCTCGCAATTATCATACCCACCTGCGGCCCGAGATCCTTCAGTGATGCTCTGCGGCAGCAGGCCAAAGGCGATGCGAAAGGCCTGATAGAGCGTCTTCCACGAAGTTGAGCTGCGCTACAATCAGTCGCACTGCCCGCACACCTCGACGAGGAGACATGAGCGCGTGTCGAAGAAGCGTACTCTGACCGGCTACAGGCCGACTGGCAAGCTTCACCTGGGCCACTGGTTCGGGAACCTGCAGAACATGCTCAGAATGCAGCACGAGTACGATGCGTACTACTTCATCGCCGACTTCCATGCTCTCACGAGTGACTGGGCGGACCCGAGCGGGATAGGCACGTTCACCGAGGAGATGGTGCTCGATTGGTGTGCGGCTGGTCTCGATCCGGAGATCTGCACCATCTACCGTCAGAGTGACGTGCCCGAGGTGGCCGAGCTGATGCTGTACTTCGCCATGGTGCTCCCCATGCCGTGGCTTGAACGCACGCCAAGCTACAAGGAACAGCGAGCACAGGTCACGACCAAGGACCTTGGGAACGTGGGCTTCTTCCTCTATCCCGCGCTTCAGGCCGCCGACATCGCGATCGTGTTGGCCGACGCGGTCCCTGTCGGTGAAGACCAGCTGCCCCACCTCGAGCTCACGCGAGAGATAGTCCGTCGCTTCAACAACACGTACGGTTCGTTCCTCGTCGAACCCCAGGCCATCATCGCGACCGAAGGCGCTCGGGTTCCGGGCACGGACGGCCGGAAGATGTCCAAGAGCTACGGGAACGCCATCTTCATCAGTGATGGCGAGGATGAGATACGTACGAAGGTCATGAGCTTCATGACCGACCCCGCCCGCAAGCTCAAGACCGACCCCGGCGACCCTGACATCTGTCCTCTTCACCACGTCCACAAGCTCATCGCTCCTGCCGATGAGATCGCCGAATGGGACCGCTGCTGTCGTGTGGCCGAGTGCGGTTGTGTCGCACACAAGCGAAAGCTCGCGGATGATCTGGTCGAGTACCTCGCGCCTTTCCGCGAGAGACGGGCCGAGATCGCTGCGATCCCTGGCTTCGCCTCGGAGGTGCTGGCCGGTGGCGCGGCGAAGGCCAAACCGATCACGAGCGGCGTCGTGGCCACCTGTCGTGAGCTGATCGGTATCGACCCACGGACGTCGCTGACCGCCGGGATAGGCCCGGCGCGACGGGACGCGGTCGTGGAAGAGTCCCACCCGTCCTTCCTTGACTCGGAAGCGTGAGGAACGGGGCGTGGGCTACACCGTCAAGACAGAGGTTTTCGAGGGCCCGTTCGACCTGCTGCTGCACCTTGTGAGTCGCCAGAAACTCGATGTGGGCGCCATCAACGTCACAAGCGTGGCGGACCAGTATCTCGAACATATCGAGCGGATGCAGGACCTGGACCTGGACGTGGCCAGCGAGTTCCTGCTGCTCGCCGCCAGTCTGCTCGAGATCAAGGCAGCATCACTGCTGCCCAAGGCCGAGGTGTTCATCGGTGACGAGCTCGATGACCTGAGCCCCGAAGAGGCCCGGGACGTCCTGGTCTCACGTCTTCTGGCCTACAAGCAGTTCAAGAACGCCGCGGCCGCCTTGGCACAACGTATGGAGAACGAGGCCCGCCAACATCCGCGTCAGGCCGGTCTGGAGACGCAGTTCCTCGGCCTGATGCCCGACTACCTCGAGGGCCTGACTCTTCGGACCCTCGCAGTGATATGTGCTGACCTCGAGCACCGGCGTGAGGTCTTTCTGCTCGAAGCAGAACACGTCGCGAGCATGCCGATCTCTCTGGAACTGCACGCGGAAAGCGTCCGGAGTCAGGTGGCACGTGCCGGTCGTACGGCGTTCTCCGAACTGGTCGGTGCCGATCCCAGTCCGGAGATCGTCGTCGTCACGCTCCTCGCGGTGCTCGAGCTCTACAAGCGCGGACTCGTCGACATCGTCCAGGAGGAGGAGTTCTCAGACATCGTGATCACCCATCTGGACGCCGAAGAGGCTGCGAAGCGCGGATGGTTTGGAGAGGATGAGTAGATGGGTGCCGGAGCGGACCTGAAAGGCGCCGTCGAGGCGCTGTTGTTCGTGAGCGACGAGCCGGTGAGCGCCGCTCGTCTTGCGAAGGTGCTCGAGACGTCTCCGGGCGATGTCGAGTCAGTGCTGGCCGATCTCGCGCAGGACTACCGTGAGGCGGAGCGCGGTTTTCAGCTGCGTGAGGTCGCAGGCGGATGGCGGCTCTACACACACCCCGCATACCACGATGTGATCGAGGCGTACGTCCTTTCTTGGGACACGCGCAGGTTGTCGCAGGCGGCCTTGGAGGCGCTTGCGGTCGTGGCCTACCACCAGCCGGTCACGCGGGCCGGCGTCAACGCGGTGCGCGGCGTCAACTCCGAGGGCGTGATCGCCTCTCTCATCGAAAAAGGGCTTGTGAAAGAGGTCGGCCGCGACAAGAACCAGGGAAACGCGATCCTCTATGGCACCACGCGGACGTTCCTCGAGAAGTTCGGGCTCAAAGACATCTCGGAGCTGCCCGCTTTGGAGCAGTTCGCTCCCGATGCGGACACCGAGCGCGCCATCCGCGAGCGACTCTCGTCAGCAGGCAGAGACGCTTCGTATTCGGGTCTGGGCAGCGATGAGGCTGAAGAATCCTTCGAAGAGGAATACGGCGAAGACCACATCGCCGAGGTGGACTGAGTGAACGTCGGCGTTCCGGGACCAGACGCGCAGGTCGTGCCGATGCGCCTGCAGCGCTTCCTCGCCCGAGCCGGGGTCGCTTCGCGGCGTGGGAGCGAGTCTTTGATGAGCGCGGGACGCGTACGGGTGAACGGTGCGGTCGTGACCGAGATGGGCGCGAAGGTGGACCCGGCGGTCGACGTCGTCGAAGTCGATGGACGCGTCGTGACGATCGCCAAGTCTCCCGTGTACCTGATGCTCCACAAGCCGCGAAGCGTCATGACGACCATGAAGGACCCGGAAGGCCGCCTCACCGTCGCCGAGTACGTACCGGTGGGAGAACATCCCGGGTTGTTCCCTGTTGGACGTCTCGACTACGACACGACGGGCCTACTGCTCTTCACGACGGACGGCGAGCTCGCACACCGGCTGCTTCACCCACGGCGAAAGGTGCCAAAGACGTATCGAGCGTTGGTCGATGGTCGTCCTGACCGGGCCGCCATCACCGCGCTTGAGCGTGGTATCGACCTTGATGACGGGCCGACCGCGCCTGCGCAAGTCGATGAGGTGGAGGCGGTCGGCCCACGTACGCTCATGGAGATCACCATAACCGAGGGCAGGAAGCGTCAAGTGAGACGCATGTTCTCGGCCGTCGGTCATCCGGTGATAGAGCTCGAACGGGTGTCGTTCGGTCCCGTGCGCTTGGGAGATCTTGCGCCCGGTCGCTGGCGTATGCTCTCCGATTCGGAGGTCGCCGCACTGCGCGATGCGGTCACTGACGCTCGGACGGAGGACTGATGGCGCTCGTCGTCCTCACGGGTGGCGCTCGGTCAGGCAAGTCACGTATGGCGACGCGTCTGGCGACCGACCTCATCGATCGCGGTCACTCGGTGACCGCAGTCGTGTTCGGCGAGCCTGTTGACGCCGAGATGTCCATGCGGATCGAGCGTCACCGTGTCGAGCGTCCTGCCGAGATCGCCGTTCTCGAAGTGAGCGGGGCACAAGAAACCTGGCTCGACATCCTGGGTGGTCCACAGGCCGTGTTGGTCGACTGTCTGGGCACGTGCGTGTCGCAGATCATGTCGGCCGTTTGGGAATCGCTTGAGGGCACTGGTCCCGCTTGCGATGAGCGGGCACACCTCAGCCCCGCATACGTCGGGGAGGTCGAACGTCGGGTCGAACGCGTCGTGGATGCGCTGTGTGCGGCTCGAGGTGCGACGATCGTCGTGACCAACGAGGTGGGAGACGGCGTCGTCCCCGAGTGGCCGAGCGCTCGGTTGTTCCGTGACGTCCTCGGGCGAAGTAACGCGCGGCTCGTGGCCGCCTCTGATGCGGGGTACCTCTGTGTTGCAGGAAGGGCCGTGGACATCCGGTCCCTTCCCAGTCGGATCGTCTGGCCCGCGGACTGAGCATCGACCCATGCCGAGTCTGGTGACAAACGCCGTCGGGTGCGCGAAGAAGGGGTGGAAGTGAAACCGGAACCGGGACCTCATGAGTCCGAGCTCACACGTGTCACAGCAGCGATAGACCCCACGGACCCGGAGTGCGAGCGCGCCGCATGGGAGCGCCTCGATTCGCTGACGAAACCGCCAAGATCACTTGGCAGACTGGAACAGATCGCCGCGCGTGTCG
This sequence comes from Actinomycetota bacterium, assembly GCA_029265315.1. Classification (GTDB taxonomy): domain Bacteria; phylum Actinomycetota; class Coriobacteriia; order Anaerosomatales; family PHET01; genus JAJUJM01. Next base: position 36,590 of record JAJUJM010000010.1, on the reverse strand, counting down.
CACGTATCCAACGGACGTCGAAGCCCAGTGTGGCACGCAAGGCGGTCATTCTCGCAGCGGCCGATCACGGTGTGGTGGCTGAGGGTGTCTCACCGTACCCACAGGACGTGACGTGGCAGATGGTGGCCAATTTCGTCTCCGGGGGCGCCGCGATCAATCAGATCGCCCGAAGCGTAGGCGCCGAGGTCCTCGTCTACGACGTCGGGGTCGCTCACGATCTGTCCGGGCACGATGCCGTGATCGGGCGCAAGGTCGCCGCTGGTACGCAGAACATGGCCAACGGCCCGGCCATGACCCGTGAGCAGTGTGCGCAAGCGGTCAGCGTCGGCGTTCGAGCAGCCACCGATGCGATCGACGACGGATTCACGTTGATCGGCACCGGGGAGATGGGGATCGGGAACTCCACCGCCGCTGCGGCCCTCACAGCCGCCTACACCGGCCGAGGTCCGTTGGACGTCGTAGGGCCCGGGACTGGCCTTGATGAGCAAGGTATCGCACATAAGGCGCATGTCGTCGAGCGCGCGCTCGCCGTGAATCGGGTCGACCGACTTGATGCGCTGGGAGTGCTCGCTGCTGTCGGGGGACTCGAGATCGCAGCGTTGGCAGGGGTCATGATAGGGTGCGCCGCACGTCGCACCGCATGTGTCGTCGACGGGTACATCTCCGGCGCTGCTGCGCTCTCCGCATGCGCGCTCTGTCCCCAGGCCGCTGACTACCTGCTCGCAAGCCATCTCTCGGCCGAGCCCGGACATCGTATCGTTCTCGAGAAGCTCGGTCTTGAGCCGGTCTTCACCCTTGACATGAGGCTCGGCGAGGGCACGGGTGCGGCGCTGGCCTTCGGCGTGATCGATGCCGCGTGCGCCGTATTGTCCGGTATGGCCACCTTCGCCGAGGCCGGCGTGTCCGGCGCCGGGTGACGTGTGATGTCGCGGGGACTCATCCATGATGTCCGACTCGCATTCGCGTTGCTGACGGCCGTGCCGGTGGGAACCGCCGTGCCCGAGCCCGGGAAGCGTGCCCACGCGGCTGACCACTTCGTGCTGGTGGGCGGCTTCTTCAGTTGCGTCGGGCTTGTCGTCGCATGGTTGGCGAACACCGGTTTGGGCGTCCCTCAGAGTGAGCTTCTCGGATTGTCGCTGGTGGCGGCGTGGGCCGCCTTGTCACGGGGGCTTCACTGGGACGGTCTGGCTGATGTGGCCGATGCGTGGACAGTCGTCCCCGAGCGTCGCCACTCGGTCATGAAGGACAGCCACGTCGGTGCGTTCGGAGTGCTTGCGATAGTGGTGGTCTTCGGCGTGCAGTCCATGTCGCTGGCGGTCGTTCTCTCGAACGGTGGGCTGGGCGCCCTCGCAGTGTGCGCGGGCGTCCCCATCTACGGTCGTCTCGCCGCCAGCATCGCCGCCTGGCTTGGCAGGCCGCTCCGGTCGGACGGACTGGGGGCCTCGGTGATCGGTCGTCCCGGGTTCGGCGCTGTCGTCAGCGTGCTTGTCGTCGCGATCGTCTCGGTCGTGTCGGTCCAAAGCGGATTCGCCTCATCAGCTTCGCTCGTGGTCGGCCTGGGATCGGCGTTGGTCGTGCCGCACGTCATCGCCAACCATATCGGGGGAGTCAACGGTGATGTGATGGGTGCTTCCGTCGTGCTGACGGAGCTGCTCGCCGCCATGGCCGCGGCAGCTGCGGTGACGTTTCGATGAACCGCACGGTCGACATCCTGTTGGTTCGTCATCCGGAGACGGAAGCCAATGTGAATGGGCGGTTCGTCGGTCGCGGGGACTCCCCGTATACGAAAGAGGGGCGGCTGCAGTTCGCCAGGTTACGGCGCCGGATCGCCGCTTTCGGTCCGGATATCGTGTGGTCGAGCCCCTTGAGTCGTGCGCTCAAGCCCGCTCGCCGCGCCGCTCGAACACTCGGTGTCGCCCTGGTCGTCGACGAACGCCTGGTGGAACTCGATTTCGGCCTTGCGGAAGGCATGACATCAGAGGAGATAGCCGCAGCGGGCATCGTGTTCAACTATCGGGACAGGTGCCATCCGGTCGCGCCGCAGGGAGAATCGCGTGGCGACATCGAGCGACGAGCTGTCTCATTCGCTTCGGAGCTGGTTGCTCGCGGAGGTCGTCATGCGGTGGTGACACACGGAGGCGTCTTCCGCGCCGCGCTGGCGCATCTGCTGGGACTGCGTTCGGATGACGTGTGGGCGTTCCATGTGCACAACGCCCAGCTCGCGCACGTGAAAGTGGTCGACGAACGCGGCATGCTCGAGGAGTATCGACAGGCGTAGCGTGCGCAGACCCCCGGCCATCACGAAGGGCGTGATTCACCAACACTGTGCGACAATCGACATGTGCTCTCAGGGTGTGATTGCTGACCGCTCCGAGGGCCGACCGCAGGATTCGACGAACAGGGGCGAGTGATGGATTGGGAGCGACTGCTTCGCCGCGAACTCGATCCGTTGGTGCCGTACGCACCGGGACTCAGGGCGAGCGAGGTACGCGAGCGTATCGGCGGCGGCGTCGTCCACAAACTGTCGAGCAACGAGAATCCGCGCGGTCCTGTGCCGCTGGCGGTCGCTGCCATGCGAGAGGTTCTTCCGCGGCTCAACATCTACCCCGATGGCGCCGCCAAAGCGCTCAAGCGCTCTCTTGCATCACATCTGAGCACCGACGAGCGCTTCATCGCCGTCGGCAACGGGAGCAACGAGCTGTTGAGGATCATCGCCCAAGCGGTGCTCTCTCCTGGCGACGAGTGCGTGTTCGCTTGGCCGAGCTTCGTCGTCTACCCGATGGTCACCCAGCTCATGGGGGCGACTGCCGTGAAGGTCCCGCTCACTGACGGCGAGGTCCACGACCTCGACGCGATGGCGAGTGCCGTGACACCGCGGACGAAGCTCTTGTTCGTCTGCAACCCCAACAATCCGACTGGGACCATCGTGCGTCGCGCTGAATTCGAGCGATTCCTGAATGCGATTCCCGAACACGTTCTCGTGGTCGTGGATGAGGCGTACCACGAGTACGTCGATGACCCCGACTACCCCGATACACTGTCACTCTTCGACGGTGTCCGCCCGCTCGTCATCCTGCGCACCTTCTCGAAGATCTACTCCCTCGCCGGGCTTCGGGTCGGGTATGGGGTGGCGCCGGAGCCACTCATCGCGGCTGTCAACAAGGTGCGCGAGCCGTTCAACGTCAACACGGTCGGGCAGGTGGCCGCGTATTACTCGCTCCAAGACGTCGCCGAGGTCCGCGATCGCGCCGAGGAGAACGCGCGTGAGCGAAGCCGTCTGTGCGCCGCCTTCGACCGTTTGGGGATTGAATGGTTCCCATCGCAAGCGAACTTCGTCTACATCCACACTGAGCGGCCGCGTGAACTCTTTGAAGGTTTGCTCAAGCATGGCGTGATCGTCCGGGACTTCGGCACCGCTCCGGCGTTGCGCGTCGGAATCGGGGCGCCACATGACACGGATGCGACAATCGCCGCATTCGAAGCTGAATGGTCGCGCCTCGGAAACGGGAGGTAGCCCGTGCCGATCTTCGATACGGTCACAGTGATCGGGGTGGGCCTGATCGGCGGGTCGGTCGCCTCCGCCTGTCGTAGGCTCGAGGACCCCCCTCAGGTGCGGGGCATCGATACCGACCCGTATACCGTCGAGAGCGCCGTGGACCGGGGCATTGTCGATGCTGCGGCCATGGCCGGGACCTCCGAGGCCGCCGCGTGGCTCGCCCCGGGTGGCTCCGAGTTGGTCGTGATCGCCACGCCTGCCCGCCATGCGACCGAGTGGCTTCAGTTGCTCGGTGAATCGGGCTTCGATGGCGTGGTCACTGACGTGGCCTCGACCAAGACGGGAGTTGTCGCCGCCGCGAGGAAGAACCTTAGAAACGCCGCGCGCTTCGTCGGGGGCCACCCTATGGCCGGGTCCGAGCGCAGTGGCATCGAGGCCTCGCGCCCGGATCTTTTCGATGGGGCCTACTGGCTGTTGACGCCGGCGCCTGACACCGACCCGGACGCATATCGACGGGTCCATGCTCTTGTGAGCGCACTTGGCGCGCGCGTGGTCTCCGTCGACGCGAAACGACACGATGAGGCCGTCGCGGTGGTCAGTCACGTGCCCCATGTCGCCGCGGCCGCGTTGTGTGACGTCGCGGGCGCGCACGCGGGACAGGGGGGAGAGATCCTGCGCTTGGCCGCGGGCGGGTTCAAGGACACCACCCGCATCGCCGCGGGGTCGGCCGACCTGTGGACCGGCATCTGTCTGGACAACGCCGAAGCTCTCGCTGCCGGCCTGCGCGAACTTCGCATGTCGCTCGGCGAGTTCGAGGCCATGGTTCGTGGCGGGGACGCAGAGGCCATCCGGCGTTGGCTCGCGCGTGCCGCAGAGGTGAGGCGTTCGCTGCCGGCGCAATGGGTGCCGGCGACCACTCGCCTGACCGAGCTTGTGGTTCCGATGGTCGACCGCCCCGGTGTGGTGGCCGAGGTGACCGGTGCCGTTTCTCGCGCCGGCTGCAACATCGAAGCCATCGACATCGACCACGAGACCGAGGACCGGGCACTCCTCGTCATGGTTCTGACAGACGAGGGCGACCTGTCTGGCTTGGCCGATTCGTTGGCGAGCCTGGGTTACGAGGCCCGGTTCACGCCGCTCGATGAAGCCGAGGCGGGTGAGCATGAATGAACGATCCGGTGAGCGTTCCTCCCCCTCTTCGCGGGACTGTCCGTGTTCCCGGCGACAAGTCTCTGTCACACAGGGCGGTCCTGTTCGCTTCGATGGCTGAGGGCAGGTCGCATCTCAGTGGGGTCCTCGCCTCAGCTGATGTACGTTCGACCATCAACGCGTGCCGTCAGCTGGGCGCTCGCATACACATCGAGGGCGAGGACTGTGCAAGCTTCGGCGTGATCGACGTCGTGGGGTGGGGCACCTTGGGGCCCAGCCAGCCCTCAGGGCCCGTCGACTGCGGGAATTCAGGAACCACCGCGCGCCTGCTCATGGGAGTGCTCGCCGGCTGGCCGGTTCGAGTGGTGCTGACCGGCGACGAATCGCTTTCGCGGCGACCGATGCGCAGAATCGCTGACCCCCTTGAATCGATGGGTGCTTCAGTCGAGACGACACCGCATGGAACACTGCCCGCCACCGTCCAGGGTAGTTCCACGCTTCGTCCCGCGCACTACGCGAGTCCTGTGTCCTCCGCCCAGGTGAAGACAGCGGTACTTCTCGCCGGCCTTCGCGCGACCGGCCACACGAGAGTCACTGAACCGCACCTCAGCCGCGATCACACCGAACGACTGCTCCCGGCCTTCGGTGTCGCGGTGGAGACCGACCCTGCACCGGGTGCCAGCGTGTACGGGCCCGCACACCTCAAGTCCGCGGACGTCGCCGTGCCCGGTGACCCGAGCTCCGCGGCGTTCCTCGTCGTTGCCGCGCTGCTGGTGCCAGGGAGCGAGGTGGAGCTTCCCGAAGTGTCGCTCAATCCCACACGGACCGGCTTTCTGCGAGTGCTGGAGCGTATGGGGGCCGATGTCAGCTCGGAAGAGACCGCGACCTTCGGGCTCGAGCCTGTTGGGACCATCCGCGCCGGGTACTCGCCTGTCATGAGCGGCACCGTCGTGACCGCCGAGGAGGTGCCGTCGCTGGTCGACGAGGTCCCCATCCTCGCTCTGGCCGCTGCGTGCGCATCGGGGACGACTCGATTCGAGGGCGTCGGAGAACTGCGCGTCAAGGAGAGCGACCGGTTGGCGGCGATCGTCGACGGGCTCAGCGCGATGGGCGTGGTGGTTCGCTTTGGCGATGACTGGTTGGAGGTGGACGGTGCACGCCAACTGACCGGTGCCGTTCTGTCGTCTCAAGGCGATCACCGGTTGGCCATGACGTGGATCGTCGCGGCCCAGGTGACGCACGGCCAGACCGAGGTCCAGGGCGTCGATGCGATGGCCGTGAGCTATCCGGACTTCATCCGTGACCTACGAGGACTCATGGGCCGTGTGACGCCGTAGTACAATCCTTGGTCCGGGACACTGCGAGCGTTTCGGGAGGTTCTCTCGAGGAGATGATCATCGCCATTGACGGACCTGCGGGTTCGGGCAAGTCGACGGTTGCCAAGCTGGTGGCCGAAAAGCTGGGGTTCCACTACCTTGACACGGGTGCCATGTATCGCGCCGTCGCGTTCAGGGCGCTTGTTGACGGAGTAAGGCTGACCGACGAGGAAAGGGTCGGACTCATCGCCGAGAACTGCGAGGTCTCCTTCGCGCACGACGAAGGAGAGGCGCTGCCGACGCGCGTGTTCATCGATGGTCAGGACGTGACAGCCGCGATACGGGCGCCGCAGGTGGACGATGCCGTGAGTGCGGTCGCAAGCCTTCAAAGGGTCCGCGCCGCGATGGTCAAGCAGCAACGCAGGATCGGGGCGCAGGACGACATCGTCATCGAGGGTCGTGATATCGGCACGGTGGTGTTCCCTGATGCAGAGCTCAAGGTCTTCCTGACCGCCTCCCCCGAGGAGCGTTCCCGTCGCAGGGCGGCCCAGCAGGCTGCTCAAGGCGTGTTGGTCGATCCGGCTGGTGTTCGTGATGCAATCGACAAGCGTGACCTTGCGGATTCGACTCGCCAGATCGCACCTTTGACGCCAGCACCGGATGCGCGAGTCATCGACACCACGGGGCTGTCGCTTGATGAGGTGGTAGCGCGCGTCGTCGCGTACATCGAAGTGTGGCGCCCATGAGTGGCGCTGCCTTTCGCGGCAAGCCGGTTTCCGGCGAATCGTCCCCTCGCTGGGTGCTCGCAAGGGTGGTTCGTGCCACTCTCGGGCGTGTGCTGCTCGCTGTGTTTCGTGTGCGCATGGACGGGTGGCACCATGTCCCGTCGGGGGGAGCCATTCTCGCCGGCAACCATGTGAGCTACCTCGACCCAGCGATCCTGTGGTGCATCGCGCCACGCCCGGTTCACTTCGTCGCGAAGGCCGAACTCTGGCGAGCGCGCTGGCTCGGTTTTCTGCTCGACCGCTTCTGGGCCATCCCCGTTCAGCGTGATTCCGCTGACCGTGTGATGATAGCGACGGCCACTCGTCTGCTTGAAGCAGGTGACCTGTTGGGCATGTTCCCTGAAGGGACACGCCGTCGTGATACACGCAGCGATGAACTCGGTGACCCGCATGGCGGCGTCGCGTTTCTTGCTCTGAGAACGGGGGTGCCGGTGATTCCGGTGGGTATAGCGGGGACGGACCGCGCACTGCCGGCCGGATCGAGAATCCCGCGTTTCCCGAAGGTCAGCATTCGAGTCGGGGCCCCAGTCATGCCTGATGCGTTCGAAGGTGGACGTAAGGAGCGCATGCAGTCCATGACCGATGAGATCATGACTCGCATCGTCCAGATGCGAGACGAGGCGAGAAAGGCCCGGTCGTGAGGGTGGAGGTCGCGCGATACGCCGGGGTGTGTTACGGGGTCGAACGCGCACTCAAGCTTGCCCAGGAGGCCGCGGCTGGTGGCGGGCCGGTGCACACGCTGGGGCCACTCATCCACAACCCGCAGGCCGTGCAGGCCTTGACCGCCAAAGGGGTAGAGACTGCGTCCGCTCTCGATGAGATCGACAGGGGAACGGTCATCATACGGAGTCACGGCGTGGACCCCGCGATCATACGAGCGGCTTCGGACAAGGGCCTACGTGTGGTGGATGCGACCTGTCCGCACGTGAGCAAGGCGCATGAGGCCGCGGAATCCCTGATGAGGGAAGGGTACTCGGTGGTGATCGTCGGAGAGGCGGACCATCCGGAGGTCGAGGGGATCATGGCGCATGCCGGCGGCAGCGCACTGGTGGTCGAGGCGGCAGACGAGCTGCCCGAGCGTCTCCCCTCGCGCAGGGTCGGCGTCGTCGTCCAGACCACGCAGTCAGAACAGCGTCTCGCCGAGGTGGTGGCGGCGCTCGCGCCTCGCGTGCTGGAACTGCGCGTCCACAACACGATCTGTGCTGCGACCGCTAAGCGTCAGGAGTCCGCTGCGGAGCTGGCGCGGTCGGTCGATGTCGTGGTTGTGGTCGGGGGACACAATTCCGGGAACACGACGCGCCTCGTTGAGATCTGCCGAGCGGTCAACCCGCGCACCCACCACGTCGAGACCGCCGAAGAGCTCGACGCCGAGTGGTTCGCTGGCGCCCAGAGTGTCGGGGTCACCGCTGGCGCCTCGACTCCTGATGAGCAGATGCGCGGCGTCATCGCTGCCATCGAGAGGATGCGGTGACCCCGCAGTGAGTCCTCACGGGCACTCTCCTGCCTGTGGGCAGGCGAACGAGGGCGGGTCCACCAAGGGCGGGTGCGTATCCGCGGTCGATCGCGATTCGCCGGCCGCGCGTGCAGGTCTGAGACCGGGAGATGTCATCGTCTGCGCGGACGGTCACGAGCTCAGGGATGTGATCGACTGGCGTTGGTACTCGGATGGGCCGGAGGTGACACTCGCTGTCCGTCACGGCGATGGGTCCCTGTCGCACGACACCCCGCACTCACTCACGCTTTCGCGCGATGGTGGCCAGTCCTGGGGCATTGAGTTCGCGGATGTCGTGTTCGACGGTGTCCGGACCTGCTCCAATCGGTGTACGTTCTGTTTCATGACGCAGCTGCCCCGAGGACTGCGCTCTTCGCTCTATGTGCGAGATGACGACTACCGATTGTCGTTCCTCCAAGGCAATTTCGTCACCTTGACGAACCTCACGGACGAGGACGTCGCTCGCATGATCGAACAGAGGTTGTCCCCGCTGCACGTCTCCATCCATGCCGTCACCCCGTCCGTACGCGAGCGCTTGGTACGTGCGCGTGACGACGATGCATTGCTGAGGTTCGACCAGCTGCTCGAGGCCGGAATCGACATGCATGTGCAGATAGTGCTCGTCCCCGGAGTCAACGACGGGGACGAGTTGGACGTGACTCTCAGATGGCTTGCCGAGCGCGAGGGTGTCTTGAGCGTCGGTGTCGTCCCGCTCGGTTTCACACGGCACCAGAGCGTCTTCACCAGGAGCTACAACGATCCGCTCGCTGCAGCCACGGTCATCCAGCAGGTGCAGCGTTGGCAGTTCGCGATGCGCGAGCGAGATGGAGTGTCCTGGGCACATCTGGCCGACGAGTTCTACCTGAACGCCAGAGCGCCGTTTCCGACATCGGAGTGGTACGACGGCTTTCCACAGTACGAGAACGGTATCGGCCTCGTGCGTGTCTTCGCGGACGAGGCGGCCCAGTTCAGAAACGAGCTCCTCTCTGCGGTGAGCGCGCTTCCCCGGGGGTCGGAAGCCGCCACGGTCGTGACTGGGGTCATGGCCGCCACAACACTGGCGGGAGCGCTCAACGCGTGTGAGGCGTCCGGGCGCGTCCGTCTTCTCGTGGTGCCCAACCGCTTCTTCGGCGGCAACGTGGCCGTCACGGGACTTCTGACCGGCTCGGATCTGGTCGCTGCCCTCATCGAGGACGCATCGCGCACCAACGATCCGACCGTCTACCTGATACCCGACGTCGTCTTCAATGCTGACGACGTGACGCTCGATGACTTTACCAGGACCGACATCGCGGATAGGTCAGGTGTTGACATCCGTGTGGTATCCTCCGACGCTCATGGTCTGCTCGCCGGACTGCGTGAGGTGGCGAGGCTCGCTCCGCCACAAGACCCCTGCGAGGAGTGAAGGTCGTGCCGCTGCCAATCGTCGCCGTCGTGGGCCGCCCGAACGTGGGCAAGTCGACGTTCGTCAACCGGATCGCCCAGGCGCAAGACGCCATCGTCCATGAAGCGCGGGGCGTCACGCGCGACCGCAGCTACCACAGAGCTGACTGGAACGGCATCGATTTCCTGCTCATCGACACGGGCGGAATCGAGTCTGGTGACTCCGATGCGTTCCAGAGCTCCATCCGATCCCAGGCCCTCATGGCTGTGGATGAGGCCGATGCGATCGTGTTCCTCGTGGACGGGAAGACGGGCCTCACGCCTGACGATGAAGAGGTGGCCCGCATTCTCAAGCGGGGCGGGAAGCCGGTCTTCCTGGTGGTGAACAAGGTCGATACGCCGGGCTCTGAAGCTGAGACCTATGAGTTCTGGAGTCTGGGGCTCGATACGCCGTGGCCGGTGAGTTCGACGCATGGTCATGGGACAGGGGACCTACTGGACGCCCTGGTGCAGGCGCTTCCGGCAAGCGAACCGGACCTGGAGCGGGACACGATCGATGTAGCCATAATCGGGCGGCCGAACGCAGGGAAATCGTCGTTGCTCAACCGCATGACCGGCGTTGAACGCTCGATCGTCTCAGACGTCGCGGGAACGACTCGAGACGCGATCGACATGGTGGTCGAGAGGGACGCAGAGCGGTACCGGCTTGTCGATACAGCGGGCATCAGACGCAGATCGGCGATCGATGAGGATGTCGAATACTACGGGTTCGTGCGTGCCATGCGCGCCATAGATCGAGCACACGTCGCACTGCTCGTCATCGATTCGACGGTGGGTCTCACCGATGGCGACCAACGCATCGCACGCTTCGCCGAGGAGCGCGGTTGCGCGATCATCATTCTTCTGAACAAGTGGGACGCTGTTGAGACCGCTGAGGAGAAGGACGACCTGGTCGCACGGGTCGGCGACCGTCTTGGGTTCGTCGGCTTCGCACCGGTCCTGCGCGTCAGCGCGTTGACCGGTCGAGGCGTGGACCGCATCTGGGGGGCCATATCGTCCGTGTACGCGAACTACGTGCAGCAGATCCCCACGAGCCAGCTCAACAAGCTTCTGACCGAGTTGCGTGAGTTCGGTCACACCAAACACGAGGGCGGTAGGTCACTTCGTCTGCAGTACGTGACACAGACCCGTACCGCCCCTCCGGGGTTCACCTTCTTCGCCAACCACCCCGGGATGGTCGACGAGAACTTCCGGCGCTACATCGAGAATCGTCTCAGAGAACGTTTCGACCTCACCGGGACGCCGGTGTTGCTCCGCTTTCGGAAGAAGGACCAGGCGGGCTGCTGACCTGATGGAACTCGCTGTTCGGATCGTGGTGACCGTCGGAGTGGCGTACCTGGTAGGAGGTGTGCCGTGGGCCCTCATCGTTGGGAAGCGTCTGCACGGCGTGGACCTGAGGGAGCATGGGTCCGGCAATCTAGGCGCGACCAATGTGTTACGTACCCTTGGGGTGCGTGCGGCCGTCATCACGTTGCTGCTCGATGCAGGCAAGGGGGCGTTCGCGGTCCTGTTCGCAGGCTTCGTGGTGCCCGCTGAAGCATGGTCGGTCACCGCATACGAATGGACTCGTGTCGCGGCCATGATCTCTGCTGTGATGGGTCACAGCTATTCGCCCTACATCAGACTGTCCGGCGGTAAGGGTGTCGCGACGTCCGCAGGGGCCCTGTTCGTGCTGACACCGTTGGCCGCTCTCATCGAACTGGGGATCTTCGCGGTGATCGTCGCGTCCACGCGGATAGTGTCACTCGGATCGGTCGTGATCGCTGTCGTGTATCCGCTGCTCGTGCTGTGGCTGTACCCGGGAGATGTGCCCGTCCTCACCACCATCACCTGCTTGGCCGCGCTCGTGTTGTGGCGCCATCGAGGCAACATCGCCCGCCTCATCAGGGGCGAGGAGCGTAAGATAACGTTGCCTGGACGCGGTGGGACGGCGAATGGAACCGAGGAGTAAGCCTGTGCGTGTCTCTGTGATCGGTGCTGGGTCGTGGGGGACGGCGGTCAGTTGGTTGCTCGGGGGCCGTGGCCATGAGGTCCGGCTGTGGGCGCGTGAGCCCGAGATCGCCCAAGGGGTGAACGAAAGCCGCCGCAATCCGCGCTACCTGCCTGAGGTCGCCCTGCCGGACGCCGTGTGGGCGACGAGTGACCTGCCCCTGGCGCTTGAGGGCACCGAGGCCGTGGTCATGGTCACCCCGAGCATCGGCGTACGCGCGACTGCTGAAGGCATGAAACCACACCTTTCCGACGACACGCCTGTCGTGGTCCTGTCCAAAGGGGTCGAGCAGGACACGCTCATGCTGATGACTGAGGTGCTGGTCGACGTGTTGGGCGGCCGCGACAGGATCGCTGGACTCTCGGGGCCCAACCATGCCGAGGAGGTCAGCCGTGGGATTCCCTCCGCGACGGTGGTGGCCAGCTACGACCCTGCCGTGGGCGAGTTCTTCCAGGACATGTTCATGACCCCCTTCTTCCGGGTCTACACGAACCCGGACGTCGTGGGCGTTGAGCTGTGCGGCGCGAGCAAGAACGTCATCGCCATAGCTGCGGGGATGTGTGACGGACTGGGCTATGGAGACAACACGAAAGCGACCCTGATGACCAGGGGACTGGCGGAGATGAGCCGCTTGGGGACGGCGATGGGCGCGAACCCTCTCACGTACATGGGTCTTGCGGGCATGGGCGACCTCGTGGTGACCTGCACAAGCCGCCACTCGCGCAATCGCGGCATCGGTGAGTTCATAGCCGAGGGCGGGACGATGGAGGAGTTCTACGAGAAGACCCACATGGTGGCGGAAGGAGCCGTGGCCTGTCTGTCTGTGGCGGCGCTCGGCCGTCGGGCTGGCGTGGACCTTCCCATCACTGACGCCGTCCGGCGGGTGCTCTATGAGGGTCTGGACCCCCGGGAAGCCGGCGACCTCCTGATGGGCAGGGAGGCGCGCGACGAACTGCATGGTATAGGGCTGGTCCCGGAGTGACTGGCATCAGGCGCGCACGGCGCAACGAGCACGTTCGCGCGGCGACGCCATGGGTCGGCGAAGTGAAAGGAACAGCCGCGTGAGACATGATCGCATCCTGATGGCGCCGTCGATACTCTCGGCGGACTTCGCCTGTCTGGGGGACGGCATCGCCGCGGTCGAGGCCGCTGGCGCTGACTACATCCACGTAGACGTCATGGACGGCCACTTCGTCCCCAACCTCACGATCGGTCCGCCTGTGATCTCCGCTTTGAAGAAGGTCACACGGGTCCCGCTCGACGTCCACCTCATGATTGACAACGTCGATGCCACGCTGCCTTGGTACTTGGACGCGGGAGCTGACGCAGTCACCGTCCACGTCGAGGCGGTCACCCACCTGCACCGCGTCCTGCGTTCGATACGTGATGCAGGCGCCTCTCCGGGCGTCTCGGTGAACCCCGCTACCCCCATCGGTCTGATCGGGGAGGTGCTGTCCGAGGTCGACATGGTGCTCATCATGAGTGTCAACCCCGGCTTCGGCGGACAGAGCTTCATCGACAGCAGCGTCCGAAAGGTCGCCGAACTCGCCGAGTTCTGCGACGCCGAAGGTGTCTCACCCCTCATACAGGTGGACGGTGGAATCACGGGCGAGACGATCGGTAGATGCGTACAGGCGGGCGCACGTTGCTTCGTCGCGGGTAACGCGGTCTTCGGCCAGCCAGACCCAGGCGCGGCGATGCATGCCATCAGGTCTGCGGGGGAGCGCGCGCTCTCAGAGATCTCGTGACTCTGGTCGTCTCCGGAATGGTGCTGGTACAATCCGAAACGCTTTCTTCAAGGCGGGGTGGGATTCCCCACCGGCGGTGACAGCCCGCTAACCCCGAGCCCGGGGCCGATCCGGTGTGATTCCGGAGCCGACGGTAAAAGTCCGGATGGGAGAAGGAAGGTTGCGCGCAGCTGTGCCGCTGTTCTCCGATGCTTCGTCATCAGTCGATGATCCGTATCTCGCTCATGCGCTACGCCTTGCGCTGCGCGGATCGGGAACCGCCGCACCCAACCCACTCGTGGGCTGTGTGGTCGTCAAGGACGGTCGTGTCGTCGGTGAGGGGTTCCATGCGCGCGCCGGTCAGCCCCACGCAGAGGTGATCGCCCTCGCGGACGCGGGGCCGGAGGCTTGTGGGGCCGACGTCTACGTGACGCTCGAGCCCTGCGCGCACCACGGTCGGACGCCACCGTGTGCGGATGCGCTCATCGCTGCGAAGGTCCGCAGCGTCACGATCGGCATGAATGATCCCAACCCGATCGCACAGGGAGGCGCTGAGCGTTTGCGCGAGGCGGGTGTTGTGGTTCATGTCGCCAAAGACCCGAGCCCATTCGCTGAGCTGAACGCTGGTTGGCTCAAGCGTCTGGCCACCGGAGTGCCGCGTGTGATAGTCAAAGTGGGCGTCTCTCTCGATGCCTGCCCCTCGCTCGCTCCTGATATGCGTGCTTCGATGACCGGTCCTTCGGGTGGTGAGGTGACGCGGCGGCTTCGGTCACGTGTGGATGCGGTACTGGTCGGGGCCTCGACCATTCGGGTCGACGATCCCGAACTCACTTCCCGAGACCCCTCAGGCATCCCGGACGCCGACCAGCCGTTGCGGGTCGTGCTCACACGTGAAACGATGCCTCCCGCTGATGCACGCGTGTTCACTGATGATCGTGCTCGTACCGTCCTGCTTCTGCCTGACGCCATGCCTGATCCTGAGGCCAGCCTGTCATCGGACGGCCTGACGGCGCTTCGGTACGATGGGAGCCAGGGGGTGGTCGGTGCGTTGCGCACACTCGCGACGCAGGGCGTGAACGATGTTCTCGTCGAACCGGGGCCCAGGCTCTTGTGTGCGTTTCTGGAAGCTGACGCCATCGACACGCTCGTCGTCGTGACCGGCGGCGGATTCGCGGGGCCCTCCGCGCCGCGATTGCTCCAGTGTGACCCGGCCCAGGGTCGGTCGCCGGGCCGGACGGGTACCGCATCGCATCGGACGTCTCATGGGGTCGCGGCATCGGGTGCGCTCGTTCGCCCGTTCTCCGCGCGTGAGGCCGAGGTCGTGGGCGACGTGGCTGTGACCGTTTGGGAACGTTCGTCTGTGAAGGCGGACGGGTGAGGCGAGGAAGGGGTTCGATGTTCACCGGACTCATCGAGACACAGGGCATCATCACGCGGGCCGACAGGGTGTCCGGCGGAGCCCAACTGGAGGTGTACGCCCCGGAGTTCGGCCGTGACATGGCCATCGGTGACTCCATCGCGGTCGATGGGGCCTGTCTGACGGTGGCCAAGTTCATACGCGGGGCGTTCGTGGCCGACGTGAGTGACGAGACGCTCGCCAAGACGACACTCGGGGGACTGCAGCAAGGCTCGAAGGTGAACCTGGAACGTGCGTTGCGCCTGTCAGACCGTCTTGGCGGCCACCTGGTCACCGGGCATGTTGACGGCATCGGCAGGTTGCTCATGCGACATGCCGCCGGCAACAGCACCATCTACCAGTTCCAGGTGCCCGCGCCACTGCTCGAGTACGTGGTGCCCAAAGGCTCGATCGCCGTTGACGGGATCTCTTTGACGGTGGCCCAGGTGCGCGGCGAGTCGATCGCCGCAGCCGTGGTGCCGCACACCGAGGAGGTCACCACGCTCAAACTCAAGCCGATCGGGGCTCCGGTGAACCTTGAGGTCGACATGCTTGCGAAGTACGTCAAACGGTTCGTTGCCGTGTACGCACATGAAGCGGCCGGGGACACTGCGCACAAGCGGGGCCTCGGTGACCTTCTGCGCGATTTCGCGGATGGCAAATGAGTTCCATGCCTCCATTCGCCACCATAGAAGAAGCCATCGAGGAGATCGCGGCCGGACGCATGCTCGTGGTCGTCGACGACGAGGATCGCGAGAACGAGGGCGACCTCGTCATGGCGGCCGAGAAGGTCACCCCCGAGGCGATCAACTTCATGATCACGCATGGCCGAGGTCTGGTCTGTCTGCCGCTGACAGCGTCGCGTCTGTCGGAGCTCCAGATCCCTCCGATGACTCAGAACAACACCTCCGAGCAGGGTACCGCGTTCCATGTCTCTATCGGGGCCAAAGGTAGGATCACCACAGGCATCTCGCCTGCGGACCGATGCGAGACCATCCTCGCAGCCATAGACCCCGCCACGTCTCCCGGCGACCTGTCGATGCCGGGACACGTGTTCCCGCTCCAGGCCCGCGCGGGCGGGGTCCTGGAGCGAGCCGGTCACACCGAGGCCGCTGTCGACCTTGCCCGGCTCGCCGGACTGACTCCAGCGGGAGTGATCTGCGAGATCATAAACCCCGACGGAACGATGGCCAGGCGCAACGAGCTCGAGAGGTTCGCTCGCCGACACGGCCTCAAGATGATCACCGTCGCGGACCTGATCAGGTACCGGCGCAAGACGGAACGACTCGTCGAACGCATCGCGGACGTGACCCTGCCCACTCGCTTCGGTGAGTTCCGGGGGATCGGCTATCGCTCGCTCACCGACGAACGCACCCACATGGCGCTGGTGAAGGGCGATGTCTCTGGTCGGGACGACGTGTTGGTCCGTGTCCATTCCGAGTGTCTGACGGGTGATGTGTTCCACTCGCTGCGCTGTGACTGCGGAGCACAACTCGAAGAAGCGATGCGCAGGATCGAGCGCGAAGGTCGTGGAGTCATCCTCTATATCGTCGGACACGAGGGTCGGGGAATCGGGTTGGCGAACAAGTTGCGCGCATATGAGCTTCAGGAACGAGGCGCGGACACGGTGGAGGCCAATGAGGCACTCGGCTTTCCCGCTGACCTTCGGGACTATGGCATCGGGGCGCAGATACTCGTGGACCTGGGGTTGGAGTCCATCCGTCTGTTGACGAACAATCCGCGAAAGATCGTGGGTCTGGAGGGCCACGGGCTTCGTGTGGTCGAACAGGTTCCGCTTGAAGTAGAGGCGTGCCCGGCGAATTACCAGTATCTCAGGACGAAGAAGGAGAAGCTCGCACACACCCTTGACCTCCCACAGGGGGCGAGCCTGTCGAAAGGACATGAGCCAAATGTCGACGTATGAGGGCCATCTTGTCGGAACCGGACTTCGAATCGGCATCGTCGTGAGTCGGTTCAATGAGCTGCTGGGCTCCCGGCTGCTGGCGGGCGCGCAGGACGCGCTCGTGCGCCACGGTGTCGCAGAATCAGACATCGATGTCGCGTGGGTCCCCGGCGCCTTCGAGATCCCGCTCGTTGCCGCGCGGATGGCCGGGCGAGGACGCTATGATGCGGTGATCGCCCTGGGTGTCGTCATCCGTGGCGGTACTCCGCACTTCGAGTACGTCGCCTCGGAGGTCAGCAAGGGCATCGCGAAGGTCTCGCTGGACAGCGGGCTGCCGGTGTTGTTCGGCGTGATCACCGCAGACACCATCGAGCAGGCTGTGGAGCGCGCGGGCACGAAGGCTGGCAACAAAGGATGGGAAGCGGCTGTCGCGGCCATCGAGATGGCGACCCTCATGAAGGACCTCGATGAGTGACGCCGAGACCCCGGACGTCGGTTAGGCGCCGGGGTCTGCGGAGTCATTGGGTCAGATCCAGTGGGCCCTCGCCACCCTGGTGGCTGTCGGCCATGGATCCGGCTCCCTTGGCCTGCGCCTTCGCGTGTGCGTGAGGCGGAGCGCCATGGTAGCCCGCAGGGTCGGTGGATACAAGGCGACGTCTGTTCGATTCGACAGATGATGCTTCGCCTGCGCCCAGTGGTCGCATGTAGGTGATGGAAGGTCGATCGCAGGCGACGGGCTCTGCGCGGTCCTTCTGACGCGATGCATGTTGACAGCGCGCCCTTCGCGGGTATGATGCAAACACTACTGATCAAGTAGGAATTAGTCCCGTTTCGGGGGGTGCCGATGCGTCTCACCGCCAAGAGTGAATACGGTGTGCTCGCCGCGATCGATCTCGCGGTGTCCTTTGGCGGCGGCCCCGTGAGCGCTCGCGAGATCGCTGAGCGCAGGCGCATCCCCCCGCGATTCCTCGAGCAGGTGTTCGTGTCGCTTCGACGTGCTGGGATCGTCTCTGCGCAACGGGGCGCGCGCGGGGGCTTCTCGCTCAATCGCGACCCTGATGACATAACCGTTCTGGACATCGTCGAGGCGCTCGAGGGGCCCCTCTCCGCAAGCGTCTGCGATTCAGAGCGAGGCGAGGTCTGTGGGCAGGCCGGCGCCTGTGCCGCTGCGCCCGTCTGGTCGAAAGCGACGCAGGCCCTCAGAGACGTCTTCGCTTCGACCACCATCGGTGAGCTCGCCGGCGCCCAGGTCGTCCTCGATGGGTCGCCAGCTGATCGAGCCTAAGGAAGGGAACCCATGGACTTCATCTACTTCGATTACGCAGCGACCACCCCTGTCGATCAGCGCGTCGTCGACGCGATGTTGCCATTCATGACTGAGCGCTTTGGCAACCCGAACTCGCTCTACGCCCTGGGACGAGACGCCTACCGCGGCTTGGAGGACGCGCGTGAGCGCGTGGCACAAGCGATAGGCGCATCGAGACCTGACGAGATCATCTTCACCGGGGGCGGCACCGAGGGCGATAACGCCGCGCTCATCGGAATCATGGCGCGCGCTTCAGACGGGCCGGCCCATCTTGTCGTGTCCGCCTATGAACACCACGCCGTCCTGGAGCCCGCGCACTGGCTTGAGAAGCGAGGGCATGCGGTCA
This sequence comes from Actinomycetota bacterium, assembly GCA_029265315.1. Classification (GTDB taxonomy): domain Bacteria; phylum Actinomycetota; class Coriobacteriia; order Anaerosomatales; family PHET01; genus JAJUJM01. The sequence continues at coordinate 18,241 of JAJUJM010000010.1, read as the reverse complement.
GCTACCTCGCACCGCGGGCTGACGGCCACATACACCCCGAGGACCTGGCATCGGTCATGAGGCCGGATACCAAGCTTGTCTCGGTGATGCACGGGAACAACGAGATCGGTGCGGTCAACGACGTGGCCGAGCTCGCTCGCGTCGCACACGAGCACGGTGCTCTGATGCATACGGATGCTGCCCAGACGTTGGGGAAGGTGCCGTTTGACGTCGATGCGCTCGGAGTCGACGCCGCCACGTTCTCAGGCCACAAGATCTACGGGCCGAAGGGCGTAGGGGTCCTGTACCTGAGACGCAACGTGAAGTTCGAGCCGATGCTCAAGGGCGGGGGACAGGAGTTCCGCAAACGTTCAGGAACGCAGAACGTCGCGGGCGCCGTCGGCTTCGCGGCCGCCCTTGAGATCATGGTACGAGAGATGCCGGCGGAGTCGGAACGTCTGGCGAGGCTACGTGACCGTCTCATCCTCGGAGTCACGACGCGTCTGGAGAACACAGAGCCGACCGCTCCCGGCGGGGAGCGCCTACCCAACATCGCGCCACTCCTGATCAAGGGAGTCGAAGGCGAGGCCATGTTGCTCCAGTTGGACGCGCAGGGTATCGCCGTGTCCACAGGGTCCGCTTGTTCGTCCGGTTCCTTGGAGCCCAGTCATGTGCTCTTGGCATGCGGCGTTCCGAAAGAGGTGGCCCACGGGAGCCTCCGAGTGTCGCTGGGGCGTTTCACGACCGATGCGGACGTCGACCGCTTCTTGGAGGTGTTCCCACCCATCGTGGAGAGGCTTCGCGCGATGTCTCCGGTCTACGCTCGCATGTTCGGTAGTCCATAGCGCCTTCGCGTGCATCGACAGTCGACCACTTCTCGGGAAGGACCTGCTCGTGCTGTATTCAGACAAGGTCATGGACCACTTCAACAATCCACGCAACGTGGGCGTGATCGAGGACGCTGACGGCGTGGGTGAGGTCGGCAATCCCGTGTGCGGAGACATGATGAAGATCACCATCGCCGTCGACGATGCGGACCGCATCACGGACGTGAGGTTCCAGACGCTTGGGTGTGGTGCGGCCATCGCAACCAGCTCGATCGTCACCGAGATGGCCAAGGGCATGACCATCCAACAAGCCGCCGCCATCACGAAGCAGCAGGTCGCCGATGAGCTGGGAGGCCTCCCTCCGGCCAAGATGCACTGCTCGGTGCTTGCGACCGACGGACTCAAGGTCGCTGTCGACGACTACCTCAGGAGACATGGGCGGGAGCCGATCTCGGGTCCGATCAAGAGCGCTGATCCGAACTTCGATCCCCACGCCGACGAGGACGAGCACGGCGACGATGGGGAATGCGATCTGTAGAGCACGGCGAGCCTAGGTCCACCGCGCGCTTGAAGGGCGGTCGTAGCGTGCCCCGTGTCTGGGTCGGGATGAGTGGTGGCGTCGACTCATCGGTGGCCGCGGCTCTACTCGTGGAGGCGGGCTATGATGTCGTGGGCGTCACGATGCAGCTGTGGCCGTCGCATTCCGCCGATGGGGGCTGTTGTTCGGTTTCGGCCGTCCGAGACGCACGTCGCGTGTGCGATGCGCTCGGAATCCCTCACTACAGCCTGAACTACCGTGACGCGTTCGAGCGCCACGTGGTGGAGCCGTTCTGCTCCGAGTACGCTCACGGCAGGACCCCGAATCCCTGTATCACCTGCAACGACCGCCTCAAGTTCTCCGACCTGCTCGCCAAGGCCCTGACACAGGGGGCCGACTTTCTCGCGACTGGGCACTACGCACGCATCGTCTGGGACTCCGCCGGTGAGCCGTGGCTCGCTCGTGGAGCGGACGAGTCGAAGGACCAGAGCTACTTCCTCTATCGCCTGACGCCTGAGCAGTTGCGACACACCCTGTTCCCGCTCGGCGGACTCACCAAGGTCGAGGTTCGCAGGATCGCTTCGGAGATGGGCCTTGCGACCGCAGCAAAACGGGAGAGCCAGGACACGTGTTTCGCGGTCTGCGGAGATCACGCTGCCATCGTCGCTTCGCGCATCCCTGAAGCAGTTGTCCCGGGACCGGTGGTCGACCTGGACGGGAGGGTGATCGGGCGCCATGCCGGCCTGGCGAATTACACCATCGGTCAGCGCAAAGGGCTTGGGATATCAGGTCCGCGGGGGCCTTGGTACGTCGTCGGGATCGACCCGGTCGCGAACCGCCTCATCGTAGGGCCCAGGGAGTCCCTTCGGGCTCTGCACGTGGTGGCGAGGGATGTCGTCTGGAGAGGCGAGACCGAATCTGACCTGAGTGTCATGGTCCGCTACCGGATGAGTCCGGTTTCGGCGCGATGCTCTGTTGCGGGCGACATGCTGGATGTGGATTTCGCCGACGACATAGGAGCGGTGGCGCCGGGGCAGAGCGTAGTCTGTTACCGTGATGAGGTCGTCATCGGCGGAGGGGTCATCGAGTGCGCGAGTTGATCGATTGCCACGTGCACACCGCCCGCTGTGGGCACGCCACCGGCACGACGGCCCAAGTGATCTCGGCGGCGGTCGTTGGCGGCCTGACGGGCATCGTGCTGACCGAACACCTTCCGTTGCCCGACGCATTGAACGAAGGCGGCTCGTTCGCACCGGACGACGTGGGGTTCGCGGCGTACGCAGAGGAAGTTCGCGAGTATGCCGTCCGTGTTCGCGGGACGGACGTCGTGCTCGGCGCCGAAGCGGACTGGCTTCCGCAACGACCTGATGCGATGGCGCATCAACGCGAGGTCGCGACAGCCGCTGGCGTCGAGGTCATCTTGGGGAGCGTCCACTTCTTGGGCGAGTGGCCATTCGACAGTCCTGATCATCTTGACGAATGGGACCGTCGGGGGGTCGACGCCGTCTGGGTGGAATACTTCGAGACGTGGTGCGACGCGGCGAAAAGCGGCCTGTTCGACGTCATGGCACATCCCGACCTCCCGAAGAAGTTCGGTCATCGTCCTGCCAGAGACGTGCTCTCGCTCTATGAGGAGGCCGCTCGAGCGGCGGCCGAGGGCGGCGTGATGATCGAGGTGTCGACAGGGGGCCTACGCAAGCCGGTTTCAGAGATATATCCCTGCCCTGAGCTCCTGGCGACGTTCTGTCGTGCGGGGGTATCGGCGACAGTGGGCTCGGACGCGCATGCGCCCGAAGAGGTCGGGTATCGAATCCACGATGCGTACGCTGCGATGTGTGAGGCGGGGTACGATGTCGCTGCATTCCCGATGGGGAGGGGGAAGGTGCGATGGGTGCAGCTGTGACTATCCCTGTCATCTCGGACATAGTCGCCGCCATCAATCGTGCGTTCCCGCCTGAGCACGCGGAGGAGTGGGATAGGGTCGGCCTGTTGGCGGGGGACGGCAACGTGCCCTGTACCGGCGTGGTGCTTGCACTCGACCCGAACAGGGAAGCGGTGCGAATCGCTTCTGAGCGTGGGGCGAACCTGTTGGTCACCCACCATCCGGCGTACCTGGCTCCCGTCGTCCCGGTCGCAGGAGCCCCTGGGGGAGGCGACGTCGTCCACGCCGCGCTCGCTTCGGGAGTGGCTCTGGCGAACGCACATACCAACCTCGACCGTGACCCTGCTGCGCAACGGATACTGCCGGAGCTGCTCGGGTTCGAGCAGGAAGGGCCGCTTGAGAGGGGAGTCCTGCAGACGGCCCTGATCACGGTGTACTGTCCGCCATCAGCGGCCGAACGCATCACTGAAGCGATGTCCTCGGCCGGCGCAGGGAGTCTCGGGTCGTACAGCGGCTGCTCTTTCACCTGCTCAGGGACGGGTCGCTTCACTCCGCTCGGTACGGCGTCCCCTTCCATCGGCGCCGTGGGCGAGGAAGCCGTCGCGGAAGAGGTTCGAATCGAGATGACCGCTTCGATCGACCGTGTTCCGCGGGTCATGGCCGCTGCGCGTTCGGCCCATCCATACGAGGAGCCGCTCATCGTGGTGTCTGAGGTTCGAAGGGCGCGCAATGCCGCCGCCTTGGGTATGGTCGCGTCGGTGGACACGCCGATCACCCTGTCCGAGTGCGCTTGGCGTGCGGGTAGGGCCTTCGGCATCACTCCGCGGGTCTGGGGGGATCCTTCGAAATCGATCAAGAGGGCCGCCTTCGCGACGGGGTCGGCAGGTTCGCTCGTCGGCGAGGCTGTGACATCCGGGGTGGATGTCCTCGTGGGGGGCGAGGTGCGTTATCATGACGCGACCGAAGCCGTGGAACGCGGGCTGTCGGTGGTCGAGATCGGCCATGATGTCTCTGAGTGGCCGCTCGTCAGCCTGTTGGCCGACGTGGTCCGGGCGGTGCCCGGGATCGATGCGTGCCCGGTGGTCGAACTGCCGCCTGTCGCCGGATGGTGGACGCCCGAGAAGGAGACCCGATGACGGTCGATGTCGCTGAAGCCCTGATCGAGCTCCAGTCGATCGACGTTGAGATACTACGCGCGGAGAAGCGCTTGGAGGACCTGCCTGAGAAGCGCGCCATCCTCACGACGCGCACGAAGATGAAAGAGACCTCCGCGATCCGCGAGAAAGCGGTTCTGCTCGAGCGCAGACTGTCGTCGGAGCTCAAGGCCCGCCAGGACGAGATCTCCTCCCTCACCGAGAAGATCGCAGCCGAGCAGGCCAAGGTGATGGCCACGACGGACCACCGCCAGATCCAGGCGCTCACGCGGGAGATGGATGGGCTCAAACGCCGGGTCGACAAACTCGAAGTCGAGTCGATCCAGTTCATGGAGCGGATCGACAAGGCCCGTGCGCAGATCGCGACGGTCGACAACGCCTTGGAGAAGCTGTCGCAGTCTGAGCAGGACCTCATCGCGCGCTACCGTGAGGTAGGGGGTGCGATCCAGACGGAGATCTCCGAGCTACGCGCTCGTCGTGCCGTCCAAGCGGCCCGAGTCGGAGAGGATCTCGTGTCGCGTTACGAGAGGATCCGGGACGCGAAGGGTGGTATCGGAGCCGGTCGCCTTGACGGCGGCTCATGCACCGCGTGTCACATGAGCCTTCCGGCTGAGCGGGTGCGCGAACTGGAGTCGGGCCCCGACATCGGTGTGTGCCCTCAATGTCGTCGTCTCATCGTCGTGCGTACGGAGAGCACGTGAGTCGGGTCATCCTGCGCACCGATGGGGGCTCGCGCGGCAATCCCGGGCCAGCAGGCGTTGGCTTCGTGATCATGGTCGACGGTGAGACGGTGTGTCGGGCGGGCGCGTACGTGGGAATCGCCACGAACAACGTCGCGGAGTACACCGCTTTGGTCTGGGGACTTGAGAACCTCATGGCTCTGGGTCATCGATCGGTTGAGGTGGAAGCCGATTCAGAACTCGTCGTGAAGCAACTTCTCGGGGCCTACAAGGTCAAGAATCCCGGATTGAAACCTCTGTTCAGGCGAGTCATGGACCTTCTGGGCTCACTTGATGGCTTCACGGTCAGGCACATCCGGCGTGAGCTGAATGCGGAGGCGGACGCGTTGGCCAACGAGGCGATGGATATGCGAACGACGGTCGGTGACCCTGTCCGTCCATACGAGTCGCGCAGCGAAGGTACGCTCTTCTAGAGGCATGCGCCTTGCGGGAGGCGGCGATGGGAACGTACGAGCTCACGGTCAAAGGCCACTTCGATGCGGCGCATCGACTCTACGGCTATCCCGGTGAGTGCCGGAACCTGCATGGTCACACGTGGGAGGTCGAGGTGACGGTCGCGGGCGCTGAGCTCGATGACATAGGCATCCTGTACGACTTCAAAGCGCTGAAGTCCGACCTGAACGCCGTCCTTGGGCGTTATGACCACGTGCTGATCAATGAGGTCGAACCATTCGACACGGTGAGTCCGACCGCGGAGAACCTGGCCCGCGTGATCGCCGCTGCGCTCGAAGAAAGGGTCGCTTCCGGCGTTCGCGTGGTCGAGGTCGTGGTCTGGGAATCTCCTGTTGCTCGAATCTCCTATCGGCCCTAGGACGCGGGGTCAAGAGGCTCGAACGTAGTCGACACAGGGGAGCACGGGACAAAAGAGATGTCCCGAGAAACCTCGCCCACAAGTCTCCTACTCGAACCGGGTTCCCACGCTCCTTGCGGAGCGCCCTTTCGGGTTTCCCTCCATCGAGGATCCGTCTCCGTGTCGGCCACCTCACGGCTTGCCGACCTTCCTCGGTCCCTCTCCGGCGGCTGCTGGTACACCATCTTCCGGAGTCTTGCTGCGTCCGACTTCTCGGGACAAGACGTACTGTACCCGTACTGCACGCACGTGTCAACGCACATGCAGCGAAATGTCGTGAAACGCGCTGTACGGTCCTATATGAGAGCTGGACGGGTCGCAATGATGGATGAAAGGTAGTGTGAGAGTGGAGCTGCCGGAGGAGAGGAGTTCGTACCGGACGCAGGCGTGGTATGGTCTTAGCGAATACGAATTCTGTCCGGTCGAAGAAGGACGGATCATGCCGACCTCCACCCTGGAAGAGTACCTCGAGGCCATCTACAAGCTGGGTCAGGACCGACCTGTGCGTCCCGGGCGGATCGCCGACGCGATGGAGGTCTCTGGGCCGACGGTGACGGCCACGCTCAAACGTCTGGAGGACCGGGGGCTGATCCGTCGCGAGGGTACTTCGGTGCTGCTCACCGACGCCGGTATGGCGGCGTCGCTCGACATCGTCCGGCGACACCGGGTCGCCGAGCGTTTCCTCGTGGATGTTCTTGGCTTGGATTGGGACGCGGCCCACGAGGACGCCTGCCTCTTGGAGCACGCTCTATCGCCACGCGTCCTCATCGCTCTTGAGCGCTTCTTGGGAGACCCGGTCGTATGTCCCCATGGCCATCCCATCCCGGGCGCCGACGGCACCTTCGACGAAGTGACAGGGCGGCGCTTGTCCGACCTCGAGATCGGCGAAGAGGGCTCAGTGATCCGTGTCACAGAGGACGACCAGACGCTGGGATACCTTGGACGTATAGGGCTCAAGCCGGGAGCTCACATCCGACTGCTGGCCAAGGAGCCCTTCGGCGGACCGCTGACCTTGGAGATCGATGGCGTGGCGCAACCGGTTTCAGGCGAGGTCGCCGGACTCGTGACGGTTGGATGATCGCGTGAAACGGCTCTCTGTCGTCCAGCAATTCGCTTTGAGGTCGTTGGCGTTCGTCGTGGTGATGGCGCTCATCTTGGGGCTCGCGATCACCGTGGCCGTGAGGGACCTCTTCGCCTCGGTCGCGGCGAGGACCGCGTTGGCGACCGCCGACACCATCGTCACGCACGCCGTCGGTACGACGGACCTGTCCAAGTTCCCGATTCCGGCGCAGCTCCGAGAGGATCTGAGCGCGATCTCGGGCGGCGATCTCAAGGATGCCGGGATCACCGCGGTCAAGTTGTGGAACACGGACGGCGTGCTCCTGTACTCCTCCGAAGGTCAGGGCGAGGGAAGGGCTTTTTCCGACCATCCATCACTCCGGGCCGCCCTGGAAGGGGAGACCAAGGTCGAGGTCGAGCCGAAAGAGCGCCTCGAGAACTCGGCACAGCTAGCAGAGGTCGGTTCCCTCATCGAGGTCTATGCGCCCCTCATGCGAAATGGCGAGATCGTCGGCGTCTTCGAGATCTACCAGGACTACACGTTGGTCGAACAGGCCATCAACCGCTTCCTCGTCCTGATGTGGTCCATCATCCTCCTTGGATCGGTTCCGGCGTACTTCCTGCAGCTGACTCTGGTGAAACGCACCGCCGATGAACTGACGAACGTCAAGGGCGCTCTCGCGGAGGTCCATCGGCGCCTCAGGGATTCGATGGAGGACATCGAGCTCCACTCAGTCGGGACCCTGCAGGCCCTTGTGAGTGCGGTGGATGCGAAAGACAGCTACACCGCTCGGCACTCGATAGCGGTGACCGATTACGCGGTCGCGATCGCGCGTCGGCTCGGATTGACGGACGAGCAGGTACGAGACGTCGAGCGGGCCGGGCTGCTCCACGATGTGGGCAAGATCGGGACACCGGAATCCATCCTGCTGAAGCCTGGCAAGCTGACGGAAGCTGAGTTCGATGTGATGGCCGAGCACTCGGCGATGGGAGGGCATATCGTGGAGACGGTCCCCTTCCTCGCCGGACTCATGCCCGTCGTGCGAGGGCACCACGAGCGCTGGGACGGCAGCGGCTACCCGGACGGGCTGGCCGGTGAACGGATCCCTCTTCTGGCGCGCGTCCTGACGGTGGCCGACGCCTTCGATGCCATGACATCGGAGCGTCCGTACCGGACACCCATCCCGGTCGAAGCCGCCCGAGCTGAACTTCTCCGTTGCGCGGGCAGCCAGTTCGACCCGACGGTGGTCCAGGCGTTGTTCGCCGCGCTTGACGCTGGTGAGGTCACCGTCGTCGTCCATGACACGATGACTCGGCCGCGCCGTGAGAAAGCCGTCATCGGGTCGAACTGAAGTCCACCTCTCCCGGCCCTGAACCTCTCATGCCGTGAGCCGCGTTGTCATACCACCCCTGTACCTTGATATACGAACATACGTTCGATACGATGCTCGGGTCCGTCGGGTTGGAGTGTTCCGTCCTCATGGAATCGGGAGGTGTGGTGGGTCGTAACTCCGAGATCAAGGGCTTCAGCGCCACGCGCTATGGACAGACGCTCGACCTGTTCGAGAGCCACGCATCCCGGCTTCCGGTTCTGCTTGAGCTCCTCGCGAGCCCGTGGGTCATGCGCGCGTCGGAGATCGTCTGTCGCGACGCTTCGCCGACACCGAAGTGTGTCGCAGAAGACGTCGTCGTCGAGTGGGACCCCGATCGTGGCTGTCCGCGCGCGTTCGTGCGGGCCGGTCGCCGCTTTCGGATCGATGCGGTGCTGCAGTCGTGGTCGTCTGAGCGCGCGTGGTGGGACCCTCGCCGGCACGTATCACGACGGTACTGGCGTGTGCTCGCACGGGGCGGGGTCTATGACCTCGCGTTCGACCGGACGAGCAGCACGTGGCGACTCGTCGGCATCCACGACTGATCAGGGGCATCACGCGCGATGTCGACGCGATTCGTGCACCTGCACACACATTCGAATTTCAGTTTCATGGATGGCGCTTGCCCGTTGGTTGAGCTCGTTGAACGCGCTGCTGAGCTCGAGATGCCCGCGCTCGCGCTCACCGACCACCAAGGCATGACAGGTGCGGTCCGGTTCTACAGGGCCTGCAAGGACGCCGGAATCGCTCCCATCATCGGGTGTGAGATCGTCGTCGAGAGCGCAGGTGTGCTCGGCGAGGAGACCGACTTGCCGCTCGAATCGCGGCTCACGGTCCCGGCGAGTGTCGGTTTCGGGCGTGCGGCGGCATCGGGGTTCCATCTCACACTCCTCGCGCGCGACTTCGCCGGGTACCGCAACCTGTGTCGTCTTCTCTCACGCACGCACCTGCGCGGACCTGAGGTGCCGAGCATCGTCGCCCTCAAAGACCTCGAACGCTTCAGTGAGGGCCTCATCGCCCTGTCGGGGTGCGCCAACGGTGAGGCCGCACTCGCCATCGCCCATGCGCGCCCGGGTCGGGCCCGCTCGGCACTCCTGCGGCTCGCGTCCTGCTTCGAACCCGGGGCGTTCTTCGTCGAACTCGTGCACCCGCTCACCGCGGAGGGCCCACGCATCGTGGGCGGACTCGTCGAAGCCGCTGATGACCTCGGGTTGCCGGTCGTCGCGACCAACGACGTCCACTACCTGCGGGCGGCCGACCACCGCCTCCATGATGTTCTCGCGAGCGCCGGAGCACGCATGGCGTTGCCGGGGCCTCATGATCGGCCGAACGCCGAGCTGTGGTTCAAGCCCGCCACGGAGATGCGGCGCCTGTTCGCCGGTTGCGAACGGGCATGTGATGCGACCCTCGAGATCGCGTCGATGTGCATGGGGTTCGAGCTGCCGCTCGGGCGGTTCCACTTCCCTGGCGCCGAGCTGCCCAGCGGGGAGAGCGCATATTCGGTTCTCGCCAAGGAGTCCTGGCGCGGACTCGAGTCCCGCTACCGCCCGATGCCCCCGGAGGCTCTGCGGCGACTCCAGCATGAACTCGCACTGATCGACCAGATGGGTTTCGCCGAGTACTTCCTCGTCGTCAAGGAGATCGTCGACTTCGCGCGGCGCAAAGGCATCCGGTGCAGCGGGAGGGGAAGCGCCGGTGACAGCATCGTCTCGTTCGCACTCGGGATAACCGATGCCGACCCTATCGAGCACGGCCTGCTCTTCGAGCGCTTCCTGAACCCCGAGCGCCGGCAGATGCCCGACATCGATGTGGACTTCGACTCGGCGCGCCGCGACGAGGTCATCGACTTCATCTATCGCCGTTTCGGTCACGAGCACGTCGCCATGGTCGCCACCGTGCAGACCACGACGGCCAGAAGCGCCGTGCGCATCGCAGCGCGGGCGTTCGGTCTGCCGATCACTGAGGTCAATGCACTCTCGCGGCACCTGCCATGGGTGAGTGCGCGCAAGATCCGCGAGGTGCTCGAGACGTATCCGGAGTGCCGCGGTCATCCGCTGCGGGAACCTCGCTACGCGAAGATCCTCGAGATCGCGGAGCGCCTCGACCGCACACCCACCCATCTCGGCACACACCTGGGCGGTTTCATCATCACGCGCGACCCGGTCGCCTCCTGGACGCCGCTTCAGTGGGCGGCCAAAGGTGTCGTCGTCTCGCAGTACGACAAGGACGACGTCGAAGCCCTTGGCCTCGTCAAGATGGACATCCTGGGGCTGCGGATGCACTCGGCCATCTCGACCGCAGTCGAGCTCGCTCGCGCCCGGGTGGGTCAGGGTGCGGTGCCTGAGCCGTTCGAGCTGCCGAAGGACGATCCGCGCGTCTACGAGATGATCGCCGCGGCTGACACGGTGGGCATGTTCCAGCTCGAGTCGAGCGGCCAGCGCAACCTGTCCACGCGCCTGAAACCGAGCAGGTTCGAAGATATCGTCGCCCAGATCTCGCTGTTTCGACCCGGCCCGCTCGAAGCCGAGATGATCACGCCGTTCATCAGGCGTCGCCACGGCATCGAGCCGGTCAGCGTCCCCCACGAGGGGATGCGTGAGGTCCTCGCCGACTCATACGGCGTCATCGTCTACCAGGAGCAGGTCCTGCTCGTGGCACGTGAGGTCGCCGGATTCAGCCTGGCTGAGGCCGACAGTCTGCGTCGCGCGATGACGAAGGACAGAAGTCGCGAGCAGATGGAGCGGATCCGTGCTCACTTTCTTGAAAAGGCGCTCGCTCGCGGTGTCGATGCTCAAGTCGCGGCCGAGGTGTTCCGGCAGCTCGAAGGGTTCGCGGCCTACGGCTTCAACAAAGCGCACGCGGCCTGTTTCGCCGTGGTCAGCTATGCGAGCGCCTGGTTGCGCACGTACTACCCCGCGGAGTTCGCTTGCGCGATCCTGAACCACGAACCGATGGGCTTTTACACGCCGCGCCTGATCGTCAACGACGCGAGGCGCCACGGCATCGAGATCCTCGCGCCCCACGTCAACGAGAGCGCGGCCGAACACACGGTGGTCCATGAAGGTACGGCCATACGCATCGGTCTGAAGGACCTGTATGCCATGACAGGTCGCCTTGTCGACGCGATCACTCGCGAACAGGCTGTGCGTCCTTTTCGTGACCTCGCCGACTTCCTGCGTCGCACAAGGGCCGAGCTTCCCGCGGCGGAGTCACTCATACGCGTCGGAGCGCTCGATGGGCTCGGGATCACTGAGGCGGGCCGTCCGCCCACTCGTGACGAGATGCTTGTCCTGCTGCCCGAACTCAAAGCGGTCATCGCGCGGGAAGGGGTGGCCGGTGACGACACGCTGTGCCTCGCGCCAGGGCCCACGACCGCAGTAGAGGATCCCACCCATGTGAGTGGTTGGAGTCTTGCGCGCCGCTTGTCGGCGGAACTGGAGATAGCCGGGCTCTCTTTGTCAGCACACCCTCTCGACCTCACCGCAGCCGACCTCGTCGCTCGCGGGGTCACCTTCGCGCGCGACCTGCGCGATACGCTCGACCGTACGAAGGTGCGTGTGTGCGGCGTGCGCGAGCGTGCGCAGACGCCACGGACGCGGTCGGGTCGGCGCACGTGTTTCCTCACGCTCGAAGACGCCACGGGACTCCTTGATGTCGTCGTCTTCGAGGACGTGCTCGATCGCACGGGTGATGTCATCGTGAAACACCGCGCCTACCTCATCGACGGCACGCTGCAGAACAACCCCGAGCGCGGATTGGCCATCGTCGCTGAAGATGTCAGTCCCTACGTCGTCAGGTCGGAGGACGGGACGCCTGTGCGCATTCGCAGAGGCGTCCCGAGCGGGCCGATGGGACCGACTCCGGGGGGTCCGGGCGCTCCCGAGGAGGAGTCGTGGACCGAGGCGTCTACTCGGCAGGACCTGGCGTGTCCGAGATCTCCTCGACCGAGCTGACAGCGATCTCCGGACCCGCCATGCGGACGGACACGCCTTCGAGTCGCGTGCCCTTGACCTGGACGGTCTTGCCTTCGAGCGCCTTCAATTCGGCCTCCAGGCTACCAACGTCTCCGATGACCGCAACGATCTTCCCTGCGTCACCCTCGGCCTCGGTGCCGCCCTTGATCGCCCAGAAGCCGCCTTCGAGGTCCACCCACTCCAGCGTGCCTATCGCCTGCACCGTCCCGTCCTCGAGGTCGTACAGGCCGAAAGCCAGCCGGCTGCCCGTGGATGCATCACCGGGTTGCTGGATCGGTTGTTCGTCTGACGGCGCGGAAGGGCCTTGCGCGGCGGGCGAGCACCCGGATGCGATCACGGCGACCAGCGCGATTGCGAGAACGATCCTTGTCGCGGAAAGCATGTCGACCTCCTCAGGGTCACGGACAGTCGGATGACCATTGGACGCCGAAAGGAGCGCGTGGGTTCTCATCATGGCGACGTGGGGGTGCTGATGACCCGGTAGGATTCGACGACGAGTTCAGGTAGTGCGGAGATGGACGTCTCCGTTCGCAGCGTCCCGGTGAACGAGCAGTACGCGCCGACGAGGGGTACGAGGTCAGGAGCCGCACGGGACCCATCCGGCTGGACCAGCACCGCGAGTAGCCGCGCGTCGGTCGAGGGTGCGTGTCCGGGTACGAGGTCGGTGACCGCGAAGAAGCCGCCCTGGTCCCTGCGATAGACGAGCGTGCCCACAGCGGTCGCGCTGCCGTGGGCGTCATGCCTGGTAAGAGCGGGAGATGGTGTGCTCGTCGTGTCCGAGGGGACGACGGTAGTGGGAGGCGCAGAGGGTTGTCCGGAGCCGCCTCTTGAACTGCAGCCTGCGAAAAGGAGCGGCAGGACCACAGAAGCGGCGAGAAGCGCTCGGGTCGTCCATCGGATCACGCTTCGTCCTCCTCGTCACAACCGCTGAGATCAGAGCCGAAGCGTAGCGCATCTGGTCCGAAGCGACGGCGTACGGCTTCCACACCGGCGACGAGCTTCTCGCGAGCGCGGGAAGGCTCGTGTTGGGAGGGCGGAGCGAGAAGGTCGAGCTGAATCGCGCGATCAGCGAATCCCGAGACGCCGACGCCGAGCAGCCGCAGTCCGACGCCGGGGGTCCAAGCGCTCGACAGAAGCTCCCTCGCGCACGCCGCGACGACACGCGCATCGTCAGTGGGTGCCGGAAGCGTGTGTCGTACGGTGCGCGTCGTGAAATCAGAGAAGCGGAGTTTTAGGGTCACTGTTCGGCCCGAAAGCCCCTTGGCGGTGAGTCGCTCAGTGACTCGTGACGCGAGCCTCTCAAGTTCCCTGTTGACCTGTTCGGGAGTCCGCAGGTCGTTCAAGAAGGTGCGTTCATTGGACACAGATTTCGCCTGCGAGCGGCCACCCACGGGGCGCTCATCCACACCGGTAGCCCTGCGTGTCCATTTCGGTCCGTCAGGACCGAGGACCGCTGTCGCGCTCTCCGGATCGAGTCCCGCCAGGTCCCCGAGTGTGCGCACGCCGTGTCGCGTCAGTCGACGAGCGGTCTGAGGTCCTATCCCGCTCATCCGTGACACTGGCAGGGGGGCGAGGAATGAGGCTTCCTCACTGGGCCAGACGATCGTGAGAGCGTCAGGCTTCATGTGGTCGGATGCGATCTTGGCGACGGTCTTGGACGTGCCCAACCCAACGGACGCTGTGATGCCCAGCTTCGCTATCCTCGACCGGATGTCTTCGGCGACCCGGACTGGATGCTCATCCGAGTAACGACCGGGAGTCACGTCCAGGTACGCTTCGTCTATCGATACGGGCTCGACCAACGGCGTGACATCCTCAAGGATGCTCATGACTTCCTTTGACACCTCGCGGTACCGCTCGAAGGAGCCGCGTGTCCAGATGGCATCGGGGCACAGATGGGCGGCACGCGCCGAAGGCATGGCCGAGTGCACGCCGTAGGCGCGTGCTTCATAGCTCGCGGTCGCCACGACCCCGCGGTGCTTCGGGTCTCCGCCGACGATCACAGGGCGTCCTCGCCATTCAGGGTGGTCGAGTTGCTCGACAGCTGCGAAGAAGGCGTCAAGGTCCACATGCAGGATCGCCCGGCCCTGCCAAGGGCGGCTGGTGTCAGCATCAGCCTCGGACCGCCTGACTCGGTTCACCACACACCTCACGTCGCCAAGACTCGAATAGGGCAGTTCGCAAGTCGGGCCGTCTCCAGTGTATCGGCGGGCTGCGTACAATTGATCAGTGTTCACGAACTCCTGTTGGGATCGGAGGGTCAGCGGATGCGCATCGGCGCCCACGTGTCCGTCGCGAAAGGTTACGTCGATGCACTCGACTACGCCCAGCGTGTTGGTTGCGAATGTATGCAGGTTTTCGCGAAGAGTCCTCGCCAGTGGCGGGCGGCGCCGCTTGACCGCGATCACGCGAATGCCTTCCAGCTTGAGCGGACGCGACGCGGTGGATTCCCGCTCTTCACCCATACGGCATACCTCATCAACCTGACCACGAGCGATGACGACCTCAGGGAGAAGTCGGTGGCCGCACTCGCTGACGAGCTCATACGGGGTTCGATCTTGGGCGCTGATGGCGTGGTCACGCACTTGGGTAACGATCCTTTGGGTGACCCAGATGTGGCTGCGAAACGCTGTGCAGACGCTGTCCTTCAGGCGCGCACACGTGCCGCCTTCACGTGCGAACCCGCCCGTCTGCTCCTTGAGAACACGGCAGGAGCCGGTCGCACGTTCGGTGGGCCTCTATCGCAGCTGGCTGCCGTGATCGCCCATACCGGATTGCCCACTGAAGCCGTTGGTGTGTGCTTCGACACGTGCCACGCGTTCGCCTTTGGCTATCCCATCTCGGATGTCACAGGGTGGTCTGCCGTCGCAGACGAGATTGACGAGACCATCGGACTGGACAGACTCGGGCTCATTCATGCCAACGATTGCATGTTCGAACGCGGAAGCCGGAAAGACCGGCATGCGTGGATCGGGGACGGCCACATCGGAGAAGCCGGTTTTCACGCGATGTTGTGCGAGCCCAGACTCGCGTCCGCATGCGTCGTGACCGAGATGCCCGGCGAGGCCCCTGAGAAGGACCGGGTCAATGTGGAACGGCTGCGCGCGTTGCGTGAATCGTGCGCGTGATCACACGGAGTCACGTCGGCTACCTCTGTTCATGTTGCCCCGTGCCATCATGCGCTCTAGGATGAGGATGCATGCAGTGCGGCTACGTCACGGCGGGAATGTCACCTGCCGCGGCCCGAGGGGTGGTACATGTCCTTCTTCCTCATAGGAAAAGGCCCGGACGGGTCACTCACGTTGCTCTCCGAGCGTACCTTCGAGACCAGAGCTGACGCGATGGCTGAGCTTTCGCGGATCACCGCCGATGAGTCGTTCTCTCTGTGGGACCACGAAGTCGTCGTTGGCGACCTTCAAGGGACGACGCCTGTTCTGCTCGTCCGGCCCGCGCACGCGACTGCGCCCGCTCCGGAACCGTCGTCAGAGGTCACCGCGACGCCTCAACCGGATGAGTCTGAAGCCGATCTCATCTCAACTGACGAAGCGGTGTCTGAGCCCGCTTCCGCACCCGAGACTGAACGGGCGCCCGAGCTCTCAACCGGGAGTGAAGAGGAGCAGACCGAAGACCTCAAAGAAGCACTTCGGCGCACCACGGTGAGCTTGGAGGCCGAAGGCATCGTGCCCCCTGAGTCCGTCGGCCCTGCCGAAACCCCTGTGGTGACGGAGGCTGGCGTCGAAGAGGGCGAATCGACCGCAGCCGCGGACGTGGACCAAGGCGAGGGCCAAGGCGAGGGCCAAGAGGCGCCGGACGCATTCCCTGAGGCCCCCGATGCCGTGGTTGTCGAGGCGGATGTCCCGGCGTGGCCCTGGGCCACCAAGGAAGAACCGAAGCCCTTCGACCTGGACGCCTTGGAGGAGCCCGGCGAAGACGAGGGCTCACTCGTTCGTGCGCCCGGCGACGACGAGACGATGTCTGCCGCTCGGCCGGTCATCCTGGGCGCCTACGAGGAGGCACCGTCCGCGGACACATCGGACGTCGATGCTCTGCTCGCGGACTTGGAGAGTCCTGAGGTTCCCGATACTTCCTCTGTGCGGGAAGAGCCGTCCTCAGTCGTCCCGATCCCCGTGCCCCCGCCTCTGCCGTCAGAGGAGTCCTCATCGGCGGGAGCTGCGAGCGAGGTCGCCGATCCATCTGCCCCGGACCTTGCCCGACCGCAGGACGTGGCGCAGAGCATGAGCGCGTTGGGCTCTCCGGAACTCGGGGCGCCCGAATCGACCGGGCCCGGCTCCGACTTCGTGGACCTGCCGCCGGTGTCTTCGGACCCCATCGACAATATGACGTGCGAGGACTGCGTCTACACCGAGACGTGCCCCAACAAGGGACAGCGTGACCCCGCCAGCTGCGGTTCGTTCCAGTGGAAGTGACGGACAGGGTGTGACAGCGCGACCGGTCCAGAGTCTTCCGTTCAGCGCCATCGTCGGGCAGGAGTCCCTGAAAACGGCTCTACTGCTCAACGCTGTGGACCCCCGAGTCGGCGGAGTCCTCATCCGTGGCGAGAAGGGCACCGCGAAGTCCACTGCGGTTCGGGCTCTGGCGGGAATCCTCCCCACGATCGATGTGGTCGAAGGTTGTCGCTTCGGGTGCGACCCGGCTGAGCCCACGACGTGGTGCACCGAATGCAGGGAGCGCAGAGAGTCAGGCCCTCTGCCCAAGACGCAGCGCACGCCGCGCATCGTCGATCTTCCCGTGTCGGCCACCGAAGACCGGCTTGTGGGCACTCTGGACTTCGAGGCCGCCCTCAAGCGTGGTGAGCGAGAGTTCCATCCCGGTCTGCTCGCAAGCGCGAACCGGGGTATCCTCTATGTCGACGAGGTGAACCTCTTGGACGACCACCTCGTCGACACGCTTCTCGACGCGGCGGCGATGGGAGTGAACACCGTCGAGCGCGAGGGCGTGTCGTTCGCGCACCCTGCCCGCTTCATACTCGTGGGGACGATGAATCCCGAAGAGGGCGAGATCCGCCCGCAACTGCTCGACCGGTTCGGGCTTTGCGTGGATGTGGAGGCCGTCAGGGAACCCGAAGCGCGCGTCGAGATCATGAGGCGCCGTCATGCGTTCGAAGAGGACCCGTCCGGTTTCGCCCGCGACTGGGAGGATGCCGAGTCGGAGCTACGCACGAAGGTCAAGCACGCCCGGCTGAGGGTCTCGTCGGTCAAGACACCCGAAGAGGTGCTGTACGCCATCGCCGACCTCTGCATCCGCGCCCAGGTCGACGGCCACCGCGCCGACAGCGTGATGGCCCGTGCGGCCGCCGCCCACGCCGCCTTTGAGGGTAGGGGAGAGGTCACTCTCGCGGATGTTGAACGCATCGCGGTGTTCGTCCTCGCGCACCGCTTGCGTCGCCTTCCCTTCGAGCAGGTCCGATCCGACACTGATGCGCTGCGTGATTCACTCGTCCGGGCGCTATCGGGGCCTGACACGTCTTCGCAGGGTGAGTCGACGGCGTCCGGAGGGCCTGGTGAGGGACAAGCCTCGATCTTCGAATCTCTCACGTCGCTGTCTTCAGCCGACCAGGACGCGGATATGGTAGGCCCCAGGTTTGACTCAGCCATGGACAGGACGCGACGTTCGATGGCCGGCAGGCGCCAGGAGAGTGTGGTCGACGACGGACGCGGTCGCTACACGCGCTCCGAGCCAGCGCGTGGTGAGACCCGCATGTCAGACGTTGCATTGGACGCTACCATCCGCGCCGCGGCGTCGACAGGCAGGGATTCGGACTCGGACCTCGCCGTGACGGTCTCACCCGCAGATGTCAGGACCAAGGTGAGGACCCGCAAGGTCGGCGCATCCATCGTGTTCGCAGTG
>JAJUJM010000011.1 GCA_029265315.1 Actinomycetota bacterium | reverse complement strand
CCGCAACTCCTGCCAGTCGTGCCACCACGACAAGGTCAGGCGCGCCGAGCTCACCCGCGAGAACTGCACGCCGTGTCACGACGAGATGAAGCAGCGGCCCGCCACCGCCATCAAGCACAAGGCGTTCGCCGAGCACGCGGTACACTTCGAGGTGGCCACGACCGACAGTGAGTTCCGAAAAGAGCGCCCCTACCGGTGCGACGACTGCCACATAGGCTTCGGGACGATCGACACGCAGCGCGAGAAGGAGGGACTCGCCACAGCCACACATGAAGTGCGACTGTGCTACGGGTGTCACGGCACGCTCAACTATCAGAACCGCCTCATCGCGCCGTACCGTGGCCGTGAACTTTGTGTGCAGTGTCACAACGATCTGTTCTTGTAGGTGTATCTGTTCTCGTATGTGTACGTTGGCTTGTGGGTCGCTTCTTGTCGCGCGTCCAAGTGGCGACCGCGCAGGCTCCGCTCGGTTTGACACCCGAGCGGTTCGTCCGTAGATTCGCCAGATGACCTTCGATGAGCGTCGGATATGGTGGCCCCGGCAGGCCCCGGCGCGTCGGTAAGGGAGCGTGTGCGTGATCGACTTGAAGCGAGTTCGGCCGCTCGATGCGGCCATCGCCGGCGCTGTGGTCCTCGTCGTGCTCCTGGGCGGTTACTTGGGCTACACCGTGTGGCAGAGCAATCTTCAGGTGCGAGAGGCGACGCCAATCGCTCGCGGGATCGATGAGCTCATCGCGGCGGTGCGCAAGGAGCCGGACAACCTGCCGTTACGGATGCGACTCGCCCAAGCGCTCGCGCTCGCCGGTCGCCGCAACGAGGCCGTTCGGCAGTACGAGTCGATCTTGAAGGCGCAGAAGGACTACGCGCCCGCGATCGCTGGTCTGGGTACTCTTGCGTTGCGCGAGAAAGACTGGGCGGCCGCTGAAGGATACTTCCGCCGGGCGGCCGACATCTTCGGAGCGAACGAAGGCGCGGCAGCTACCCAGGCCCTCGAGCAGTCGTACTTCTACCTGGGAACCGCCCTCATGGAGCAGAAGGAGTACGAGGAGGCCGCCAGCTACTTCAAGGAGGCACTTCGCCTGAAGCGCGACTCCTCCACCACCCACTACCTGCTCGCCGTCTGCCTGCGTGAGATGGGCCTCAGCGAGGCGTATCGGGAATCGCTCGGCAACGCGCTCATGTTCGATCCGCGCCACCCTGAGGCGAACTACGACATGGGTCGCCTGCTGCTGGCTGACGGGGACATCGCCGGCGCCGCGGAGCACTTCCGCACGTCGGCCGATGCGGCTCCGGGTGTCGATCTGCCGGTGAAAGCACTGAACGAACTGGGCACCGCCGCGAAGCGCGTCGAAGCTGCGCGACAGCTGCGAGCCAAGGACCCTGGTAAGGCGCTCGTCGAAGCGCGCGTCGCTGTCGCGATCGACCCGAACGACGTTGCTGCACAGGTCCTGCTGGGCCAGATCTACGAGGAGGCCGGCAACAGTGCCAAGGCCAGGGCCGTCTACAAGACGGCGTTGACCCTGGATCCGGAAAACGATGCGGCGAAGGCCGGCTTGGAGCGGGTGGGCGATGGTTCCTGAGACTCCGTTGAACCAGATCGATGTGAACGACCCCGTTCTCGGAAGCCCGCTCGACGAGGGCCGCCATCGGCCCGAACGGGACGATGGTCCCCGCAGGCTGACGCGTCGCGAGCGTCGCAAGAGGATCTGGCTCCTGGCCGTCCTCCTCCTCCTGCTCGCCTTGCTCACCTATGCGACCGTGTACTACGTGAACAACCGCCGCCTCCCGCTTGTGGAAGTCGGCGAACCCGAGTTCGTCGAGCCGCCGCGCTACCTGTACTCGATCACCGGGGAGGGCGCCAACGAGCTGCAGATACCTCTCGGGGTCGGTGTGGGGCCGGATGACCGGGTCTATGTGGTCGACTTCGGCAGGCGGCGTATCAGCATCTTCACGAACGGCGGACGTTTCCTCAAAGCCTTCAACGAGCTGTCGGACGGCGAGAAGCTGGGAAACCCGGTGCAGATCACGGTCCACGGCCAAGAGGTGTGGGTCACCGACCGCAGGCGTCGCAGCATCGAGATCTTCGATCTGGAGGGCAAGCACAAGCGGACCTTCGAACCCAAGGGCGAGAAGCTGAACTGGTCGCCGCTGTCGGTGGGGTTTGCGCCCGACGGCGGGTTCGTCGTGACCGATGTCGGCGAGACGAAGCTCCATCGGGTCGTGTACTTCAGTGCCGAGGGAAGCCGGACCGTGACCTTCGGGCGTACACACCAAGCCAACTCCCTCGAAGAAGAGCCGGGGTCGTTCTTCTTCCCGTCCGGGGTCGCCGTGGCCAAGGACGGTCGCGTCTTCATCGCAGACGGCAACAATCGCCGCGTACAGGTATTCGACAAGGCCGGGTCGTTCGTCAAGTTCGTGGACACCTCAGGGGTGCCGCGAGGCATGGTCATCGACGAACAGGGCCGCCTGTACGTCGTCGACGCCATCGCACACGCGGTGGATGTCTACGGGCTTGACGGGGCGCGCATCACGCAATTCGGCACTCGCGGTGTCGGGCCGGGGCAGTTCAACTACCCCAACTACGTCGCGCTCGATTCCCGCGGCAGGATCTTCGTGTCCGATCGCGAGAACAACCAGGTGCAGGTCTGGGCATGGCCGACGCTTGAGCCGCCCACCGTCACGCCGCCGAAGTCGCCGTGGGGATGGCTGGCCTGCCTCTCGCCCCTGCTGCTCCTGCCGCTGCTGCTGCTTCGTAAACGTCGACTCGTCGTGACGCCTGACTTCATGGAGGCGCTCATCTCCCTGGAGGAGATCCGCCGAGTCTCCGAGAAGCGCAGACTGCAGCTTGTGGCGCCGGTGGAGGACCGGTCACACTATGAAGGCCGTGTGGTGCAGGATGTTGAGCTCGACCGTCTTCTCTCTTTCGAGGAGTACTCGGAGTCGGACGCGAAGGCGATGGCCGACAAGTACAAACTCGATGATCGCGAGGCCATGCTGCTGACGATGGCCGAGCGTACGTACGGACTGGGCACGCAGGATCCCGAGCTCAGAAGGCTCGCTTCGGTCACGGAGATTCGTTCGCTCGACGTCGAGGAGTTCCTCGAGGCGTTCTTCGGAGAACATCGGTAGTCTTCAGGACAGGGTAGGGGCGTCTGATGATCGTCAGGTGTTCTCCCGCGATGGCATCGGCTGTTGGAAAGATACCCCGTATGGCATCTTGACGCTGAGTCAGCCGGGGAGTATGCTGGAGCGGCACCGTTTGTAACAAGCGTTACAAAGTCTCCGGTTCGGCCCGGCAACCGAAGCGGAGATCGCTTGAAACGAGATTGAAACGATAGATCTCCGAGCTCCTCTGACCTACCGTGTCGCCGCAGGTGCCGCCATGGTCGCCGAGCCGTTCAGGGTGACACGGGAAACGGTGTCGCCTCCCGCATTGGAAAGGAGGTCGCAGGACACAGTCGTCCGGTTCGGGCGGCCGTTGTCTGCGTAGCTTTTCGGGTAAGGGAGGCATCGCATCATATGGGTTCTTCGACCGGCACATGGCAGTCGCACGGATCTGCGCCATGCGCCGGTCTTTTCGTTGTCCGCTCCCGCACGCACGGCCTCGATTCACGGAAGGAGGGTGGCCTCGCGCCGTCGGGCATCACCCCGGTGAGGGGTGGGAGCACCAGGTTTCATCGGAGGAACCTCGACCAGGAAGGAACGAGGTATGGCAACTAGGGACACCGGGCAGCCGGCGTCGGGGATCACCAGGCGTGATTTCCTGAAGACGGCCGCTGCTGCCACCGCGGTGGCCGGTTGTGGTCTGGAATTCATGTACGATCCCGTGAAAGCGGCCGCGTACGAATCCAGCCCCGACCACACGGTCACCTTCACGACGTGCCCGTACTGCTCCGCGAGCTGCGGGCAGCGGGTCGTCAAGGAGAACGCCACGGGCAAGGTCGTTGACATCTATGGCGACTTCCAGTCTCCGTGGAACTCGGGCGGTCTGTGCGCCAAGGGCGCAGGCTCGCTCCAGCTCGTCAACAACCCGCGTCGTGTCGGCGCTTGGACGGCCGCCGAGATGCAGGAGATGACCGGCAGCACGAGCCATCCGGTCAACGACGTCTTCCTTTCTACGGGCACCGGGGAGGTCGCCTACAAGCGCATCGAGGGCACGGACCTCGGCAACGGTACGAGCAAGTGGGTCCAGATGGACCTCAACACCGCTCTTGCTGAGATCGCCACTGCGCTCGTGACCGAACGGGGCGCACTGAGCAGCGCGACGTACAACCAGAAGAAGGTGGCCTTCTTCGGTTCGTCGCACATGAACAACGAGTCGAACTACGTCTACCGCAAGCTCATCGCGAACTTCGGCTCGAGCAACGTCGAGCACCAGGCCCGTATATGACACTCGTCCACGGTGGCCGGTCTGGCCGCCGCATTCGGACGTGGTGCCATGACGAACAACTGGGCCGACATCGCAAACTCGACGAACATCGTAGTCTGGGGTGCCAACCCGGTTGAGAACCACCCGGCGTGCGCCGCACACATCAACCGCGCTCGCTTCCCCAAGGACTTCTTCCCCATCGGCGACCCGCGTCGCGACAAGAAGGAAGCCAGTCTGATCGTCATCGACCCGCGCAAGACGCGCACTGCGCTGCAGGTCGACCCCAGCCGTCCGGGCGACCGGTACGTCCGCATCCGGCCGGGAACCGACATCGCCTTCGCCAACGGTCTCGTCCGCTACATCATCGAGACCATGGAGGCCAAGCCGGTCTCCGACCCTGTTCGGGTCGCGTTCTTCGCGTACCTGAACAAGAACAACGACGGAACGTTCTTCGCGGACGACAACTCGCCGACCGCGAAGACGGTCCCAAGTGGCGGCACGGCGGGCGGTAGCTCGACCTACACCGATGCCCGGTTCCTCGTGAATGCGGCTGGCGACGACTACCAGCGCGCCGAGATCGACTGGGCCACTGGCAACATCAACGCCGCGCCGGTCGGGCCGAACGCGACGACGATCCAGAACTTCCCGCTCAAGGCCGCGTCGGTCGATGCGGACCCGAACACGGTCTACAACAGGCTGAAGGCGCACGTGGCGCCGTACACGCCGGCTGTGGTCGCCGACATCTGCGGTTGCTCAACCGCCGACATCGCGTTCGTCGGCGACGCGTTCATCGCCAACAGCCGCTGCTCGAGCGTTATCGGCGCCGGCCACCCGCTGGCCCCGACACTCGAGGACCCGCGCAACCCCGGTTATCGTGCCACGACGATGCTCTACGCGATGGGTCTCACGCAGCACACCTGCGGCGCGCAGAACGTCAAGGCGTTCGCGGTCATCCAGACCCTCATGGGCAACATGGGTCGCGCAGGTGGCGGCATCAACGCGCTGCGTGGCATCCACAACGTGCAGGGTTCCACCGACATGGGCGTGCTCTTCGGCAACATCCCCGCATACTCGGCCAACCCGACGCTGCAGGTCGATGCCATCCCGAGCACGAACAACGCGTTCGGCAAGTACATGGACGCGCTGTGGGGTGTGCCTGTGTCGGGAACCGGCGGCCGTGCGAACATGAACGGCTCGTACGACGATGCCTACGTCATGGCGAATGCGGCACTGCAGCAGCAGGGCTTCTACAACCTGACCTGCAAGTGGTTCGGCGACAACAGCATCAAGGCTGATCGCACCAAGACGGACGCAGCTTACTCGCTGTGGCCGAAGGGCCAAGGCCACAACCATGTGAAGATGTTCCGTCAGATGGCGCTCGGCAACACGACCGCCGCGGTCGTCTGGGGTCAGAACCCCGCTGTGACCGAGCCGAACCAGGGTGCCGTGCGAGCAGGTCTCGAGAACGTCAACCTGCTTGTCGTCGCGGACATCTTCGAGACGGAGACCGCCGCCTGCAAGCGCAAGAACGGTGGCGTGACGTACCTGCTGCCTGCCGCTGCACACGTCGAGAAGGCCGGTTCAGCGACGAACTCGGGTCGCGTCCTGCAGTGGCGTTACCAGGCCACGTTGCCGAAGGGTGACAGTCACGACGACACCGAGCTGCTGTTGCGCTTGGCGTATCAGCTCGATCAGGCGGGTGCGTTCTCGCACATCAAGTCCGTTTGGGACACCTACGGAATCACCTACGACACCGACGTCTACACGCAGCTGTACAAGAACCCGTACGGCGGATTCAACGGCACGAGCGGCTTCAACGCTCTTAGTGGCGTGGGCGACTACGTCGCGCCGCTCGGTACGACGGTCGATGCCGCTCCCACGGTGAACAACGCTGCGACCCTCACGGGATCTGAGTGGGTGGCCGAGAGCATCTACCGCGAGATGTGCACGAGTGTAGGCACCACGGGCACGATCTGGATCTACACCAACGCGTATAACCCGACACTCGACAAGTCGAACTTGAACACGACGTACACGGCGTGGACGGTTGCCAACCGTGCCAAGAGTCGTGAGCGCCTCGATCCGTTCGGGACGTTCGGCTTCCACAAGTGGGGTTACTCGTGGCTCGTCAACCGTCGCGTGCTGTACAACAACAGCGAGGTTCCGGGCGACATCGCCGACTTCTTCATGACGGCGGATTCGCAGGCGCGCCTCTTCGTGGCGAGCAACCCGCCGGCCCTGCTGAACTACTCGCGCTGGTACCGGACGTACCACAAGCTCTCGGACACGCCGCGTAAGTCGGACAACACCGTTCCGGCCATCCACGTGCTGCCCGGCAAGTTCCCGGCGCACACTGAGCCGTACGAGAGTCCGCGCGCCGATCTCGTGGCGACCTGGGGCAAGAATGCCACGTCCGGGTCGGGTGCCTTCGGCACCGAGGTGGCGAACCAGTACATGAACCTGCTGACGTCCGGCACCGCCCACGCGAACGACGACGTGGAGACCTACCCGCTGGTTCTGACCACCATCCGTTGTGTCGAGCACTTCCAAGGTGGCCCGATCACGCGCAACAACTGGTGGAACGTCGAGCAGGAGCCGGAGCCGTGGATCGAGATCAACTCCGCGGACGCACTGCTCTACGGCATCAAAGACGGCGACATGGTCAACGTGATCACGGCGCGTTCGAATTCCACGACCGACGAGCAGGGCCGCACGGACGGAGCCGCTGGATTCGCGAAGGGCTTCCGGGCCCGCGTCGGTGGCGGCTTGCAGGCCAACCAGCGTGTCGCTCGCGGTGTGGTCGCGATTCCGTGGCACTGGGGTGATCGCGGTCTGTCGACTGGTTCGCGCGCGAACGACCTCACGATCGATGCGGGTGATGCGAACACCTACATCCCCGAGTACAAGGCCTGTCTCTGCAAGATCGAGAAGCTGTAAGGGAGGTGTGACCGATGACTGTGATGGCAATCCTTCAGGAAGTCGACAAGTGCATGCGCTGCAACGGCTGCGTCATCGCCTGCAAGCGCGAGTGGGGCACGAAGCTCCCCGAGGACATCGAGGACGTGAAGCCGCAGCGCTCCGTGGTGAAGGCGAACCAGCGCCTCGCGATCAAGAGCAACCGTCGTGGCGACATGGGCCCCTTCGTCCGCTTCACGTGTTGGCACTGCCCCGATCCGCCCTGCGCCGGCTCGTGCCCGTTCGGCGCGATCGTCAAGCAGGAGAACGGTGCTGTCAGCGTGGACAACGCGAAGTGCGACCCTGCGGCCTGCAA
This sequence comes from Actinomycetota bacterium, assembly GCA_029265315.1. GTDB lineage: Bacteria > Actinomycetota > Coriobacteriia > Anaerosomatales > PHET01 > JAJUJM01. The sequence goes on along the minus strand of JAJUJM010000011.1, from coordinate 52,326 downwards.
CCCGAACGCCGGGCTCGGCACACCGTACCCGTGTGAGGTCGGTTGCCAGCGTGGCGGCTACCCGAAGGTCGGCTACGCGTACCAAGCGACCCCGGATGTCGTGAAGATGAACAAGTGCACCTTGTGCAACGGGCGTGCCGGTTCCGATGCGCAGATCACCGCCGTGGGCGGCGATCCGGACCTCGGACTGCCGACCCGCGCGACCGCGGCCGAGATCGCGTCGGTCCCGGAGAAGAAGCACGAGCCGGCCTGTGTGAGCAGCTGCCCGGCCAAGGCGATGAGGTGGGACACGCGGGAGAACATCCTCGCGTACCTCAAGGACTCGGCCAACGGGTACTACGATCCCGTCACCGGGTGGCAGGGCTGGGTCGGCTCCGGCTCGATCTACTGGGCCAGCCGCTCCCGTCGCTTCACCCCGCCGAAGGCCGACCCGTTCATCGAGGATCACGTGACCCCGATGGCCTCAAGCATCCTCTCGGGTTCGCGTATGCTGCTGCCGACGCTCTTCGTGGGTGGCCTGGCCGCGATCTCCGCTCGCCGCGCCAAGAACGAAGAGGAAGCCTCGTTGACCGAAGGGGGTGTGAAGTGATGAGAAAGATCCTGCTGCTCATCGCCGTCGCCGCCTTCGTCGCGATGCTGCCGGCGACCGCGATGGCCAACTTCGCCATCCACGGTAACTACACGACTGACACCGACGCGTGCGCCGGGTGTCACCGCGCCCACACGTCGTACTCGTCGGTCACGTGGACCGACCAGCTCGGAAACGACCAGAGCGCGCTGCTCGTGGGAGCGTCCACCGAGATCTGGGAGTTCTGCTACGTGTGCCACGGAGCCGATGCTCCGGGCGCGGACACGAACGTCGAGGACGGTGTCTACGAGGGCACGCTCTACGGTGAGACGGGCGAGACGCTGAACGGCGGCGGTTTCGGTCGTCCGGGCTTCGAGGACGGTACCTGGACCTCGACGCACATGTCCGAGGGTTCGTGGGGTGCGTTCGGTGGCGGCATCACCGGTATGGACGTGGACAGCTATGCTCTCGGCATGGGTCCCGAGGTCCAGATGGGTTGCGGCGCCTGCCACGATCCTCACGGCAGCCCGAACTACCGCATCCTGAAGTCCGCGCTCTCGGTCGGCGACTACTCGGTCGACGTCGGTGGCTACGGCCCCGGCGGCACCGCACTCGATCCCGACCCGAACGGCTTCGTCTCCTCGGTCGAGACGGGCTTCCCGCAGGGCGGCTTCCGGCTGCACACGGCCTATCCGGCCTACCAGCCGAACTACACCCGTGCGATGTACGCCAAGGGTTACGACCAGCCTTTGATGGATGTCAACAACGGCGCTGCTGGTGTCAACTCCAGCAAGGGTATGAGCGGGTGGTGCACGGGTTGCCACACGCAGTACCTCGCGTACAACAATGCGGTGGCTCCGAGCCGCGGTGCGACGGTGGCGGCGTCCTATGACACCACCTATGCCGCTGGCGAGTGGGGCGGTGTGGGTAACCTGATGCTTCGCCATCGTCACCCGATGAACGTCGAGCTCAACAACTACCAGGGTCCTGACCGCAACATGCTGTTGGGGGCGATTCCGAGCCTTGAGCCGACCCTGCCGGTCGCCCACGCGTTCAGCGAGCGTGGCACCCCGACCCCGCAGGCATCGGACTGGATCGAGTGCCTGACGTGCCACCGCGCACACGGTACGAAGGCCCAGATGACAGGATTCGCCTCGGAGGCCGGCATGGAGTCCCTCGTGGACCAGGACGGCAACAAGACGAACCCCTACGTCGGCAACGAAGTGTCCGCTCTGCTCCGTGTCGACAACCGTGGTGTGTGTGAGGGCTGCCACAACAAGTAGCGCTTCACCTCTGCGGGTGTGTTTCGGTACTGTCGGAAGGGCCGGGGATCTCCCGGCCCTTCCTCTTCTCTCTCAACGAGGGGGCGTGGTGGTTCGCAGCGCGGTTGGGGATGCATCGATGGCCATGGTGACGCTCGTTGGAGTGGCGGGATACTTCCTGTCCACGACGCTTCTCATGGAGCACCTGCCGGACGCCGTCCTCGTCATCGCGTCGACGGCGGGAGCGCTCTTGGTCGCGGCGGCGATGTCCGGCTTCGCCAGGCCATGGTCGGCTCTCAGGACGAGGAACCGTGCGGCGATCGGTGCGGTTGCCGCGGGCGCCGCCGCGTTCGGGCTGGCACCGCTCATCGTTCTGTCGCAGCGGGCGAGCGATGCCCCGACCGGGACCGAGGTGTTGCTGTTCACCACATCGACGTGGGGCCTCTTGGTGTGTGGCGCGGCGGTTCTTTTCGCCCGCCCGCCTCGTTCATGGAGCACGCTCGCGGCATCATTGACGTGTGGCGTCGGGGGACTCGGTGTGCTCGCCAACTGGGAGCGGCCGAGCTCGCTGTCACCGTTCGTCAGGTTTCCTGTGCAGCACACCTGGATGGTGGTCGCAGGAGTCATCTTCGCGGTCGGTGCGCTCGTGCTGGTCCGTTCCGCACGAACCTTGGGACCGTCGATCTCTGCCACACTGGCTTTGGTCGGGGCGTTCGCCGTCGCGGTGTCGAGTGCGACCTTCGCTGGTCCTGTGGACGTGGCCGTGCTCGCTCGCACGGCAGATGTGCTTGCGGTCCTCGCCGTCTTCGGAGCGCTGTTCGCCGTAGGGTGGACGCACGTTTCAGCGCGCGCAGGTCTTGCGTGGAGTTCGGTCTCTCTGTCACTTGTGCCCATCGCCCTGACCGGTCTGTCGTTCGTCGAGCGGGCACTGACGGTCTATGGCCCGAACCCGATCCTCTGGCGGCCCGCCGGGGCGGGCATCGCGGTAGCACTTGCTGCGACGCTTGCTCTGTGGACACAGCGTGAGACGACCGCGTCGACGGAAGAACCGCCACCGGCCTCATCGCAGACGGTGGTCACCCGAGGACTTCTCGCGGCGGGCGCCTCAGCACTTCTCTTGGCGTGCGTGGCGATGTTCACAGGTGGACTCGAGGCCACGATCGCGGGCGCCTTCGGCGAGGAGTATCGCGCGACGTGGACGATGCTCGGGGTCGAGACCGCGGTGGGCTGGCTCGCACTCGCTACCGCCGGCTGCGCGCTTGGGGCGGCTGCGGATGTATCACGCGGGCTCAGGCGTTCCGCGTGGGCGGGCGCCTTGCTGGCGCCGATCGTGGCGGTGGCGTACCCGTTGCTCGCTGACACGCCTGTGCGTACCGCGACCCGTTGGGTGCCGGCTGACGTGCAGCAGACCCTCGGCACGGAGTATGCTCGAATCAGCTTCGAAGCCGTGGCGGACCCCGTGCGGCTTGCCTCATTCGTCGTGAGTGTGGCGGTGAGCTTCGTGGTCGCTGCTCACCTTGTTCGCAGTCGCACGCAGTCCGGCTCTTCGGAAGGAACCACATGATGCGCCCGAGGCCTTTGGTCGCACTCGCACTCGCACTCGCTGCTCTGCTGGTCGTTACGCTCGGTTGTCAGCGCACGGTCGAGGTCCAAACGGGCCTGCGCGTCGAGTGCCCGTACGGTCATGTGGACGAATCGGCCCTGACCACCGTGAAGGTCCCGGCGAACACCGCAGGCGCCTACCGTGTGAGGACCGAGCGGCGGGTCTGCGACAAGCATGTGCGACTTGAGGCGCTGTACGCGGAAGCGCAGGCGGCCATCGCTGCGGGAGACCTCGACGCGGCGCGCGCGAAGCTCGCTCAGGTCACCGCAGAAGACCCCCGGTTCCGTTCCGCACCGGAGCAGTTGCAACAGCTCGAGCGTGGCCAGAAGCCGAAGCCTGATGCAGACAGTGACACGCCGGCGTCGAAGCCGGCGACCGTCGCGCCCAAACCGGGCGAGGGTGATACTTCAGGCCCAGTCGGCTCTCTTGCGAAGTACGCCCCTGACGCGCTCAGGGGCTATACGGCGGAGCCTCCATCGACCGACGCGCTCTCACTCTCACGCCAATACAAGCCAACCGGGTCAACCATGGTCCTGTCCGTCGTGATCGCCGTGGAGCAGTATCGCACGCCGGTCGAGGCCAAGAACGCTCTGTCGGCGGTCATGGACCCAGGCTATGCGCAGGATGCGGCCACCCAGAAGGTCGGCGCCCATACCGTGCGACTGGGTTCCGACGGGCGTTCGTTCGCGGCGGCGGGTTTCACCGACGGCGCCATCGTCGTGGTCGTCGAGATGGCGGCCAAGACCGGAGTGGACCCGAAGGGGCTCATAGACGATGTGCGCGACGTGATCGAGCAGTTGCCCTGACGGTAGTGGTCCGCCGGAGCGCTGCGTTCCAGGCGGTCTACGGCACCAGTCCGCGAGAGCCGCCGCGTCTACGGAACGATGTGGACAGGCGTGCCGACCTCGACACGTTCGTAGAAGTCCTCGATGTCCTCGCGGAGCATGCGCATGCAACCGTGACTCGCGGCCGATCCGATGGACCAACGCTTCGTCGTGCCGTGGAACCGGATGCCCGGTGCGCTCAGGTTCAGCGCCCGAGTGCCAAGCGGGTTGCTCGGGCCGGGTCCGATGTAGGCGGGCATGCCCTTGCCCCACCCGTTCGGCGCAGGGTTGGACCATGACGGCATGAAGCGCTTGAGCACGATCTCGAAGGTCCCTTGGGGGGTGGGGTAACTGGGAGTCCCGACCGCGCAGGGGTACTCCTTCTCGATCCTGATGCCGTCGAACAGGCGTATCCGACGCTCGGAGAGGTCTACCACGATGGTCTTGCCCATGGTCTTCTCGGTGACCTTGGGTTTGATCGCGGAGACCGGCAGCTCGACGGTGCGCGTGCCACTGGCGAGGGCCTGGTCGGACCTGAAGGCTGCTGCCAACACCTCGGTGGCCTGGGTCATGTCGAGGCTGCGTCCCGATTTGGCCGCGATGGTGGTCACCTTGCTGCCTTCGACGGTGAGTGACGCGTCGATCGCCGGTCGGTTCACCTTCTTGGCGACTTCGCCAAGCCATGTCCGCAGGGCGACCTCATCCACGCTGTATGCCGGTTCGACCTGCTTCGTGAAAGGAGTGCCGGCGATGTCGTGCGCGACGCGCGCCAGGTACGACGCGGCGCGGCGCGGTGCGTACGCCTCGGCGAGCATCGCATCGGTGTCGACCTCGACCGCGCCCCTCGGATCGAACCTGAAGGTGTTCCCGTCTGCCGTGACGGTGACAGGTCTCATGAGGGGCGCGGTGACCGCCCGTTCGATGGCGAGACGCGCTTCGGGTTCGGTCAGTCCGGACAGATCGGTCCCGGCCACGGACACACCCTTGGGGACGAGGCCGCGAGAGCCGAAATCATTGAGTGTCGCCCAAGCCATGGTGCCCGAGAGTGCGAGCAGCGCTGTCGCGAGGATGAGGAAGAGCACACGTTGTGCGGTGGAGGGGGCTTTCAAGGCGAACCTCTCGTGATGAGACAAGAGCAGTGTAGCGGTACTATTATAAGGATTTCGGCATCTATCGCCAGTCGTTCGGACGCCGACCACAGGCAGGGGGCCACGCTTGACGGACACGCCGCCCGTCCAAGCATATCGGGGAAGCCTTGAGAAGCTCATCGCCAAGATAGGCGAGGCACGGGGCTTCGATCTGGGCAATTACCGGCGTGCGTACATCGAGCGCCGCATCGCTGCGCGCCTGCGGACCGTGGGGCTGCACTCGTACCGACAGTATGCCGACCTGCTCGACGAGGACCCGAGAGAGTACGACGAGCTCATCGGCACGATCACCATCAATGTCACCGACTTCTTCCGTGACAAGGTCGTGTGGAGTCACCTGCGGCCCATCCTCAAGGAGATGATCGCGGCCAAGCGTGTGGGGCGCAGCCGTGCGCTGCGCGTATGGTCGGCGGGGTGTGCGACCGGCGAGGAGCCGTATTCGATCGCGATGCTGCTGCTCGACCTGTTGGGCGACCACGCGAAGGACTTCGTGGTGTCCGTGACCGCCTCGGACTTGGACAGCGACGTGCTTGAGGTCGCTCGTCAAGGCGTCTACGAACGCGAAAGACTTCGTCACATTCCACCCAGCTATCAGGTACGATTCCTTCAGCAGGTTGGTGAGGGCAGATTCGAGATGGCGCCTGAAGTCAAGCGGCTGGTGAGGTTCCAGAAGTTGAGCCTCTTCGAACCGGCGCCGTTCCGGGTCATGGACCTCATCATGTGCCGCAATGTGTTCATCTACTTCGATAGGGACCAGCAGGTGCGCGTGTTGGAGAACTTCTGGAACTCGCTTGCGCGCGGAGGCTATCTCGTCTTAGGCAGGAGCGAGAAGCTGGCGCCTGAGATGGCCGCGAGGTTCGAGGCCATCGTGGGGCGCGAGCGGATCTACCGTCGCCCGTCGCGCGCATGAGGGAGCCCAAGACGGCCGGCACAGAAGGGGAGTGAGGGGATTGGCAGGGGTACACCGGGACAGTTCCGTGAGACGGGGCCTGTCGTTCACGTTCACCGCACTCACGTGGTTGACCATCGGCCCGGCGGTGGCGCTCGGCCTCGTGGTCACCGCGATCTTCGCGTGGTGGTACCTCGACCTCACCCTGGGACGGATGCTCCCTGTGATGGTGCTCGGGCTGTTCGCCATGATCCTGGCCGGCGTCCCCGGCACACTGCTGTGGCGCTGGCAATTCAAGGACCGCGTGCTTCGTCCGCTGCGTGATCTGGGCGGAGTCATGGCTGAGGCCGGCAAGGGCGATCTGACCGTCTCGGCCACGATCGTCCGAAACGATGAGATCGGGGTCTTGGCCGGCGAGTGCAACGACCTCATCCGTTCGCTCGGCAGCATCGCCTCTCAGGTGCGGCGTTCCGCCGAGTCGGTATCGGCCGCAGCGTCGCAGCTGTCGGCCTCATCACAGGAGATCAACTCCTCGACTATCGAGATATCGTCATCGGTCCAACAGATCGCGCACGGTGCTGAGCTGCAGTCCCGCAAAGTCGATGAGACCTCTCGCTCGATGGAGCTCATCGCCTCGACCACGGAGCGCGTGGCTGCTCAGGCGAACGACGCCGCTCGGACGTCGGAGGAGGCGGCGAGCGTGGCTCGCAAGGGCGAGGAGGCGACCGAACAGGCCATCGCCAAGATAGGCGAGGTGCAGCAGGCCATCGAGACACTGGCTGAATCGGTCGAGCTGCTCGGCAAGAGGAGCGAGCAGATCGGTGGCATCGTGGATGTCATCACGAGCATCGCTGACCAGACGAACCTGCTTTCCCTCAACGCCGCCATCGAGGCCGCCCGTGCTGGAGAGTCCGGCCGCGGCTTCTCAGTGGTCGCAGAGGAAGTGCGAAAGCTCGCCGAAGGCTCCGGGCGTGCGGCCGAGCAGATCGGTGAGCTCATCAAGGAGGTCCAGGCTGAGACCGCCAAGGCAGTGCGCTACATGGAGATCGGATCGCGCGAGGTCGAGATAGGCAGTGAGGTCGTGAGCAGGTCCAACGACGCGTTACGCCTCATCACGGACGCGGTAGAGAGGACCAGCCGTCTGTCCGAGGAGATCGCCGCCCAGATGGCCGAACAGGCAAAGCGGACCTCGGAGGTCGACCGCGCGATGCACGAGATCGCGGCGGTCGTCGAGCAGAACGCAGCATCCGCGGAGGAGACCGCCGCGGCGGCGGAAGAGCAGACCGCGTGCATGCAGGAGATCACCGCATCTGCGCAGGACCTCTCCGATATGGCGCAGCGTCTTGACGACGTGGTGCACCGCTTCCGGACCGAGTAGGGGGAAGCGTGACCGAGACCGCAGACAACGGCTACGTCATCTTCCGTCTGGGCGACGAGGAGTACGGCCTGCCGGTGTCCGTCGTGAGCAGCATCATCCGGTATGAGGATTCGACGCCGGTGCCGCGTTCGCCCGAGGCGGTCATGGGTGTGATCAACCTCCGCGGCCGCGTGATTCCCGTGATCGATCTTCTGCGGCGCTTCAAGGGCCGTCCGTTCGTCCCGGGGCCGACGTCTCGCATAGTCGTCGCTGAGGGCGTGGCAGGACCCGTGGGGATCGCGGTCGATGCGGCGAGCGAGGTGACGTGGTTCGAGAGCGATCGCATCAGTCCTGTGCCGGACGGGACCTTGGGTGCGGACACCGCGCGCGCGTTCTCGGGTGTTGTCGAACGCGACGGCGCTCTCGTCATACTGCTCGACCTCGATGAAGTGCTGCCGCGATCTGAGTACGCGGCACCCGGGGCAGGTTCGGGCGACGACAGTACGGGAGAAGCGGATGGCTAAGTCGATACTCGTCGTCGATGACGCGGCGTTCATGCGCATGATGATCCGAGACATCCTCGCCAAGGAGGGCTACGTCATCCATGAGGCGGTCAACGGGCGCGACGCCGTTGAGAAGTATCGCGAAGTCGCACCCGATCTCGTCACCATGGACATCACCATGCCAGAGCTCGATGGCATCAGTGCGCTGCGCGAGATCCGCAGCTCGGCGCCGGACGCCCGCGTGCTCATGGTGAGTGCGATGGGTCAGCAGAAGATGATCGTCGAGGCGCTCGAGGCGGGAGCGATGGACTTCCTCGTCAAACCGTTCCAACCCACGAAGGTGCTCGAGACCGTCAGGAAGTGCCTCGCCGATCAGCACGGCTAGAGATAGGTGTCCACGGTGTCACGGGTCATCCGAGTGCTCGTCGTAGACGACTCGGCGCTGATACGCCAGATGTTGACGCGTGCACTCTCGCTCGACCCGCGCATCGAGATCGTGGGGACAGCGAAGACGGGCGTTGAAGCCATCGAGCGCGCACGTGAGCTGTCCCCGGACGTCGTGACGCTCGACATCGAGATGCCTGAGCTCGACGGGCTCGACGCTCTACCGCACATTCGCAAGCACACTGATGCTCGTGTCGTGATGTTGTCCTCACTCGACGATCCTGACACGACGTACCGGGCGCTCGCGAAAGGCGCTGTCGACTTCATCGCCAAGCCGTCCGCAGGCATGGCAAGCTCGATGACGGAGCTTTCAGAGCATCTCTTGAAGACGATCAAGACCGCCCATCGCGTGTCGCCGGACCGTATCGCGGCGGCGCTGCGCTCCGCAGAGGCGGGCGCGGAGGCGCCTTTGCGCGCTGCGGCGCCGCCAGAGGCGCCGCCGTCACGGATCGCAGCGTGCGTCGCGATCGCCGCGTCGACTGGTGGGCCACCGGTCCTCGAACGCGTCCTGTCGGGTCTGCCGGCCACGCTTCCTGCGAGTTACCTGATCGTCCAACACCTGCCGTCAGGGTTCTCGCGTTCGCTCGCGAAGAGGTTGTCGGCCGCTGGTGAGATCACCGTCGTCGAAGCTCAAGACGGCACGGTTCTGCAGCCCGGTGTCGCCTACCTGGCGCCTCACGGTCACCACATGGTCGTCGTGCAGGACGGGACCAGTCGGCAGCTCAAGCTGACGAATGATCCGCCTCAACACGGAGTGAGGCCCGCGGGCGATCTCACGCTCTCGAGTGTCGCCCGCGCATTCGGCGACAGGTCCGTTGGTGTCGTGCTCACCGGGATGGGCGCCGACGGGGCGCAAGGCGCACGAGAGATCAGACAAGCCGGTGGCGACACCGTGGTCCAGGACGAGTCGACGAGCGTCGTGTGGGGGATGCCGGGGGCAGCCATTCGGCTGGGGGCGGCCTCCCGGGTCGTGCCCGCCGGGCTTGTCGCAGCAGAGATTCGACGCGCGGTGCGCTCGCGGGCCGAGAGGGGGGCGGCGCGGTGAGCGACATGGATTCGTATCGCGATGTCTTCCTGGCCGAGAGCGCTGATTACCTGCAACAGATCGTCGACGGGCTGCTCGCGCTCGAGGCGGCACCGCACGATCATGGGCCGGTCGAGACGGTCTTTCGCGGGGCCCACTCGCTCAAAGGGATGTCTGCAGCGATGGGATATGACCGCGCTGCGGACCTGACCCATCGCATGGAAGGACTCATGGACCGTGTGAGGAAGGGCGAGGTCCCGGTCTCCTCCGACCTCGTGAACCTCATGCTGACGGCGGTCGACTTCGCCAAGGACCTGATCGACGACGAGGCGTCCGGTCAAGCGAACCTCGACGCCGGCGAGATCATCGCCGCCATCGAGGCGATGACAACCGGCGCGGCGCCGGAGGACGCATCCGCGAGCGGCCCGACGAAGGACAGTGATGGCGTCGTTGCCTCGACACCCAGCGACGGTGCCCACATCGCTGCGCCCGGATCGAGGGCCGGCGGTTCGAAGTGGCGCGTCAAAGTGACTCTCGACGAGGCGTGCGTGCTCAAAGCCGTACGGGCCTACATGGTCATGAAGCGTCTGGCGCACATGGGCAGCGTCCTGGAGACGTCGCCCTCCGCCCAGGACATCGAGGACGAGAAGTTCGGTCGCAGCTTCGAGGTCGTGGTGGAGACGCCTTCGAGTGCCGAGCAGATACGTGAGGCCGTCGCGCACGTGAGCGAAGTCGCCCACGTCGCGCTCGAATCACTCGCTGAAGGCTCGTCGAGCATCGATTCCAGCCAAGGCGGCCCAACGCAACCTGAACGCTCGCGGAGGCGTGACCTGCCGAAGCTCTCACAGACGCAGACGGTGCGAGTCGCGATCGGTCATCTGGACACGCTCGTGGACCTCGTCGGTGAACTGGTCATCCTGCGGTCGCGACTGGAGAGTATCGTCGCGCACCGACCCGATCCTGAACTGCTCGAGACCGTCGACGAGCTGCAGCGCATCTCGACGGACCTGCAGTATGAGGTCATGCAGACCAGGATGGTGCCTGTTGGCAACATCTTCAATCGCTTCCCTCGCATGGTTCGCGATCTCGCCAAGGACCTTGGTAAACAGGTCGAGTTCCGGATGGAGGGCCTCGACATCGAACTGGACAGGACGGTGCTCGACGAGATCGGAGACCCGCTCGTGCACCTTCTGCGCAACTGCATCGACCACGGCATAGAGTCCGTGTCCGAGCGGCAGATCGCAGGCAAGTCGGCGGTCGGCCGCATCACCTTGTCCGCCAGCCGCGAGCGTGACCACGTCGCGATTGTTGTGAGCGATGACGGGCGGGGTGTGGACGTCGAGAAGGTGTGGCGCAAAGCGGTCGAACGCGGCTTGGTCTCCGAGGAGGACCGTTGTGATTACGATGAAGGAGACATCCTCCAGATGACCTGTCTTCCGGGCTTCACGACGATGGACTCTGCGAACAGGGTCTCAGGCCGTGGCGTCGGGATGGATGTGGTGAAGGGGAAGATCGAGCATCTCGGTGGCACCTTGATCATCCGTTCGACTCTGGGGTCAGGCACCGACTTCGTCCTGCGCCTGCCGCTCACGCTGGCCATCGTGCAGGCGCTTCTGGTTCACGCCCGAGGGCAGCAGTTCGCCATTCCGTTGTCGTCCGTCGACGAGGTCTACTCGGTCGAGGACATCACGGTGGACACGGTCGACGGGTCGCCAGTGGTCATTCTGCGTGACGGTGCGATCGTGCCCCTGCAGCGTCTTGATGCACTACTGTTCGGCGCCGACCCATGCGCGCTGCCTGAACCGCGCTCGAGCGTGGTCCTTGTGGACGCGGGCGCTGAACAACGCGCTCTGCATGTGGACGGCCTGGCTGGTCGGCAGGAGATTGTGGTCAAGCCCCTGTCGCGGCTGTTCAGGGACCAGAAGGGCTTCTCGGGAGCCACGATCCTCGGTGACGGCCGGGTCATGCTGATCTTCGACCCTCGTGCGCTGGCGATGACTGAAGGGTGACCATGCGCCTGGATTCTCTGACACCCCTCCAACTCGATGCGCTGCGTGAAGTAGGCGGCATCGGCGCCGGTCATGCGGCCACAGCGCTGTCACAACTGGTCGACAGGCCGATCGCCCTCGAGGTCCCGCGTCTCGAGATCCTCGACCTGGCTGACGTACCCAACGTCTTCGGCGGGGCAGAACGTTTGGTGGGCGCCGTCTATGCCCGTCTGTTGGGAGATCTGAGCGGTGGAGTGCTGTTCATGGCGGACCGTCAGGCCGCGCTCGCCTTGGTCGACCTGATGCGTGGACACGACGTGGGCAGCGCGAAAGCGATGGGCCATGACGAGGAGGCGCTCTTCCGTCATGTCGCCTCGATACTCATCTCGGCCTATCTGGCCGCGATCGCACGCATGGCCGATGTCGACGTGCTGCCGTCCAGTCCTGCGATGGCTTTCGACATGGCCGGCGCCTTGTTGCAGGCCGTGGTCGCTGAAGTGGGAATGGAAGCCCCACAAGCGGTACTGGTGCGCACGGCCTTCGTGGATGAAGTGCGTAGTGTCGAAGCGGCACTCTTCTTCGTGCCCAACCCTGAGAGTCTGGTCGTGATACTGGGTCGGCTGGGAATCGCATGAATGACGAAGCCGGCTTCGTGTCATCGATCTTCCCGCTGACGCACGATCCAGAGGTGATCGAGGTGGGCATCGGCGAGATTCGCATGGCCCAAGCTCCGCAGCGTCTGCTCACGCCGGCTCTCGGTTCCTGCGTGGCCGTGGCGATGTATGACTCCTTTGCGAGGCGTGGCTGTCTGTCGCACGTCATGCTGCCCCACCACCCTGAGAACGGAGCGGAGACACTGATGGCGGGCCGCTTCGCTGACACGGCGGTGTCCGAGATGGTGGCGATGTTCAAGAGCGAGGGCTCACTACAGCGCAGACTCACGGCGAAGATCGCAGGCGGAGCGGCCATGTTCCGTGGCGACACCGCGATGGCGGGCATCGGAGGACGGAACGTGGCCGAGGTCAAGCGACAGCTCGCTCTCATGTCGATCCCCTTGGTCGCCGAAGATACGGGTGAAGCGCACGCACGCACGGTGGAGTTCGCTCTCGAGACGGGCGAGGTGCTCGTGCGCAGCTATCAGTTCGGCATCGTGAAGCTGTAGCGACGACGGCGGTACCATGAGCACCATGGACACCACAGAGATGCAAGGGGTCCCGGCATCGGGCGGCGTGAGCCGTCGCATGGCGATCGCAGTGGTAGGCGGTGGGTCGCGCGCTGCGTCGATGCTGCGGCTCATGAACGACCTCGAGAACGTCGAGGTCATGGCCGCCTGCGCGCCGTATGCCACGCTTCCCTGCATGCGACTCGCCGAGGACCTCGGCGTCTACGCCACCACCGACATCTCCGAACTGTTCCAGGTGCCGGACCTCGACCTCATCGTCGACCTGTCCGAAGACCCGAAGATATCCGCTCAGCTCGAGGCGCACCGTCCCGCGCACGTCGCCGTGGTGAGCGCCGCGGGTGCAGAGCTCGTCTGGGACCTTCTGGTGGCCAAGAAGCGCGGCGAAGAGCAGGAGCGGCTCTTCGTCGAGCTGCAGGTCGCTTATGACAAGATCCGCAGTCATGAGCGGCGGCTCCAGACCTCCAAAGAAGCGCTCGAACGTGCGAACGAGGAACTCGAGAGTCGTTTGGCCGAGATCTTCTTCACGCACGAGTTCTTCAAGGCGCTGACGAGCTACACGTCCGTGGACGATGTCTGCTCGCTGATCGTTGACGGTTGCAACGGCATCCTTGGAGCTGAGATCAGCTGCGTCTACCTGTTCAACCGTGAGGACTGGACGCTGTGCCTGCATGCGTCGCAGGGTAGACCCGAAGAAGCGTTTCGTGTCGTTGTGCCCGTGTCGGAGACGATACTGGGGCACGTGTTCCGTGAGGGACCGCACCAGGAGGTGGACGTGGAGCCGGGCTCGGGCTCCGGCGCGTGGGTGCTCGATCCCGGCGATGTCGTCAGCCAGGCAGCCGTGCCGCTGCGGGCCGGCGAGAATGTGTTCGGGGTGATGGTCATGGCCTCGGCGACGCGCCGTGAGCTCACCCCTGCGGAGTTCGAGAGATTGCAGGTGCTCGGAAACCAGAGTTCGCTGTCGCTCCAGAACGCGCTGCTCCACGGCGAGCTTGAGCGTCTCTCGGTGACGGACCGGCTGACCGAGATGTACAACCACGGCCACTTCCGTCAGCGTCTTGAAGAGGAGTTCAAACGTTCGCAGCGCTTCGGACATCCGCTTTCGCTCATCATGCTCGACATCGATGATTTCAAGGCGTTCAATGACACCTGTGGGCATGTGCGGGGTGATGAGGTGCTCAAGGGCGTGTCAGGGGTCATCAGGCAGAATCTGCGCGAGATGGATATCGCCGCACGGTATGGAGGCGAAGAGTTCGTGGTTCTGCTTCCCGAGACGGAGTCCGAGGGCGCAGTGGCGGTGGCCGAACGCATCCGACAGCAGGTCGAACAGCTGGACTGGCAGATCGGATGCGACAGCCCCGTGGGCAGGACGGTCTCGATCGGAGTCGCTTCTTTCCCGGCGAGCGCGCAATCCGCGATCAAGCTGCTGGAGGCGGCGGACACGGCGATGTATCGCGCCAAGCGTGCGGGGAAGAACCGGGTGATGTCCGCCGGCACGTAGGGTCTTTTGACCGGATGGTATGGGGGGCTGCCAGGTGAGCCTGCGACAGGCGATGGCCGCGTTCGCCGATGACCGTGACACGATCACGGCGACGCGTGATGTCATCTCCTACTTCGACAGGCACCGCGACGAGTCCGTTGTGGGAGCCGTGCTCGAGCGTGCCACAGGCGTCCCCGCTTGGCGACTCAAGCCGCTGCTCAGCGCGCTGGCGGGCGCACACGTGCTAGACTGCGACGGCGACCCCATGAACGACGGATGCCGGTACCATCCGGACACGGTGCTCGATCTCGAGGTCCGTCGTTTCCTGCGCGCCGCGGTCACCGCGGAAAGCGCGCTTCAGCGCAAAGTCGATCGGTTCCGGGGGCGTTACGGCACGGGGCACTGATCGTCGAGGAGGGCACGTTCAGGTGAAGCCGATTCGGCTGGGCGACCGTGGACCGGCCGTCCAGGACATACAGCGTCGCCTGCGCCTGCTCGGACACGATCTGGGGCCGACGGGCGTGGACGGGGTCTTCTTGGGCAGAACCGCCGAAGCGGTTCGCGAGTTCCAGGCGCGTGCGGGCATCAACGAGGACGCGATCGTCGGCCCTGAGACCTGGTCCGCCTTGGTCGACGCGACCTTCACCTTGGGTGACCGGATGCTCTACCTACGCCTCCCGCATTTCCATGGCCGTGACGTGACGACGCTGCAGACGGCCCTGAACGCCTTGGGTTTCACATGCGGGGACATCGACGGCATCTTCGGTTCGTTCACCGAGCGGGCGCTCGTGGAGTTCCAGCGCAACGCCGGGCTTCCGGCCGATGGCATCGCGGGCGACGACACCGTGGGGGCGTTGATGGCGCTCCGGCACGTCTGGGACGGCAAGGACGCGAGCGTCCACTCCGCTGCTCGCCCGGCTCCCGCGCGCGCGGCATCGGTCCTCGAACGAGTCCCGTTCGCTGTGACGGGCCTGGACGCGAAAGGGACGCTCGTCGCCGAGCGTATGGTGAACCTGGCTTCGGCGACTTCGCCGACGGCCCGGTGCGCCTTGGTCGGACCGGAGCTTGAGCCGGAACCGGATGTCGTCGTCCATCTGCTGCTCCACGCGGGCGCTACTTCAGTGACTACGGAGGGCCGTCCCGTGGTGAGGCTGGGGGATCGGGAGACGCTCGTGCCCAGGCTGCTCACCGCCGTTCAGCAGTTGAGGCAGGGGTCCCGAGAGGTGGTCGTCGACCTCACACAGAGTGCTCTTGAGGGCGAGCACGACCTACAGCGCACGGCCGTCTGGCTGCTCGATGCGCTGTGCTTCGTCTTCGACTGAGCAGGGGTCCGTGATAGAATCTCCCGGGTGTGTGACACATCCGCATGATTCACGGAGGAGTCGAACTGAAGTCTCGTCGTCATGTGGTGAGCGTGCTGGTTCTTTGTTGTGCGCTCCTGTTCTCAGCGAATCCGGCCCATGCCGTGCCGGCCAGCAAGATCGCTCAGGCCCGGGCGGTCAAGGCCCAGGTCGATGAGCTCGATCGTCAGGTCGAGATCGCGGCTGAGCGCTACAACGAAGCATCCGCGAAACACAGGAAGCTCGTTGCCGAAAAGCAGGCGGTGACCGCTCGTCACAGGAAGCTGACGAAGCGGATGGATGTCGTGCAGGGGCACCTGAACAGTCGTGCGAACAGCATGTATCGCCAAGGCCCCTTGGGATTCGTGACGGTTCTGCTTGGGTCTGAATCCTTCGAGGAGTTCGCTTCGACATGGGACATCCTCAAAGACCTCAACGCGAGCGACGCCGAATCCGTCGCCGAGCTCAAAGACCTGCGAATCAAGGCCAAGAAGGCCCGCGACCAGATCGCCGCCAAAGAGAAGGCCGCCGCAAGGCAGGTGGCCGTCATGAAAGCGAACAAGGACTCGATCGAGAGCAAGCTGGCAGCGCGCAAGTCAAAGCTCCGCGGACTTGAGGCGGAGATCGCCGCGCTCGAGGCGGCCGAGGAGAGGGAACGGGCGGCCAGGGCCCGCTCGTTCGTGAGCGTCTCCGACCGCAGCTTCCCTCCGCCCACGCGCGCGCCGCGCTCCGAGGTCGTCGAGATAGCCAAGCGCTACTTGGGGGCGCCATATGTGTGGGCCGCCGACGGTCCGAACGCGTTTGACTGCTCCGGGTTCACGATGTTCGTGTACAGGCAGGTCGGGGTGTACCTGCCGCACAGCTCTCGAGCACAGATCGGGTACGGTGAGCGGGTCAGCCGTTCCGACCTCATGCCCGGCGACCTCGTCTTCTTCGGCTCGCCAATCCACCATGTGGGCATGTATGTGGGGGGCGGGATGTACATCCACGCGCCACGTACCGGCGACGTGGTCAAGATCTCCCCGCTCTCTCGGGGCGACTACGCCGGCGCGTGCCGTCCGTAGGCGGACACACCGGCGCATCCTGGGCTAGACTGGGTAGGCGATGGTGCCGCCTTGCCTGGATTGGGAGATGACGCACGATGGCGGAGATCGACGGGATACTCCGGTACATGACCGAGCGGGGTGCTTCGGACCTGCACATCAAGGCGGGGGCACCGCCGGCGATCCGCTTGCACGGCAGGCTTGTGACGATCAGTGAGATGCCTCCGCTGACCCCTGAGCAGACCCACATGCTCGCGGTGGGGATGATGGATGACCTCGTGAAGCGCTCCTTCGAGAACCACCCTGAAGTGGACTTCGCATATTCGCTTGACGGGGTGGGCCGGTTCCGTGTCAACGTGTTCCACCAACGTGGCAGTGTCGGGATGACGCTCAGGCGGGTGGCGACAGGGCACGCCAGCTTCGAGGACTTGGGGCTGCCTCCTGTGATCCGCAGGCTGGCGGACGAGCCGAGGGGCCTCATCCTGGTCACTGGCACGGCGGGATCGGGCAAGACGACGACGCTTGCCGCGATGATCGACCACATCAACTCGAGCCGCGAAGGTCACATCGTCACCATCGAAGACCCCATCGAGGTCATGCACGAGGACAAGAAGTGCCTGGTGAACCAACGTGAGATCGGCATCGATACCGACAGTTATGCGGATGCCCTGAGGCATGTGGTGAGACAGGACCCTGACGTCATCCTCATCGGCGAGATGCGCGACCACGAGACCGTTTCGGCCGCCCTGACCGCTGCCGAGATCGGTAACCTCGTGCTGTCGACGCTTCACACGATCGATGCGACTGAGACGATCAACCGGATCATCGATTTCTTCCCGCCGTATCAGCAGAAGCAGGTGAGACTCATGATGGCGGCGACCATCAAGGGCATCGTCTCGCTCAGGTTGATCCCCTCGATCTCCGGTGGGCTCGTGCCGGCGGTCGAGGTGCTGGTCATGACCGGTACGATTCGCGAGTACATCACTGACCCGGAGAAGACCTACCTCATCCGCGATGCGATGGAAGAGGGTGACTACTACGGCATGCAGACGTTCGACCAGTCGCTGCTCAAGCTGTATGCCGACAGGCGGATCACCCTTGATGACGCCATCGCGATGGCCAACAACGCGCATGACTTCAAGATCAAGGTCCGGCAGATGGGCATCGACCCGCACACGGCAGCGGAGAGTGGCGTCTACTGACGCTTCAGGCGTCGCGCGACGGCATCGACAGCGACCAGTGCGATGATCGCGATGGCGGCACCTGCGGTGTCCGCCAGCCAGTCCATCGGGTCGACTGTGCGCAGCGGGACGAACGACTGGTGGATCTCGTCGGTGACCGCGTAGGCCGAGGCGAGCGCGAGTGCGGCAAGGTCCGAGCCCGTGCGGTCGTGCGGGTCGCGGACGGCGAGTGAGAGCAGGGCGCCGAACGCGGCGTATTCGATGAAGTGTGCGAGGTAACCGAACCGACCTGGGATCGTCGAACCGGTCACCGACGACGCGGCGAAGATCACAGCGGCCCAAGCGGCCGCGGCGACGCGAAGAAGGATCCGATATCGTCGCTGGCCGGCAGGGGCCCCGAGGGATTCGACAGCCATCAGGCGAGTCTAGCACCACGGCGACAGGAACGAGAGGGAGTGGCGTGAAGGGGTCTCGCGGGTGGCATCTGGTCGCGGTCGTGATCTCCGCCGCATGTTTCGGCACGCTCGCGGTGCTCACGCCGTTGGCGTACGAGACAGGAGTGCGTCCATTGCCGCTGCTGGCATGGCGCTTCGTCATCGCGGCCGCGTTACTCGCCGTCGTCGCCCAGTTGCGGGAGCCCGGGTCGCTCAGAGTGCCGATCGAAGACGTCGGACGCTTCTCGCTCTTGGCGCTGACCGGCTACGGTGCGGCGTCCGTCTGCTTCTTCTTCGCGCTCGTGTACGCCGACGCGGCGGTCGTTGCGGTGCTCCTGTACGCCTACCCTGCGTTCGTCACCCTCGCCGGGTGGCTGCTCCTCGGGGACCGGCTGACACTGTCCAGGATAGGTGCTGTGTTCGCGACGTTTCTCGGATGCGCTCTGGTGGTCGGGCTCGGCGGTGGTGAGGTGAAGGCGAAGCTTCCCGGTGTGCTGCTCGGACTGGGTGCCGCGATCGGGTACACGCTGTTCAACCTGCTGTCCCACCGCTGGCTCCCCGGCCGGTCCCGTCTGACCATGATGGCCTACACGTTCGGTATCGCCGCACTCCTCCCGGCCGTGGGCGTGGTCGTGTCCGACGGCCCTGGGGCTCTTTCGCCCGGGACCTGGACGCTGCGAACATGGTGGCTCCTCCTCGCGATAGTCCTCATACCTACCTTCGCGGCCATCGTGCTCTACCTCGAGGGCATCAGAGGGCTCGGCCCGTCTCAGGCGGCGGTCGTCTCCACCCTCGAGCCGGTCTTCACCATCGCGCTGGCACGTATCTTCCTGCCGCGGCAGGCGACGCTGACGGTCATGCAATCGGTCGGCGTCGCTCTTGTCATCGGGGGGGTTCTGGTGGCGGAGATCGGGGCTCGGAGCGCGCCGGAGCCGGCCACTGTGTGAGCCCTCAGGGCTTCTCAGCGGGCGAGGTTGGCGACCCACGCATTGATCAGCAGCCATACCCCGATCACCACGAGTGCGTGTGCGCCCCATGTCCGCACCACAGCTCGGCGGACGGTCGCAGCCGGTACCCGACGGTTGACCAACGCCCTTGCGGTCACGACAGCCGATACCGCCCAGGCCACGGCCTCAAGAGCTGGGTCGGCGGCGACGGCCCACACGAGTGCGCCTCGTGCCCAGGCCGCGTCGGCGCTCTGAGGCGCGAAGCCCTCGCGACCCAGCGCCGCTTTGAGCAGAAGCAGACGCATCGCCGCAAGTGACCAGCTCAAGCCGGTCGCCGACAGCGCTTCGAATCTCGGTGGCCCGCCCGGCGCCAAAGCGAGCCGGGCGATACCGCCCAACGCGATGGCCACGACTGCGGCGAACAGCCATGCTGACGAGTCAGTGCGCTCCGCGTGATCGCTCACAACGACTTCGGTACGGACGGAGGAGGTCGTCTCACCCGGTCGAGACGACGATCGCCGACGAAGCCCCCGCGCGTTTCGCGTGAACGCCCAAGCCGTGCGCGAGAGCCATGTCCGCCACAGCTCGAACGCGCGCAGCAGGGGCCCGATCACCGCTGATTCGGCACCGTGTTTGCGTGCTACCATGGTCGGGTCGTCTTCCGGTTCACAGGCGGCCTCCGCGAGCTGCGCGATGAGACCGCGGCGCTCGACGGCAAGTGTACTCGAAGCGAACAGGAGGAGCCGATGTCGCTCGGGCAGCGCGTCGGCACGATGCTCAAGGTCGTCGCAGCCGTTCTGGTGGCGCTCGTCATCGTCACGCTCGGTCTCGCCGTCTACCTGTATGACCTGTCCAAGACGCTTCCGGACCTCAAGGACGATCCGCGCGCGTTCGCGACCGCTCAGACGTCGATCGTCTATGCGTCGGACGGCTCTGTGATCGCAGAGTGGCACGGCGAAGAGGACCGGACCGTCGTGTCGTACACGGACATGCCGATCCATCTGCGCAATGCGGTCGTCGCCGTGGAGGACCGCCGCTTCTGGGAACACAACGGCGTCGACATCGAGGGCATCATGCGCGCCCTGCGGACCAACACCCGGGCCGGTGAGGTCCGCGAAGGTGGCAGCACCATCACGCAGCAGCTCGTC
This sequence comes from Actinomycetota bacterium, assembly GCA_029265315.1. Taxonomy (GTDB): domain Bacteria; phylum Actinomycetota; class Coriobacteriia; order Anaerosomatales; family PHET01; genus JAJUJM01. The sequence goes on along the minus strand of JAJUJM010000011.1, from coordinate 31,963 downwards.
AAGATGCTTTTCACGGGTGGCGAACGCACCCTCGATCGCAAGGTGCGTGAAGCGCTGCTCGCGTATGAGATCGAGGCTCGCGCCGACAAGCAGCAGGTGTTGGAGGCGTATCTCAATACGGTGTACTTCGGAAACGGGGCCTACGGCGTGGAGAGTGCGGCGCGGCGCTACTTCGGCAAGCGCGTCTCGGCACTCGACCTCGCGGAGTGCGCGACGCTGGCAGGGCTTATCAGGTCTCCGTCGCGTTTCGACCCCACCAACGATCCGCAGGCCGCCGTGAAGAGACGTGATCTCGTGCTCGCCCAGATGCGGGAGCAGGGCTACATCACGTCAGACGAGTTGGTTCATGCGCGTCGACAGAAGCTGAAGCTCGCGTCGCCAAAGACCAAGGTCGTCGCTCCGTACTTCGTGGAGTACGTCAAGAAGGAGCTCATCGACGTCCTCGGTTCCGAGCGGGTGTTCGCAGGAGGTCTACGCGTCCACACCACGCTCGACCCGGAACTGCAGGCGCTCGCGGAGGAGAGCGCTCGTCTACTCGACAGGCCGGGTGACCCTGAGGTGGCCATCGTGTCGCTGAGGCACTCGGACGGCAGCGTACTCGCCATGGTCGGGGGACGCGACTTCACGAAAAACCAGTTCAATCTGGCCGCACAGGGACGCAGGCAGCCGGGCTCCGCCTTCAAGACCTTCGTGCTCGTGGCGGCACTGGAGCAGGGAGTCGATCCGCATCAGGTGTTCAGCGCGACTCCGTACTCGGTTCGTGTGAAAGACGGAGTGTGGAACGTCCAGAACTACGAGAACGACCGCACGAGCGGTGCGCTCACGCTCAAGGCGGCCACGAGCTGGTCGGTGAACGCGGTCTACGCGCGACTCATCATGCAGGTCGGACCCGAGAAGGTCGTGGACGTCGCGCGGCGCCTGGGGATCACGACACCCCTGAACGCCGATCCGGCCATAGCGTTAGGGGGTCTGAAGACCGGCGTGTCCCCTCTGGAGATGGCCGCCGCGTACGGAACCATCGCGAACAACGGGATGCGAGTAGTCCCCAGTGGCATCGTCCGCGTGACGGACGCGCAAGGCGAGGTGGTCTACGAGCCGGAGTCGACGCCCAAGCGCGCGGTGAGCCGTGCGGTCGCGGTCAAGACGGCCCTGATGCTGCACGACGTGGTGGAGAAGGGCACCGGTACTGAAGCGCGTTTCGGGCGCTGGGCGGCCGGCAAGACCGGCACCACCCAGTCCTACCGCGACGCATGGTTCGTGGGGTGGTCGGGTGACATCTCGACGGCCGTGTGGGTGGGGTACCCGCAGGCCCAGGTGGACATGATGAACGTTCACGGCATCCGCGTCACCGGCGGGAGCTTCCCGGCCCGCATCTGGGCCCGCTTCATGAAGGGTGCGGAGGAGTCGCGCTCGAGCGCGATCAAGCCCACGCCCGGAGAAGGGGATCGCGTCTTGGTCACGGTGTGCCAGACGTCGATGCAACTGGCGAACAAACGTTGCCCGCAGCCGGTGGAGATATACCTGTCTCCCGACCTCGTGCCCCAGGCCACCTGCTCGCTTCACTGACACCTCTTGCGAGGAGCCCATGGCTGACGACCACTACCGCACACTTCAAGTGACGCGCGATGCAGAGCCTGAGGTCATAGAGCGCGCGTATCGAGCGCTCGCCATGAAGTACCATCCTGACCGCGCTGGCCGCGGCGCCGCCGGTCCTTCCGCCACGCGGCGCATGCAGCGCATCAACGAAGCGTATGCGGTGCTCCGTGACCCGGAACGCCGTAGCAGGTACGATGCGACGCTGCCCCCGGAGGACGGGATTCACGGGTGGGACCGCTTCTGGGAGGCCGGGCTTGTGGGGTTGTTCCGCGACCGGTTCATGGACAGGTAGCGCGACCCGCCCGCGTTCGCTCAAGCGATCAGCGTCCGCGTCCGCGTGTCATGAGTCGAGCGATGAAGGGGACCGAGAGTCCGATGACCTGGGGCGGACACAGCTCTTGGCAGCAGTAGCAGCGGATGCAGCGCGTACGATCGAATTGCGGGCCATCGGCCTGCACCCGGATGGCTTCGACGGGACAGACCCGCTCACACGTCTTGCACAGCGTGCAGCCCTCAGGTGATGCGAGGAACGGTTCGGACGTGGTCCACGACCTCAAGCGACGTCCGATCCAGGCGGGCATGCGCGAAGAGAGGTCGCGGGTGGGGAGCGCGAAGTCCGAGGGGGCGAATGTCCGCCAGTCGCCGATGGTCTCGATGTCGCCGAGCCTGGCGGTCCCCACGCCACGACGGGCCGCCGCTTTCGTGGTGTAGACCTCGTCAGGGTCCAAGCCCGCCATCGCCGAAGCGACGACATCGAGCGCAACGCAGTCGGGCGAGGCGATGAGTGCACCGATGTGCCGGGGCCTCCCGCCAGCGGGGCCCTCGCCTTCCATCCCGATGACGGCATCCATGACCGCCAGGGCCGGTCTGCAGGTGAGCATCAGGTCGATGAGCATGGCGCCGAAGTCGTCGCGGTCGGGCACCTTCAGGTGGAACTGCGCCTTCTCCAGCCCCGGGACGCAGCCGAACAGGTTCTTGACCGCTCCGGTGAACATCATGAAGCCGTGCGTCTTGAACTTGGGCACGCTGATGACCACGTCCGCATCGACCACGGCGCGACCGATCGTGAATGCGCCGTACAGAGTCGCTTCAGGGTTGGGCACGCGAACCGTGTCGTCATCGAAGAGCACGAGTTCGACGTCCTCAGCCTCGCAGACCGCGGCGATGCCGGTGTCCTGCCAGACACGGCGGACGAGACTCGCGGTGTTGGGTCCACCCGGGCTATCGCCAACGAAAGGAACGCCGCCCGCAGAGCGCACCTCGGCGATGAGCGCGCGCACCAGTGCCGGATGGGTCGTGACCGCCCGCTCGGGTACGGCGCGCGACAGGAGGTTGACCTTGAGCAGCACGCGTTGGCCTGGCGAGACGAAGGCCGCCATCCCCCCGAGCGGGGCGAGGGCGGCCTTGAGGGCCTGGGACACGGTGGCGCTGTCGTAGTCGGCACACGCCGCGACGCTCACGGTACTCATGCGGCGAGCATACCGCATGCGCGACTCACGCCTGCGTCATCTCCTCGCGTTCGAGCAGCTTGTTGTGGACGGCGCGCATGATGGCGGGGTAGCTGACGGCTCCGTCGTAGACGAGGACGCCGTCCACCGCGGTCACCGGGTACAGTAGGCCGCGCTCTTCGATCTGGGCCACCACGTGCGCGCTTCTGCGGCGCTCCTCGTCGTCCTGCACGTTGTGGTAGACCACCTTGGCGTCATCGCCGTAACGGCGCTCGATCTCTGCACTGATGATCGCCGTGATCTCCTCCGGAGACCATGACGGTCCTCATCCGCCGGACCAACACTCGGTTGTGGCCGGCACGTCGTAGACGTCGACCATGACGGGCTCGCTCACGCCGACTCCTCTCAGCTGAACCTGACGGCTCCACCGGCGCAGACCCGAGCGCAGATGCCACACCCGGCGCACTTGTCCTCCAGGACCGTGTACCCGTTGGCGCCCGGGTACGGACCGCCGGGCACGGGGACGATCGCGTCTTTCGGGCACACACGGCGAGCCGGGCAGCCCGGAGAACGGTCACACGACGTGTTCTCGATTCGAACGGATGTCATATCGTTCACGTACTCCTCTCGACGGCTCTCCCTCGGAGCCTCCGTGAGAATATACCCCATAGGGTATGTTTGCGCAACGTGCCTCGAGACACTTCGGCAAGACCACCTTATGCCCTGCGCCAGCTGCTGATAGTATGTTCGCGAGTGAGGGTCGATGTCGTCTCGCTGGGAGGAACGCGTGGCACGCAAGCTGGGGATCGGACGCACGCGGCGCAAGTTGATGTTCTACATGGGAGGCGCCGGGGTGGGTGTTGGTGTCGCGTTCCCGCTGTTCGCCGGCTTCTTCGTCGAGGCCAAGAGCGCATCTGCGAACCTCGTCTTCTGGATCATGTGCATCGTGGCGGGCGTTGCGTTGGGAATCGCATGCGCCTTGGTGGCTGCCAAGGTGGGCGAGTCGATGTTCGCCCAGGTGCTCGAGACCGCTCAGTCCCGCTTCGGCATCCAGGTGGAGTGCGACGGCGACTGCGAGGACATGCAGGGAGAGGTGCTGCGTCTCTTCGGTGATGTCACCGGAATGCTCAACCAAGCGAAGGCGGTCAACAACGACGTCCGCGCGCTCACCGCACAGGTCCTGGCTGCCACCGAGGAGCAGGCCTCGGGCGCCGCACAGCAAGCAGCGGCGGTCAGCCAGACGAGTGCGACCGTCGAAGAGCTCGCGCAGACTTCCAAGCAGATCGCCGACAACTCCCAGACGGTGGCCGCGGTCGCGGAACGCACGCTGGCCAGCGCGGAAGAGGGCATGCAGGCGGTGGCCGACACCGCTGCGGGGATCGACGAGATCCGCGAGTCGACGCAGGCGGCCTCCGACCGCATCCTGCAGCTCGGCGAACGTAGTCAGGAGATCGGCCGCGTGCTCGTCATCATCGATGACATCGCCGAGCAGACGAAGATACTCGCCCTGAACGCGGCGATCGAGGCCGCGCGGGCAGGCGAGGCGGGCAAAGGGTTCGCCGTCGTCGCCGAGGAGATCCGCAAGCTGGCGGATTCGGTCACCGAGTCGACGTCGGAGATCGGGCGCGTCGTGCGCGAGATCCAGTCGAGTGCGAGCGCGCTCGTCATGTCGACCGAGAAGGCGCAGAAGAAGGTCGAAGAGGGCAAGATGCTCGCCCGCAGGACCGCTGACTCGCTCGACAGGATCGTCCAGCAGGTCGAGGAGACCACCGACTCGGCGAAGCAGATCTCGATAGCGACCCAACAGCAGCGGACCGCCTCAGAGCAGGTCGTGATCTCGATGAGGGAGATGGCCCAGGTCTCCACGCAGGCCGCGGAGGCCTCGCGACAGATCCAGGGTGCGATCGCCGAGCTCAACCGGCTGGCTGACACACTGCTCGTGAGGTGACCGAGGCGCGTCGCGTCCGCACGTGGCGCCCTGAAGCGTGCCGTCGGCGGGTAGCAGGACGTTTGACTGTCATGTCGAAGCGTGCAACAGACGCTTCTGCGGTTGTTCGCTCGTGCACGTTCTTATAGAGTTTCCGTGAATGAATGGGGCATGGAGGGGGCACGCGGCGACGCCGTTGTCCTTCGGAGTGAGGAGAGGTGCGTATGGCCAAGATCTCGCTGGCCGGATTCAAGGATCCGGTACGCCGACCGCGCTACATCATCTGGACGGGTGTGTGCGTCCTGGTGCTCGCCGCGGTCATGATCGTGGCGTTGGGGGTGACTTCCACACGCTGGTTCTGTGCCGAGGGGTGCCACAAGGTGCAGGACGATACGATCATCGCGTACAACCGGTCCTCGCACTCTGAGGTGTCGTGCATGGCGTGCCACATGCCGGTGAACGCGAACCCGGTCATCTTCATCCTCCACAAAGCGGAGGCATTGGGCGAGCTCTACCTGACCGTGACGGACAACTTCGAGCTTCCCCTGAACGGTGAGTCGGAAGTCGCACTCACGATGGCATCCAAGCAGTGCACGCAGTGCCACAACCTGGACAAGCGCAACGTGACGCCGTCCAAGGGCATCAAGATAGACCACAAGGTCCACGCGGAGGTCAATGCCGCGTGCACGGTGTGTCATAACCGGATCGCCCACCGCGAGGACTTCGAACTGACCCTCAATGATCCTGCCACAGGCGAGCCGAACAAGAAGCACATCGACTTCATGTCCATGACGGCATGTTTCCGCTGCCACGACCTGGGCAAGGATGCCGCGGCCCCCGGTGCGTGCTCGGCCTGTCATCCGTCAGACTTCGAGCTCAAGCCGGCGAATCACCGGAAGAAGGACTTCTATCCCAAGGGCCACGCCGAGATGGCCAAGGAGAAGAAGGCCGAAGCTGAGGCCGCCAAAGCCGGCGGTCACGGCGAGGGCGGCGAGTCCGAGGGCGAGAAGACCGAAGCTACCACCGGGACGACTGAGCCCAAAGAGGAGAAGGAAGGCAGCTTCCTGACCCCGGACAAGGCGTACGCCTCTGGCGGAGGCTCGGGCAAGGAGCCCGTGGCCAAGGAGGACGTGCCCCAGGTGATCGCCGCTCAGCGCAAGTACGGCGCGCATGACGACGAGAGCATCGGCGAGGAGCTCCCGAAGGTCGAGTCGATCTTCTACTGCGACACCTGCCACAAGTCGACGTTCTGCACGAACTGTCACGGCATGGACATGCCGCACCCGGCCGAGTTCAAGGAGCCGAAGGACCCGAAAGACGCCGCCGGTCACCCGGCCGTGTCCAAGGCCAAGCCGGAGAAGTGCGTGCTGTGTCATGGCGCGAACGAGAAGACCGCGTTCTGCGACAGCTGCCACCATGGGACGAAGGTCGGCTGGGAGTTCGACAAGACGGTGCCGTGGACCAGCAAGCAGCACCCGCGTGCTGTCGCGAAGTCCGGCGTGAAGTCGTGCACCTCTTGCCATCCGACGAAGTTCTGCATCGACTGCCACACAGGGCGCAAGGTGTATCCGGACTCGCACAGGGCCCAGTTCTGGACCAAGCCGAAGTTCCCGGGTGCGCTGACCGTCCTCGGCTCGAAGCCGGCGGAGCCCTCCGCGAAGCACTCGATGGAGGCCCAGAAGTCGATCGAGTCCTGTGAGGTGTGCCACGGCAGCGGCGGCGTCAACGCGAGCTTCTGCAAGGGTTGTCACAAGCTGAACCTGCCGCACGAGGCCGAGTTCAAGACCAACCACGTGAGCTCGAAGAAGAACCCGCAGCCGTGCAAGCAGTGCCACTCGTGGCGTGAGCTGTGCAGCAACTGTCACCACGTCGGCTCGTCGTTCTCGCGTCCGTGGATCGCGGTGCACGGCGCCTCGACGAACAAGAACGGCCCAGCAGGCTGTGTCGAGAAGTGCCACACGAAGGCCGACTGCGTGAAGTGCCATCAGCAGCGGGTCGTCATCCCGGCCTCGCACAAGGCGGGCAAGTTCCTGAGGGACTTCTCGGCGAAGAAGGCGCAGCACGTCCAGCTCTACGAGAAGGACGGCGAGATCTGCACGTACTGTCACCAGGGCAACGCTGCGGAACTGCCGAACTCGAAGTTCTGCCGCGGCTGCCACAAGTTGACCATGCCGCACGAGATCAACGATGGCGAGAAGCAGAAGTTCCTGCACAAGGAGCAGTTCGCCAAGAAGCAGTACAACAAGAAGCAGTGTGCGAACTGCCACCAGACCGCGTTCTGCGATTCCTGCCACCACGAGGGTTCGGTCGCGAACAAGCCATGGGTCCGCTACCACCCGAACATCGTGAAGAAGAACGGTGCGCAGCCGTGCTTCGACTGCCACCAGCCCACATTCTGCGCGAACTGCCACGTGAACCTCGCCAAGAGGGGTCTCATGTAGCGCACTGAGGCGTTTGGCATGACGCGAACTGAGGCCCGGTCCCCTCAAGGCGACCGGGCCTCAGTGACTCTGGGGTTGGCGTGTCTCGAAACGGCGTGCTAGCATAGCGCCTCGCCGGGATGTGGCTCAGCTTGGTAGAGCGCTCGGTTCGGGACCGAGAGGTCGTGGGTTCAAATCCCGCCATCCCGACCATCGACCTTGAGGCGGCGGGCTGCGCGACACGCGCGGCCCGCCGTTCCCGCTTCCTCGGGATGAGAGGCGAACGTGCCGGAAGGCTTCTTGCGGTGGCTCGGGTACGGCCTGTGTCATCAATTGCCCGAGCGCTCCTTCTTCGGCGGAGGCGTTCAGCTGCCCGTATGCGCACGCGACACCGGCATCTATGTCGGTTTCGTCGTTTCGCTCGCGGTACTGGCGGCACTTCATCGTCATCGCCCGCGTGCCCTTCCATCGCCCCGGTTCTGGGTGCTTTTCGGTCTGTCTGTGCTGTACATGGGTGTTGACGGAGTCACTTCGTATGCTGGCTTGCGAGAATCGACCAACCTACTGAGATTGACGAGCGGGATGTGTGTCGGCTACTGCTGTGCGGGACTGATTCTGCCGATGCTCAACGACGTACTGTGGCAGCGTTCCTCGTCTTCCCGGGTACTCGAGTCTTCAGGTGGCTACGCTGCCTGGTTGGGGTCCGGACTCGTGTCCTGCGCGGCGACCTGGTGGGTCGCGCCATCGACCGGCGTGGCGTACCCGATCTTCGTGGCGCTGTGTATCATCCTGACCCTTACGGCGATCAATCTGGTGATGGTCGGGATGCTCCCGGTATTCGATCGCAAGGCTGAGAGGCTCTGGCAGCTGCTCGCACCGGGCTCAGTCGCTCTGCTTCTGGCCTTCGCGGAGGTGTACGTCGCAGGCATCGGACGAGTGCTGCTCGAATCAGCGGTTCGTGCGCTTGCGTGACGGAGGGCCGTCGGGTGCGATAGATTCTTCTGACGTAGCCGTCAGACGGGGGGTTGGGGTGCAGACTCCTAAAGAGAAGGTGCGCTGTGTCCTCGCGGTCGGACCTTGGCGTATCGAAGGCGACGTCCACGTCGTCGCAGGCAGCCGACTCACAGACACGCTGAACGCCAAAGCGCAAGGATTCTTCGCTGTCACCGACGCCGTCGTCACTGACCTCGTGACGAACGAGCCCATAGCAACACCCGGCTACATCGCCATCAACCGTTCCAAGGTGTCGGCGGTCTTCCCGGTCGAATAGTACTGTCAGACCGAACACGTACCATGCCGCCGTACAAGTCGTTGGCGGGAGGTGTGCGGTGGACATGGTCGGGACAGCGAATGCGGCTGAGGTCCTCGCGGCCCTGGAGAACGAGGCCGTTCGGGACCATGGTGTACCCCCTCGGGTGTCATCCGAGGCCCGTGTCGCCACGGAGCGGTTCCTGCGTACCGTCCCTGGTGACACCATGGTTTCGCCGGTTCGGATCAGAAGCTATTTCTGGGCCGTGGTCAGGCGGATCTGCAATCGTCGCCTTGACGGGCGCGACGTGGCGGTTCGGTTCGTGCTCGAGGCGGCACTCGCGGATCTTCGTGCGGTTCAAACGCCCGCGGACGAGGCATGGGACCGACTACAGCGGGATTGGACGGGCCGAGTGCCCGATCACGTGCTCGAGGAGTTCGGCCGTAGGCTGTGCGCGTGATGGGGCTCAGCGCAGCTTCGACACCAAGACGTTGCCGGCGGTGTCGATGACCCACAACCTTCGGTCGGCGAGCGTCCCTCCCGGGCGCCCTCGCGCCTCGAGTACGATCCAAGCGTCGGTCCCTTCGTAGCTGGCCCGCTCCACGTAGTACGGCACGGCGGTGGTCGAGGCCGGGAAGATCGCGGTCAGCAACTCCGCGGCCTGTGGAGCACGGCCGGAAGAACGGCGAAGCGATATGAGCGCCTGTTGTCGGAGGGCGGGCGCGTCCTCAGTCTTCTGTGCGGCCAGATCACCCGAGGAAGTGTTCGTGACCAGGCTATCGACGGTCGAAGCGTTGTACGAGCGTCCGGCGTCCACGAACTGCACGGGCCGACTGGTGCAGCCGACTGAAGGCACGAGCAACATGATCGTTGCGATCATGGCGAGCGATCCCTTCAAGCGGGGCGTGCGCAAGAGCGACCTCCTTATCGGGTACCACGATACTATGCGCTCGGACTCGTGCGCGCGAGGAGGAATCGTGCAGACACTCATCTGTTTCATCTCGGACTTCGGTTTGGACGACACCTGGGTCGGCGTATGCCATGCCGTGATCCATCGTGCATGTCCGCAGGCGCGGGTGGTGGACATCTCTCATCAGGTCCCCGCCTTCGACATCAGGCAGGGGGCGGTGACAGCCGCCGCGGCCGTGCATCAGGTTCCCGATGCGATTCATCTGGTCGTCGTCGACCCCGGAGTTGGCGGCGGTCGCTTGGACCTGTGCATCACCACGCGGACAGGCTCGCGCCTTGTCGGCCCGGATAATGGCGTGCTCATTCCGGCTGCACGCAGGGCAGGGGGGATCGCCACGGTTCATGCCATCGATCCGTCGAAGATCGACTTCCGCAGTCCACTCGCGACCTTCCACGCGCGTGACATTCTCGCTCCGGCTGCGGCGGCGCTGGCGTGCGGAGTTGAGCCGGCATCACTCGGTGTGTCGCTCGACCCCGATGATCTGGTGCCGGCGCCGTTCGAAGAGTGCACCACCGAGGGTGGCTCGGTGGTGGCGGAGGTGCTTGACGCGGACCGGTTCGGCTCGCTGCGCTTCAACGTTCCTGCGGGAAGGATCGATGAACTCGGACTTCGCGCGAGCGAACTCGAGATCGCCATGGGTCACAACATCATCAGGGTCCCCTTTGGGGCCACGTTCGCCGACGTCGCCGAAGGGGATGCGGTGGTTCTCGTGGATTCCTCCGGTTTGTTGACGCTTGCGCTCAACAAGGGCAGCGCACGTGATCGTTACGGCGTTGAGCCGGGTACGCCTGTGAGAATCCGGGCCACCTGATCGCTGTCAGACCGCTCCGATACTCTTCGATCAGGGTTGGTGTGCATATCGTGAAGGGCACGGCGGGATGACTGGCTTCGTACGCGAATTCGCGGCAGGATCGAGGGTCGACGCGACTCTCATGGTTCGCTCGAAGGAACTGCGGGTGGCCCGGAATGGCGACGCCTACCTGAGCCTTGAGCTTGCCGACAGGACCGGCGTCATCCCGGCGGTCCTGTTTCGTCCCAGCAGGGACGCGACTGAGATTCCGGCGGGCGCTGTCGCGCACGCGACCGGCACGGTGAGCCTGTACCGCGGTCTCAAGCGACTCATGCTTGATGAGCTCGAAGCAGCGACCACGTGGGACCCGGCTGCTTTCGTCGCTGTGGGCCCACGTGATCCGGTGGAGCTGGTGGCGGAGTTCAAAGCGCTCGCCGCCGGGGTGACACACGCGCAGCTACGAAGGCTGATTCGTCGGGTGTTCCTTGAGGAGGGGTTGTTCGATCGCTTCTGCGCTTGCCCGGCATCTCAGTACCATCATCACGCCTATGTGGGCGGACTCATCGAGCACACCGTCAATGTCGCTGGGCTGTGTGCGCACGTCGCAGAGCGCTATGAGGGCGTCAATCGTGACCTGCTCGTCACCGCGGCGCTTCTGCACGATATCGGCAAGGTGGATGAGCTGAGCGTGGGCACTGGCATCAGTTACACGGATGAAGGTCGGCTCGTGGGGCACGTCGTGATGGGAGCGAGACGTGTCGCTGCCGCAGCGGCAGCGGTGAAGCTTGAGACGCGACTCGCTGTCACACTCGAGCACGCGCTGCTCTCACACCATGGTGAACTCGAGTGGGGTGCGCCCAAGAGGCCGGCCACCATCGAGTCTCTCCTGCTCCACCATGCCGACAACCTCGACGCGAAGACGGCGGCACTGTCCACGCTGCTGTCTCAAGCGGTGCGAGTGGACGAGGCATGGACTGACGCCGACAACCTGTTCCGTCGACCGCTGTACGCGCCGCGCCCAGTGGAGGACGACCGCCCCTGCGTGGCCGCCGATGAGCTGATGAGTGCTTGACGCATCCGTGTGCCTTGAAGAGGGTATCGACTAGAATCACAGCACCGACCGTCCAGTCAGGAGGATGACCATGCCTGAGCTCCCGCGTATCGAGATCGGCGTTTTCGGAGGGAGCGGCTTCTATGAGCTGCTCGACGATCCCAAGGAATATCGGATCAACACACCGTTCGGGGCCCCGTCTTCACCAGTCATGGTGGGGGAGATCGCGGGTCGCACGGTCGGGTTTCTGCCTCGTCATGGGCGCGAGCACCAGTTGCCGCCCCACATGATCAACTTCCGCGCGAACGTGTGGGCGATGAAGGAGCTCGGTGCCACTCGCATCATCGGTCCGAACGCCTGTGGGTCGCTGCAGCCTCACGTCGAACCGGGTCACTTCGTGATCTGCGACCAGTTCGTGGACCGGACCTCGGGTCGCAAGGACACCTTCTATGACGGCCCGATCACCACACACGTCTCATCCGCGGACCCGTACTGTCCGACGATGCGCCAGGTCGCCATCGACTGTGCCAGAGACCTTGGCATCACAGCGCATCCCACAGGCACCGTCGTGGTCATACAGGGGCCGCGCTTCTCGACGAGGGCCGAGTCGAAGTGGTTCGCTGCGCAGGGGTGGGAGGTCATCAACATGACGCAGTACCCCGAGTGCTATCTGGCCCGTGAGCTCGAGATGTGCTACGTCAACATCTCCCTGATCACCGATTTCGATGCGGGCATGGAGGGCATACCGCCGGTCACCAACGAAGAGGTCGTTCGGGTCTTCAACGAGAACAACAACAAGGTCAAGAGCCTCATCTACGAGCTCATTCCGCGACTGCCTGACGAGCGGACCTGTGGCTGTGCGACGGCGCTGGAGGGGGCTGCGTTCTGACGGGTCCTTGGGGGCACCGGTCGCTCATCGAAACGAGGCAAACCGTGTTGGACATCCCCTCAGTTCGCATCGGGCGCATCTTCGGCATCCCCGTTGAGGTGAACCTGAGCTGGTTCGTGGTCTTCGGTCTGGTGGCCTTCTCGCTCGCGACGACGGTCTTTCCCACGCTTGAGGAGGCTGCTGGGGCCCCCGCTTGGCTCACGGCGGCGGTCGGTGTCGCCACGGCACTCCTGTTCTTCGCGTCGATACTCGCGCACGAGCTCTGCCACTCGCTCGTCGCGCGCGCGGAAGGAGGGAGTGTCGAGAAGATCACTCTGTTCATATTCGGCGGAGTGGCTCAGATCGACGAGGAGCCACGCACACCCGGCAAGGAGTTCCTCATGGCCGCCGCGGGACCCGGCATGAGCCTGTTGATCGCCGTGGTGGCCTTCTTGGGTTACGCAGCCACAGCGACGCGGGGCTTGGGATGGTGGGTCTGGGCGCCGCTCGAGTACCTGGCCGGCATCAACCTGTTCGTAGCCATCTTCAACATGCTACCGGGTTTTCCGCTCGACGGGGGACGAGTGCTCAGGTCCATCCTGTGGGCACTGACACGGGACCTCCTCAAGGCGACGCTGTGGGCATCGCGCGTGGGCCAGACGATCGGTTGGGCCATGGTCATCTGGGGCGTCATGGGCGTGCTTGCGGGTCAGACCGGTTTGATCTGGTTCGGCCTCGTCGGCTGGTTCATCGCTTCTCTCGCCGGGCAGGCGTACCGACAGCAGCTGGTCAAGTCCCGACTCGAGGGCGTTCGCGTGGCTGACGTCATGTCCGCCGATCCCGAGTATGTCGACGGCAACCTGACCCTCGATCAGTTGATCCAGATGCACTTCCTTGGCGGACGGCACAGCCGGTACCCCGTCATCTACGACGGGGCGATAGTGGGCCTCGTGTCCTTACCTGATGTGAAGCGGATCGATCGCAGCGAATGGCCGTTCGTCCGTGCCGTGGACGTCACGAATCGCGACATCAAGGGGCTTGTCGTCTCGTCGGATGCACCGATCGAGTCCATCATCCCGATGCTTGCGGGCGACCGGCCCGGCGCTCTTATCGTATCGAGGGCCGGACGACTCGCTGGGATCGTGACGAGAGCGGATGTCTTGTCGCTGATCGAGAGCCAGTGATCGGGGTCAACCCCCACGGGGGCGCGTCTCGCTCGGCACATTCGCGAGAAGATCGAGTAGCGTTGTCATACTTTGTAACGCTCGTTACAATACGAAGCGTATTCGGAGGGGTCAATCGTTCATCCAGGGGTGCATGTGACTGACGAGACCGCCGACCCCAAGTCAATCCCTCAGGGGGTCGTCGAAAGACTTCCGCACTACTTGAACGCCCTGCTTCACCTGCGTAGAGAGGGCGTTCAGACCGTGTCGTCAGCACGACTCTCGACGCTCGCCGAGGTCAACGCAGCTCAGATCAGACGTGACCTGACGTACTTCGGCTCCTTCGGCAAGCGAGGCGTGGGATACGACGTCGCGATGCTCATAGACCGCATCCAGCGCATCCTCGGTTCTGATCATGCGCACCGTATCGCGATTCTCGGTGCGGGCAACCTTGGGTCGGCGATCGCCAGTTACGACGGGTTGCGGGCGCGGGGCTTCACGGTCGCCGGGCTGTTCGACAACGATCCGCGCCGCATCGGCCAGCGTGTCGCCGACCTCATCGTCCGGGACGTCCGCGACCTGCCTCGGCTGGTGGCGGAGCAAGGCATCCGGTTCGGCGTGATAGCGGTCCCTCCGGAGTCCGCGCAGGAAGCCGCTGACCGATTGTGCGAGGCGGGGATCCGCGTGATCTTGAATTACTCTCCGGCCTACGTCTCCGTGCCTCCGGATGTGACCATCCACAACACCGACCCGGTGCGGGAGCTGCTCCATACACTCTATTATCTTTCGCGTACCGAAGACGTGGCGGTCCACTCGTGACAGGTGGTACCCTAGCGTCTGGACTCAAGCGACCGTCCGGCATACGGTCGATTCCGATTCTGACTGGAGGTCTTCTCTATGTTCCGTAGCATTGGCTGGCAGGAACTGGTGATCGTCCTCGTCATCGTCCTGATTCTCTTCGGCCCGAAGCGACTGCCCCAGCTGGGCAAGACGATTGGCAAGACGATGCGGTCCATTCGCGATGGCGTCGAGGGCAAGCTCGGTGACGGCGACGATGAGGACGTCGAGGTACCGGGCAAGGCCGAGGCCGAGGCGAAGAGCGAGGACAAGCCTGCCGTCTGATATGACGCGACTGCCGGGCGCCCGAACAAAGCAGCGGGTTGCCATCGGTGAAGCTTCGGCTATACTTTCGTGGACATTCGACGGGCTGCCCCCGTGAACAGGGGCAGCCCGTACGGTTACCTACGAGCCGCATGTGTTCGATGCGAGCTGTCACAGGAGTCGCTCAATGCACAAGGAGATCGCCCTCACGCCCGAAGGTCAGGCCAAGCTCGAGGAGGAGCTGAGGCACCTCGAGACTGTCCGCCGTCGCGAAGTCGGGGAACGCATCAAAGAGGCCAAGGAGTTCGGTGACATCTCCGAGAACTCTGAGTACGACGATGCCAAGAACGAGCAGGCGTGGGTCGAGAGTCGCATCCTCGAGATCAATCAGATCCTGGCTCACGCCACCATCATCTCGAAGCCGAAGAGCGCGCCAGCCAAGGTCACGCTCGGGTGCCACGTCGAACTCCGGGACCAGGACAGCGGTGAGGTGCACGTCTACCAGATCGTGGGCTCGGCCGAGGCCGACCCCACCAAGGGCAGCATCAGCAACGAATCCCCCGTCGGACAGGCGATCATCGGTCGCAAGAAGGGGGACATCGTCCAGGTGACCACCCCGCGCGGTTCGGTCATCGAGTACGAGATCATCAAGATCGCCCGCTGACGCCATGGCCGAAGAGCCGCGTGCCACGCATCGCCCGGAAGACGACCCCTTCGTGGTCCGACGTGCCAAGCTCGAGCGTCTGCGAGCGGCAGGCATCGAACCCTATGTGAACGGATTCAAGGTCACCGCCCGGGCCGCTGAGCTGGCCACCGACTACGAGGACCTTGAGCCGGGAACAGAGACCGCTGATGTCGTCACGGTCGCCGGGCGCCTCGTCGCACGCCGTGATCAAGGGAAGCTCGCGTTTCTGGTGCTCAGGGATGCTACCGGCGAGATCCAGCTGTTCTGTCGGCTGAACGTGCTGGGCGAACAGTCCTTCGCCTTCGCCAAGGACCTCGATCTGGGAGATTGGGTCGGTGCGACAGGCGTCGTGTTGCGCTCTCGTCGCGGAGAGCTCTCGGTGCAGCCCACTGAGGTGACTCTGCTGTCGAAGTCGCTGTCCCCGCTGCCCGAGAAGTACCACGGACTCACTGACACCGAGACCCGCTACCGGCAGCGCTACGTGGACCTGATAGCCAATCCCGAGGTGCGGACCGTCTTCGAGACGCGATTCAAGGTGATCGCATCCATCCGGCGTCACATGGAGGCGGCAGGCTACCTCGAAGTCGAGACGCCGATGCTCCAGCCGATCCCCGGTGGCGCCACCGCACGCCCCTTCGTCACCTATCACAACGCTCTCGACATGCCCCTGTATCTTCGAATCGCACCCGAGCTCTACCTGAAGCGTCTGCTGGTGGGCGGTTTCGAGCGCGTCTATGAGATAAACCGTTCGTTCCGCAACGAGGGTATGAGTCCGCGGCACAACCCTGAGTTCACCATGCTCGAGGCGTACCAGGCTTTCGGCAACATGGAGTCGATGATCGAGCTGACCGAGTCGATCATCACTCGGGCCGCGGCCGAGGTCCTCGGGACCCTGACCGTCGATTACCAGGGGGTCCGGGTCTCACTCGAGCGACCGTGGCGGCGCGCGACGATGGCCGAGCTCGTGAGCGAGGCGGCGGGCCGGGAGCTCTCTGTTCACACCCCGGTCGACGAGCTTCGGCGCGAATGTCGCGATCGCGGCATCGAGCTCGAGGCCGGTTGGGGTCCGGGCAAGATGCTCACCGAGCTGTTCGAGAAGCTTGTCGAGCACACGCTGGTCCAGCCGACGTTCGTCACGCTGTATCCGGCCGAGACGTCACCGCTCGCGAGACGCAACGACATCGACCCTGACCTCACCGACCGGTTCGAGCTGATCATCACCGGACGGGAGTTCGCCAATGCGTTCTCTGAGCTCGTGGACCCCATCGACCAGCGATCAAGGTTCGAGGCCCAGGCTGCGGCGAAGGACGCCGGAGATGACGAGGCGATGTGGATCGACGAGGACTACCTGCGCGCACAGGAGTATGGGATGCCGCCAGCCGGTGGGCTTGGCATCGGCATCGACCGACTCGTCATGCTGTTGACCGATCAGCCGTCCATACGAGATGTGCTGCTCTTCCCGCATATGAGGCCGGAGACCTGAGCGACCACACTCGCGTCTGGATTTGAGTGTAGGGCGCTCAAATCCATGGCACTTCGCTTGCTTCCTCATGTCCACGGCGACGTGTGTCACAGCGCACGGGTATACTCGCCACGAGACGCTGATCGGTCGGCCGTACGGCTGGCCGCGTGACCAAGGGGAGTTCTCTCATGTTCGAACGATTCACTGAGAAGGCGCGCCGGGTCGTCGTGTACGCCCAAGAGGAAGCGCGCATGCTCAATCAGAACTACATCGGAACCGAGCACCTTCTTCTGGGACTCATCCGGGAACAGGATGGCATCGCGGCCAAGGCGCTCGAGTCGCTCAACATATCGCTTGAGGACGTTCACGGGCAGGTCGAGGACCTGATCGGTCGCGGAACCTATGTGCCGACGGGCCATATCCCGTTCACGCCCCGGGCGAAGAAGGTGCTGGAGCTGTCGTTGCGGGAGGCGCTTCAGCTCGGACACAACTACATCGGAACCGAGCACATCCTGCTGGGTCTCATCCGTGAGGGGGAGGGCGTCGCGGCCCAAGTCCTGCTGAATCTCGGTGCCGACCTCGACAAGGTCCGTTCGGCGGTCATCCAGCTTCTCTCAGGCCACTATGGCAAGCAGCCCGGCGAGCCGGGCGAGGAGCGTCGCCAGTCCGGCCAGTCCATGCTCGACGAGTTCGGTCGGAACCTCACGCGTCAGGCGCGAGAGGGCAAGCTCGATCCCGTCATCGGACGGACGAATGAGATCGAGCGCGTCATGCAGATCCTCTCGCGACGGACCAAGAACAACCCGGTGCTCATCGGCGAACCCGGCGTGGGCAAGACCGCTGTGGCCGAGGGGCTCGCGCAACGGATCGCGGCCGACGAGGTGCCGGAGACCATCAAGGACAAGCAGCTCTACACGCTCGACCTCGCTGCGTTGGTCGCGGGCTCCAAGTACCGCGGCGAGTTCGAGGACCGGCTCAAGAAGGTCATGAAGGAGATCCGCGAGCGTGGGGACATCATCCTGTTTGTCGATGAGATGCACACGCTCGTGGGCGCCGGTGCGGCTGAAGGAGCGATCGATGCCGCGAGCATCATCAAGCCGGCCCTGGCCCGGGGCGAGCTCCAGACCATCGGGGCCACGACTCTGGATGAGTATCGCAAGTACGTGGAGAAGGATGCCGCGCTCGAGCGCCGGTTCCAGCCGATCCAGGTCGGGGAGCCGAGCGTCGACGAGACGGTGCAGATCCTCAAAGGGCTTCGTGACCGCTACGAGGCGCACCATCGCGTCTCCATAACGGACGGCGCCATTGACGCCGCAGCCACCCTGGCCGACCGCTACATCTCGGACCGCTTCCTTCCGGACAAGGCCATCGACCTCATTGACGAAGCCGGAGCCAAGATGCGCATCCGCATGATGACCGCTCCCCCCGGCGTCCGTGAGGTCGATGAACGACTGCGCAAGGTCCGCGCGGAGAAAGAGGCCGCGATCGAGGCCCAGGAGTTTGAGAAGGCAGCGGCCCTGCGAGATACGGAGAAGCAGATCCTCGCCGAGAAACGTGCTATGGAAGAGGAGTGGCTGAAGCCCGACGCGAGGCGCGTCGTCGAGGTCACGGAGAAGGAGATCGCTGAGGTCGTGAGCATGTGGACAGGTGTCCCTGTCACAGACCTCACCGAGGAGGAGACCGCGAAACTCCTGCGCATGGAGAACGTGATCCATGAGCGCATAGTCGGACAGGGTGAGGCCGTGACAGCGGTCAGCAAGGCGATTCGTCGTTCACGCGCCGGTCTGAAGGACCCGCGCAGGCCGGCCGGCTCGTTCATCTTCCTTGGTCCGTCCGGCGTGGGTAAGACCGAGCTCGCCAAGGCGCTCGCGGAGTTCTTGTTCGGGAGTGAGGACGCGCTCATCTCGCTCGACATGAGCGAGTACATGGAGAAGCACACCGTTTCTCGCCTCATCGGCTCCCCGCCCGGCTACGTCGGTTTCGATGAGGGCGGTCAGCTGACTGAGCTCGTCAGACGTCGTCCCTACAGCGTGATCCTGTTCGACGAGATCGAGAAGGCACACCCGGACGTCTTCAACATCCTGCTCCAGATCCTCGAAGAGGGACGGCTCACCGACGCCCAGGGTCGCAAGGTCGACTTCAAGCACGCGATCGTCATCATGACGAGCAACATCGGCGCTCGTGACATCGTCAAGAACACGTCGTTGGGATTCGCGCCGGCCACGACCGACGGTCTTGCATACGAGGACCTCAAGCGGCGTGTGACAAGCGAGCTGAAGACCGTCTTCAAGCCGGAGTTCCTCAACCGCGTCGACGAGGTCATCGTCTTCCATGACCTCACGAGCTCCGAGATCGAGCAGATCGTCGATCTGATGATCTCGCGTACGCGCGACCAGCTCATGCTCCATGGCATGAGCATCACGCTGACCGATGAGGCAAGGGCCTTCCTCGCCAAAGAAGGATTCGACCCTGCGTTGGGCGCCCGGCCGCTGAGGCGGGCGATCCAGCGCGCGGTCGAAGACCCGCTGTCCGAGCAGATCCTCGCGGGGCAGTGGAGCGCGGGAGACGTCATCGAGACATACATCGATGCTGATGGGCAGGTCGCGTTCCGAAAAGGCGAAGGCGCCGTGGCTGTCCCTGCACGCCGTCACCCGGAGGACGCGTCCGCCATGCCTCCCATATCACCGGCTCGAGCTTCACGCTCACGAGGTCGAGGCGGCCAGAGCGCTGGCGGCGCCTCGGGCGATTAGTCCGTGAGCGCGAAGGCGCGCACTTCATGGCGTTGTCAGACGTGCGGCGCCGCGGCGCCCCGCTGGATCGGCCGCTGCGGTGAGTGCGGCGAGTTCGGCACGTATGTCGAAGAGGTCGAGCGTCCTGCGGCCGGGACCGAGAGCGGGTACGCCGGACGGCACGTGACGTCCGTCTCGCTGGCTGCAGCCGGAGCGGACGACGTTCCGAGGATCTCCACGCGCGTACCGGAGTTCGATCTCGTCCTCGGTGGAGGACTCGTCACGGGGTCCCTCGTGCTGTTGGGGGGTGAGCCCGGCATCGGCAAGTCCACGCTACTGTTGCAGGTTGCCGATTCGATCGGGCGCGACGGCGGCACCGTGCTGTACGTCTGCGGCGAGGAGTCCACCGCGCAGGTCGGTCTGCGCGCGCGGCGCCTGGGAGCTTGTGGCGATGGCGTGAGGCTGTTGCCTGAGATCGACATACTGGGTGTTGAGGCCGAGGTCCGCCAGAGCACACCGACTGTGCTCGTGCTCGATTCGATCCAGACCGCATTCGACCCTGAGTTGTCAGGCGCCCCGGGTAGCGTTGGTCAGGTGCGAGCATGCACGGCGCGACTGATGAGACTCGCCAAAGGCATGGGCGTGACGACCATCATCGTGGGACACGTCACCAAAGACGGCGCCATAGCTGGCCCTCGGGTGCTGGAGCACATGGTCGATGCGGTCCTGTACTTCGAGGGCGACCGCGATCATGCCTTTCGGGTGGTGCGAGCGGTCAAGAACCGCTTCGGCTCGGCCAGCGAGATCGGCGTGTTCGAGATGACTGAGACCGGGCTATTCGGGGTCGGGTCACCTTCGGCGGCACTTCTTGCTGAACGCGCACGGGGTACGTCGGGTTCGATCGTCATGGCCACGGTCGAGGGGTCGCGCGCCTTGCTCGTCGAGATCCAAGCTTTGGTCACCCCAAGCCACCTTCCGCAACCGAGGAGGTCGGGGACCGGGATCGAGACGGCTCGTCTGCTTCAGGTGATCGCGGTCTTAGAGCGTCGCGCCCGGATCTCCTTCGCCGGTCTCGACGTGCTCGTCAGTGTCGCGGGCGGTCTCAGGGTCGCGGAGCCTGCCATAGACCTGCCGCTCGCACTCGCGCTTGCAAGCGCTGTGGCCGACGAGCCGGTGCCTGATGATGTGGCCGCGTTCGGGGAGATCGGCCTGACGGGTCACGTGCGGCCGGTCTCGCACTCTGGGACTCGGGTCAAGGAGGCCAAACGCTTCGGGGTCACGAGAGTGATCGGAGGGCCGTCGGTGAGCGGCGTTGCTGGTCTCACAGAGGTCAGGACCATCGGAGAGGCCCTCTCGATCCTGGGTGACCGTTTTCGCTCATAGGGGTTGTCTGGCAGAATCAAAGGGTCGCGACCATGCAGAGGGGTTGACTGTGACCGACGAGCGAGCGCTCCACGAGATCATGAGAACCGAGTTGCGCAAGGTCGCGCCTGGAACCAGGCTGCGGGAGGCGCTCGATATGATCATCTCCGCCCGCATGGGTGCGCTCGTCGTCGTTGGAGACGTGCAGGAGGTCGAGCCCCTGTGCAACGGGGGTTTCGCCCTCGACGTTCCCTTCACGCCGCAGCGGTTGTTCGAGCTGAGCAAGATGGACGGGGCCATCGTGTTGGACTCGGAGTGCGAGAACATAAAGCGAGCGAACGTGCACCTCGTGCCCACCGCCGACCTTCTCACGTCAGAGACCGGCATGCGCCATCGCACCGCAGAGCGCGTGAGCCGGCAGACCAATGCGCTCGCCATAGCCATCTCGGGCAGGCGAAACACGGTGAATCTGTACCTTCTCGGCCGACGCATCCAGCTCGAGGACATCGAATTCCTGCTCGCGAAAGCCAACCAGGCCATACAGACACTCCAGAACTACCGGCACCGGCTGGACGAGATGCTTGAGCGTCTCACGCTGCTCGAATTCGAGGACCTCGTGACGCTCGGAGATGTCGCTGAGGTCATCGGTCGTTTCGAGATGCTGCTCAGGGTCGCTCGGGAGGTCTCCCGCTACATCATCCAGCTCGGCACGGAGGGGCGCCTTGTGCGCATGCAATCCGATGAACTTACAGCGGGTGTGCTGGACCAGTACATCCTCGTCTTGCGGGATTACGTCGATTCTCCCAGATCGCGGCGTATGAGCACGATTCGGGAGCGGCTGGGCGAACTGCCTTCAGAGCGTCTTCTCGAGCCTGATGCGATAGCCCACGAGCTCGGTCTTGCCACCGCCGAGCAGGCCGAGCAGCACCTCAGGTCGCGCGGGCATCGCGCGCTGGCGCAGATCCCGATGCTGCCGGCAAGCGTCGTGGGGCGCATCGTGGAGCGGTTCGGCACACTGCCCGCGATCGCCCGAGCGAGCATCGAGGACCTGGACGCTGTCGACGGAGTGGGCGAGCGCAGGGCGCGCGCGATCGTGAACGGGCTGGCGCGCGTCAAGGCGCACGTGTCTGTCTGATACGCTTGTCTGACGACGGCACCCGACCCCGTCGCCGAGGGTGGTGCACCGCCCGAACAGGGAGTTTTCGTTCGCTGTGTTACCATCCGCTCGGGGGTGTGTCTCCTGAAGAGACGGGATTCGCGAGGGAGGTGACGGCGAGGCGGCTTCGCGTCGCTCGCATACGACACCATGATTGAGGCAATCACGCGCTTCGTTCTCGTGGCGACGGGATTGCTCGGTGGGTACGTCGTCACGCGCACGGCGGACTGGCAGGCACAGCTCGGACTCGACCCCAACTACGTCATCTTCCTCTTCGTCATTCTCGGGGGAGCGAGCGGGTTCGTGCTTGGCGGTATCGCCGGTCGGGAACTCGATGCCGCGTGGAGACGTGTCGAGAACCGGCTGGCGGACATCGCCGGGGCCGACCTCGTGCTTGGCACCATCGGGCTGCTTGTCGGTCTGGCCGCCGCGTTCTTCGCCGCGCAGCCTCTGCGTCTGCTCGAGCCCACGTGGCTTGCGATTGTGGCGACTGCGTTGCTGACCGTCGTGTCGGCATACCTGGGTGTCAGCGTCGCCATGACCCGGCGCGGGGAACTCGCTTGGTTGCTACCGCATGATGAAACGGCCACGGAGCGATCGAGAAGAATGACCGTCGCGCTCGATACGAGCGCTGTCATAGATGGCCGATTCAGCGAGTTGCTGGCAACGGGCTTCCTGCCGGGAGACCTTCGTGTTCCGCGCTTCGTCCTCGTTGAGCTCCAGACCCTGGCCGACTCTGCCGACGACGGCAGGCGTGCTCGCGGCCGCCGTGGTCTGGACCTGCTCGCCACACTGCCGCCGGAACGTGCGGTCGGGGTCCTCGAGGTCGATTACGCGGACCTTTCGGTTGTTGACGAGAAGCTCATGAGGCTGGCGACTGAGTCCGGCGCGGCGATCCTCACGGTGGACTACAACCTGACGCAAGTCGCACGCGTCCGCGGAATCACCGTCTTGAACCTCAATGAGGCCGCCGCCGCCCTCAGGCCCAACTTCCTGCCGGGCGACACCCTGCGACTTCGCATCGCCAAGCCGGGCAAGGAGTCGGGCCAGGGCGTGGGCTACCTTGAGGATGGGACCATGGTGGTCGTCCAGGATGGGACGGAGTTCATCGGTGAGGAGATATCCGTCGAGGTGACGTCGGTTCTTCAGACCACCGGTGGCCGCATGATCTTCGCTCGGCCTGACGCACCCGCGCAGCGAGTCGAGAGCGCGTGACCGCTGCGGCCCTGATAGTCGCTGGTGGGTCCGGCGAGCGTTTCGGGTCGCCTGGGGGCAAGCAGTTGGCCCCTCTGGCTGGTAGACCGGTTCTCGCGTGGACGATAGCGGCGGTCGCGGCGGTGGATCGAATCGACGTGATCGTCGTGGCATGCCATCCCGAACGTGTCGAGATGTACCGCGAAGCGATCAAGGAAGTGATCGACCCGGGCAAGCCCACGTTGTTCGTTGCCGGGGGGGCATCTCGCCAGGAATCAGTCTCCGCTGCGCTGGCTTGGGTGGCGCCCGAGTTCGACATCGTCGTGGTCCATGACGGAGCCCGGCCGTTGACTGAGCCCGGCCTGTTCGATGCCGCATTGGATGCGCTGGTGGACGGTGGGTACGATGGCGTCATAGTGGGGCATCCCAGTATCGACACCCTGAAGAGCGTGGTCGACGGCATCGTCGAGTCCACACCCGAACGGGCTTCGCTCTGGGCGGTCCAGACACCGCAGGTCTTTCGGGCCGACGAGCTGCGTTCCGCACACATCGCCGCCTCGCGTGCCGGATTCGTCGGGACCGACGATGCGTCCCTCATCGAGTGGCAGGGCGGTCGCGTCGCCGTGATAGAGGGTCCTCGGGACAACATCAAGGTCACGGTTCCGGAAGACCTGGCCATCGCCGAGGCCATCCTCGCTTCGCGCTAGAAGGAAGGTGCAAGGGGTCGTGCGGATAGGCATCGGCTACGACGTCCACGCGTTCGCCACGGGGCGCAGACTAATCATCGGAGGAGTCGACATACCTCACCACGCAGGACTGGCCGGTCATTCCGACGCGGACGTGCTCGCCCACGCGGTCGCCGATGCCGTGCTTGGTGCGGCCAGAGCGGGCGACATAGGGCGACTCTTCCCCGACACCGACCCTGCGTGGGAAGGGGCCGATTCGCTTGATCTGCTCAGTAGGGTCGCGGAGCACGTGCGTTCGCTCGGGTTCGACATCGTCGACGTGGATTCCGTCATCGTCGCCCAAGCTCCGAGGATGGCGCCGTACCGGGATGCGATGCGCGCCAATCTGGCTCAGGCGTTGGGTGTGTTCGTCGACAGCGTGGGAGTCAAGGCCACCACGACCGAAGGCCTTGGATTCGAGGGACGCTTGGAGGGAATCTCGGCACAGGCCGTCGCCTTGCTCGACCGGAAGGCATGAGTCTCTGCTCCGCGCGTGCTCCTGCTAGACTGTGGACGCCATGCACCAGCCCGCCCTGAGGCGGGCCGACCACGAAGAGCGGGAGCATGCTCGCGCGCATCAGAGAAGACATCCGCGCCGTCAAGGAACGCGACCCCGCGGCCACTTCCACGCTGTCCGTCCTCATCAACTATCCCGGCCTTCATGCCCTGTGGGCCCACCGCGTGAACCACTGGCTGTGGCGCCACGGGCGACGTGGTCTGGCCCGGTACCTATCTCAGGTCACGCGCTGGCTGACGGGAATCGAGATCCACCCTGGCGCGACCATAGGGGCACGGTTCTTCATCGACCACGGTATGGGGGTCGTCATCGGTGAGACCACAGTGATCGGTGACGACGTGACGCTGTACCAAGGGGTCACATTGGGTGGCACGGGCAAAGAGACCGGCAAGAGGCACCCGACACTTGAAGACTGCGTCGTGGTCGGTGTCGGCTCGGCTGTGCTCGGCAACATAACGGTGGGCCGAGGAAGCAAAGTCGGTGCGGGTGCCGTCGTCATCGAAGACGTGCCTCCGAACTCCACGGCAGTCGGGATTCCCGGGCGCGTGGTGGTACGTGCCGGCGAGCGCGTCGAGGCCATCGACCTGCACCATGAGGACCTGCCTGACCCTGTCGTCGAGATGTTCACGAGCCTGACGCGGCGGATAGACCGGTTGGAGCGGCGACTGGCCCGCGATGAGGGGCTGTCCGAAGAACTCGGAGAGCCCACGTTCCCGAACGGGTCGCCCACCACGTCGGAGTCCATTCCCGAAGAAGCGCCCCGGCCGTCGACTTCCCGAAAGAACGCCCCAGCTGCCGACTGATTCCGTGAAGGAGCACGATGCGCGTCTACAACACGCTCACGAGGTCCAAAGAGGAGTTCGTCCCCCGCGAACCCGGCAAGGTGGCTATGTACGTGTGCGGGCCCACCGTCTACAACCACATCCACATAGGCAACGCACGGACGTTCCTCTCCTTCGATGTCGTGCGACGCTACCTTGAATGGAAGGGCTACGAGGTCACCTTCGTCCAGAACATCACCGACGTCGACGACAAGATCATCAACCGCGCGAACGAGGAGGGGCGCCCCGCTGCGGATGTCGCGCGTGACTACACGGATGCGTTCATCGCCGCCATGCGCGCTCTTGGAGTCGCGGACCCGACGGTCCGTCCGTTCTGCACCGAGACGATTCCGCAGATGATCGGGATGATCGAGCGCCTGATAGATCGTGGACACGCGTACGTGGTGGATGGTGACGTGTACTTCTCCGTGCGCAGCTTCCCTTCATACGGCAAGCTCTCGGGACGCGACATCGATGAGATGCGTGCCGGTGCGCGGGTCGAGGTCGACGAACGCAAGGCCGATCCGCTCGATTTCGCGCTGTGGAAGGCAGCAAAGCCCGGTGAGCCGCACTGGCCGAGTCCGTGGGGAGAGGGTCGTCCCGGCTGGCACATCGAGTGCAGTGTGATGAGCGAGAAGGAGCTCGGCCTGCCCTTCGACATCCATGGCGGAGGGGCGGACCTCGTGTTCCCACACCACGAGAACGAGCTCGCCCAGTCCGAGGCGGCCACAGGGAGACCATTCGTGCGCTACTGGATGCACGGAGGGATGCTACAGGTCAATGCGGAGAAGATGAGCAAGTCCCTCGGCAACTTCCTGCTGCTCAAAGACGTGCTTGAGCGCTACGACGCCAATGTGATCCGCTTGCTCATGCTCCAGACGCACTATCGCAGCCCGCTGGACTTCTCCGACTCGCGACTGGACGAGACGATCCACGCGTACGAACGCTTGGCCAACATCGTGCGCAACCTGCGCTGGGCGCGGACGCTGTCGGCCCAGGGCGCCGGTGCGCCGGCCGAGGTGTGCTCGGGTCTGCGGCTCCATGTGGAGACGGCCCGGCGGAAGTTCGAGACGGAGATGGATGACGATTTCAACACCGCGGCCGCGCTCGCGGCGGTGTTCGAGCTCGCGAAGGCGGCGAACATCTTCTTGGCCGAGTACCAGGTCGATCTATGCGAAGAGGACAAGGCCGCGATCGGGGCTGCCGAGTCGACGGTGGTCGAGTTGCTCGGTGTGCTCGGCATCGAGGTTCCTGAGCCGGTCGAGTGCTGCTATCCGGCAGAGGTCTTCGACCTGGCCCGCGAGTTGGCCGGCTACACCGGAGAGGACGCCGAGGCCGCCATAGACGCCTTGCTCGCCACCCGTGCCGTCGCCAGGACGGAGAAGAACTGGGCTCTCGCCGACTCGGTACGTGACGGACTGACCCGCCTCGGGTTCACGATAGAGGACACGCCCCAGGGAGCGCGTGTCGTCTACAACGGGTAGCTCAGTGCGCATCGAGGGCAAGAACGCCGTGCTCGAGGCGTTGAGGGCCGGGGTGCCTCTTGAACGCATCCTGGTCGCTGATTCGGCCAGGGCCGATCGCGCACACGAAGAGATCCTGCGTCTGGGAAGAGCCGCCGGTCTCCGTGCGGAGATGGTGTCCCGACGCGAGCTGGACCGTATGAGTGAGCGCGGCGCCCACCAGGGAGTGATCGCCGTCGCCCGACCGTTCGTCCACGCCGCCCTCGAGGCGGTTCTTTCTGCATCTTCGGACGCACCGTGGTCGCTCATCATCGCGCTCGATCACGTCACCGATCCGGGAAACCTCGGTGCGGTCGCCCGGACCGCTGAGGTCGTGGGCGCAGATGCCCTCCTGGTTCCCAGTCGCCGCAGTGCCGCCGTCACGCCGGCGGCTTGGAAAGCGGCGGCCGGAGCGCTCGCGCACGTGCCTCTCGTGAAGGAGACCAATCTGGTGCGCGCGCTCGAGCGGCTGAAGTCCCACGGGTACTGGGTCGCCGGAGCAACCGAGCAAGCCGAACAGACGGCTTGGGACGCGCCGCTCGAAGGCCGCTTGGTGCTCGTCATGGGATCGGAAGGAGAGGGCCTCGCGCGCCTCACCAAGGACACGTGTGACTTCCTCGTGCGTCTTCCGCAGGCCGGTCGAGTCGGTTCGCTCAACGTGGCGCAGGCGACCACTGCTCTCGCCTACGAGTGGCTTCGTCGCAGGCAGGGGGCCGAGCGGTGAAGACGCGAAGACTGCTGGTCGACGGCTACAACGTGATCCGGGCGACACCGCCCTACCGAGACCTGGCGCATCGCGATCTCGAAGCCGCACGCGCTGCGTTGGTCGGAGACGTGGCGGCGTACGCCGGCTCGGAGTGGTCGGCCACCGTCGTGTTCGACGGCGGAGGGAACCCCCATTCAACAGGCACGCCCCACGTGATGTGGGGCGTCGAGATCATCTTCTCGCCCTACGGCGTGGACGCGGACGCCGTCATAGAATCGCTGGCGCGACGTGGCAGGGAGTCCGGAGAAGAAGTCGAGGTGGTGACGAGCGATGCCCAGACCCAGTGGGTGGTCATGGGAGAGGGGGTCATCCGTCGCTCCTCGCTGGAGTTCGCTGGCGAACTGCGCTCATCGGATGCCGAGTGGCGAGAGCATGCGCCGGCAGGACGGCGAAGCGTGCGGGTAGAGGACCGGATTCCGGACGAGGTCCGCGACGCGCTCGCCAGGTGGGCACGCGGCGAGAATAAGTGAAGGCACGCACGAAGTGATGGCCGCTCCGTACCCCCTCTGAGCTGGGAATTCAGTCGCGAAGCCGCCCATGTTCATTCAGGTTTCTGCAGGCTTCTTCAATCATGCGAACTCCTGTTGACCTTTGCCTGAAACAAGGCATACGTTCTCGGTGTTCGCTGTGTCCCGCACCGTGCCGGCGGTGCCGTCCTTCCCCTCACGGACGATACGGGAACATCGATACCGGGGGGTGTCGCAGTGGACCTTTCGAGGGGTACCCTCGCGCACCGCGTGCCTGGCGGTCGCGAGGGAGAGGTGGCGCTTGTTCGCGCTGCCCAGCAGGGTGACCAGAACGCCAGCGGTGAACTTGTGAGGCGGTACCGCGGCCTCATACGCTGCAAAGCGCGTTCGTACTACCTTGTCGGAGCAGACAGGGACGACATCATCCAGGAAGGCATGATCGGCCTGTTCAAGGCGATTCGCGACTACGACGCGTCGCGACAGGCCAGCTTCCATTCCTTCGCGGAGTTGTGCGTCACGCGCCAGATCATCACCGCGGTCAAGTCGTCGACGAGACGCAAGCACACTCCGCTCAACGGATACGTGTCCCTCTCGCGTCCGGCGACCGCTGACGAGGAAGGCGAGCGGCTACTCTCAGACATCATCGCGGCACGCGAGGTATGCGACCCGGCCGAGATCGTGATCAACGCGTGGGAGACCGACTTCATACGCAGCGGTGTCGTCGACGCCCTCTCGTCCTTCGAGCATCAGGTTCTGAAGTTGTACACAGCTGGCAAGTCGTACCAGGAGATCGCGGAGCAGCTGGGTCGACACACGAAGGCGGTCGACAACGCTCTTCAGCGTGTGAAGCGCAAGATGGAGATGCAGATCCAGCGGTGCCGGGCGTGCTGATGCCAGGAGGGTGTGGCGATTCGGCGAGCGCACGGGTACACTTCTGCGCGCTCGCTGGCGTGGCGCAATCCGGTAGCGCACCTGACTTGTAATCAGGGGGTTAGGGGTTCGAGTCCCCTCGCCAGCTCCACAGGACTCATGTGTGGCCCGGGCCTGTTCCCGGGCCACACTGCTCATTCGGGCGTCTCAGACCAGACCACTTCCACCACCGCGACGGGTTTCGCGATGTTCTTGAGCTCGAATTCGCCCAGCGGGGACGTCTTCACCACTGGGCCTGCCTTGGCCGCGACATCAGCCGTGGCGAACGCTTGGCCGCCGTCGGCAAGGCTCATGACCCGCGCGGCGAGATTCAGCGCGGCGCCGATGAAGGGCCGGCCTCCCTTGTCCAGGACCACTTCGCCGTCCGCGATCCCGATGCGCACCGTCATCTCGCGTTCGGCGGGATGGGAGGCGTTGTGGGCCTCAAGGGTGCGCTGCATCTCGACTGCGGCCTGCAGCGCCCCTGCGGGCGAGTCGAATGCGGCGACCAGTCCGTCCCCACCCGTTGACTTGCCGTGGCCACCGAACCGTTGGATCACCGGCAGCAGCAGGTCCCTGTGCTTCTGGATGGCCTTGGCGGTGATCACACTGCCGTCCTCTTCGGTCATCTTCGAGAATGCCTTCATGTCCGTGATCATCACGACTCGGTTCGTCGTATGTTGTGATGCGAGCTTCTCTTCGGCGGTGGAGATCAGGCGCAACAGCTCGTCGACGTCCGCGTCTTCGGCCGCCATCGATCCAGGCACGGTCTCGGGGCGCGTCTCCGGGACGATCTCAAGCGGGAAGTAGCGCTCCCACGCCCAAGCCAAGACGCATGCGGCTGTCAGAGAGCTTGCCAACGGAAGCGCGTAGGCAGACACGCCGGCGCCTGACGCGCTCAATGCGATCGTGCCCGTCGCCGGGACCAGGACCCCGGCGGCAGCGGCAGCCACGGATAGCAGCGGCACCTCACGCTTCCTGGCCTCGCGCACGATGACGCCTGCGATGACCGCACCCCCGGCCCACAGCAGGGGTTGCACCACGAGGGTCGACGGAGTCTGGACGGACCCGAAAGCGGCACTCACCCGGTCAAGTGAGTCTGCGCCGAAGCCCGAGAAGGTCTGGCTGACCCACTCGGTTGAGAACAGAGACGCCGGCACGCGGCCGGGCGCGAAATCCAAAAGCCTTGTCGCGTCAGAACCGCCGGTGGTGAGTCCGAGAAGGTTCGAGCGACCCAAGACCAGTCCGAGCGTCTCGACTCCGGCACAGGTCAGGGCTGCCGCGAGTGCTCCCTCGCTTGCGCCCAGGATGCATCCTGCCAAGGCGGGAACCATCCAGACTGGCCCGGCGAACGCTCCCGCCACTCCCGCCGACAACAGCAGGGCCACCATCCCGCGGTCCGCTCCCAGGTACCGGACGCTCGCCACGCCAAGGACCAAGAAGACGATGCCGATGACAGGATCAGCGGCGGTGAGAGGCAGCGAGACGCCTATGATGGCGGCCAGCACACCGAGGTCGATGGCCGCGAGAGTCAGCAGTCCCGATAAGCAGGCGAACAGCATCACTCCCCAGAAGGGCCTGAATGCCATCGCCTGCAGAGCGGCGAAGGTCGCTCCGGCCAGCCCTGTCGCTGCGACCCACCGCAGCGCACGATCGTTGCGTCGGCGTACTCTAGTCGTCACGTCGTCACTCGCCTTTCGTGTGGACGCGCGCCCCTTCGCGTATTCTGACGCATCCGTGGCGGTCTCGTCTGCGGTAAACTCCGAGTGACCGTTCGCGGGTTTCGGCTGGCTTACAGGGGGGTGTCTTGTTGTGGCGCATGAGGAGTTCTTGGCGCGTGTCCCGATCTTCGGTAGTTGCACGCCTGAGGAGATCCGAGCGATCACCGCGGTCGCACAGGAGAGTGAGTTCCAGCCGGGCCAGATCATCGTGACCCAGGGGACACCCGGACAGGCCTTCTATCTGATCCTGTCCGGTCGGGTGGAGATCTTGAGGGACGGCACGTCACTCGGCGCGTTCAGTCCGGGGGACTTCTTCGGGGAGATGTCGCTGCTCGATCAGGCTCCGCGTTCGGCGACCATACGGGCGATCGAGCCGACGAAGTGCCTCATGCTGTCGAGCTGGGACTTCAAAGCCCTGCTGGAGAAGTACCCATCGATAGCGGTCAAGCTCTTGGAGGTGCTGAGCCGTCGGCTGCGCGTCGCTGACGAGCGGCTTGGTCGCTGATACGTTCACCACGTCTCGAAAGGGATTCGATGTCAATCAACGATGCCAAGCTGCTCCAGCGGGTCGCAGAGAGGATTCTCGTCCGATGGCTTGTCCGACAGGGGCGGCTCGATGTCCACCTGACCGGAGGTCTGCAGTCGCTTGGGGGCAAGGCTGTCGATCTGACCTACGCGTGGCAGGGCGGGCAACACCGGATCAAGATAAAGGCGGACCCCTACTTCGGCACCGATCCTCGCAAGATCGCTGACCGCGACCTGACCTACTACCGTGGCGATGCCTCTGCATTCGCGTTCGAGGCTGTGGCGAACGCCGCGACGCGTGAGCCGGGCTGGATGTTCGAATCCACGGCCCACGAGATCTACTACTACTACTTGGCCATCTCGCAGCCGGAAGAAGAGGTGGCGGCCTTGGCCTCAGAGCCGGACGAGGTCTTCTTCTCGGAGCTGGCGGTGGATCGCGATGAGCTCGTCGTGCTTCCGGTCAAGGAGACGCGCGAGTGGTTCGAGGCGAACTTCGAGCGCTATACGCCGCGACCGGTCATGAGCGGCGGAGCGTCCGCATGGTACCGCCTGGTACCTCGTGGCGATATCGAGAGCGCAGTCCCCGGCATCCGATCGGTGGGCCCGATCTTCTCCGGGTTGGCCGGCTGAGCCAGACGACCCGGGCTGGCCGGCTGGGTGCAGGACGGGTCAGATGGCGGTGCGCGGATCAGGCTGTAGCGAGTGTCAATGCGATGGATACGCCCGGGGGCGTGTATGACGTTGACACGGCTTTCGGCGATGGAGTAGCATTCCGTCTGCTCTTGCCCCGCCGAGGGGCTCGTTCTCGGCGCGCAACTTGACAAGCGTACAGAGGTCCT
>JAJUJM010000020.1 GCA_029265315.1 Actinomycetota bacterium | reverse complement strand
GGCCGTTCGCGGCGCATCCGGGCTGAGTTGCGGCATCGGCTTGCCCAAGCGCTGCGGATAGCCAAGAGCGAGCGCGACGAGATTGACGGCATCGAATCGAGCGATGTCTTCGTCGTGCTCAAACCGGGGTCCCGCGTCACGCGCGACTGCTTCACCGCTGAAGCACTCGTTCCGCTGCTGCGCCAAGTGTTCGTCATCTGCTGTGCGGCAGTTGAGACGTATGTTGCCGACCGCACCATGGAGCTTCTCCGTGGTCGCCTGCGAGGGGAGATCGCGCCTGAGTTGGCATGTCTGGAGATGTCCGTCGGCGAGGTCATCAGGATCGAGAAGCGCTACAAGCGCAGATTGGCCGGAGTGCGGCAAGCGATTGATGACAAGGTTCGCCAGGAGGCCAGTCCTGCGCCTGACCGGGTCGCCTACACGCTGAAGATGGCCGGAGTGAAGAATCTGTGGCGAGAGGTTGACAAGAGGAGGGGCTTGTCGACGAATGAGTCGAGCAAGCAACTCCAGGCAATCGTCAACCGACGGAATCGTATCGCGCACTGTGGCGATCGTGCTGGTCGAGGTCGCGGGCACGTGACCATAGGGCAGGCGCGTTCCGCGCTCGAGCAGGTGCGAGAGATCGTCGAAACTATCCAGGCGGTCACCGAACCAAGCACGTAGGCGCTGCAACGCGAAGGGGTCGTATGTACTGGCTGAAGAAGACAGATGAGCAGGCCCGTGTTGTGCGCTTCAAGGTGCTCGGCGGTTACGAGTACCGTTCGGCGCTGCGTGAGCGCGGGTTCGACTTCAACCAGCGCAAGCGGTTCTGGTTTCTTGAGATTCCGTTGTCAGACCCGGCGGCGATACTGGCGACCGAAGAGTTCCTCAAGGCGTCCGACAAGCTCGACCAGAAAGCCGCCAAGTGGCGCGGCGTGGAAGGGGTCTAGCGTGAGCATCGAATCTCTAGACTCCGTTCTTGAGCAGACGGGGCTCACCCCCATTCTCGACCGCACGCTTCCCGAGCGCCCGGCATGCCTCGCGCCCATACCAGATCTGGTGGCGCCGCAGTTGGCCGCCTTGATCTCAAATCGCTATCCCGACGGACTCTTCACCCATCAGGCTGAGGCGATAGGGCAGGTGCTCGGTGGCCACAATGTCGTCATCGCTACGGCCACGGCCTCTGGCAAGTCGCTCGCCTTCGCCATACCTGCGCTGCAGAAGGTGCTCGAGGATCCGAGCGCGCGTTGTCTGTTCCTCTATCCCACGAAGGCGCTTGCGAGCGATCAGCTCAAGACACTCAAGACATGGACCGACGATGCCGGGATGGGTGATTTGGTTCGCCGCATCGATGGTGACGTTCAGGGCGATGCGCGTGATGAAGCGCTTCGCAACGGGCGTATCATCCTCACGAACGCCGACCTTGTGCATCAGACGATGCTTCGGCGCAATAACGACTCCCAGTGGTCGCGCATCTTCGACCATCTCGCACTCGTGGTGCTCGACGAGTCCCATGTGTATCGCGGCGCTTTCGGTTCGAACATGGCCTACGTTCTGCGGCGCTTACGTCAGGTCGCTCGCAATCACGGCACGACACCCCAGTTCCTCGCGGCGAGCGCCACGAGCCTCGACCCGGCCGAGCACTTGCAGAACCTGACCGGGTTGCCGTTCGTCTGCGTGGGAGGGGACTCCGATGGTAGCGCGCAGGCCGAGCGGCGGTTCGTCATGGCTGTGCCGCCCGCAGAGCCCGACCCGGACCTCAACACCAACGTGATCGCGGCACTGCTTGAAGCGGGGCACCGCTTCATCGCCTTCGCGCATACGCGCAAGGCGACGGAGTTGCTGATGGCGGAGCTCAACGAGCGGCACCCCGAGCTCGCTGCTGGAGTCCTGCCGTATCGCGCCGGTTACGAGGCGTCAGATCGTCAGGATATCGAGCGTGCGCTCAACGATGGCTCGCTGCAGGGGGTGATCTCGACCTCGGCGCTCGAGCTGGGTGTAGACATCGCGAACATGGACACGTGTGTGATGTTCGGCCTGCCGCCCAGCACGATGGCGTTCTGGCAGCGGGCCGGGCGAGTGGGCCGTGAGGCCGGGCGCACCGGACACGTGCTCGTGATTCCCGGCAGCACATCGCTCGACTACTACTACCAGTCTCACCCCGCTGAGCTCCTGGAGCGACCCTTGGAGCGCTTGGTCGTCCAGCTCGACAACCGACAGGTCGTCATCGGTCACTTCGCCTGCGCGCGCGCCGAACGCCCGAAGGGCGCGAAGTTCTCGGCGGACATTCTCGATGCTGACATATTCGGCGAGGGGTTCGTCGAGTTCGCTCGCATCATCGATGACGTCGACCTCGATGATCCGGTGTTGTTGAGCCCGGAGCCGCACTTCGATGTGGGCATCAGGGGCATCGCGGATCCCTCGTATGACATCTTGAACCTGCCACCGGGTATGCCGTACGACATCGCGCTCAAGGCGGCACGAGACAGCCGGCTGGGGACGATCTCGTTCTCACAGATCTTGCGCGAGGCGTATCCGAGCGCCATCTACTGGCACATGGGGCGGCCGTATCGCGTCAAGCGCGTCAAGATCCACGACCAGGAAGTCCTCGTCGAGAAGATGAAGGAGACGAACCGGCGGACCAACCCGATAGGTGAAGTGCGCGTGACGCCTCGTCAGAGCCCCGCGGTCAACATCTTCCGCAGGTCCGTATTCGACGGCGGAGTCGAGTGCTGGCACACGATGATGTCCGTGCGGATGGCCGTGCGTGGATACCGCGAGCGCGAGGGCGACCGGTGGGTCGACAACCAGATGTACCCGCAACCGCTGACTCGTCGCATTCTCACCGAGGGCGTTTGGCTTCAGCTGGACGAGGACTTCGGCTCAAGGAGCCCAGAGGGACTCAGCGGCGCTGCGAACGCCATCGCTAATGCCTACACCGTGCTCAAGCCCTGCGAGCCCACGGACATCGCGGCCGCGGCTGTGATGCGCTCGTCAGACGGCACGTCACGCATCTACGTCTACGATGCGGTAGCGGGCGGTCTCGCCATCACGCAGGATCTCTACGACCGGCTCGGCGAAGTACTGGACGAAGCCATCGATCTGGTCGAGAACTGCCCCGTGTGTGTCGCCGAGGATTCCGACGAAGGATGCCCTGCCTGCGTCCAGCTGACGGGCTCCTACGGCAGTGACGGCGTTTCTCGGAGTGCCACCCTGGAGGTTCTGCGACGGCTTCAGGATGTTACTTGTGGGATGCCTGTGCAGGCGTCCGTGACGGATACGTTCAAGCGTCGGGCGGCAGGCATGTTGTCATCGGTATCCGCGGAAGCGCTGGAGCAGGAGGTCGTGAGCGCGCAAGGCTCGATGGGGCGCCGCTACTTCCCGGTAGGCAGCGTCGTCAGGACGATCACGGGATTTGAGGGAAGCGTGGTCGAGACGTTTCTCGCCGGCCGTGACAGGGCGTACTGGCTCAAGGCGGAGAACGGCAAGGAGCAGCAGTTCAAGGACACAGGGGCGAATCTGAGCCTCGTTGAAGGTGACGTGCAGAAGGAGTGCCTAGCCTGCGGCACGGATGCTCTCGACTGGGATGAGGACCCCTGCCCGAATTGCGGAGCCGGATTGAGGATGGCAGCAGAGGGGTGAGCGAGCGCGATCGGGTTGACGACTGCCCGTACACGTTCGCTGAGCTTGCACGCGATGTGCTGCCGGGACTGATGGCTGAACTGCGACAGTCGATCGCCTCGGCTCGTCCGATGTTCGACTTTGCGCAGAGGGGCGTCGGCGTGAAGACGCTGTTGAAGGACGAGGGTCGCAAGGCGGACTTCGCCGGGTGCTATGTGATGCTCGACGCCGGTTGCCCGGTGTACGTCGGCATCTCGCGCAAGGTCTTCACGCGGCTTCGGCAGCACGTCCTCGCTGACACGCACAACAGCGCGACTCTCGCGTATCGAATGGCGGCCAGTTTGACCGGCCACTCGATGCGTCGCTCCGAAGCGATGAGCGACCCGGAGTTCAGGCGGGAGTTCGACCAGGCGCGTGAGATGATCCGTCGGTTCCACGTTGCCTACATCGAGGTCGACAACCCGCTGGTGCTCCACGTGTTCGAGGCCTACGCGGCGCTGGAGCTGGGCACGGGCGAGTGGAATACGTTCGTGACGCACTAGGAGTCGGGCCTTCGGTTGGCATCTTCCGTGGGGCCTACCGGCGTGACGAGGGGGAGACTGTGGCCTTCCAGACACCAATCACCATCGAACGTGCGCTGCAGGGCGTGACCGTGCACGAGTACGTTCTGCCGGCCATCCAGCGCGAGTTCGTCTGGAAGCCTGAGCAGATCTGCGCGTTCTTCGACAGCCTGATGCGCCGCTACCCGTTCGGCTCGTTCCTGTTCTGGGAGATCCCCGCTGCGGACCTGGGCAACTATGTGTTCTACGACTTCATCCGCGCCTACCACGAGCAGCGTGCCGCTCACTGTCCGATCGTGCGCCACGACGAGCTGCCTTCGAGCAAGCCGGTCACCGCGATCCTGGACGGGCAGCAGCGCATGACCGCGCTCAACATCGGGCTGCGGGGGAGCTACGCGAAGCGCCTGCCGCGCAAGTGGTGGAACAATCCGGACGCCTATCCGGAGAGGAAGCTGCACCTGAACGTCGCCGCGCCAGCCGAAGACAACGATCAGAAGCTCGCCTACGACTTCCGATTCATGACCGATTCAGAAGCGGCTGACGCCAACGCGGGCGGGGTCGCGCACTGGTTCCTCGTCCAGAGGATCTTCGAGCTCACGGACGGCACCGACTCGGTCGGCATCTTCTCCTACATCCAGGATGCCGGGCTGGCTGCCGACAACAAGTTCGCGTTCCAGGCACTCGATCGCCTTCGGCAGCTCGTCTTCCAGGACGGCGTCATCAGCTACTACGCCGTCGGGGATCGGGAGCTCGACAACGTGCTCGACATCTTCATCCGCGTCAACGGCGGCGGCACGGTGCTGTCGTACTCGGACCTGCTGCTCAGCATCGCCACCGCACAGTGGACCGATCGCGACGCCCGTCAGGAGATCCACGCGCTCGTGGACGAGGTCAACGCTACCGGGCAGGGCTTCGGTTTCACCAAAGACGTGGTGCTCAAAGCTGGCTTGGTCTTGAGCGACATCAGCGACATCCGGTTCAAGGTCACGAACTTCAACCAAGCCAACATGCATGCCCTGGAGCAGGGGTGGGACACCATCGGCGCCTCGCTCAAACTCGGTGCGAAGGTGCTCTCATCGTTCGGGTTCAGCGAGCGGACCCTCGGCGCAGACTACGTGTTGCTGCCGATCGCCTACTACCTGAAGCATCGCGGACTGGACGAGTCATATCTCACCTCCGACGCGTACCGGGCCGATCGTGAGCGCCTGCGAGCATGGGTCCTGCGCTCTCTGCTCAAGGCAGGTGTCTGGGGTTCGGGGCAGGACACGTTGCTCGGCGCGCTGCGCAAGGCCATCCGCGAGCACGGGGCTGCCGGCTTCCCGTCCGAGCAGATCGAGGCGGCGATGGCGCAGCTGGGCAAGAGTCTGCGATTCGGGCCCGAGGAGCTCGACGCGCTGCTCGACCTGCAGTACGGCAAGCCTCGCACCTTCGTCACGCTGTCGCTGCTCTACCCGAAGTTCGGCTTCGAAAGCGAGATGCATGTCGACCACGTCTTCCCGCAGAAGCTCTTTTACAGGAAGGCGCTCGCTTCCGCCGACGTGCCGGCGGACCAGTACGACGACTACCTCGCTCTGATGAACGGGCTGCCCAATCTTCAGCTTCTGCCGGGTTCGGTGAACATCAAGAAGCAGGCTGTCATGCCGCGCGTATGGATCGACGGACTCGATACCGGTAGCGACACGTCGCAGGCGGCAGCTCGCCGAGAGGCGTATCTGGCGGAGCACGACCTGCACGGCGTGCCGGAGTCAATGCTCGACTTCCCCGAGTTCTACGAGACGCGCAAGGCGCGGATGCGCGAGCGGTTGGAGCGGTTGCTGGGGGTGTCGGTGGAGGCATAGTCGTTGCTCCTCATGCAACACCAGCAGGAGTCGTGCTCGTTGACCCACGAGCTGTCATATGGAACACTTTCCATGTCACTGAATGACAGGTTAGGTGTTCGATATGACAGTAAGGAGTGTCCCCGCAGGCTTCGCCCCGCTCCTTGAGCTTCTGGAGCTTGAGCAGCCGCGCGTTGTCACGACCGCACAGTTGAGTCGTTTTTCCCACGAAGCGGGACTCGACATTCCTTTCGAAATCGCCGTGAGACGGCTGCGCGAGCGCGGGTGGCTGCTTCCGCTCGCGACGAAGGGGGTCTGGGAGTTCGCTCCGGCTGCGCGCGCCGGAGCCTTCGGCTCCGGCGATCCGCTCATCGAGCTGCGCGCCGTCCTGGCCCGTGATCCGGACACGCCTTGCAGTGTCGCGGCCGAGTCGGCTGCCTACCTGCTCGGTTTCGCGAGCCGGCGCCCTGAAGCGGAATGCGTCGGTGCGCCACCCGGTGTGCGTCTGCCGAAATCGCTGAGGGTCTACCGTCTCGTGCGATGGGCGCCTGCCGTGCCGTCGGCGACTCGCGACGCGCTTCCAGTCTGGGCGCCGGCGACGCTCATAGCTTTCATGGCCGCTCGGCCCTCAGGTTTCCATGACTGGCCGAACGTGGGCGAGTGGCTGGCGGGCGCGGCGGCTGCCATCGATGTGGACGAGCTCGCCGCGGAGCTTGAAGGCCACTCGGCAGGCTCGTGGCGACGCGCGGCATACCTGCTCTCACGAGGCGGGGCAGAGGTGAAGGCTTCACGTCTGATGGACGGCGCGCCGCCAGGCTCTGGTCCGTACTATCTCGGCGACCGTGCAGCGCCGGGGTGCTACGACCGCGATTTTGACGTGATCGACTCAGTGGGTCTGGAGGTCACGACGTGATCACCGAGGGCTACCTCGTCAGACACTACCAAGGTCGGCACGGTGGACGCGGCCCGGCGATCATCGACATCGCGCAGGATCATCTGCTGCACTTGCTTGCGCGCGAAGGGCTCTTCGACCTCGGCATCGCGCTCAAGGGAGGAACGGCTCTGCGCAAGTTCTGGGCGGGGAGCGCGGGACGATTCTCCACTGATCTGGATTTCGCTGGCGTTGACGACGCATCGGCCGCACTCCTCGTCGGGGTCGTCGATGGGGCGCGGGTCGGGCAGTTCGGCTTCGAACTCGAGGAGCTGGACGGCACGCAACGTATGCGCGTGCGGATCACGAGTCCGTTCGGGGAGACGGAGGTACCGGCTCGCCTCGATCTGGGCAGGCGGCCGTTGTGGCTGACTGCCGTGCCCATGGAACCCCTGTCGCTTCCGATACATCAGCGCTACGAGTTCGAGCTGCCTCGGGTGCCGGCTGCTCGGCTTGAGGAGACCATCGCGGAGAAGCTCGCTCGCTATCGGCGCGGCAGCCTCGCTCGCGATCTATATGATCTGGCGTGGGCGGCGACACGGCCGTTCGATGAGGCGTTGGTACGGCGTCTGGTCGTGCTGAAGGTGTGGACGGACGTCCTGGATGACGGTCTGGGTGACGGACCTTTCGACCCGGAGGAGATCTTGCGCGAGCGTGCCGCAAGCGAGTTTCGTCCGGAAGCCATTGGCTATCTCACCAAGCCGGTGGATGTTGCGGGCTGGATCTCAGTCGTGCGGAAGCGCTTCGTGTTCCTGCGAGATCTGGACGAGCAGGAGCGACGATGGGCGCGGTGCAGCAAGGGTGATGAGTGGGAGGTCCGGCGGGCGATCGAGGCGTTGGCAACAGCGCGGGGTGGTGAGCCTGAATGAGCGCTGTCGCCTCTGCCGCCCACCCCCTGAACACCGTGGCGCCGTACTACACGATGTTCCGGCCGGAGTTCCCGCTGGCAGCGCTTGAGGGCGCTTCGGGATGGGTGCTCGACCCGTTCTGCGGCCGCGGCACCACGAACTTTGCGGCACGCCTGCGCGGGCTGCCCACGGTCGGCATCGACGCCAGCCCTGTGGCTGCTGCCATCGCGTCGGCGAAGCTTGTCGCGGTCGATGCGGAGCGGGTGGTCTGCCTCGCGCGCGATCTGATCGACCAGCACGCGGCCTCTGTTGAGCCGCCCACCGGCGAGTTCTGGGACCTCGCGTACCACTCCGATACGCTGCGCGAGGTGTGCGCGATTCGCGAGGGACTGCTGGCCGCAGATTCGGACGACTCGGCGGCCGTGATGCTGCGTGCGATCATGCTCGGCGCACTGCACGGGCCTCGTGGCAAGAACGTGCAGAGCTATCTCTCGAACCAGATGCCGCGAACGTACGCGACGAAGCCCGCCGGCGCCGTACGCTTCTGGACGGCGCGCGCGATGACGCCGCCCTACGTCTCGGCACGCGATGTGGTCGCACGGCGTGCGGCCCGCGTGTGCGAGGCGCTGCCGCCGGCCGTTCCCGGAGCGATCCTCCACGCCGACTCGCGTACCGCGGAGCTTCCTGCCGGCTTCGGTCCCTTCTCCCACGTCGTGACCTCACCGCCCTACTACGGCATGCGGACCTATGTGAGCGACCAGTGGCTGAGGCACTGGTTCCTCGGCGGCGCTGCGGAGCCCGACTACGCCGCCGATCGCCAGATGGAGACGGCGAGCCCTGACGCGTTCGCGGCAGACCTTGCGCGGGTCTGGCGACGCGTCGCGAGCTGGTCGATGCCTGGGTGCCGGCTCACCATACGGTTCGGGGCGGTGCCAAGCGTCCCCTCTGACCCGGAGGCTATCATCGCGGACTCTCTGGAGCAGGCGGAGTGCGGATGGCGTGTGGTCCGGGTCGCATCGGCCGGCACCGCCGACGCGGGTAAGCGCCAGGCCAGGCAGTTCGGATTCGTGCGCAGCAAGCCGATAACAGAGATCGACATCACGGC
>JAJUJM010000026.1 GCA_029265315.1 Actinomycetota bacterium | reverse complement strand
CGTCAACGCGCAACGCGGGGTGAGCAAGCGCTCGACTGTCGGATCGTCGGCGAGGTTCAGGAAGAACACGACACGTTCGAGCGCGCCGGTCTCCTCGAACTGCGTCATGAAGTAGCTCGCCTCACGGTGCGTGATGCCCATGGCGCCGAAGACGATGGCGAACTCCTCGCCCGAGATGACCCGCGCCTGACGGATGATCTGGGCGGCGAGTTCATTGGCCGGCAGGCCGGAGCCGGAGAAGATCGGCAGCTTCTGACCGCGCACGAGGGTGTTCAAGCCGTCGATGGCGCTGATGCCCGTCTCGATGAAGTCGGCGGGCTGCTCACGCGTGTAGGGATTGATGGGAGCGCCCGTGATGTCCAAGCGCGCCTCGGGGATGATCGGGGCCCCGCCGTCGATCGGCTTGCCGGTGCCGTTGAGCACACGACCCAACAGCTCGCCGGAGACATCGATCTTGGCGACCTCCTCGAGGAAGCGGACCTCCGTCTTGGCGATGTCGATGCCCTGCGTTCCCTCGAATACCTGGATGACCGCGGTCGAACCCGAGACCTCAAGCACCTGGCCGCTGCGTCGTGATCCATCGGGCATGAGGATGGCGACCATCTCGTTGTAGGCGACGCCATGGACATCGTCAACGAAGATGAGTGGACCGGTGACGTAGCTCAGCGTCCGGTAGTCGACCGAGAGGAGCGATCGGTTCGGCGCGGTGGTCGTGACCTCGGTCATCTAGTACACCTCGATTCCGGCGATGCGGTCCGTGATCTCAACGCACATCTCTTCCATGCGCGCGATGGCGGCCTCGTGCGGAGTGGTCTTGAGTCCAGCGATCTCATCACGGATCGGAAGCTCGAGCAGCTGATGCAGCGCCACGCCCTGGTTCAGAGCGTTGGTCGCTGCGTCATGGAACGTCAGGATCGTCTTGAGCAGCCAGTACGCCTTCTTCGGCGGACAGTAGGCGTCCACTTCGTCGAAGGCGAACTGTTGTAGGAAGTCCTCGCGAAGCATGCGGGCGACCTCCAGGATCAACTTCTCAGACTCCGGCAGTGCGTCCGGACCGACGAGCTGGACGATCTCCTGGAGCTCAGTCTCCTTCTGGAGCACCGACATGGCGCGCTCGCGATACTCTCCCCAATCGGGCGCCACGTTCTCCGTGTACCAGCCGCTGACCTGCCCGAGGAAGAGTGTGTAGCTCTTCGTCCAGCTGATGGCCGGGAAGTGGCGGCGATGCGCGAGCGATGTGTCGAGTGCCCAGAACGCACCGGTGACTCGCAGCGAGTTCTGGGTCATCGGTTCGGACATGTCTCCGCCTGCGGGCGACACAGCACCAACCATGGTGACCGATCCGACGCGGTCATCCCCTTCGCTACCGAGCGGCTTGACGCGCCCAGAGCGCTCATAGAACGCCGCGAGTCGGGTGGCCAGGTATGCGGGATAACCTTCCTCGCCCGGCATCTCTTCGAGTCGACCCGAGACTTCACGCAGCGCCTCGCCCCAACGGCTCGTCGAATCGGCCATCATGGCCACGTTGTAACCCATGTCGCGGTAGTACTCCGCGAGCGTCGCACCCACGTAGATGGACGCCTCGCGCGCCGCCACTGGCATGTTCGACGTGTTGGCCACTAGAACGGTGCGGTCCATGAGCGGCGCATCGTTGCGCGGGTCCTCAAGGTGGGGGAACTCGGTGAGCACCTCGGTCATCTCGTTGCCGCGCTCGCCGCAGCCGATGTAGACGATGATGTCGACGTCGGCCCACTTCGCGAGCGACTGCTGGGTCACCGTCTTACCTGTTCCGAAGCCACCGGGGATGATGGCGTTGCCGCCCAGCGCGATCGGGAAGAACGTGTCCAGGATCCGCATGCCCGTGGTGAACGGCGTGGTCGGGTCCATCT
>JAJUJM010000016.1 GCA_029265315.1 Actinomycetota bacterium | reverse complement strand
GGTCGGCTCGATGCGCAGCGTGTGCGGGCCGTCCGTGAGGCCACTCACGCTGTAGACCACGCTCTGAGGCTCGTAGGTCGGCGAGTACAGGTCGACGTCCTGCCACGCGCCGCCGTCCAGCGACACGCGTGCGATGCCGTTCACGTTCATCTTGACCGTGACCCAATCGATGCCGGTGCCGTTGAAAGCGACATTGACAACGCCGTCCTGGGTGTAGGAGTACGAACCGCCGGATAGGTCAGGCACCGACGCCGTCGACCACGTCCCTTGGAAGCTCAGGTTCGTATCATCCTGCTCGTAGCGATTCATGAAGCCGCTCGGACCACCGGTGATGAGGTTCGAGTACGTCTCGCCGGCGGCGTTGAACGCGACCACCCGGTAGCGATACGTCTCACCGTTCGCCGTAGTCGTGTCCACGTACGATTCCTGGTTGGCCAGCGCCGTGCCGATGGCGGTGAACGACCCTGCGACACCGCCGACGACGGGCGCCCTCTCAACACGGAAGCCGATCTCGTTCTTCGGGTTGCCGAGCGTGGTCGGCTCGTCGGCCGGGGTCGGGTCCGTCCACGAGATGGTCACAGGAGAGCCTGTCTGACCCGAACCGCTGATCACCGGTGGATCGGACAAGGCGCGCCCGACCGCCACCGTCATCGGCCGCATCATGTCCATCTCTTCGTGCGACAAGATGTGGCAGTGCCAGACGTACTCCCACCCGAAGTTCACCATCTGGTTGGTGACCGGCGGATTGATGGCCTGGCCGGTGATCGGGTCGATGTTGGCGAAGTCCATCGTCGAGCCGATGGGTTCCGCCGGATTGAGCGGCCTCACACTGTCGGGCACGCCGAACGGCATCTTGGGTGCGACCGGCTTCAGCGCAACGATGGTGTCTTCGAGTGGGTCGACCCGGACGGTGTCCTTCCAACCAAGCTCGTTGTCGTCGGGCGGTCTGATGCCACCGTCCCACGCCACGTGGTTGATGAGCTGGACATCGAACAGGTGGAAGTGCACCGGATGCGTGTCTACACCGTTGTGCGTGATCTTCCAGATCTGCGTGCCGTCAGCCGCAACCGGAGAGAGCGGCGTCATGTTGTCGACGAGGTTCTCGGTCGAGGGATCGATGAAGCCGTAGGTGATGAAGTTCTGGTTCGCGGCGTTGGTCCCGATGCGCTCCAGTCCCAGCTTGGCGGCCATGCGCCCGTACTCGGGGTCCCAAGTCTCGCCGGCTTCATCTTGGATCGCCTTGGGCTCCATCTGCTTGGTCACGACGTTGCCATCAAGGTCCCTGAACGTCTTGCTGGACTCGTAGATGCGAACGTACTGCTCTGTCGGGAAGGTCTTGTTGTACGCGGAGTCGTAGCGCGAGTCCGGCACGATTATCGGGTTCTGGGACTTGGCGAACACACCCGGCGTCGTATCTGTGGAGGCGAACTCAGCCTCGAGGGCGGCCACGTCGAATGGAGGCGCCGGGGTCGAGGTGGCCACCGTGATCTGCATGATCGTGCGCGTGTTGGGACCAAAGCCGACGTCGGTGCCCCAGTGGCCGCCGGTGTCGGTCATGTCGGGCATGCCGGTGTAGTAGTCGGTGCGGGGGTCCAAGGCCGGGAACGCGGTCGGCGCGTCGTTATACAGGATGAGCGTCTTACCCGCATACTGCGAGAAGTCGACGATCACGTCGGCGCGTTCGGCACAACCCAGCATCAGGCTGTACGAGTTCACGTTGCCTGCGTTGAATGTCGTCGCATCGTTGTTCCAGCCCACCGGGGTCGGCGGGATGATGGCGGGTTTGGGCAGGAAACCACCCTCGGTGCCGATCTGGATCCAGTCGGGGCCCGCGGTCGCCGGATCAGGGACACCGCCCTCGCGACCGTCGGTCGGCCACCGTTCCGGATATGCGGGATTCGGCACGGCCGGGACCATCTTGACCTCGGTGTTCAGACGACCATCGACGGACTGGGTCGTCGGGTCGGCCTCGAACAACGACAGGTTGAAGAAGCGGTCGTTGGCAGCGTTGAGGATGCGGAAGCGGTACGCCTTGGGCTCGACGGTCAACTTGGGATAAGGCGTGCCGTTGACGAGCGGCGTGTCGTTGTAGTGCTCCATGCCCATGGAGGGATTCGGGGTCGCCGGCATCAAGGGCGGCTCCCACGGAGCATTGACCGGGTCGTAGTACGGGTTCGGGATCGGTCCTTGGCGGATGTTCGTCACAGGAGGCCAGAACCACGGCCCGTAGTG
This sequence comes from Actinomycetota bacterium, assembly GCA_029265315.1. Taxonomy (GTDB): domain Bacteria; phylum Actinomycetota; class Coriobacteriia; order Anaerosomatales; family PHET01; genus JAJUJM01. Next base: position 20,217 of record JAJUJM010000016.1, on the reverse strand, counting down.
CCAACGGCCGGTCGCATTCATGCCACTGAGGTCGGCGGGGTTCTGTGCGGGCACGTAGACGTGCGGGACCCACAGGTCACCGGTCTTCGGCGTACGAATGCCGGTGTCGGGGTCCTTGGGACCGGTGCCCCAGTTCCACGTGGGGTCGGTGTCGAGGATGGTGTCCGCGTCGACGAACGTCTTGTCCTGGATGATGAGCGGGATCTGCTCCTCGGGGATGACCCCCTTGGCGATGAGTTCCTGCTCGGTCTCGTCCGTGAGCATGTAGCCCGCAGCCTCGCCTGCGTACACATTGAGACGGGTGATCCCGTACGAGTGGTCGTGGTACCACAGCATGCGGGCGCTTTGCTGGTTGGAGTAGAAGAAGGTCATCGAACCGGGACCGGGGTCCGGCATGTCCGGCACGTTCTTGACGCTCACGCCCTTGGGGTACGGCGTGTTCTCGTCGGCGGGCGTGATCCACTGGTGCGGCGTGCCGTCACTGATCCAGACGGTCTTGCCGCCGTGCAAGTGGAGCGTGGCGCGGTTCTGGGTGTACATCTCACCGGTCGGACCCTTGCCTGCACCCATGACCGACGTGTCGACCGGGATGAACAGGTCGCCGCCCTCGCCTACGGGCAGCTTGTTCGTGAACTTGACGCGTACCGGCCGGTCCTTCCTGGCGAAGATGGTCGGACCCAGGTAGTGGATGGGGTCCGGCTCGATGGTGTTGTTGCCGAATTCGTCAGTGCCCTTGTTGACCTGCACGTATCCACGAAGGCGCGTAGGCGGCAGGTCGGAGTGGAGCTTCTGTTCGTACTCGCGCAGCTCGATCTCGTAGTAATCACATCCGGGGTAGGTGACCGTGTCCGGATACGCTACAGGGATGAAGTTGCCCAGGTTGTTCGCACCCGCGGGCCCCAGCAAGGGCAGGTCGTCGACGAACTTGCGGATCGGCGGCGAGTAGGCCCAGTTCGCCCACGGGCCGAAGTAGTCGGGAATGCCGCCTTGCGTGGGCGTCGTGAGCACCGCCGCCTGCGCGGCGAACCGGTTGGCGGTCATGCCAGCCGAAAGACCGGCTATCGCCTGCTGCAGCTTCATGCGAGCGGCGGCCGCCTCGCGGTCGGCCTGGCTCACGCGGTAGCGATCGACGCGCGCCCTGCGCTCGGCGAGCGTCGGCTTCTTCTTCTCGGACTTCTTGCCGAGGTTGAAGACCGCCCCGAAGGAGTTCCTCGCTTTGGGCTTGGCCTTGGACTTCGGCCTTGAAGTCGTCGTCGTGCTGGTCTTCGACTTGACTTGAGATGCCTTGACCGGCGACTTCTTCGCCGGAGCGGCCATCGCCGCCCCGGGAAGCCCGACGGTGAGCAGCGCCCCGACCAGCGCGATCCTCACTGCCACGCCGAGCGTTCGCGGACTCATTCGCATGCCTCCTTCGTCAGCCCCATCCGATTCCGCCCCCGAGTCGGTCCGCCCACGACAAAGCACGGGCCGCCGCGACGGCGAGCGAGTTACTCGTCTATACCGCCTACATCAGTACTTCACACGCATTTCGTGAGGAAATCGCCGGACGGTTATGATGAGCAGATGAACGGCACGTGGATGCGCGAGAGCACGTGTACTAGACCGCAGGCTCCGCCTCGGTCCGCGGGGTCTTCACCCATGAGCCATGTCCGGCGACCATCCGCAGGAACGCCCACGCCTGCGAGACCACGAACACGTACGTGTACGCGGAGAAGGCGGCCATGAAGGCCGGCACCTCCCACCACTGGAATCGGCTCCTCGCTTTGTGTTGGTATGCGATGAAGAAGGCCAGGAGAGGTCCTATCGATATGAGCAGCTGCAGGCCGTTGCGCGCGGGTCCCTCAGGAAGCCACCCGAGGAATGTCGACGTGACGACGAAGAGTCCACTCACGGCCGCCAGGTTGAGCACCACACCCGCGGTGATCAGCAGCACGAACACCACCATCACCAGGTACAGGATCAGGTCGAGCCGGGTTCGGAGTGGAGAGCGTCGCCCCATGAGCAGCCGGGGGATGTGACTCCAGCACTGGTAGTGCCCTTGCACCCACCGTGTGCGCTGCCTGAGCAACGGCACGATCGAGACCACGCCCTGCTGCGCGACGAACGCCTCTGACGTGAAACGTATGCGCCAGCCTTGTTCGACGAGGGAGAGCCCAAGGTCAAGGTCTTCGGTGAGACAATCGGTCCACGGTTCTCGCTTCAGCGACACAAGCGCGGAGAAACGAGTGAACTGTCCATTACCCCCCAGTCCCACTGAGCCGATCACATCACGGGCCTCCTGAACGAACGCTGAGAAGCCGACGAACTCCATGTCTTGGAATCGGGTCAGCACGTTGTCGCGAGCGTTCGCGATACGGACACCTATCTGTACCGCCCCCACTTCGGGGTCTGAGAACAGCGGCGCGACTCGCCGGAGCGCATGCCGCTCGAGTTGTCCATCGGCATCCATCACGCCCACGATCACAGATGCTGGGTCGACCCCAGAGAGCGGGCCGTCTGGCTCCGCGAGCATGGCCTTGATGCGTCGGAACGCGTCGTTCAAGACCGCTCCTTTGCCCCGCCCGGCCACGTCCGCGCCACGGTTGACGAGCATGACGCGTCCGGTTTCAACGAAGCGGCCTGCGATCTCGGCGGTCCGATCGCTCGAGCCGTCGTTCATCACCATGATGAGCAGGCGCTCGTAGTCGACCGCCAGCAATGAGCGGATGGTGGCCTCGATGACGTCCTCCTCGTTGTGGGCCGGAACGACCAAGACGACCGGAGAGTCCGGTGCTGGGCGCGACCCCTCAGTGCGGGCATCGAGCAACCCTCTCAGCCGACGGACGACATAGACTGCTGAGAGGCACCCATAGTACAGACCCCACAACGCGACGAGTATGTTCAGTACCGTCAGATCGAGCACGGCGCGATGACCCTGAGGAAGTCAGACATCAGTAGCTGAACAGCGGCAGGAAGATCAAGGTGCTTCGCCTCACCAAGCGTGCGTTCAGGCGATACGCCTTGCCGTGACGAACCTCTAGCCGGCGAAGCTTGCTCTTAACAGTATTGGCCCCGACCTTCACGCTCACCTGAACGTACGTCGTACCCCTTCGTGCGGTGACCTTCCTGTACAAACCGTTCTTCCCGGTGTAGGCGTAACCGTCGTAAACCCTGCGACCCTTGTAGTAATGGAAGATGACGACCTTGGCCCGATACAGCGGCTTGCCCGCGGTGTCAGTCACCTTGCCGTAGAACACCGAACGCGTCCCGGGAATGCTGGATACGCTCAACTCGTCGGCGATGACGGTCTGGGCGCCGCCGAACACGTACTGCAGGGCGAGCAGGACCACCGCTGCGGAGAAGACTGAGACCGCGAGGTTCCTGAACCACGTGAAGCGGGCATCACCCGTGTTCCGAGCAGCAGGTGCGGGTACGGATTGCATGTTGGCCACTCCCATGGTGATCATGCCCGATTGGAACGGGGCTTCTTGCGTGTCGGGTGCGAGGATACCCGCATACGTCGAGCCCTAAACGTCATTCGCAGAGAAGTTTTTCGCTCTGTGGCCCGCCAGCACAGCGACGATGCGCTCCGCCGCGTGGCCATCACCGAACGGGTTCGCCCGAGTGGCCATCGCCTCGTAGGCGGCTTGGTCGGACAGCAGCTGCGTCGCAGCCTCCAGAATCCGCCCGGTATCCGTGCCCACGAGCCGTACGACGCCAGCTTCGACCGCCTCAGGCCGTTCGGTGACCTCACGCATCACGAGCGCGGGCTTCCCGAGCGTCGGGGCCTCCTCCTGGATACCACCCGAGTCCGATAGGATGATCGTGGAGGCTTGGAGCAGCTTCACGAACGGCAGGTACGGTAGCGGGTCGAGCAGCGTGACCCGTGGCTCGCCGCCGAGCATCGTCATCGCCACATCTCGCACCACCGGATTGCGGTGCGTGGCGAAGAGCACCTCCACATCATCGAAGCGCCGTGGGAGCTCGCGGACTGCGGCACAGATGCGCCGGAACGGCTCGCCCCAGTTCTCGCGACGGTGCGACGTGACGACGACGATCCTTCGACCTGACGACAGCGCCCAAGCGACCGGCCCGTCCGGGAAGCGGTACGGCAACTCCGCGGTCGCCAGGAGCGCATCGACGATCGTGTTGCCGGTCACGCACACGCGCGTCGGGTCCACACCCTCGGCGCGCAGGTTCGCGGCCGCCTGTTCGGTCGGCGCGAAGTGGTAGCGCGTGATGCGTGTGGTGAGCGTCCGGTTCGCCTCTTCGGGGAACGGCTGGGCCAGGTCACCCGTCCGCAGCCCCGCCTCCACGTGCGCGACCTCGGCCCCATGGTAGAAGGCCGAAAGCGCCGCTGCGAAGGTCGTCGTCGTATCACCCTGCACCACCACGACATCCGGGCGCACTGACTGCATGAGCGGGGCGAGTCCCGTGAGTGCGCGGGTCGTGATCTCGGTGAGCGTCTGACCGGCGGTCATGATGTCGAGGTCGTGGTCGGGCACGATGTCGAAAAGCGACAGCACCTGGTCGAGCATCTCACGGTGCTGCGCCGTGACCGCCACCGTGGTCACGAACTCGTCCGTCCGCTTGCGCAGCGCCGAGATGACCGGCGCGAGCTTGATCGCCTCCGGTCTCGTGCCGAAGACGACCAGGACACGTCGCCTTGGGTCCTCGATGTCGCTCACAGTGAGGCCAGCACCTCACCGGCGGCGTCGACGAACGCCTCGATCTCTTCGTCCGTGTGCGCGAGCGAGACGAAACACGCCTCGAACTGACTCGGGGCAAGCCAGTAGCCGCGGTCGAGCATACCTCGGAAGAACCGCGCGTACCTGTCGGTGTCAGCGGTCGATGCACTGGCCCAGTTGCTCACCTCGAGGTGGGTGAAGAACATCGTCGACATCGACCCGACACGGTTGCAGTGCGTATGAACCGCAGCGCTCCCGGCGGCACGACACAGACCATCGGCGAGCTTCTTGCCCTTGCGGTCGAGCTCCTCGTAGACGCCCGGCTGGGAGAGTGCCGCGATGGTGGTGATGCCCGCGACCATGGCCACCGGGTTGCCCGAGAGCGTGCCGGCCTGATACACAGGGCCCTCCGGCGCGAGGTGGCGCATGATCTCGGCCTTTCCGCCGAACGCACCCACAGGGAAGCCTCCGCCGATGATCTTGCCCAGCGTGGTCAGGTCCGGCGTGACACCATAGAGTTCCTGGGCGCCACCGAGCGCTACACGAAATCCCGTGATGACCTCATCGAAGATGAGCACCGTGCCGTGCGCGTCGCACAGGTCACGCAGGCCCTGCAGGAAACCAGGCTTCGGTGGCACCACGCCCATGTTGCCGGCGATCGGCTCCAGGATGACAGCCGCGACCTGCTCGGGATTGGCCTCGAGCGCCTCGCGCACGGAGTCGAGGTCGTTGTACGGCAGCACGATCGTGTCCTTAGCCGCCCCCTGCGTCACGCCCGGAGTCCCCGGGATGCCGAGCGTCAGCACACCCGAACCCGCCGCCACCAAGAGCGAATCGCTGTGCCCATGGTAGTTCCCGTCGAACTTGATGAACTTCTCGCGACCGGTATAGCCGCGAGCCAGACGGATCGCGCTCATCGTCGCCTCGGTCCCGCTGGAGACGAAGCGAACCATCTCCACACTCGGCACCGCATTGACGACCGCTTCGGCGGCCTCTACCTCGACGCACGTTGGGGCGCCGAAGCTCGTTCCCAGCTCGAGCTGCTCGCGCACCGCGTCGAGCACGGGCTCGTAGCCGTACCCCAGGATCATCGGGCCCCAGCTTCCGACGAAATCGACGTACTCACGCCCGTCGATGTCCCAGATGCGGCTGCCCTTCGCGCGGGCGACGAAACGCGGCTCGGTGCCGACGCTCTTGTACGCGCGGACCGGCGAGTTCACGCCGCCGGGAATCAGGTTGCAGGCGGCCTGGAACGTGTCGTGCGAGGTGGTGTTCGTCATGACGTGGGTACCCTTCGTTTGATGCTGCGGTCATCAAGCGGGTGTGGCGCGCTGAGCGCATCCATCGCCCTGCGACGAGTATCCTACCGCACACCGGGCGGACTACCGCACACCACGCGGATCACCGTACGCCACGCAGACCCAGAATCTCGTTCACGTCGTATATGAACACGCCTGTGGGCCTGCTTTCCGCGGTGCGAACGCCGAACACGCTGGGCGGGTACGCACCCCAGCGGACGCGCCACGCACCGTTCATCATGATGTTGTAGCTGATGGGCGGCACCTGGCTGACGGCCACCCCGAAGACCACCACCTCGTGGAGCGTGTCTTCCAGAGAGGCGATCTTCTCAAACGGTCGACCGGTCCCCGAGCGCGTGGCCTCCCTGGGCGTGACGAGGAAGGACTCGCGGTCCCGCGCCACGTCGTTGATGACAGGCAACTCCTCGCCCTCAGGAAGCTTGCGTACCCGCATGTTCGGCACGGACAGCTCCAGCGTGGGGCCCACGTTGCCCCAGATCAGTGGGTCCGCCCACAGGTCAGCTCCTCTGGCCCGCGAGCCGATGGCCGGCTCGATGACCTGCGGGCTGAACGGCGTCAGCTTCTGGCCCGCGAGCATGACGAAACAGGCGAGCACCAGCCCGGGCAGCAGTGCGGCGAACGCAGGCCAGGCGACCCGCGGCACCAGATCGACCAGCCGATCGAAGATGCGGGCGGCGGCGAGCACCGTGAGCGGCGCCAGCGGCAGCAGGTAGTAGGTGTGCATGTGGAAGAAGATGTAGAAGATGAGGTTCACGGCGATGAGCGACAGAAGAAGCTTGTCACCCGTCGTCCGCTTCCATGCGATGAAGCCCAGTCCCGCCAGAACCAGTGCTGCCAGCGGTGGCCAATGCATCCAGAGGAGCTCTTCGCCCAGCAGGACCCTCCAGAACACCGCGTTCGGCCAAGCGAAGCTCGAGCCCACACCCTGCTGGGCGCTCAGGTACTGAGAGCCGTGCCGAATCAGTTGAACCAGGTGCCACGGCGCGCCGAACGCGACGAATCCGCCAAGCAGCATCAAGGTGCGTCTGCGCGTGAGCCAGCTCAGGCCACGCGCGCGCCAGGTGTCCCATGCCGCCAGACCGATGACCGCCAACACCGCCGGCAGCTTCGTCATCAGGGCCAACCCCAACAACGCACCGGCGACGAAGGCCAGTCTGTCGTTCTTTCGTCTGACCGAAAGCACGTACACGAAGATGCCTGCGAGCTCAAGCGCCACGAACAGCGAGTCGACCTGCGCGTTGCTGTTGATGAGCACGGCTCCCGGCAGCACCGCGAGAAACGCGGCCGCGAGCAGTCCGATGCGCTCAGAGAAGAGCGCCTTGCCCACCAAGAAGGTGAGGAACACCGCTACGACCCCCGCTGCCGCAGACACCGCACGTGCGAGAACCACACTGGGACCGAACGCCCTGAACACGAGCGACACGACCAGCGTGTAGAGCGGCGGGTTGTTGAAGTCTCCCGGCTGGGTGAGCCAGGAGAGTATGCCGCGACGGGCCTCGAGCATGGCCGCGTTGGTGTAGAAGCCCTCGTTGAACAGATGGAACCCGGCCACGGGTGCGTCCAGGAACGCGAACCGCGTCCAGAGCGCGGCGGCGAGTATCGCCGTCAGGGCGGCCATGAGGCTCAAGCGAACGCCCCCGGCCTCGCTCTCCGCCCTCACCGCGCTGCGGGACCACCCTCGCATCACGTCGCGCACGGCCATCTGGTCAGAAGCCCCCTTGGAGTCCTCATGCACTCAGCGTGACGAGCAACACACCGATCACGACCAATGACAACCCGAACCACTGGGCGGGCGTGAGCCACTCGCCGAGCTTCATGACGGCGATCGCCGCGACACCCACGTACGTGAATCCGAGGAACGGGTAGGCCACGGACAAGGGCACGGTGGACAATGCGAGGATCCACAGGGCCGCCGACAACACGTACGACGCGACTCCCGCCCAGAGCTGCCAGATCCTGCTAGCGTCAGAGACCAGCCGCACCGGACGACTGACCCTTGCCAGGTCGATCGGTCCGACACGCGCCATCCCGGCCTTGAGCAACGTCTGCCCGGCCACGACAGCCACGACGGTGGCGCACACATAGACGAGGCCCACCGCGCTCATCGTGGCCTCGCCTTGACCACAGGGGCGGCGCCGAGCCAGCCGATGAGCAGGACCCCCACCACGATCAGCATGACCCCGGACCAGCGCAGGGGCGACACCGGCTCCCCTGTCGCGGAGGCCGCGAGCACGACGAGCACGTATCCGGTCGCGCCCAGCGGATACGCGACGGACAGGTCAAGCCTGGAGAGGACCGCGAGCCACAGAAGCGACGAGACGACGTACGCCGCGAGGCCGAGCTGCACCGCAGGAAGCCCCAGTGCCGAGACCACGAGCGGTACCGCTCGCATCCCCGCGAGCCCCTGCGCCCCGGTCCTGAGCAGCACCTGCCCAAGAGTGCCCAGAGCGATTGACGCGAACGCCAGGAGTAAGACCGGGACTGGTACCGCACGACGTCCCGACATCGTGACTCGGACCATCACGTCGAAGTACTGAGCGATGGTAGGAAGGATCCTGATCGCCGACCCCTTGCGCTTGGCGTCATAGTGCAAGACGAACGGGACTTCGGTGAATGACGCCATGTCGCGGAGGCGCTCCGCGATCTCGAGCATGCACGCGAACCCTCGTTGCGTGATGAAATCATCGCCGAAACGCTCGAAAGCGGCCTGGATGACCTCGGCACGGTACGCACGATAGCCGCACGAGTAGTCCCGCACTCCCCTGACTGGCCTCAACAACGTGACCAGTCCGCTCGCCAGACGCGACAGGATGCGCCGGACCCAGCGCAGCCCCGATGCAGACGATCCTGCCCGGTACCTTGACGCGATGACCACGTCGTACCCGTCCTCGATTCGCCTGACCATCGACGGGGCGAAGGCCGGGTCCTGGGTCAGGTCGGCGTCGAGCGTGATGATCACATCGCCGGCATCCGCCGCCGCGGACGCTTCTCGGAGCCCGCGCCGAATCGAGAACCCCAGCCCACGATTCTGCTCGTTTCGAAGAACTCGGACCGGAATCCCCTGTCGTGCGATACGCCCTACGATCTCGCCTGTCGCGTCCGCACTGCCATCATCGATCACGAGGATGTCGTAGTCCCAAGCTTCACGCGCTGAGACTTCGGCGATCCGATCGATGAGGTCCTCGATCGAGGCCGCCTCATCGTATGCAGGCAGGACCCAGCGGACCACCACCGCGGTCAGGACCCCTCGCCAGAGCGCACGCCGGCCCACGCCACGATGCCCGCCACGCCCGCAACGAGCGACGAGAGATAGTACAAGGCGGTCAGGACGTACAGCACGACGTCAGGCATCGTCCGATCGAACCCGACGCGCAGGTAGGTGAACACCGCTCCATGCACGACCGCTGCTGTGCACGCGACGACTGTGGCTCGACGGCGAGCGGGCAGTGACGAGAGTGCGGCCACGATCGTGACCGCAAGCAGTACCACCGCAGCGATCAGACTGGCCTCATCATCAGCGTTCCAGCCAGCGAACAGGCCCACCAACAGGCCGAGCCACACGATGACGCACAGCGCGCCTCCGACCAGAGGACTGAATCGTCCAACGCGTGGAAGCATCTCGCGAAACGACCTGGGATCCATTCTCGCCACCCCTCCGATCCTCTCACGCATCGGTGCGCGCAGGGTCCTCCACCAACACTGCAGCGCGGCCTTGCGCCGCGTCCGGAACCGGTCTTTTCGCCTCTGGGATCAGCAGAAGGGCGAGCGGGGCACACGCAAGCACCAGCGGCGCGACCAAGCCGCCCCAGTACGAGAGGGCTCCCCCGGTGATGTCTTTCGGTCCGATGGAACAGATCGCGAGCGTCAGCACCGTCACCGCGACGACAGCATACACGCGCTCCCGGCCTTTGAGCAGAAGCGGGGCGACCACTCCCGCGCTGGCCACGAGTAGCCAGGCGAAGGGGGCACCGGCGAACAACGTCGTGCCCCACGTCAAGACGTTCAGTGGGAGCAATGGGGTGAAAACCGCATACGCCGCGCCCGCACCCGCGACCCACAGGGGACGGCCCGTCGCAGCGAGATGCCACGCATAGAGCCCCGCGAAGCTCAGCGCGGCAAGAAGCCAGACGGAGCGCTCGGTGAGCGAGCGTCGCCGCGGACCCGGCCACCACCACGCCAACACTCCCGCCATGATCACGACCACTGCATGTTCGCGAATGAGCGCGGCCGCGAGCGCTGCTGTGGCGGCAACCAATGCGCCCGGCACATCACGGGGCCTCGAGAGGACGACGACGCCCGAGCCCAACGCTGCCAGCGCAAGCGCACCGGCCCATATCTCCTGGTGCAACAACTGCGGCGAACCAGGAATGGCTGCGAAGAGCGCTGCGACGGCTGAAGCGCCGGCGAGCGACACCGCCCGCCGAAGAAGGGTGGAGCACAGCCGATACGCGGACAACGTGGCCACGGTTCCGAATCCGAGCAAGAGCGCGGGCAGACCGAGACCTGGCGAGGGCGCGACCACGGCCCACAGCCAGCTCAGCAGGGGCTGCCTGAAGCCTATCGCGCCCGAATGCCCCGAGGCGGGACGTCCGGGCCACAGCATGTCGGCGGCCTTGACGAGCGCGAGGTAGTGGTTCTCGCCCTGAGCGACGAGGACGTGCGTCTGAAGATAGAGGTGGTGGTCGGCTCGTCCGTTCGCCGCCATGTCGCGCTTGACGGCAGCCTCGTCGAATGGGAACAGCTGGTTGGTGCGCGCGTTGGCGAACCCTACGTACCACATGCAGCAGAGCACCGTGGCCAGCGCACCGATGACGAGCACGCGTGACCAACGCTTCGGGTCCCGGGCGACCATGGCCGCACCGGTGAAAGCGATCCCCGAACCGGCGCTGAGCGCGGTCACCATCGACCACCAGTACGTGTCACTGTTCGCGTAGCCGCTGATGAGCGTGACCACGAACACACATGCCGTCGCCACGATGACGCTCGCCACCGCACGCCGAGGCGTCTGAGCGATGAGGGCACAACAGGCCCCCGGCAGGACCGAGCAAGCCGGAAGCGCGAACGGAGACGGAAGGAACGCCAGGGCGGCCAGCAGCGTCAGCCCGGAACAGAGCACCGCAAGCAGCCCACGACGCGACATGGTCCTCCACTCTCTTCGTCTGGCTACGCGCCCGATGCGACTTCGCTACGCGCGACGCCTCATGCGAACCCGCTCACACAGCCTTCGCAGGCAACCATCAGTCGTGGCTCGTCGTCGACACTCCCACGTCAGCCGCCGCCTCTTCGAGTGAGCACTCGCCCTTCCAAGCCGGAGGCTCGTAGATGCAGTAAGGCTCCGCCTCGAGGTAGTCGCCGGTGATCTCGAGGGCGCGGGCACGACAACCGCCACATACGGCTTTGTACTCGCACGCCCCGCACTTTCCTTTCAGCAGAGAGTAGTCCCGCAGGTCGTTGAAGACCTTGGACTCGGTCCAGATCTGCGAGAAGGGCTGCTCTTTGACGTTGCCGAGCTGCATGTCGAAGTAGCCGCACGGCTGGATGTCGCCCACGTGGCTGATGAAGCAGAAGGTGATGCCGCCCAGACACCCCCGCGTCATGGCGTCCAATCCGTACTCCTCGCGTGTGACCTTGCGGCCCTCGGCCTTCGCTAGCTGACGGATGATGCGGTAGTAGTGCGGCGCGTCGGTGGGTTTGAAATGCAGCGGGCTCGTCTTCTGCCGGTGGTATGCCCACGTGAGAACCTCTTCGTACTCCTTGGGCGGGAGCTCCTCGGCGAGGATCTCGGACCCGCGGCCGGTGGGCACGAGCATGAAGATGTGGAACGCGTCGACGTTCAGGGACTCGGCGAGGTCGTGGATCTCCTCGATCACGTGGGCGTTGCGCGTCGTGACGGTCGTGTTGATCTGGACGCCCACGCCGTGCGCCTTGGCGATCTTGATGCCGGCGACGGTCGCGTCGAAGCAGCCTGGCTGCCCGCGGAAGGTGTCATGACCCTCCGCGGTCGGGAAGTCGATCGACACCGAGATGCGAGGGATCCTGTGCTCGGCCATCTTCGCCGCGATCTCTTCGGTGATGAGCGTGGCGTTCGTGCCGATGACCGGCATCGCGCCCTGCTCGTGGCAGTAGTCCACGATCTCCCAGATATCAGGGCGCATGAGCGGCTCGCCGCCGGTGAGGATGATGATGGGGTTCGAGATCGTGACGATGTCGTCGATCACGGCCTTGATCTGGTCGAGCGAGAGCTCCCCGGGATAGTGACCGAACTCAGCGGCCGCACGGCAGTGCACGCAGCTCAGGTTGCAGGAGCGGGTGATCTCCCACGCGATGATGCGCGGCGCCTTGATACCGGTGCGCTCCTGGTAGGCGATCGCGGCCGGGCCACCGCCGGGACGGAAGCCCACACTGCGGGCGCCGCCATGCCGCTGGCGCTCCATAGGGACACCGGCCGGATGGCCGCCGGGGTGGCCAGCGGCCCCTGCCGGATGACCGGCCGGCGCGCCAAGCGGACGACCGCCTCCCATCGGGACCGCGACCGCTGTCTGACCGCAGCCGGCCTCGGCCTCGGCCATCTCCTGCTCGGTTATCGTGCCCTCGTCCTCGCCGAACTCCTCTTCGAGCTCGAGGTCGGGTCGGGCATCGGAGTTGCCGACGTTGTCAGCCATCGGTGGGCGCTCCTTCCGCGGCATCGCTGCCACCACGCTCTGTCCCGTCCGGAACCACGACCACCGCGGTCCCGTACGCGATGATCTCGTTGGTCGATTGCATCAGTTCAGTTGAGTCGAACCGCATGCCAAGCACGCAGTTGCCGCCCATCTGCAGCGCGTGCGACTCCAGCCGGCGCATGGCCTCGTTGCGACTCCACTGGGCGAGCTCGGTGAGCTCATCGATCTCACCGCCGAAGATGGTGCGAAGCCCCGCGATGGTCGTGCCGATCACGCTGCGGCTGCGCACCGTGATCCCCCAGCACGGACCCAACACACGCGAGACCACGTATCCCGGCGGCGGCTCCATCGTGGTGAGCACCGGGAGCCGATGCTGGGCCTGCTCACGCATCACGCTAACCCTCTGAGAGCCACTTCGCCGCGTCCTTGGCGTGGTACGTCAGGATGAGGTCGGCTCCTGCGCGCTTGAAGCCCGTGAGTGTCTCGAGAACGACCCGCTTCTCGTCGATCCAGCCGTTCGCGGCGGCGGCCTTGACCATCGCGTACTCGCCGGACACGTTGTAGGCGGCGGTCGGATAGCCGAACTCGTCTTTGACGCGGCGGATCATGTCCATGTAGGCGAGCGCCGGCTTGACCATCACGAGGTCCGCGCCTTCTTCGATGTCAAGAGCGGCCTCACGCAGCCCCTCGAGCGCGTTGGCCGGGTCCATCTGGTACTGCTTGCGGTCCCCGAACGTCGGGGCGCTGTCGGCGGCGTCGCGGAACGGCCCGTAGTACCCGCTCGCGTACTTGACCGAGTACGCCATGATCGGCACGTTCTCGAAGCCCTCGGCGTCGAGTGCCGCGCGGATCGCTCCCACGCGCCCGTCCATCATGTCGGACGGCGCCACCATGTCAGCTCCGGCCTCAGCGTGGGTGACGGCCTCCTTGGCGAGCAACTCCAAGGTCACGTCGTTGATCACGCAACCCGAGTCGTCGAGCACGCCACAGTGACCATGGTCGGTGTACTCACACATGCACACGTCAGTGATGACGTAGAAGTCGGGGGCGTGGGCTTTGATGGCGCGGATCGCCTGTTGGACGATGCCTTCCGGGTCGTAGGCCTCAGAACCCGCGGCGTCCTTCACCGAGGGCAGGCCGAACAGGATGACCGCCGGGATGCCCAGAGCTTTCAGCTCATCGATCTCGCCGGGCAGCATGTCGACTGACAGCTGGTGGACGCCGGGCATCGAGCCCACCTCGTCGCGCTTGCCTTCGCCCGGCTTCACGAACAACGGGTAGATGAAGTCGACCGGCGAAAGGGACGTCTCGCGCACCATCGAGCGGATCGTCTCATTGGCCCTCAGACGACGAGGGCGATACTGCGGGAACTGCATGGGTGCTCCTTCGTGCGAGCTACTCGGCGGCTACTCGACGAACTCCTCGACCGAGACGGCCTTGGAGTCCGAGGCGTCGTCGTCGGACCCATCCTGGTTCACTGCGGGGTTGAGCTTGCCACTGCGGCCGACGCCGAGTTGGAAGTTGACCCACCGCTTGTACTGCCACACGGCGTACGCGAGCAACACGATCATGAGCAGCCAGTACAGGAGCTGGGCGATGAAGGCGACGACCTGGCCGTTCTGCATGATCCAGCCCACGAGTCCGGTGGGCTGTTGGGCGATGAGATTGGGGTCCATGCGGCGGGTCCTTTCGATCGGTGTGTGAAACAGCCGGGGCGGCTCGTGGTATCACGGCCGCCCCGACATTCTACCCGTTGGTGGAGACGAGCGGATTCGAACCGCCGACCTCTGCCGTGCGAAGGCAGCGCTCTCCCAACTGAGCCACGTCCCCACGGATACGCTTTCGAGCAAGAAGGGTGCCCGAAGAGCGAGGGATATGATGACAAGCGCGGATGCGGGTGTCAAACAAGACGCAGCGCGTCAGTACACGGTGAAAGCCCGCTTCGGGCTTGTACTGAGAAGATGCTCGGTGTCAGTGTGAGTCGCCACCACGTACCAGCTTCCGGTCCGGTCCGGCCGGTACGTGTGCGACCACTTGGCCCCGACGCTCGTCCTCACCGGTGTCACATCGACCGCCTTTGCGCGGACGTACGTGGTCCCCGACTTGCGCCAGAACTCGACGCGCACCTTGCCCGAGTGATTCGGCAGCATGATGCCGCTCGCGGTCATCGACGTACCGCGCCGCACCTTCGACGGGGTGCTCGGGGTCTTGAGGTACGCCTGGCGCGTGCTCTTGATCATGACCGGACTCGGCCACACCGTGCCCGCGACGCCCAGCTGGCCCTGGCGGTTGTCGCCCCAGCCCCAGACCTCGCCCCGGATGTGTGTCGCGAGCGAGAAGAGCTCTCCTGCGGCTATGCGCGTCATCCCGCTCGTGCCCGGGACCGCCGTGGGGACCGTCACGTCCGCGCCGATGGTGCCAAGGCCGATCTGGCCACGGTCGTTGCGGCCCCACGCGTACACCTGCATCGTCGGCAGCAGCGCCGTCGTGTGGAAGTACGCCGACTGCACATCCATGAACGCGAGCGAGGAAGCGACCGGCGCTGGGTTCGGTACCGGTGCGTCGCTCGGATCATTCGTCCCACGACCGAGCTGCCCCCACTGGTTGCGGCCCCAAGACGTCAGTCGGCCGGCCTGTGGCATCCCGTTCTGCCAGCGCGCGAACGACTGGAAGCCGCCGGCCCACACCGCATCGGACACACCCGGGCTGGCCACCTGCGTCGGCGTGAGCAGGTCGGTTCCCGGCGTTCCGACCGCACACTGCCCGTGATCGTTGCGGCCCCAGATCCACCAGCTGCCATCTGAACGCTGGGCCGCGACGTGATAGCCGTATGACGAGACCGCAACCCAGTCACTCGCACCACCGACGCGTTTCGGCACGCGCGAATCGGCGCGTGTCCCGTTCCCGAGCTGGCCGTGGGCGTTGTCGCCCCATGCCCAGAGCGTCCCGTCATCACGGATCGCCACGGCATGGAACGCGCCTGCGGCGATCCACGTGAACTTGCTCGGGGACGCGATGCGCTTCGGCGTCGCGACCTTGGCGGCCGTCGAGCCGATGCCGAGCTCGCCGTTCACGTTGCTCCCCCACGCCCAGAGCGAACCGTCCTGCCGGATGCCGTAGCTCGTGTAGTAGCCCGCGGACACTTGGGTCCAGTCGTCCCAGACGCCGGTGACCACCGGTCGCGTCCGGTTCGTGTACGTGCCGTCGCCGAGCTGGCCGGCGCCGTTGTAGCCGGTGGCCCAGATCAGCCCGTCATCGGCGATCCACATGCTGTGGAAACCGCCCGCGGCAAGCGAGTGCTTGAGCATGGGAGTGGCGTGCGCCGGTACCGCCGCGAGACAGGCCGCGAGCAACACCCCGGCCACCAGCGCGCGCGACACGCGGCCGATGCGGACGATCGAAGTGACGTGCATGGCGTACCCCCTCAACCCCGTGAGACGCCTGCGTGCCACCACGCCGCGACTCGGCTCGTCACCCGCTAGCTTACCAGCCGCTTCGCGAGCGCGTCGACCAGCGCAGGTATCGTCGATGGGTCAGCCTCGACGTCCGCGCGCAGACCCGCCGCCACGAGCGCGTCGGTCGTGACCGGCCCGATGCTGGCGAGCACGCTTTCGGCCAGAAGCGTTTCCGGGTCCAGACCGGCAGAGCGCACAAGGGTGAGGAAGTTGCGCACCGTCGACGGACTCGTGAACGTGACGGCGTCCACGCCCGCCCGCAGCCGCTCGATGACGGCGGGGTCGGGTTCGGCCGGAACCGTCATGTACACCGGCGCGATGTCCACGACGGCACCTCGTTCGCGCAGCGCTTCCGGCAGGACCTCGCGGGCCTCCACGGCCCTCGGCACCAGCACCCGTGCCCCTTCGCCGACGCCCCGGGCCGCGAACTCATCGACGAGCGCTTCAGCCCGGAACTCCTTCGGCGGGGCCAGCGCGACCTCGACCCCGCGCGCACGCAGCGCACGGGCTGTCGCCTCACCCACAGCGGCGACCTGTGTCGCGGCGAGCTCGCTCGTCGCGCGACCGAGCGTCTCCATCCTGGCGAGAAACCGCTCGACGGCGTTGGTCGACGTGAGCACGACCCAGTCGTACTCGCCGAGGCGTTCGATGGCGCCGTCGATCGGGCCGGTGTCGGGCGGGTCGACGATCGCTATGACCGGACACGCGATGACCTCGGCACCCAGTGCCTCCAGCGGCTCGGCCAGCGCGCGCGACTGCTCGCGGGTACGCGTCACGACGACGGAGCGCCCGGCGAGGGGCGCTCCGGACCGAGCGGTGTCAGCAGTGCTGGTCACAGGCGCGTCAGGCTCCTTGTGCCTTGGCCCTCTTCGTGTCCGGTCAGGTCTTGAGCAGGCCGTCCACGCCGTCGGCCGCGCGGATCTCAGCGAGGATCTCACCGCCGCCCAGCTCGAGCAGGCGGGCGACCATGGCCTCACCGAGCGCCACCGGATCCGCAGGATCACCGGTCAACTGGTCACGCACGATGCGCTCGCCGTCCACGGAGCCGACGAGGGCGTCCATGACGAGCGCGCCGTCGATGATGCGGGCGTACGCGCCGATCGGCACCTGGCAGCCGCCTTCGAGCCTGCGCATCACGACGCGCTCGGCGGTCACGCACGTGAACGTCTCGGCGTCGTTGATCTTCGCGCAGGCTTCGATCATGAACTCATCGCCCTCACGGACCTCGATCCCTATGGCGCCTTGACCCACGGCCGAGACCATCTGCTCGGTCGGGATGTAACTCGTGATGCGGTCGGCCCAGCCCATGCGCGTGATGCCGGCGCTGGCCAGGATGACCACGTCGACCTCGCCGTCCTCGGCCTTGCGCATACGAGTGTCGAGATTGCCGCGCACGTCGACGATCTGCACGTCAGGACGCAGGTTGCGGACCTGTGCGACACGCCTGAGCGAGCTCGTACCGACCTTCGCACCTTCGGGCAGCGTATCGAGCGTGTAGCCCTTGCCTGAGACGAGCGCATCGCGCGGGTCGACACGCACAGGCGTCGCGGCGATGAACATGCCTTCGGGAAGCTCCGTAGGAACGTCCTTCATCGAGTGGACACACAGGTCGACCGTGCCCGCCGCGAGTTCGACCTCGAGCTCCTTGGTGAACAGGCCCTTGCCGCCGACCTTGGCGAGCGGCACGTCCAAGATCTTGTCGCCGGTGGTCTTGATGATCTTGAGCTCCACGGGCAACCCGGTGATACCTTCGAGCAGGTCCTTGATGTGGTTGGACTGCCACAGGGCGAGCTTGCTCCCCCTCGTACCGATGACAAGCTTCTCGCGGCTAGCAGCCAACTGAGTCTCCCATCTCGTTTCCGCCGGAAGCGGCCGGCGCAGACGCCGTGTGCTTCTCCCCGCGCTTCAACAGGCCCTTGAGCAGGCCGCCGTGCGGGCTTTTCCCCTCGGGATTGGAGTCGAGACCGTACAAGTAGCGTGCGGCCTCGATGTAGCCGATCCCGTACTTGTCGCCACTCACCTTCTTGAGACGTTCCGTCGGGCCATGGAGCATCTTGTTGACGATTGCCTGCGACATCAGCTCGACGGTCTTGAGCTCTTTCTCGGACAGGCCCCCAAGGCGCTTCATGGCCTTCTCGAACTCCTCGGCGCGCATGGCTTCGGCCTTCGCGCGGATCGCCGCCACGGTGGGCACGACCGCCATCGATTCAAGCCACGCCTCGAACTCGCGCATCTCCTCGCCGATGATGACCTCAGCGCGCTCGGCCTCGCGCATGCGCTCCTCGAGGTTCGCCGAGACCACGCCGTTCAAGTCATCGATGTTGTACAGGAACACGTCCGAGATGTCGCCGCACGCCGGATCGATGTCGCGCGGCAGCGCTATGTCGATCAGGAACAGGGGGTCGCGGCGCTTGTGCACGACGTCTGAGACCTTGTCTTTGGTGATGACGTACTCGGTGGCGGCCGTCGACGAGATGACGATGTCCGCCTCGCGCATGCGCTCGAAGAGGTCCCCGTACGGGACCGCCTCGCCGTTGAAGCGTTCGGCCAGTTCGACGGCGCGCTCATAGGTGCGGTTGGCCACCAGCGTGCGTGTCACACCCGCGCCCACCAGGTTCTTGGCCGTGAGCTCGCTCATCTTGCCCGCACCCAGGATCATGACGCAGCGGCCCTGCAGGTTGTCGAACACCCGCTTGGCCAGCTCGACCGCCGCGTAGCTGATCGAGACCGCGTTCTCGCCGATCTCGGTCTCGGTGCGGACCCGCTTGCCCACCTCGAAGCTCTGGCGGAACAGCTTGTTGAAGATGCGGCCCGTGGCGCCGGCCGAGAAGGCGTGCTCGTAGGCCTCTTTGACCTGGCCGAGTATCTGGGCCTCTCCGAGCACCATCGAATCGAGCGAGGCCACGACGCGGAACAGGTGCTTCACGACGGCGTCGCCTTCCGAGATGTAGAGGTAGCGCACGAGCTCATGCCGGTCGAGGTCGTGGTAGTCGGCCGCGAAGTCGATGATCGCGCCGGGGCCGTCGTGGCCGTCAGCGGTCACCGCGTAGATCTCAGTACGGTTGCAGGTCGAGACGATGACCGCCTCGGAGACGGCATCAGATGCGGTGAGGCGAGCGAGCGCGTCCTCCTGGCGGTTCGCCGGGAAGGTCAGCTTCTCGCGAATCTCGACCGGCGCGGTCTTGTGGCTCAGGCCCACAAGGGTCAGATGCATGCGGCCTTCACTCGCTCCTACGTCTGCGCTGGACGTTCCGCTCGGGGCACTTCGGACGCATCCGGACACAGGTACGCCCTCGCCGATGCGGTGCGTTGTTGTTCAGGCAAGCAGGCCCGGCGAGGGCGGTTCATGTGTTCACACTCATAGGACGCACCACTGCTGAAGCGCCTGAACACCACGGATTCTAGCATCGGCATCCACACGGCGCCACATGAGCAAACCGCGTTCCCGCGTCGCGCACGCTGGACCAGCTCGCCTCACTCAGGCGGGTCAGCCAACAAGCCCCTCGCAGCGTCGTGCCCTGGTGGCATGCCAGTAGGCTCTGGATGTCCATGCCAGGGAACCCGCTCTGGCACGCTCGAAAGCGCAACGCTTCAGAGCTCATCTCCTACTTCGAGCGCCGCGCTTTCTTGACGTCCCCGTCCACGACGGCGAAGAACACCTCGGGGAGCAGGCCCTTCAACCGGAAGTAGAACGCCGAGAGCGCATCAGGGATGACGTGGAAGGTCCCCCTGTCGATCGCATTCATGACATTTTGAAAACGAAAAATGATGGCGAAATTTGACTACGAATCAAAAGGTCGCAGGTTCGAATCCTGCCGGGGTCGCCATAGATATATCAAGGGTTTTACGAGATTTTCGTAAAGCTCTTTTTTTCGTTTTCATAGCAGTTTTACAACAACCGTACAACAACGCGGCGGAAACTGCATTTTCTAGGCTCTTTGTCAAATGTTGTGGTTTAGAACAAATGGGAAAATCTCATTTGTTCTTTTTTCATGCACAAATTTCTGAGACGACCTGCTGCTTTCTTGCTTTTCTTCTTTCCGGATTGTTTAATAAATATATAATCCGGCGTTTAAAGTTTTCAAAGTTTCTGTAGCTATAGCATATTCGTTTT
>JAJUJM010000021.1 GCA_029265315.1 Actinomycetota bacterium | reverse complement strand
GCCGCGCGGCCGGTCGTTTCCGAGAAGGCCTCTGCCGCGCCGCCGCCGGCATCCCCCGGCGCTGCGGACCCGCGGCCGGACCTCTCCGCGGAGCGCCGCGCCGATCGGTCTTCGGTCCACATCCTCGGAGCCGGCGCCGTCCACGATCGTCGTGTTCTCCTTGGAGACCTTGACGGTCTTGGCGCGGCCGAGCTGGGCCACCTGCACGTTCTCGAGCTTGATGCCGAGTTCCTCGCTGACGACCTCGCCGCCCGTGACGATGGCGATGTCCTCGAGCATGCGCTTGCGGCGGTCACCGAAGCCCGGCGCCTTGACGGCGACGGTCACGAACGTGCCGCGCAGCTTGTTCAGGATGAGCGTGGCGAGCGCCTCACCCTCGACGTCCTCGGCGATGATCAGCAGCTGCTTGCCGGCCTGCATGACCTTCTCGAGCACCGGCAGCAGGTCCTGGATGTTGCCGATCTTCTGGTTCGCGATGAGGATGTACGGGTCGGAGAGCACGGCCTCCATGCGCTCGGGGTCCGTGATCATGTACGGCGAGATGTAGCCCTTGTCGAACTGTAGACCCTCGACGGTCTCGATCTCGATACCGAAGGTCTGCGACTCCTCGACGGTTATGACACCGTCCTTGCCCACGACCTCCATCGCCTCGGCGATCTTGTCGCCGATCTCGTCATCAGCGGCCGAGATGGAGCCGACGTGCGCGATCTCGTCGCGGTCCTCGATGTCCTTCGCGTGCGCTTTGATCTCCTCGACGACCGCGTCGACGGCCTTCTCGATACCGCGACGGATGGCGAGCGGGTTCGCGCCGGCGCTCACGTTACGCAGGCCCTCGCCCACGATGACCTGGGCGAGCAGCGTGGCGGTCGTGGTGCCGTCACCGGCTACGTCGTTCGTCTTGACGGCGACTTCCTTGACGAGCTGGGCGCCCATGTTCTCGAGCGCGTCCTCGAGCTCGATCTCCTTGGCGATGGTGACGCCGTCGTTGGTGATGGTCGGAGCGCCGAACTTCTTCTCGAGCACGACGTAGCGGCCCTTGGGGCCCAGGGTGACCTTCACGGCGTCGGCGAGCTTGTTGACACCCGCGGCAAGACCGTGCCGTGCCTCCTCGTCGAAACGAATCTCCTTGGCCATGCTGGCTTCCTACCTCCTCGATGACTGAAGTGGTTGACGGTTGATGCTGGCGAGGCTGCGATCAGCCCTCGACGACGGCGTAGATGTCGTCGGCGCGCAGGATCAGGTAGTCCTCACCGTCGACCTTGACCTCGGTGCCGCCGTACTTGCTGTAGATGACGGTGTCGCCCACCTTGACGTCCGGCGCGATGCGCTTCTCGCCGGCCTCGTCCCACTTGCCCTCGCCCACGGCGATGACGGTGCCCTTGGTCGGCTTCTCCTTGGCGGTGTCGGCGATGATGATTCCCGACTTCGTCTGGGTCTCGGCCTCGGCCTGCTTCACGATCACGCGATCGCCCAGCGGCTTCAGGTTCATTGACATCCCTCCTGCTTCTTCGTCTCGTCGTACCCGGACACGGACCATCCAAAGGTCCGTCATGAACGGTGCGGTTCGGCTGCGCTCTTCCGCGGCGGGTAGGTACATACCCCACCTCGCAGACGTCAAGCGCACCCCTCCCCGCGACTGCTGGCACTCACAGTACCCGAGTGCCAGCACGAGTGATTGTAGCCACGCCCGATGGCGGGTTCAAGACCCTGTGCGTGAAGAATTCGAGAAATCTGAGCGTAGAACGCTTAGATATTGTCCAGCCTCAGCCCCGGCACCGCCTCGGCGTCGAGCCCGAGGAACTCCCCGCGCTTCAGGCGAGGCAGCGCGGCCGCCGCGATCATCGCCGCGTTGTCCGTGCAAAGCTGCATGGGCGGCACGCTCACGTGGACGCCGAGCGGCTCGATGGCCTCACGCAGTGCCTCGCGCAGCGCCGGGTTGGCCGCGACACCGCCCGCCAGACAGAACGCTTTCGCGCCCGTCTCGCGCACCGCACGCACGGCCTTGGCCACCTGCACGTCGACGATGGCCGCCTGGAAACTCGCCGCAAGGTCGGGGATGTCGATCTCGCGGCCGGCCTCCTGCTCGTGCCGGATGTGGTTGATGACCGCGGTCTTCAGCCCCGAGAGCGAGAACGCGTAGTCGCCGCTTCGCATCATCGCGCGCGGGAAGTCGATGGCGGCAGGGTCACCCTCCGCCGCCATCCTCGAGAGCACAGGTCCGCCCGGGTATCCCAGCCCGAGCACCTTTGCCACCTTGTCGAACGCCTCGCCGGCGGCATCGTCGAGCGTCTCCCCCATCGTGCGGTACACCCCCCACTCGGGCATGTGCACGAGGCCCGTGTGTCCCCCGCTCACGACCAGAGCCACCAGCGGTGGCTTCACGTCAGGGTCAGCAAGCACGTTCGCGAAGATGTGCCCCTCCAAGTGGTTCACGCCGATGAGCGGAACCCCGGTGGCCAGAGAGAGCCCCTTCGCGTACGCGAGCCCCACGACGAGCGCGCCGACGAGCCCCGGACCATACGTGACCGCAATGGCATCAAGCGCGGCGAACGGCAGGACGCCGGGTGCGCCGGCCACTTCGCCGGCCTTCTCGAGCGCTTCATCGACGACCCCCACGATCGCCTCGGTGTGCTTGCGGCTCGCGATCTCCGGCACCACCCCTCCGAAGCGCGCATGGAAGTCGACCTGGCTCGCCACCACGTTCGCGAGAAGTTCGCCCTCGGTCGTCACGACCGCAGCGGCCGTCTCGTCACACGATGTCTCGATGGCGAGCAGGTAGCGGGCATCGCCCGGAGGCATCGCGGCGCGTGCGGGCATGGGTGGGTCCACCCGAGCGGGCGCGGCGACCTCCGGACCGGCCTGACCGGCGATGACACGGGCCGCCGCGCCGGCCGCATCCCGGGCCCCTGCACGGCCCCACATGATGACCGCATCCTCACCGGTGCGCGCATAGTAGCCGGGACGAACACCCACGGACTCCATGCCCATGGATTCATAGAGCGCGATCGCGGCCGTGTTGCCCGCACGGCATTCGAGCGTGAGCCTCTCGGCACCCATCGCGGCCGCTTCCGCCGACGCGCGTGCGAACAGCGCCCGCCCGATGCCTTGGCGTCGCTTGTCCTCGCGCACGGCCAGGTTCAACAGGTGCGCCTCGTCGCCGAGCATCGCCACGCCGGCATACCCGACCACCTGTCCGCCCTGCTCGGCCACCACCCACGCGCGGTCGGGCGCCTTCAGGTCGTCGGCGAACATGCCATCGGTCCACGGGTCGGCGAACGACGCCGCCTCGATGGCGACCACCGCCTCGACGTCCTCAGGCTCAAGCGGTCGGAGCGCGAGATCGCCCCCGTCTCCCGCCACTCCTGAATCGGGCGGCGGCACACGCGGCAACCCCGCACGCTCGCGCTCAGCCTCCTCAGCGTCCGACAGGCGCGTGTAGACCGGAAGCACGGTCGCCGGATCGCCGCTCCCCCAGCCCAGCGCCGGACGGTCCGCGATCCACGCAGCGGCGAGACCCGTGGCATCCGGGTGCCACAGAGACTCCGGCAACACTCCGACGTCCGGCAGGTGTTCGGCGAACACCGCCGCATGCTTCGCAAGACCGTTGCCCGCGACCAGCGTGACCCCGGCGTCCTCGGCCCACTCGCGTGCGACCGTCTGCGGTGTGGCCACGCGGTCGGCAGACAACCGTGTCGCCCGACCCCCTGTGAGCTCGAAGAGCGCGGGGTAGACCTCGCCGCGCATCGCATCACCCACGACGCCGAGCACGCCTTCCTGGCCGTCGATCGCCGCACTCCATGCGATCGCATCGAGCGTCGACACTCCCCAGAGTGCGGACCCCAGCCCGTGCGCCAGGCCCTTCGCGGTCGCGACACCTATGCGCACGCCCGTGAACGATCCCGGACCCCGGCCCACGGCGATGCCATCGACCTCGGAAAGGCCGCAGCCGGCCTCGGACAGCGCATCGAGCACCCACGACAGCAGCACCGTGTTCGCCTTGCGAGGCGCCACGCGCGAGACATCCGATAACACCTCGACGCGCCCGGTCGCTTCCACGACAGCGACACCGACGGCCACCGTCTCGGTCGCTGTGTCGAGCAGCAGCAGGTGCCGGTCGCTCATGAGTCCGTCTGCTTCACGCCGAGGGCGCCCGCCGCCTGAGCCCACTCAGCGGCCATGGTCTCCCCGCGAGGGCCGAGTGGCCGTACCTCGATCAGGCGCTCCGTATCACCCGTGATGCGTATGACGATGTCGAGGCCGTCCGCCGGTACGGCTTCAGGGAAGCGGTCGCCCCACTCGACCACCGCCACGCCGTCCGATTCAAGCGTGGCGAAGTAGTCCAGGTCCTCCAACTGCTCGGCTTCGTCCAAGCGGTACAGGTCGAAGTGGAAGAGCGGCAGCCGCCCTTCATGGACGAGCAGGATGTTGAACGTGGGACTCGTGATGGGCTCGGCGACCCCGAGTCCTTCTGCGAGTCCCTTCGTGAACCTCGTCTTGCCGGCACCCAGGTCGCCTGAGAGCAGCAAGACGTCGCCTGCCTGAAGCAGCGGTGCGAGAAGGGCCCCGAGCTCACCCGTGACCTCCGGTCCCGATGTCACGAAGGAAGGCATCTAGAACAGTGTCCCTTCGCGAGGCGCCTCATCGCCTACCGTGCCGACCAGACCGCGCAGCACCCCGAAGTCGGCGAAGAGCACATCGCGCTTGGTGCGGTCGTAGATAGCGGCCGCGGGATGATAGATGGGCAGCACGGTGAACCGCCCCACACGTGTCACCCGCCCGCGCAATCGCGAGATCGGGGCGTCGGTCTTGAGCACGAACCGCGTGGCGAAGTTGCCCAGCGTCACGAGCACCTCCGGCGAGATCACCCGGATCTGCTCGCGCAGAAACGGGGTGCACATCTCGATCTCGGCGGGCAGAGGATCGCGGTTGCCGGGGGGCCGACACTTGAGCACATTGGCGATGTAGACCTCGGAACGAGTCAACCCCGCATGCGCCAGAAGCTCGTCGAGCAGCGCCCCTGCCGCACCCACGAACGGTTCGCCCTTGAGGTCCTCGTTACGTCCCGGCGCCTCGCCAACGATCACCACCCGGGCGTGCGGGTCGCCCACTCCGAACACGAGCGTCGTGCGAGTGTCACCAAGCGGGCAACGGTGACAATCCCCTATCAGTGCGCGGATGTCCTCAAGCGTGCTGCAGCCCAGCCCGGGCATCGCCACACCGCCTAGATCCACCTGACGACCTCATCGAGCGGTCGCCGCGCCGGTCGGCCGGCGGACTCCGCGGAGTACCCGATCGGCAGCACGGCGACCGGCGTGACGGGACGCGCCACTCCGATGGCATCACGGACCGCGTTCTCGTCGAAGGCGCCGATCCAGCAAGACGCGAGGCCCCTGTCGACCGCGGCCAGAAGGATGTTCTCTGTCGCTGCCGCGGTGTCCTGGATCGAATAGAGCATCTCGCCTCGGTCACCGTAGCGCGCGGCACACGGCCGCGGGTCGACCGAGACCACGATGACCACCGGCGCTCCGGTCGCCCAGCGCTGGTGAAGCGCCGTGGCCAACCTCTCACGCGCCTCGAGCGAGCGGACCACGGTGAAGCGCCACGGCTGGATGTTGCCTGCGGTCGGCGCAGCGACCGCGGCCTCGAGCAGCGCGCGGATGTCAGCCTCGGAGACCTCCAGGTTCGGGTTGAAGTGACGTACGCTGCGGCGTTTCGCTATGACGTCGGAGAACTCCACTGCACGCTCCTGAGGCTCATCAAGGCCAAGACATCGCGGACTCAAGCCGCGCTGTTCGCCATTCTATCCGAAGCGATGGCCGTATTCGTCCGCGTGACTCGCCCGGCAGGCCGCGAACGCGTGCAGGGACTTCCTTAACCGCGTCGAACAGACCCGTAGGGAGGTAAGCGCCATGTACAAGCAGGATGTCAGCGACGAGGACCTCGGGATCCGAGCGTTCAAGCTCAAGAGGGCCAAAGCCGTCGAGCGGGCCGTCGAGCGCTTGCGCCACGGCCTGAGCGAATCGTGGAAGGATCTCACCAACGACGAGATCGAAGAGCTGGAGTGGGTACTGGGTGAGCTGTGGGCCTACGCCGCCCGGTCGGACTGGGACGAGCTCCACTTCGGTCGACTCACCATGAGCGATGTCATCCGCATCCTGACCTTGGGCAGCCAGCTCCGCCGGCACTCACGACCCAGCGTCGAGGTGCTTCGTGAAATCGAGGCCGTCGTGCGCGCCGAGGGAGCGTCCTCGACAGCCGGCCAGTCCGCCGGCGAATAGCCGCATCCGTCACGCCATCACGTCAGCGCCACACCGAAACGTCAACGCCCCGCACTGAGGGCGGGGCGTTGGAGAGATCGGCGCAGATTCGCGCTGCCACGCGCGGAGCCGCCGGCGAAGAGGCTCCGATCCCGCGCGTCAACCGGTCTGCGCCGCCTTCTTCTTGGATTCGATCTTCTTCTTGACCTTCTTCAATCGGAACAGGTCCTCGCGCGCCCGCTCGTCGAGCGTCTGCCTGATGTAGGCGACCTGTTCCCTCAACGCGGGGACGGTCACCTGTTCCAGTGCATTCACGCGCCGGTTGGTCTTGTTGATCTCCTCACCCAGTCGCTTGAGGCGAGTCTCGATGTCGGCGTACTCGATGATCACGTCCAAGATCCGCTCGAACTTGTCCGCCGTCTCGTCGACACGCGATGAGACGCCCGTGACCGAATACCCGCGCGTGAACGAGGACTTTATTGGGCTGTCGCCCTTGGTCACAACCGGGACCGCGACGCCCATGATCTTGGTACCGGACATGTCCACGACGATCTCGCCCTTCGTGGCGAGCGATGCCGAGCGCACCGCTACAGCACCATCGACCGCTTTCGCGATGGTGAGCGAGTACTGGGCCTCGGACACGTTCTTCTGCAGCGACTCGGAGAGCCGCAGCGTCTCGTCCATGACCCCCATGAACTCGATGAGCAGCGCGTCACGCTTCTGCTTGAGAAGATCCATGCCCTGTTGCGCGAGCCCGATCTGGGCGCGTCGCTCGAGCAGCTCGGCTCTGGTGGGGCGTACCTCCTCCATGCTCGCCCCCTAGGCGCTCTCGGCCAGCTCTGCCGCACCCGCGTGGTCGGGGTGATAGGTCTCGATGAAGTCGCGGACGCGCTTGAGCTCGCTGATCGGCAGACCCGACATGAGCTCCCAGCCAATCGTCAGGGTCTCTTCGATCGAACGTCCCTCCTGGCCCTGACCGACTATGCGGGCCTCGAATTCGTCGGCGAACCGCAGGTAACTGCGGTCGATGTCCGAGAGGGCCTCCTCGCCGACGATGGCGACGAGTTTGCGCAGGTCGCGGCCTTGCGCGTACGCGGCGTACAGCTGGTTGGCCACGGCGCGATGGTCCTCGCGTGTCTTGCCCTCACCTATGCCGAGGTTCATGAGGCGCGACAGGCACGGCAGTGTGTCGATCGGCGGGTACACGCCGCGACGGTGCAGCTGGCGAGAGAGCACGATCTGGCCCTCGGTGATGTAGCCCGTGAGGTCCGGGATCGGATGCGTGATGTCGTCGTCGGGCATGGACAGGATCGGCAACTGGGTCACCGAGCCCTTCCTGCCCTTGATGCGCCCCGCGCGTTCATAGATGGTCGAGAGGTCGGTGTACATGTAGCCCGGGTACCCGCGGCGTCCCGGCACCTCTTCGCGCGCCGTCGAGACCTCACGGAGCGCCTCGCAGTAGTTGGTCATGTCCGACAGGACCACCAGCACCTGGAGGTCCTTCTCGAACGCGAGGTACTCGGCGACCGTCAACGCGCAACGCGGGGTGAGCAAGCGCTCGACTGTCGGATCGTCGGCGAGGTTCAGGAAGAACACGACACGTTCGAGCGCGCCGGTCTCCTCGAACTGCGTCATGAAGTAGCTCGCCTCACGGTGCGTGATGCCCAT
>JAJUJM010000022.1 GCA_029265315.1 Actinomycetota bacterium | reverse complement strand
CTGTTATCGGCTTGCTGCGCACGAATCCGAACTGCCTGGCCTGGCGCTTACCCGCGTCGGCGGTGCCGGCCGATGCGACCCGGACCACACGCCACCCGCACTCCGCCCGCTCCAGAGAGCCCACGATGATCACCTCCGGGTCAGAGGGGACGCTTGGCACCGCCCCGAACCGGATGGTGAGCCGACATCGGGGCTTCGACCAGCTCGCAACACGCCGCCACACCAGCGCAAGGTCTGCTGCGAAGGCGTCAGGGCTCGCTGTCTCCATCTGGCGATCGGCGGCGTAGTCGGGCTCCGCGGCGCCGCCGAGGAACCAGTTCCTCAGCCACTGGTCGCTCACGTAGGTCCTCATCCCGTAGTACGGAGGCGAGGTCACGACATGTGAGAAGGGACCGAATCCTGCAGGAAGCTCTGCGGTGCGCGAGTCAGCGTGGAGGATCGCTCCGGGGACGGCCGGCGGCAGGCTGTCGCACACGCGGGCCGCACGCCGCGTGACGACGTCGAGCGTCGAGACGTAAGCCGCTGTCATCGCGCGTGCCCTCCAGAAGCGCACGGCGCCGGCGGGCTTCGTCGCGTACGAGCGCGGCATCTGGTTCGAGAGATAGCTCTGCACGCTCTTGCCACGAGGCCCGTGCAGTGCACCGAGCATGATCGCGCGCAGCATCACGGCCGCCGAGTCGTCTGCGGCTGCGGCGAACAGCCCCTCTCGAATTGCACACAGCTCGCGCAGCGTGTCGGGATGGTACGCAAGGTCCCAGAACTCACCCGTGGGCACCGCCACGGTGGCCGCGCGTCGCTCGATGAGGCCGCGCGCTAGACAGACCACGCGCTCCGCATCAACGGCGACGAGCTTTACCGACGCGATGGCAGCAGCCACAGGGCTCGCGTCGATGCCGACCGTGGGCAGCCCGCAAAGACGCGCTGCGAAGTTGGTGGTGCCACGCCCACAGAACGGGTCGAGCACCCACCCCGATGCGCCTTGAAGCGCTGCCAGCGGGAACTCCGGCCGGAACATCGTGTAGTACGGTGCCACGGTGTTCAGCGGATGTGTTGTTCGCGCAGCCTGCGTGCCTGTCACCAAGATGCTATGCACCCGTCCCGTGCCGTCGCCACACCCTCGGCCACGATTGTGCGCCATCAGTTCAGATGGGTTGGTTCTAGCGTCCTCATCCATCCAGTCATCGCTCACGTGGACGACCCAGGATTGGGGCTGACACGTTTGCGAGTAACCTGCGCCGCGACCCAAGGACGTCTCTGCCGAGCATACCTCACGGGCGCGGCGTCTGGTTGACGCGCGGGTTCGACACACCCGTGCGCCAGATTCACGGATTCTTCCTGGCGGCACCTCGTCTCGCCAACGAAACCTCTTGACGTCTGAGATTAGAGCACTTACTCTACTATCGTAATAGAGCAAATGCACTAATGCGCAGGATGGAGCAGACCGATGAAGAACGACGAGAGCGGCATGACGAGACGGGACTTCGTGAAAGGCGCGGCCGGGGTGACGGCGGTTGCAGCCGTCGCAGGAGTCGGAGGCGTCATCGTCTGGGACCGGACGACCCAGCCGGAAGATCCTGTCGACGTCTGGAACGCCACGGTCGGGACCGATCGCATCTTGCTGGCGGCGACCATGGCCCCCAGCTCGCACAACACGCAGCCTTGGCGGTTCCGTGTCGGCTCGCAGCAGATCGAGATCATCGCCGACACCGACAGGACCATGGGGAAGGCCGACCCGCGTCTGCGCGAACTTCACCTGTCCCTCGGCTGCGCGCTCGAGAACGCCGTGATTGCGGCTGCGGCGGCCGGAACACCCGTCGCCGTCGAACAGGTCCCGGGCTCAACCGGCTCCCCAGACACGCACGTCGCAACGCTGCGGTTCTCCGCCGAGGCCGATGGCGCAGACGCGAACGCGGATCTCGCACCCGCGATCCCGAAGCGGCGCACCAATCGCGGTCCGTTCGACGAGGAGCGTCCCGTCGCGGCCGACACACTCGCCACCCTCGGCGCGCTCGCCTCGGACGCGGTACGCGTCGTGTGGCTGACAGACGCTGACGCCCGAGCACGCTTCACCGACCTCAGCGTCAAGGCGACCGAAGCGCACATCGCCGATACAGAGGTCCAGCGCGACAGCCATCGCTGGTACCGCATGAGTCGCTCCGATGCGGAAAAGTACCGCGACGGGATCACCGTCAGCGGGGCGAACCTGCCGTGGGCGATATCGCTGCTCATGGGGCTCTTACCGCCCACGCCGGACTCGTTCGATGCCGGTTGGGCGAAGGCCACCAACGACACACACTGCGGCACGGCACCGGCGTTCGGCATGCTCGTAGTCGAGAACGCCGGCGACACGAGCGCATGGGTCGAGGCCGGCCGCACCTACGAGCGGATCCAGCTCGCGGCGGCCATGGACGGCATGTCGACACACCCGATCTCACAAGCGCTCACGATACGCGACCGCGAGGTCGCCGCCGGCTCACCGGGAGCCTTCGCGGGAGGGCTCACAGAGCTAGGCGGCGCGGGCGAGGTCGTGCTCGCGTTTCGCATCGGCTACCCGACGCGCGAGCAGCCGCCCAGCATGCGGCGCGCTCCCGTCGTCGCGCGCGCATAGCCGCACGATTCACCGCCTCGAGTAGTGCAATCACTCTACGCGTAGTGCCGTATCCGAAGACCGGGAGGACACCGTGGCCCGCCGAAGCACGAAAGAACACATCGTCGACGTCGCAATCGCGCTGTTCAACGAGCGCGGGAGCGCGGCGGTGAGCACGAACCACATCGCGGAGGCCGCTGGCATCAGCCCCGGCAACCTCTACTACCACTTCCGCAACAAGGAGGAGATCATCCTTGAGGCCTACGAACGCGCGCTGCGCGCCTACGACGAGGCCTGGGCGCACGCCGGCGCCGCTCCCCCGTCACCCCAGACGATCCTGGACCTGCTTGAGGAGACCTTCGAGGCGCAGTGGGAGTACCGCTTCTTCCAGCGCGAGATGTCGTGGCTTGTTCAGACGAACGAGCCCTTGCGGGACCGGTATCGCAACATCATGCGCACGCGGCTCGCGTACTACCGCAGTCTCATCAGGGCGTGGATCGCGGCCGGGATATGCCAACCGCTGCCTGAGGAGCGACTCGACGACCTGGTGCTGGCGAGCTGGGTCGTCGGCGAAGAGTGGCTCGCCTACCTCGAAGCGATGGGTGAAGCGACGGACCAGAAGGCCGTGCGCCGGGGCGGGCGCCTGATCCTCGAGGTGTTCCGACCCTACCTTGTCGATTTCGAGCCGCGCTCTTCCGTGGCGGCGCAAGAAGGTACGTCATGAGGTACGTCCTCGCGGTGATACTCGCGCTGATCGGCTTCATCTCGTTCCTTGGCTTCGCGAAGGCGTTTGAGATCGCAAGCCTCGAACAGCTGCAGCCGATATCGCGCCCCCTCGGCGTCGTCTGGCTTGCTGCGGCGGTCCTGTTCGCGCTCGCGGCAGTCACGCTGGTCATGCGCGCGCGATGGTGGTGGGCGCCTGCCGCGATCGGCCTCGTGTGCTCGACGGTCGTGATCCCCGCGGCATGGGACGACGCGAAGTTCGGCCTCATCGCGAATGCGATCGTCTTGGTCCCGGTCGTGGTGTCGGCCCTCGCGGCGGCGCCGTGGAGCTTCCAGGCGCACTACGAGCGAGACGCCCGCGACCTGCTGCAGTCTTCGGCGAGCGACACCTCGATCGTGACCGAGGACGACCTCGCCCATCTACCCGAGCAGGTCCGGCGCTACCTGCGGTTCGCAGGAGTCGTCGGCAAGCCCCGGGTGGCGGACTACCGCATCCTGTTCGACGGTGCGCTGCGCAGCGGGCCCGACAAGCCCTTCATGACAGGACCCATCGAGCAGACGAGCTTCGCTGCGCCACCCGCCCGGCTCTTCCTTGCGCACATGGCGATGTTCGGCGTTCCCGCCGAGGCGTACCACCGCTACGTGGGACCCTCGGCGACCTTCAACGTGAAGATCGCATCGGTGGCGTCCGTCGTTAACGAGAGCGGCCCCGAGCTGACCCGTGCCGAGACGGTCACGCTCCTGAACGACATGGTGCTGCTCGCGCCGGCAACGCTGATCGACGCCGACATCGAGTGGGAGGAGCTCGACCCACACACGGTGCGGGCCACGTGGTCCAATGCCGGGAACACCGTGTCGGCCGACCTGTCGTTCGATGAGTCGGGCGCGCTCACGGACTTCGTCTCGGCGGACCGCGCTCGCAGCGCTGACCTCAAGGGCATGGGTGCGACCGAGCTCGACCCCGGTAGTAGGACGGGCAGCACGAATCGACTGCTGTGGTCCACGCCCGTAAGCGGGTGGAAGGAGTTCAACGGACGGAAGCTCCCCACGGGCACAGCGGTCTGGCGTCTGCCGAAGGGCGACTTCGTATACGGGCGGTTCGAAGTCAAGCGGATTGAATACAACATCGCGGCGGCTAGGGTCTGAGCGCCTCAGTTCGTCTCGTCTTCGGGTTGTGTCGAACGTTCTTGGGCATCACCAGCGGCGCGAAGCGCTGGCGGGTGGAAGCCCGGGTTAGATTCTGACGCTACACCGCGACCGCGTGTCCGCGGACCTCGCGGTCGAGCCTGTCGCCCAGCTCATCCGCGGCCACATCGAGGTCGTAGTCGGCCTGCAGGCCAAGCCAGAACTGAGGCGTCGTGTCAAAGTAGCGCGCGAGCCTCAGTGCGGTCTCTGCCGTGACACGACGCTTGCCGAGGACGATCTCGTTGATGCGGCGAGGCGGTACACCGAGACTGAGCGCGAGGCGGTTCTGGCTGAGGCCGAGCGGCTTCAGGAACTCCTCGAGCAGGACTTCTCCGGGGTGGACCGGCGCGAGTCTCTTCGTGGTCATGGCAAGCCTCCTCTCCTAGTGGTAGTCGGTGATCTCGACGTCGTACGCATCTCCATCAGCCCACACGAAGCACACGCGCCACTGGTCGTTGATGCGGATGCTGTGTTGGCCTTCACGGTCCTTGGACAGCTTCTCGAGCCGGTTGGCGGGCGGACTTCGAAGGTCGTTGATCGCATGCGCGTTGTTGAGCATGCGCAACTTGCGAAGCGCGATCGCCTGGATGTCACCCGGCAGCTTCTTGGAGAACCGCCGATGAAACACCCTCTCGGTCTCACGGTCAGCGAACGACTTGATCATGACAGGAAGATATAACGCGTAGCGTCATACGTCAAGCGTCATGAATCTAACGTTCTTGCGCGTAACCTGCGCCGCGCGTCGACCGCTTACCTAGCGAGGATACCTCACGGGCGCGGCGTCTGGTTGACGCGCGGGTTAGATGCCGACGGATGGGCGGCATCCGTCAGAACCTCGCCTGAGGCGATGGCCTCTGATAGACGCGCACAGAATCGTGCCGCCGGAGCACCGTCGACGATGTCGTGGTCAAAGGACAAGGTGAGGCACACGTGTTCATGCCACACGATCTCGCCGTTCTGACTACAGGGCCGCTTCACGATGCCACCGACGGCCATGGCAACGGTCGACGCGCTCAGCGGGACGAGCCACGTGACACCCGTACAGAACATCCCTACGGATGTAACGCTGATGACGCCGTACCTCCGCGCCACCCTGACGCTGCGCGAAGCGAGGCGAATCATCGTCTTGAACAGCACACTTGGGACAAAGCGAACCCATGTCGCGCCGGAAAGCCCGCCGAGACGGGAGTCCTGCGCCTGCTGGGCCGAGCGCAGCCGGTCATGAAGCTGCCGGGGCGTCAGCCGGTCGGCCGCGCGCACGCTCACGGGTTCCGGCACCCGTTCCCCATCGATCTCCCGTTCGACCAGCACGCCTATGGTGATCTCGTCCAGGTAGACGAGCCGCCCGCAGGAGATCATGGCGTTGAACTCAGGGTTCTCCGCGATCACGCGTGCGAGGCAAGCCACGAGGTATGCGGTGAACGAAAGACTCTCGCCGGTTCGCTCGCGGATGTCCCGGATGGCCCTTCTGGCAACCGAGACGTCGACCTCCGTGACCATGTGTATGGTATCGCGCTGCCAGCAGACGGCGGCGCTTGCTGCTGCCATTCGGCGGCTCATGCTCAATGGAATCCGGCGCTCCGCCAAGTAAGTTCTCCCCGGTGACCCTCGTGCATCTAACGCATTTGCGCATCACCCGCAAACCGCGGCCCATGCGCTTGCATCCAGACTACCGCGCCTGCCGCGGTTTGTCGGCGTGGATGCGCGGGTTAGACACGCAACGCTCCAGGCTGACGTCTACTCCCCGCTCTTGAGTCTGTCGACGAGGTCCAGAACGAGCTGTCTGAACTCGTCTAGTTGCGCGCCAATCTCGCTGGCACTCACAGTTCCGGACAGCGAGTCGGGGATGCCTGGACGAGGTGAAACCGACGGGAATAGTGCGCAAATTTGCTTCACGTAGTCCGTGGCAATCTCCGGGTCGCGACCGGTTCTGTTCAGCTGCCCGGATAGCCAGCCGGTGTGCATGCCTCCGTTCACGGTGAGCACGAACAGTGTGAATCGCGTCTGACCACCTGCCGGATCTCGAAGTCGCACCGAAACGCTGGACGTGCCCCAGGTTGGAACAGCCCCGAGTTCCGCGCCGAATTCGAGCAGCTGATGGAAGATGGACTGCGTCTCAGCATCGTCAATGGAAGCGAAGAACTCGTCCTCAGACAGAGTGTGACGTGGACCTGAGCCGCCAGATGGCTTGGGTTCTGCGGTTTCGATCTCCACCGACACGCTGGCCTGCCCGGTAGTCTCCACGCGGACTACAGCGCGCACCACCTCAGTCGAGTTGGCAACGACTTGAGGGACCGCAAGGTGACTGCCGGGAAGTGCGTCAGACCTGAAGACCTGCATCTGCACCAGGCCGAATGTGAACAGCTTCTGGGGGTGCTCGTGCAGCGAGGCCACCATCGCCTCGATGTTCTCGCGGATTCCGTCGCCCACGATCAACAACAGGAACCTGCCTGTCGAAAGACCCTTCTGGACCGCGTCTGCGAACTCCGGCTCAGATAGCACCTCGTCCGGATACTTCGAGGAAACGTACTCATACAGCGAGCCACTGCCGATCGGGGCGGGCGCGAGAGCTTCCCGGGCCCTCTTCTCGAGAGTCCCGTAGTCCCAAGAGTTGACACGGACCGCGTAATCCAGAAGCTGGGCAACAACCTGGCGCGTCGCCTCCGGATTCCGCCAGAGCTTCGTTTCAACAATCGTCAAGCGGCCGCCGGGAGAAACAAACAGATTGTCGATGTTACTGATCTCGCGACCAAGCGAGACAAGCGGCCCATACGACGAGTCGATTTCATCGACTGGCAGTACTTCAGGCGTGGCGTGCAGAAGTTCCTGCAGGAACGTCTCAGCTACTGAGGTGTCCGTGAAGTCGACCCGCTGCAGAGCAACGGGCTGCCCTGATTCGTCGACTAGGCACGGACGGCAACCTCTGCGCATGACCCCTCCCCCGAAGTTGTGGTTGCTGTGTCTAACCCTACTTCTGCGGTCCGCATAATCCCTCATAGCGCGGTACCACTGTCCGCATAACACCACACTGCCCGCACGTACCGCAACGTGGTG
>JAJUJM010000018.1 GCA_029265315.1 Actinomycetota bacterium | reverse complement strand
CCTCCTCTCTTAGTGGTAGTCGGTGATCTCGACGTCGTACGCGTCTCCGTCGACCCAGACGAAGCACACGCGCCATTGGTCGTTGATGCGGATGCTGTGTTGACCTTCTCGGTCCTTGGACAGCTTCTCCAGACGGTTGGCCGGCGGGCTCCTCAGGTCGTTGATCGTGTGAGCGTTGTTGAGCATCCGCAGTTTGCGCAGCGCGATCGCTTGGATGTCACCGGGTAGCTTCTTCGAGAACTGCCGGTTGAACACCTTCTCTGTTTCGCTGTCAGCAAAGGACCTAATCACCGTTCGATAGTATAACGCAACGCGTCATACGTCAAGCGTCATGAATCTAACAACACATCGACGGACCCGCGTATTCGATTCGTCCGGAAACTCGGGTCAATCAAACTGTAGACTACCACGTAGCCCGCACGCTTAGCTACTCTCGTATAGCGGTTCCGCATAAGCCACAGTCGGCTCAACGCATGTCCAACGGGCTTGTTACACCCTTACCGCCCTTGTTGAGCACGTGAGTGTAGATCATCGTGGTATTGACGCTCTTGTGGCCAAGTAGCTCCTGGATGGTTCGAATGTCATACCCGGCTGCGAGCAAGTGGGTGGCGAAAGAGTGTCGGAAGGTATGACAGCCGACCCGCTTCTCAATCCCGGCCTCGTTGGCGGCGACTCGGACCGCCCGCTGCACCACCGTCGCATCGACATGGTGCCGACCTTGCTCACCGGTGTGAGTATTCCTCCATCGGTGTCGCTGAGGGAACACCCACTGCCATCGCCATTCCCAAGCCGCGTTCGGATACTTTCGCTCAAGAGCATCTGGCAACTGGACCCGTCCCCATCCTTCATCCAGGTCACGTGAGTGAACACGCTTGACTGCGACCAAGTGCGCCCGCAGATCGTTCTTGAGTCCGTCCGGCAGCATCGTCACACGATCCTTGCCCCCTTTGCCGTCGAAGACGACCACCTCGCCCCTGTCGAACTCAAGGTCCATGACTCGCAGTCTCAGGCACTCAGAGAGCCTCAGCCCCGATCCGTACATGAGCGAAGCCATGAGTCTGGTGGAGCCGCTCATCCTGTCGAGGACCGCCCGGACCTCCTCGCGAGTCATGACCACAGGTATGTGATCGGATTTCCGTGCCCGTACGACATCGCCAAGATGGCCGATGTCCAAGCCGAGCACATGCCGATACAGGAACAGAATCGCTGACAGCGCTTGGGTCTGCGTTGAAGCGCTGACGTGTTCGTCAACGGCGAGATGCGTCAGAAATGCGTTGATCTCGGCAGCGCCCATGTCCGCCGGATG
The DNA here is from genome assembly GCA_029265315.1 of Actinomycetota bacterium. Lineage (GTDB taxonomy): Bacteria > Actinomycetota > Coriobacteriia > Anaerosomatales > PHET01 > JAJUJM01. The sequence goes on along the minus strand of JAJUJM010000018.1, from coordinate 17,890 downwards.
GCGTAGATTGTGGAAGCGTATGAACCGCCGCACCCAACTGCAGTAGGTCTCCTCAGTACGGGGACTGTAGTGTCGCGCGCGCAGCGCGTCTCGCATGACATCGAGCAATCGTGGCTGAGACACAGTGTCTCCTCATCAAGATGTTCCACGCGGAGTATCGTGTACCTGCGGTCTTTCCAGGGCCTTACCCAGACACACTCTCTCGGTCGATGACGACCGCGATCAGCTCTCCGGCGGTGATGTTGCGGCCGTCGGCGGGCAGTCGTATCCGCAAGTAGTCGCGAGTGGTCCCCACGGCCACACCCCCATCCACGCATTCGACGAGTACCTCTACCCGCTCCCCGATGCGTGACGTCGCGTGCGTCGCCCGAAGGCGCGCGTCAAGCGCCCGCAGCGCCTCGGCCCGAGCGGCCTTCACCGGCGCCGGCACCTGGTCGTCCCGCTCGGCGGCCGGCGTCCCAGACCGCGGCGAGTAACGGAACACGTGGAGACGCGCGAACCCGATCTCCTCGCACACACGCAGTGTCGCTTGGGCATCCTCGTCGCTTTCGCCCGGAAGCCCCGCGATCACATCGGTCGTGATGGCGAGCCCCTGAACGGCGGCACGCGCGAGCTCGGTGGTCTGCAGATACTCCGCGACCGTGTAGCGCCGCCCCATCGCCGCAAGCACCGTGTCCGACCCGCTCTGTAACGGTACGTGCAGGTGGGGGCACACCACGTCGGCGTGCGCAGCCATCACCTCGAGCAGGTCCGAGGTGACGTCCGGGGGTTCGATGCTCGACAGGCGCAGCCGCATCACCCCGGTCCCGGCGAGCCGGTCCATGAGTGCCGGCAAGTGGATGTCGCCATCCCGGTAGCGCCCGATGTTGATCCCCGTCAGCACGACCTCTCGGACGCCTGTGTTCGCAAGGGCCTCGACCTCTGCGACCAAATCCTCGGCGGGCACGGACCGTGGCACCCCACGCGCATACGGAACGATGCAGTACGCACAGAAGTTGTCGCAGCCGTCCTGGATCTTGATCATAGCCCGCGTACGGAAGGCCGGCCCCACGCGCATTCGATCCGGTGTGACCCTGGCTTGGGACGCCAGAGGGCTCGGAAGCGCCCGCCACTGGTCGTCGCGCACACGGTCCGCCAGCTCCCCGTCGTGTGCACCGTTTCGCCGAGCCTCATCAAACACCTCAGCCACCCTCGCCGCCACGCGTTCCTTGTCGGCCACGACGACGACACGTTCACCGAGCGCGAGCAGCGCTTCGCTGTCGAGCGCAGCAAGACAGCCGGTGACGACGACGATAGGAGATCCCGCAGCGGCGAGCGCGCGACGCACGGCCTTGCGAGCCTTCGCGTCGGCCTCGGCGGTCACCGTGCACGTGTTCACGACGATGACGTCGGCCTCGTCCTCGTCGACCACCTGGCAGCCGCCCCCCAGGAGTTGGGCCGCGATTGACTCGCTCTCGACGCGGTTAACCTTGCACCCCAGCGTCCGGAAGGCCACGGCGAGAGGCGCAAGCTCGCTCACAAGCGCTCCAACTCGTAGACCGCGAGCGCCACAGCGACAACCGCCGCGGTCTCGGTGCGCAGGATCGTCCCGCCCAGCGTCGCGGCAACGGCGCCCGATTCCCGAAGCGCTTTGACCTCGCAAGCGCTGAGCCCGCCCTCGGGGCCGACGACGAGTGTCACCCGAGCATCCGTCCTCCCCCGCCACGGCGCGAGCGCCTCGGCGAGCGACGTTGCGCGCTCGTCCTCCCACAAGACGACCACGGCATCGGCGGCGGCGAACGCTTCGCCGGCCGGATGAAGCGGCGCCGGCGCGCGCACGATCGGCACCATGGTGCGATGGGCCTGCCCTGCGGCCGACTTCGCGATGCGCTGCCAGCGTAGAGCCCGCTCGGCCCGCCTGCGCTCCTCGAGCTTGACCACGCAGCGCTCGGTGAGCACAGGCACGATCTCGTCCGCCCCGACCTCGACGGACTGACGCACGATCGAATCCATCCTCTCGCCCTTGGCAACGCCTTGGACGAGCGTGATCCACGGACGTCGGCGTGCGGTCGGCTCCGCGTACGCCAGCGGCACGACGACGAGTGACTCGCGTGTCGCCGACTCGACTCGCACGCGCCACACGCCACCGTCAGGATCCACAGCCTCCAGCTCCTCACCACCGCGCACACGCACTACCGACACCGCGTGGTGGAGGTCATCAGGGGCGAGCGGCAACGCCGCGGGCGCCCCGAGACCGGACGGCAGCGCCGCGGCTAAGAAGAAGCGATGGAGTGACACGTCAGCCCCTCAGCCAGTCCTTGAGCTTCTGCAGCGGGCTCGTCTCCTCGGGGGCGTCGTCGCCGAACTCCTTGGCGAGCTCGCGAAGGAGCTCCTTCTGTCGCCTGCTGAGCTTCTTGGGCACCTCGACACTGAGGTGCACGATGAGGTCCCCGCGACCGCCGCCATTGAGCCGCGGCATGCCGCGCCCCTTGATCCGCACGGAGTCGCCGTGCTGTGTACCGCTCGGGACGTGTATGTCGTTGTCCTCGAGCAACCCGCAGACGGAAAGTTCCGCGCCCAAGGCGGCTTGGGTGATCGAGATGCTCGCTCGACAGTGCAGGTCGTCTCCCTCACGGTGCAGGTACTCGTGCGGCTTCACACGCACGGTCACGATGAGGTCGCCCGGCGCCGCCCCGCGAATGCCCGCCTCCCCCAGGCCCCGAAGGCGGATCTGCTGGCCGTCGCGGATACCGGCGGGAATCGTGACGTTCACGTGCTGGCGGTCGGGTACGCGCCCGGAACCCTGGCACTCCTCACACGGCCGCTCGACCACGCGCCCGGTCGTCCCACAACGGTCACACGGTACCGCTGTCTGCATGGTCCCCAGAAACGTCTGGCGCACCGTCACGCGCTGACCGGTCCCGCGGCACTCTGGACAGGTCGTGACTGAGCTGCCCGCCTCAGAGCCCGTCCCGCTGCAGACATCGCAGGTGGCGAGACGGTCCAGGACGATCTCCTTCTCGACACCGGTCGCCGCGTCTTCCAACGTGATGGCGAGCGACATCGCCATATCGCGCCCCTCCATGCGGGCGCCACGAGCGGCTCCGGCGACACCGCCGAAGAAGGCACTGAACAGATCGCCCATGTTGAAGCCGCCGCCGCCACCGAACAGGTCGTTCAGGTCGACGTACTGGTAGCCTCCACCTGGAGCGCCGCCAGGCCCTCGACCCACCGCCCCGAAACGGTCGTACTGCTCCTTCTTCGCGGGGTCCGAGAGCACGTCGTACGCCTCGTTGACCTCCTTGAAGCGCTCCTCGGCATCTGGGGCCTTGTTGACGTCAGGATGGAACTCCCGCGCCTTGCGACGGAACGCCCTCTTGATCTCGTCGGCGGACGCTGTGCGCTCAACGCCGAGCACTGCGTAGTAATCGCGGGTGCCTGCCGGCACGTCTCATCGTCTCCTCGTGGTCGATCGGTTCTCCGTCAGGGCACGGACTCTCACGAATCGAACCCATACCCGGGCCGGTTCTCTACATCGCTTCAGTCGGCTCGTCGCGATCGTCAGCCACCGTATCGCCGACGTAGGTGCTGGCCGTCGCGACAGTGGTCGCACGTCTCAGGCGCTCGCTCAGCTTCGCGCAGATGCTCCAGACGAGCGGGTCGCTCACGTACGCTTGAAACGTTGGCCTGTCGATGGCCTCCACCGTGGTCTCGCCGACCGCGACGGCGGTCGCCGAGCGTACGGCCGGCGAGAAGAGCGCGAGCTCGCCGAAGAACTCCCCGGGCTTCACCCGTTCAAGCACCTCACGCCCGTTCTCGTTCTCCCGTACGATATCGACAGCCCCGCTACGGACCACGAACATGTCAGCGGCGGCGTCGCCTTCACGAAAGATCACGTCCCCGTCCGGATACGTCGCGATGATACCCGTCAGGTCTGACATGTCCTACGCTCCCCCCATGGCCTGCGACAGCTCACGAGCCACCGCGCGAACAGCTCCCATCGCGCGACCGTAGTCCATCCGTGTGGGACCGACCACGCCCACGACCCCCTCGCCCGAGTCCGAAGCGTACGACGTCGCGACGATGCTCACGTTCCCCAGCTCGACCCGTCTGTTCTCATGCCCGATGCGGACGGTGAGCTCCCGGGTCGCGAGCGCCTCGGACAACGCCTCGAGCAGGGCGATGCCGTCCTCGAGGAACTGGATGAGCGGGCGTGCACGCTCGGCGTCGTGGAACTCTGGTTGCGCGAGAAGAGCCGGCACGCCCACGTGGTACAGGCGGTCGCGGTCCGCCTCGTCCAGCGCGTCAAGGATCTCGTCGAGAACGCGTGCGACGAGCATCGTGTCATCCGCGTCGACCGCGCCGGCTGTTGCCTCACCCACGGACGACGGGACCTGCGGAGCATGGGCCGGAACACTCCGGGCCATCGCCTCGGACCCGAGCGCATCGCGCAAGGGACGTATCTCACATGCGCGCTTCCCGACGACCGCGGCGTTCAAGGACCGCTCGATGCGGGCGAGCACCTCGGGCGCCACCTCGTCGGCCAACTCGATCGAGCGGTTCACGACCTGACCGGACTCGGTGATGAGGACGAACAGTGCCCTACGCGGGGCGAGGGAGAGCAGGTCGAGTCGCTTGACCCGCGCGACGGTGACACTCGGAGCGATCGAGACCGCCAAGCAGTTCGTGAGGCGTGTGAGCGAGACCGACGTCTCCCGCATGAGATCGTCGATCTCAGCGGCGTGCCCGAGCGACTCCGTGGCAGACGAGCACTCCAGTAAGTCGGCGTGACGCTCGATGAGGTCGTCGACGAAGCTGCGGTACCCCGAGTCCGTGGGCACGCGGCCCGCAGAGATGTGCGGCTGCACGACGTAACCGGTCTCTTCGAGGATGGACAGTTCGTTGCGGACCGTCGCCGGACTGCAGCCCAGCTCGTAGCGGTCCACGAGCGTCTTGCTGCCCACCGGGACGGCGCTCGACACGTACTCTTCGACGAGAGCCTGGAGAACGCGCCTACGTCGCTCGTTCAACATGCCCGGCCCGCTCCTCTCCGCATGCCCACTGCTCGGCGAACAAGTGCTTGGCACTCGATTATAGCGAGTGCCAACGTCTGCACGAAACAGCCGGCGCCGACATGACGCCAGTGATCACTCGCCCGCCCAGATGGCCCCGAACACCTCGTTGCCGAGCAGCCAGCCGCGGTGTGTCGTGCGCCAGCGACCGCCCACGTGCTCGACAAGGCCCTGGGCCGCGAGTGGACTGAGGCGGTCGTCCACCCCTGCCTCTCGCGCGAGCGCATCGGTGATGCCGGCGGCAAGACGCATACCGAGCATCGCGTCCTCACGCGACGCTTCTTCCGCCGTCAGAGCTTCCAACCCGACGGGCTGGCAGTCCCACAGGCACGCGAGGAAGCCCTCAGTGCTGTCGTGCCAGGTGAAGCGGACTCGCCAGTCATCGGGCCAGCTGTAGACAGCGCGAGCGCCGAGCGGCGTGCGCTTCGCGAGCGCCACAGACAGCATGCTCGCAGCCCCGGGACCGACGCCGAGGTACGGAGCTCCCGTCCAGTACCGGATGTTGTGCACACACTCCTCACCCGGACGGGAGTAGCTGGCCGTCTCGTAGCGGACCAGTCCCGCGGCGTCCATCAGTTCGGCCGCGGCACTCATCTGTGTCGCGGCCTCGTCGGGATCCGGGTCTGCGAGCTCACCACGCTCGACACGTGCCGCCATTGGAGTGCCTTCTTCGATGCTCAGCGGGTAGACGCTCACGTGCCCCGCGCCCGTCTCGATCGCGCGGCTGACGGTCTCGACCCACGACTCGAGCGACTGACCCGGAATCCCGCACATCAGGTCCACGGAGAAACGAGCGCCCGACTCCGCGAGCAGCTCGGCGACCCCTTGGGCCAATCCGGCGTCATGGCGGCGGCCCAGTAGGCGCAACACGTCGTCATCGAAGCTCTGCACACCCAGTGAGATGCGCGTGACGCCCACCGAGAGAAGCGCCTCGATGAGCTTCGCGTCAAGGGAATCGGGGTTCGCCTCGAGCGTGACCTCCGCGTCACCTCGTACACCGGGAAGCGCGCGCAACGCCTCGATGAGTCCCACGAGCCTCTTCCCGAGTATCGTGGGCGTGCCGCCTCCCACGTAGATGGTCGGCACATCGGCGAGCACGCCTTCGGCCACGAACTCCTCGAGGTACGCGAGCAAGGCAGCGACGTACGCATCACCCAGGTCGGCCCCTTCAGGCAAACGGGATGCAACGTAGTGAAGCGTCTCCGGCGGTACTGGGGCGCGCGGATCCGCGACGACAGACGTGAAGTCGCAGTACGCGCACTTCGAGGCACAGAACGGGACATGCAGGTAGAGCGAGACCCCCCTCGGCTCCCCCATCGTCACAGCCCTTCAAGGTCGCGGTGATACTCCTTGAGCAGTTTATCCAGTTCCGCATGGGTCCGGCACTCGTTCACGCGCTCACGCACGTGACTCGCACCGGGCATCCCATGAACGTACCATGCCACGTGTTTGCGCATCCGCACGACGGCGCGCTCGCCCGCGAACTCGACGAGTGCTGCGGCGTGCTCGCGCGCCATCTCGACGCGGTCGAACCACGTCGGCGGGTCGATCTCAATGCCATGGTCGATGAGAGCCCGTGCCTCGCGAAAGATCCACGGGTTGCCCTGCGCCCCCCGCGCGACCATGATGGCGTCGCAACCGGTCTCGGCGAGCATGTCGCGCGCGGCCGCGGCGGACAGCACGTCGCCGGAGCCGATCACCGGTACGCTGACCGCAGCCTTCACGCGGGCGATGACGCCCCAGTCGGCCTCGCCGTGGTAGAACTGCGAACGCGTCCGGCCATGCACGGCGACTGCGCTGACCCCCGCCTCTTGGAGCGCGAGCGCGAATTCGACCGCGTTCTCCTCATCGGGGCCGAAACCGCGGCGGAACTTCGCGGTCACGGGCACGTCGACCGCGGCGCGTACCGCGGCGACGATCGCGGCGGCCCGCTCGGGCGTGCGCATGAGACCGGCGCCCTCCCCTTTGCCGACCACCTTGGCCACCGGACAGCCCATGTTGATGTCGACGAGCGCGACAGTGTCGGGATAGCGCGCGAGGATCGCCGCGGCCTGCTCGGCCATCATCTCGGGGTCGGCACCGAACAGCTGGACCCCGTAGGGCACCTCAGCGGGATGGTATGCGAGAAGCTTGCGCGCCGTCGGCGAGTCAGGGCTGTGGTGCAGGCCGGTCGCGCTCACCATCTCGGTGTAGGTGAGCCCGGCGCCGAAGCGCTTGCAGATACCGCGGAAGGGGGCCTCGGTCACCCCCGCCATCGGCGCGAGGAGCACGTTGTTCGCCGCAAGCAGTTCACGGACACGCTCAGCGCGCGGGTCGGCGGCGCCGTGCGGTCCGGCCGCCCTTTTGGCAGCGTCAGCGGCGAGCACCGGCGAGTCCGCTGGACGCTACCGGATGAATGACGGCGAAGCGCGTCATTCATCCACCTTCAAGATCGCCATGAAGGCCTCTTGCGGCACCTCGACACTGCCGATGCTCTTCATGCGCTTCTTGCCCTTCTTCTGCTTCTCCAGAAGCTTGCGCTTACGCGTGATATCGCCGCCATAGCACTTGGCGAGCACGTCCTTGCGCTTCGCACGCACCGTCTCGCGAGCCAGGATGCGCCCACCGATCGCCGCCTGGATGGGCACCTCGAACATCTGGCGCGGGATGATGCCCCGCAGCTTCTCGGTCAAGACCTTGCCGCGGTCGTACGCCTTGTCTCGGTGCACGATGAACGACAGCGCATCCACAGGCTTTCCGGCCAGCAGGATGTCGAGCTTCACGAGGTTGCCCGGACGATAGCCCAGATACTCGTAGTCGAGGCTAGCGTAGCCCTTGGTACGGCTCTTGAGCTGGTCGAAGAAATCCATGATGAGCTCAGAGAGCGGGATCTCGTAGTGCATCTCGACAGTGGTCGGCGAGAGGTACTGCATGTTGACGAACGTCGCGCGGCGGTTCTGTGAGAGCTCCATCACGGCGCCCACGTAGTCCGGCGGCACGAGCACGGTGGCCTTCAGGTACGGCTCCTCGATGTGCTCGAGCTTGGCCGGGTCGGGCATGTCCTGCGGGGAGTGGAGCGTGAGCATGGAGCCGTCGGTCAGGTACGCGTGGTACTCGACGGAAGGCGCCGTGGCGAGCAGGTCCAGGTCGAACTCCCGCTCAAGGCGCTCTTTGACGACCTCCATGTGGAGCAGGCCGAGAAAGCCCACGCGGAAACCGAAGCCGAGCGCGTGGCTTGATTCAGGCTCGTAGACGAGGGCTGGGTCGTTGAGCTTGAGCTTGTCGAGCGCGTCGCGCAGGTCAGGGTACTGGTCTCCGTCGATCGGGAAGAGGCCCGTGTAGACCATCGGTTTGACCTCACGGTAGCCCGGGAGCGGCTCGGTCGCGCCGTGCTTGGCCAGGGTGATCGTGTCGCCCACTTTCACGAGCGCCGGGTCTTTGAGGCCGGTGATGAGGTAGCCCACCTCGCCCACCGTGAGTTCGTCGACCGGGGTGTTGGCCGGGCGACGCACGCCGACCTCCTCGACGTCGGTGACCGTGTCTGTGGCCATCATGCGGATCTTGAGACCCTTCCTGACACTCCCGTCGACGATGCGGACGAGCGCGACGACCCCGCGGTACTCGTCGAAGTACGAATCGAAGATCAGCGCCTTCAGGGGCGCTTCTGCATCGCCTTCAGGCGGCGGGACCCGACGGATCACGGCCTCAAGCGCGTCGAGCACGCCTTCGCCGGTCTTGCCCGAGGTGAGCACGGCCTCGTCGGCGGGTATGGCGAGGCCCTCCTCGATCTCGTGGCGAACGCGCTCAGGGTCAGCGGCCGGCAGGTCGATCTTGTTGATGAGCGGGATGATCTCCAGGCCCGCGTTCATCGCCATGAGCGCGTTGGCCACGGTCTGGGCCTCGACGCCCTGCGCCGCATCGACGACGAGCAGCACCCCCTCGCACGCTTCGAGCGAACGGGAGACCTCGTACGTGAAGTCCACATGGCCCGGCGTGTCGATGAGGTTGAGCTGGTAGGTCTGCCCGTCGCTCGCGTCGTACATGACCCGGACGGCCTGGGCCTTGATGGTGATGCCGCGCTCCCGCTCGATGTCCATCGAATCGAGGACCTGCTCGACCATGTCGCGCTCCTCGACCGTGTGCGTCAGCTCCAGGATGCGGTCCGCGAGCGTCGACTTCCCGTGGTCGATGTGGGCGATGATCGAGAAGTTGCGGATGTGGCGAGGGTCAGTGGTCATGGCGGCATAGTGTATCAGGGCTCATGGGGGCGGCGCGAGGGGGTTTGGCGACGCTCGGAGCCGTGTGCTAGACTATCGCGGTTCGCGACACCCCACTGTCACGGGCACCATCGGAATCGTTACGGAGGACAGAGCACGTGGCGAATATCAAGAGCCAGAAGAAGCGCATCCTGACCAACGAGAAGGCGCGCCTTCGCAACAAGGCCGTCAAGTCGGCCTTGAAGACCGCTGTCAAGAAGGTCCATACGGCTGTCGAGGCCGGCGACGCCGCAGCCGCCAGGGCCGCTGCCCTCGAGGCGTCCCGACTGCTCGACAAGGCGGCCAGCAAGGGCGTCATCCACGCCAAGCAGGCCGCCAATCGCAAGTCAGGCGTCATGAAGCTGGCGAACTCTATCAGCTAGCCGCACACCTTCACGATCCAGCGTTCGAGAACGAGCCGGGCATCCCGGCCCGTTTTCATTTCCGCCTCGCTTCGGGCCGCCGCGCGAAGCAGGTCGACGAGTTCGCCCGGCCGAAACGCCCTGGCTTGGCGCGGCAGCCGCTTGATCTGCCAGTCGGGACGACCCATCTGACGGGCGATATCGTGGATGTTCGTGGTGCCGCGCTCCGTGAGCGACTGTACGGCGATGAGGTCGCGCAGAGTCCGTACCGCCATCGCGTGGAGCGCGTGTTCAGAAGCGGTGCCCTCCCCGATCAGCCGCGCTGCCAGTCGCAGTGCCCGACGGCAGTCGCGGTCGGCGATCGCGTCCGTGAAATCGAAGAGCGTCCGTTTGCCCGTCGCAGCAGCGACCTGCTCCACGTCGGCACGGGTGATCTCTCTCACATCCTTGCCGACGAAGGCCACCGCCTTCTCGATCTCCGCGGTGATCTGCTGCAGGTCGTACCCCACGACGTCGACGAACAGCTCAGCGGCCTCGAGTGAGACCTCTTTGCCCCGGTCGGCGAACATGCTGCGCACAGCGCTCGGCAGCTCGCGCCTCGTGGGCGCCTTGCGCTCGAGCACGCCACCTATTCTGTCCACCGCCTTGTAGAGTCGCGTGTTCTTCGCGAGCTTCTCGCCGGCCAAGGCGAGCACCGTCGTCGGCGAGGGGTCGGCGGCGTACTCGGACAAGGCATCAAGCCCGGACTTCGGCATCTTCTCGATGTTGCGTACCACGACGAGGCGGCGCTCGCTTCCGAACGGCAGCGTGTTGCTGGCTCCGATGACCTCGTCGACGACGGCGTTCTCCGCATCGAAGACGTTCATGTTGTAGTCGAGGTCCGCGATCTCGCCGACGCGCTTCTTCAGCCGCGAGAGGGCCTGGTCGACGAGCAGCTTCTGCTCGCTGATGATGAGGTACACGGGCTTCAGCTCTTCGACTGGGACGACCATCAACATCCGCCTCGTTCGTGAACGGGAACCGTGTCAGTTTCGCACAGCCGTCCTTCCCCTCCAACGGGATGCGAACATCTCCGTCGCGGTCCGTCCGGCGCACCGCGGCCCCGCACTCGGCCAGTCGCCGAAGCGTCTCTTCGTGCGGGTGCCCGAACCGATTCGTCGCGCCCACACTTATGACCGCGACTTCCGGACGCAGGACCTGAAGCGACAACTCCGACACCGCGTCCGCGCTACCGTGGTGGCCGACTTTGAGCACATCGACATCTGGCAGAGCGCCAGCACGAGCCAAACGGTCGAGAACGTCAGACTCGGCGTCGCCGGTCAGCAACACCTTGGCATCACCCCGCTCCACGAGCAGAACGAGGCTCGACGCGTTATCCGCCGCAGCGCGCACGGACGTGAGAGGCCACAGCACCCGCAGGGTGGTCGCTCCCATGACCACCCGCTGCCCAGCGACCAGTCCGCTGGCGTCGTGATGCAACACGCGGCCCACCGCCTCGAACGCCGCTTCGCTCCCCTCCGACACGAGAAGACCCTTCGGTGAACGACCGACCGCCACCGCGGCGATTCCGCCGGTGTGGTCGTCGTGAGCGTGCGTGAGCGCGAGGAAGTCGAGCGTCCCCACACCCTGACGGCGCAACGCACAAGACAGCGCAGCTGAGCTCGGTCCTGTATCGATCAGCGCCGCGTGAGGGCCGTCGCGCACGAGCACCGCGTCCCCCTGCCCCACGTCAAGAACCACGACCTCGGCCCCGCCGTGAACGGGCGGCCCCAAGACGACCATAGCGACGACAAGCGACAGCGCCGCGACACCGACCAAGCCGGCCTCTCGGCCCGGCTTGGGCCATGTCGCCCACGTGGCGACCGCAAGGAGCAGCACGCAGACCGAGACGAGCGCGCCGCTCCCCGGCACGGTGACCGCTGCTCCCGGTACGCGCGCCAGCCACGTGGCGACCGCGACCGTCGCTCCCGCAGCCGCAGCCGAGATCCCGATGACGGCCCGTCCCACAGGCTCAGCGAGCACGGAGACGACAAGCCCTGAGAGGCCGCACACGAGCGCGACCGCCACGAGCGGCCCTGCGACCAGGTTCGCCAGAGGCGCGATGACAGACACCGTCCCGAACGCCGGAGCCGCCACCGGCAGTGTCGAAAGCTGCGCGACGACAGTGAGCGAGAGCGGTTCCGCGAGCCAAGCGACCCGACGAGGCAGCCCCGCCCGGAACCAACCCGTCATCAGTCGGCCGAACACGATGAGACCCGCGACAGCCGTCACGGAGAGTTGAAAGCCGAGGTCGAAGGCGACAGGCGGCCAGACCACGAGGGTCACGATGGCCGCACTGACGAGCGTGCCCGCACGATCGACGCGACGAGACGACACTCCGACGAGCGCCGCGATCGACGCCATGGCGAGTGCCCGTGCAGCCGATGTCTGGACGCCCGTGGCGACGACGTACGCCGCCATCACGGCGACGACCGCTGCGGACGACACCCACCGCCTCCATAGCAACCCGTCGAGCGCCCATGCGACCAAGGCCCCGACCACCACGAGATGACTGCCGCTGACAGCCACTAGGTGCGTAAGCCCCGTCGTGCGGAAATCGATCTCGGTCGCCGACCCCGAAAGGCGTCTGCGGTCTCCGAGCACGACGCCCGATAGCAGCGCGCCGGCTCCGCCCAGCACTCGTCTGAGGCGCTCCACCGCCCACAGACGCATCCGTCCGATCCGACCGAAGATCCCGTCCTGCCACCCCAGCCCGTACACCGACCTGACACTGAGACGCGCCACGATCCCCGACCGATGCGCTCGCCGATCGTTGTCGCTGCGCCCGACCGGACGCAACGTGCCCTCGACCGTGGAGACCGAGCGCAGCTCAGGGGCACGCATTCCGTCGCCGAAGCGCGCCTCGACCCGCAGACGTCTGCGGTCGACGCCGGTGATGACTCCGGCCAGGGTCTCGCCATGGCGCCCGGGCGTCGCATCCGACGACGCGCTCAGGAGCCACGGTCCCCGAGAGTCCCGTACCGCAGCGGCGTCGGCGCGCCAGCCAGCCCAGAACACACCTCCGACGACCGCTCCGCACGCGACACCCGCAGCAACCAGCGTGAGGAGCGTCACCCTGCGCCACGCGAACAGGACCGCTGCTACGAGCGCCACGGCCACTGGGACGACCGCCAGCCAAGCGGGCCCGCCCCCATGTACCTCCCACGCACACCGCTCAGTGGCGACGATGCCGCTCCAGACGCCGACGAGAACCCACCCCAATGCAGGCAGTGAAGGTCGTGGCGGCGCACTCGTCTCATCGGACACACGCGAGCCCCTCGAGCTGCGCGACCTTCTTCTCACCGATCCCCGAGACGCGCGTCAGGTCCTGCACGCTTCTGAAGGGCCCGTTGGCTTCGCGGTCGGCGACGATCCTGGCCGCGGTCGCGGGACCGATGCCGGGAAGCGTGTCCAGCGACGCGACGTCCGCCGTGTTCAGGTCCACCGGGCCTGCAGTGCCTGCGCTACCCATGGCACCCGTTACAGACACGCCAGCTCCCGAACCTCCGACCCCGGCGACAGGGGGAAGGACGCCTGAAGAGACGTCGTCCTCATCGGGTATCAGGACCTGATCGCCATCCGCGAGGACCCTGGCGAGATTGACCGCTTCGAGACAGGCATCGGGCAAGGCGCCGCCCGCACTCCGGACAGCGTCAGCGACCCGTGAACCCGCCGGCAGTTGGTAGATGTCCGGGTGGCGCACCGCACCCGCCACGTGAACGACGACGGCAGCCGAGTTCTCGACCGTCCGCCGAGCGGTCGCGCTCAGCTCGAGCTCCGACTCCGCAGCACCCGGAGCATCCGCCCCGACTCCCTCGACCGTGAACGACTCCGGACTGACGCCCGTCCCGCCTGCTTCCCGTGGCCAGAAGCGCCACGCACCCCATACGCACGCCAACGCGCAGAGACCCAGGGCTGCGGCGATCACCGGGACCGGAACCCCGGTGACGCCCGCGCGGCGACCCAGTTGCCGAAGGCACTCGCCAAGTTCGTTCCACACGAAACGACGCCCCCTCCCGATCCGACGGAGGGGGCGTCGCGTCATCTTCGGCCGCGGACCGCCTTCACTCGGCCCGCGTTTCGGACTGTACGCGTGAACAGTGACCGAACTCTGACTCAGGTCTTACCGGCCGGCGAGCATCGGAGCAGCCACGCACGCCCCGACGCGCCCGACTATCCGGCGACGACGACACTCACGAGCTTGCCGGGCACCACGACGACCTTCTTGACGTCCTTGCCCTCGACCCACGACGCGACTTCGGCGAGCGCTGCCGCCTCCACGTCCTGTGACGCCGCATCCGCAGGGACCACGACCCGCCCACGCACCTTGCCGTTCACCTGCACGGCCAGCTCGACTTCGTCAGCCGCGGCGGCGGCGCCGTCGAACGCAGGCCATGCGACGGCGTGCACCGAGCCCTCACCGCCAAGCACCTCGACCCACAACTCCTCGCACATGTGCGGGGCGAACGGAGCGAGCAGCACCGTGAGGCGCTCGGCAGCCGCCCGCTGGAGTGCGAGGTCCCGCCCGCCGCCTTCGGTGGCCTTGCGGTAATCGTACGCGGCGTTCGTGAGCTCCATCATCGCCGAGATGGCGGTGTTGAACTGGAAGCGCTCGATGTCAGCGGTGACCTTCCCGGTCACGCGGTGCAGCTCGCGGAAGAGCGTCTTTGCGGCCGGGTCCTCGGGAGGCATCGGCTCGCTGCTCGCACGCCCCTCTTCGCCCCCCTCCTCTGCCGCGTCGCATACGAAACGCCACACGCGCGCAAGCCAGCGATACATCCCCTCGACACCCTCGTAGCTCCATTCGAGGTCCTTGTCCGGCGGGGCCATGAACAGGATGTAGGCGCGCAGCGTGTCGGCGCCGTACTTCTCAATCATCTCCTCAGGCGCGACGACGTTGCCCTTCGACTTCGACATCGTCTCGCCGTCCTTCTTGACCATGCCCTGGGTGAGCAGGTTCGTGAACGGTTCATCGAAGCCGAGCATCCCCAGGTCACGCAGCACCTTCGTGAAGAAGCGCGAGTACAACAGGTGCAGGATCGCGTGCTCGATGCCGCCGATGTACTGGTCGACCGGCATCCAGTAGTCGACCTTGTCGCGGTAGAACGGCGAACGATCGTTGCGTGCGTCGCAGTAGCGCAGGAAGTACCACGACGAGCACGTGAACGTGTCCATCGTGTCGGTCTCTCGGCGTGCCTCGCCGCCGCAGACCGGACAGATCGTCTCGTAGAACGACGGATGGTCGGCGAGCGTCTCGCCCTTGCGCACGTCGATGTCCATGGGCAACAGCACAGGCAGGTCCGCTTCAGGAACCGGCACGACGCCACACGTTGGGCAGTGGATGGCCGGTATCGGGTTGCCCCAGTACCGCTGACGACTGATGAGCCAGTCGCGCAGACGGAAGTTCACGGCGGCCTCGCCCAGCCCGCGCTCGGCGAGCCACGCGGTAACCGCACGCACACCCTCGCCGCCTTTGCCCGTCCTAAGGCCGGTGAACTCGCCGGACTGCACCATGACGCCGTCACCCGCATACGCCTCGGTCCACGGCACGTCGTCGCGAACGCGCTCGGTCACGCCCGCGAGCTCGGCGAGCAGCGGGTCGTCGTCGGCCACCACCACCGGCGGGATGGGTAGACCATACTGGCGAGCGAACTCGAAGTCGCGCTGGTCGCCGCAGGGCACCGCCATGACCGCACCGGTGCCGTACTCCATGAGGACGTAGTCGCTCACCCACACCGGCACCTTCTCGCCGTTGACGGGGTTGACGACGTAGCGGCCCGTGAACGCGCCGTTCTTCACGCGTTCGCCCAGCTGCCGCTCGACGGCCGTCTCGCGCGCCGCCTTCTCTACCACGGCCATGACAGGCCCCTCGAACTCGGTCCCCGCCACGAAGTCACGCACACGCGGGTGCTCCGGCGCGAGCAGGAAGAACGTGCAGCCGAACAGCGTGTCGGGCCGTGTCGTGAAGACGGTGATCTTCTCGTCGGTCGGCTCACCGTCCGCGTCGCAGAGGGTGAAGTCGACGTACGCGCCCTCGCTTCGCCCAATCCAGTTGGCCTGCATCGTCTTGACGCGCTCAGGCCAGCCGGGGAGCTTGTCGAGGTCGTCGAGCAGCTCCTGCGCGTACTCGGTGATCTTGAAGTACCACTGCTCGAGCTCACGCTTCTCGACGACACTCTTGCAGCGCCAGCAGACGCCCTCGCCTATGACCTGCTCGGTCGCGAGCACCGTGGCGCAGCTCGGACACCCGTTGACCGGCGAGGACTTGCGCTCCACAAGGCCGCGCTCCCACATCTTGAGGAAGATCCACTGGCCCCAGCGGTAGTACTCAGGGTCGCAGGACTTGACCGTACGCTCCCAGTCGTAGCTGAAGCCCATGCGCTTGAAGCTCGCGGCCTGGGTGTCGATGTTGGCATACGTCCATTTCGCCGGGTGCGTGTCGCTCTTGATGGCGGCGTTCTCGGCCGGCAGACCGAAGGCGTCCCAGCCGATCGGGTGCAACACAGAGAATCCTGCCATCCTGGCGTGGCGGGCGACCACGTCACCGATCGTGTAGTTGCGCACGTGGCCCATGTGGATGTCGCCCGAGGGGTAGGGAAACATCTCGAGCACGTACTTCTTCGGCTTGCCGGCGTCCTCGGTCGCGCGGTCCGCACCCGACTGTTCCCACACGGCCTGCCACTTCGGCTCGATCTCGTGCGGCTGGTACTTCCGGTCGCTCACGTGTTGTGCCTCTCGCCTAGGAGGTGTCCGGTCCTTCGTCCGCGCGAAGCGCGGAAAGCGGCACGAGTGATTCTAGCGAACGTATGGCGTGCGCGCGCGCCAAACGTCCGTTACCGGCCCCGCGTGAGCCCACGCGCCCAGTACACCCAGAAGGCGGGTATCTCCCTCAGCACGAAGACGGGGGTCTGTGGGATCGGCTCAAGCTCACGCGCCGGCACGGTCGCCACATCCGCCCCTGCCAGACGGAACGCCATCTTGACGCGCGGCAGGTGGTAGGACTGGCTCACGGCGAGCAGGCGCGCTCCGGGGCCGACTCTCCGCATCACGTTCGCGACCGTGGCATCGGTGTTGACCCCTGCGCTGTCCAACACCAGCGCACTCGGCTCAACCCCTCTGGCTATCGCGTAGCCCGCCATCGCCGCAGCCTCGTCTGTGCCGTTCATATCGATGCCGCCGGACATGATGACGAGAGGAGCGAGTCCTTCTCGGTAGAGCTCGACAGCAGTCTCCACGCGGTCCCTGAGCGAGCTCGAGAGTGCCCCGCTCGCGTGCACGCGGGCGCCGAACACGACGACCGCGTCCGCCGGACGCCGGTAGTCGGTGGTACCGAAGAAGACGATGTGGGCCACAGGGAACAGCAGGACGGCGACGAGGGTCCACCCCAACCAGCCCGCGCCGGAGCGGCCGCGGCCGAATGCGTCGACCGGCTGCACCCGGCCTGCGGCGAACGCGATGCCGACGAGCACCGATCCCACGACCACGGAGAAGGGCACCGGCACGCCCGGCTCGATCCTGCCCTCGCCCCATGCGCGGTAGAACGCCCCCGTGTTGAAGGCGGCCACGCACGACAACGCAGCCGCTGCCGCAACCGTGACAATCCTCCGGACCCTGTCGACACGAGGCCACAGTGCCCAAGCGGCAAGAAGCGTCGCACACACTGCGATGAGGGCCGACGAACTCCATCCCCCAAGCACGGTGAGGTCCAGCCACCACAGGCCCTCGGTGCCTCGACCCGAGACGCGACCGAGCAGGTCAGCGAAAGAGAACATGGCGAGGAAGAACGCGAATCCGCGCGCGGCGCTTCGCGCCGTCCGCCCCAAGCGTGCTCTCACGCAGCTGCCGCCCATCCTGACGAGGGACACCGGGACGGCATCGTAGCGCGTCGCGAACGTATCGAACAGGCCCTCAGCGGAAAGCGGCGCTGACCGCAAGGCCCACGGCGATGGCAGCGAAACCCCATAACCGGTAGAAGCGCACCATCTTGCGGTGGTGGTCAAGATTGCGCCCCTTGAGTCGCCTGTCGCCCATCGAGACGAGAACCGGTGCTATCAGCCACCATAGCGACGCAGTGAACACGATGATGAGCGTAGCGGCAGGCAAGACGTCCACGAGAACGGAAGCCCCGGCGGTGGGGCGGGCAGGGGGCGCGGGGCGGGGGGGGCGTGGGGAGGGGGGGGGCGGGGGGGCCCGGGTCGGGAGG
>JAJUJM010000001.1 GCA_029265315.1 Actinomycetota bacterium | reverse complement strand
AGAGTGTGGGCATCCGCGGGTCGTCCCATCCCCGCACGTGACCCTCGTTGACCAGCTTCAGCAACACTCTCTTCGAAAGCACTGTATGGGTGAGGTTGAGACGGGCGAACTCGTACTGGTGCGGACGAGCCGGCACAGGCAGGTTCTCGATGAACCAGTCGTAGAGGGGCCGGTGGTCCTGGAACTCCAGCGTGCAGATGGAGTGGGTGATCCCCTCGATGGCGTCGGACTGCCCGTGTGCGAAGTCGTACGAGGGGTAGATGCACCACTTGTCGCCTGTCCTCGGATGTTCGGCGTGCAGTATCCGGTACATGACCGGGTCGCGGAAGTTGATGTTGCCGGACGCCATGTCTATCTTCGCGCGCAGGACCTTGGCCCCATCGGGGTACTCACCGGCTCGCATCCGGGCGAACAGGTCGAGGTTCTCTTCGACGGAGCGGTTCCTGAAGGGGCTCTCGCGGCCAGGCTCCTTAAGCGTCCCGCGGTACTGTCGGATCTCCTCGGCCGACAGGTCGTCGACGTACGCCTTGCCGGCGCGGATGAGGTGACACGCCCACTCGTAGAGCTGCTCGAAGTAGTCGGAGGCGTAGTAGAGGTGCTCGCCCCAATCAAAGCCCAGCCAACGCACGTCTTCGATGATCGAGTCGATGTACTCCTGCTCCTCTTTGACCGGGTTCGTGTCATCGAAGCGAAGGTGGCAGCGACCGCCGAACTCCTGTGCCACTCCGAAGTTCAGGCATATCGACTTGGCGTGCCCGATGTGCAGGTAGCCGTTCGGCTCAGGCGGGAAACGGGTCACCACGGTCTCGTGGCGGCCCTCGCGCAAGTCAGCGGCGATGATCTCGCGGATGAAGTCGGTGCGGTCTGAGGAAGGGGCGCTCTGAGTGTCCATGGTCGGTGAGGATAGCATAGGCGAGATGAAGAGACCCCCTGCGCGTGAGGGGGTCTCTGAGCTCTTCTGGTAGCCCGTACGGGATTCGAACCCGTGATCTCCGCCTTGAGAGGGCGGTGTCCTAAACCGCTAGACGAACGGGCCACGCTTGGCAGGGGTACTAGGGCTCGAACCTAGACTCTTCGGAACCAGAATCCGACGTGTTGCCAGTTACACCATACCCCTGTACCTCGCCTGCGCCGAGGCTCGGCGCGAGAAGGTATCCTACCGACGCACCGGGTAGGTGTCAACCCGACACAGGTCGCCTCCGAACCCGCGATGGCTGCGTTCCCGGGTACGCTGGTAGGGCATCAGAGCTGGCTCAACGCCGCATCGATGCGCCGCAGTGTCGCCTCCTTGCCGAGGACTTCGAGGGACTCGAAGAGGGGTGGGGACACGGTCGACCCCGTGACCGCGACTCGCACAGCCTGGAAGGCGGTCTTGGGCTTGACGCCCACCGCCTCGGGCACCGTCCGCAACGCCTCTTCGATCGAAGCCGCATCGAAATCCACTTCGTCCAAGACATCGCGAGCGGCCCTCAGGGCGGCAGATGCGCCGTCTGCCCGCAGAGCCTTGTCGGTTGCTTCCGCGGACAGCACCGGGTCGGCGAAGAGGAACGCGACCTTCTCAGCGACCTCGTCGAGCCGGCGTACACGTTCCTGGATGAGCGGGACGATCGACTCAAACCATGGCCGACGGGCATCGATGTCCTCACCGGTGGTCAGGCCGGCCTCGATGAGCCAGGGCGCCATCGCATCCACGAAGGCAGAAGCGGTCATTCCTCTCAGATACGCGCCGTTCATCCATTCGAGCTTCTCGGGATCGAAGATCGCCGGGTTCTTCGAGATGCGCTCGAGGGAGAATGACGACGTGAGGACGTCTGCGGACACGATGGTCGTTTCGCCGTCGAGCGACCAACCGAGCAGCGCGAGGTAGTTGAGGAGCGCTTCCGGTAGGTAGCCCATGTCGCGGTATGCCTCGACCGAGGTGGCGCCGTGTCGCTTGGAGAGCTTCTTGCCGTCCGCGCCCCAGATCATCGAGAGGTGTGCGAAGACCGGAGTCTTGCGGCCCAAAGCCTCGAAGACGAGGATCTGCTTGGGAGTGTTGGCGAGGTGGTCGTCTCCGCGGATGACGTGCGTTATCTCCATATCAGCATCGTCGACGACCGTGGCGAAGTTGTAGGTGGGGGTCCCGTCGGAGCGGACCAGGACGAAGTCATCGATGGATTCAATGGGAAACTCCGTCTCGCCGCGCACCGCGTCTGAGAATCCGACAGGCCCACGCTCAAGCGGTACGGCGAGGCGCCAGACGTGGGGCTCGCCAGCCGAAAGGCGCCTGGCGACCTCGTCGGCGGGCAGTGCGCGACACGTCCGGTCGTAGCCCGAGGTCGCCCCGGTCGTACGGGTAAGGTCGCGTTTGGCCGCGAGCTCGTCGGCCGAGCAGAAGCACGGATACGCGTGTCCGGTGGCCTTCATCCGTTCAAGAGCGGCGGTGTAGTTCCTCGCTCGCTGGGTCTGGAAGTACGGCCCGTGGTTACCGCCGGCTTCGGGGCCCTCGTCCCAGTCCAGACCCAACCACCTGAGCGACCTGATGATCTGAGCGGTGTTCTCGGGTGTGGAGCGCTCAGGGTCGGTGTCGTCTATGCGCAGTATGAAGACGCCATGGTTCCGGCGGGCGAAGGCCCAGTTGTAGATGGCGGTTCGGGCACCCCCGAGATGGAGGGTCCCGGTGGGTGAAGGCGCGAAGCGAACGCGAACGGTCACGGTGTCACCTCGGTGGAATCGACGTCTGGTATGTGGCGACTGACGAAGCGGATCGTCGTCATTCGAGCTCGCAGGCGTTGGACTTCTTGAGAAGCCACCATGAGATGGCTATCGCGAGCAACAGTGCCGCAAGCGCAGCAGCGCTCGGAAGTATGCCATCCTTCGGCTCGAAGATGACGAACTTTCGCGCGACAGCGACGAGCGCCGCTTCCATGACAGTGGGGATCACGTTGCGATGCATCATGTAGGCGATCGCGATACGGAACAGTTCGATGAGGATGAAGACCTCTAGAACGGTCGATATGACCAGAGTGAACTCGGTACGCGACAAAGACAGGCCGTCGACGGTGATGTCGATTATCTGAACGCCGAGTGATATGAGCGCAAGCACGCTCAGGATGACGAGCGCGGCGGACACGATGACCTCGATGACGAACACGATCTTGTTCAGGTACTTCTCGACCAATGGTGCGACCCCTTCGTCAGAACGTGCGTACGAACGTCTTTCGTCCGACACCACGAGATGATACAGTAGCTCTCGCTCATCGAGAGGCAGTCGTCGTCTGCGGCGACTGCAGCGGGCCGAGGGACCGAGCCCTATGACGCCCCGGCAACCGACGCGGAAAGTCGCGCACGGTGCCACATCTCGGCAGGCAGGTAGGTTGCCTGGAAGATGAGGGAAGAGCGTTGCACGCATGTGCCGGCGCGTCGGCACTGGGTACCGCGAAGCCCCTGTCTGTCCCAGGCGGGGGCGTTTTCATGCCCCGCTGACACGAGGAGTCCTGTAGCGGGCTCAAACAAGGAGGACCCATGTCTGAACGGGAGTACGTGTTCACGTCCGAGTCGGTGACCGAAGGCCATCCCGACAAGATGTGCGACCAGATCTCCGATGCCATCCTCGACGCGATCTACGCGCGCGAGATCGAGCTGGAGGCCGAAGGCCGTGGGGCGTTGGAGGATGCGCGTGTCGCGTGCGAGACGCTGATCACGACCGGCCTCGTCGTCGTGAGCGGAGAGATCCGCACCAAGGCCTATATCGATGTGCCTGCGGTGGTTCGTGGCGTCATCAAGGACATCGGTTACACGCGGGCCAAGTTCGGCTTCGATTACGAGACGTGCGGGGTCGTCACCACGATCCACGAGCAGAGCCCCGACATCGCGATGGGCGTTGACGAGAGCTTCGAGGTCCAGCACGGCGAGGCGTCCGACCCGCTCGACCTCATCGGTGCGGGTGATCAGGGCATGATGTTCGGCTATGCGTGCAACGAGACATCACACCTCATGCCGATGCCGATCTACCTCGCCCACAGACTCGCTGAGCGCCTGACTGCGGTCCGCAAAGGAGAGGTCCTCGACTACCTGCGTCCGGACGGGAAGTCCCAGGTCACGGTAAGGTACGTCGACGGCAAGCCGGTCTCCGTCGAGAAGATCCTCATCTCCACGCAGCACGCGGATGGTGTCGACATCGAGGGGCTCTTGCGGCCGGACCTCATCGAGCACGTGATCAAGCCGGTCCTCGATCTCGAAAGCATCGCGTACGAAAACGCAGAGATCTACGTCAACCCGACAGGGCGCTTCGTCATCGGTGGCCCCATGGGTGACACCGGCCTCACCGGTCGCAAGATCATCGTCGACACGTACGGCGGCATGGGCCGTCACGGTGGCGGGGCCTTCTCTGGAAAAGACTGCACCAAGGTCGACCGCTCGGCCGCATACGCAGCGCGATGGGTCGCGAAGAACGTCGTCGCGGCAGGACTGGCTGACCGGTGCGAGATCGAGCTCGCCTACGCTATCGGTGTGGCTCACCCGCTCTCCATCATGGTTGAGACCTTCGGAACCGAAAAGGTGCCCGTGGGACAGATCGAGAAAGCTGTCGGCGAGGTGTTCGACCTGCGTCCCGGCGCTATCATCCGTGACCTTGAGCTTCGTCGCCCGATCTATCGCAAGACAGCGGCGTACGGGCACTTCGGCCGCAGCGACAAGGATTTCTCGTGGGAGCGGACCGACCGCGCTCAGGCCCTCGCTGAGGCTGCCGGACTCAACGAGTAGCTCTCACGCTGCTTCTGCCACTGAGGCCGCTGGGTCGCTGAAGCGATGTCAGCGGCCTCAGGTATGCTTTCGCAAGGCGTCGCGCACTCGTCGCTCATCACGAGGTTCCTCGCGCGTTGGCCGCGAACGACAGAAGGAGGTCTTCGATGCGCGTAGCGTCGGTCGTTATCGACGTGCCGACCCGTGCGCTGGACAGACCGTTCGATTACTCGGTACCAGAAGGTCTCGATGTGACGACCGGCCATTGTGTCGCGGTGAACTTCGCGAACCGTCGGTCGGTCGGCTATGTGGTCGCCATCAAGGACTCGTCGCCCCATCCTCGCCTGAAGGAGCTCGAGGCCGTTCTTGCGGGTCCCTTCTTCGACCAGGTCGCCGTTGACCTCGCTCGCTGGATCGCTGACGAGTACGTGGCCCCGCTCTCCGAGGCGCTTCGCCTGTTCACGCCGCCCGGTGCGACACCTCGTGTGGTGCGTGACCCCGTGCATGGAGGCTGGATGCTCAAGCGTCCCGGCGTGGGGCCGGTCGACGACCGATGGGTGGAGATGAATGCGGCGTCGGGCTATGCACCGTCGCCACGCGCCACGTTACAGCGAGCGATCCTGGAAGCGGTCTCCGCCGGTCCCGTACGCGTGGCCGAGCTCAGTGCCGATCTGGGTTCGATCGACACGGCACTCAAAGCACTCGAGCGACACGGCGCAGTACGCATCCACAGACTACGCCGGATCCGCGCTCGGCAGCCGATACTCGTGGAGGAGTCGTTCGAACCGGTTGAGCTCACTGAGGGACAGCACGACGCTCTGGTGGCCATCACGGAAGTGCTTGCCGGTGGCGGCGGAGCCCTTCTGCTCGACGGTGTCACCGGCTCGGGGAAGACCGAGGTGTACCTGAGGGCGATCTCGGACGTCCTGGAGGCAGGCGGGTCCGCGCTCGTGCTCGTCCCGGAGATCTCGTTGACACCACAGACCGTTGGGAGGTTCAGGGCCCGCTTCGGAGAGATGGTCGCGGTGTTGCACTCGCGGCTGTCTCCGGGTGAACGACTCGACCAGTGGGACCGAGTGAGGTCGGGCGAGGCGCGCGTGGTCGTCGGTGCGCGGTCCGCACTGTTCGCGCCGTTGCCTGATCTGAAGATCGTGGTGATCGACGAGGAACATGAGCCCTCATACAAGCAGGAGTCATCCCCACGCTACCATGCGCGCGATGTCGCCATGAGGTTGTGTCAGCTTCGGGGTGCCACCTTGGTGCTGGGCAGTGCGAGTCCCGGCATGGAGACGCAGGACCTTGCTGAACGCGGACGCATCGTCAGAGTGGCAATGCCCGAAAGGGTCATGCGTCGCCCTCTGCCCCCTGTGACTGTCGTTGACATGGCGCGTGAGTTCGCAGCCGGCAACCGCTCGATGTTCTCGCGCGAGCTTCAGAACGCACTGGCCGATGTCAAGCAGGCCGGACGCAAAGCCGTCCTGTTCTTGAACCGTCGCGGATTCGCATCCTTCCTCTTGTGTCGGGAGTGTGGACACGTACCCACCTGTTCATCGTGCAGCACCTCGATGACGTACCACGAAGTAGGTGGTCGTCTGTCATGCCATCACTGTGCCGCGACTCGGCCCGTTCCGGCCACATGTCCGGCCTGCGGCAGCCCCTACCTCAGGCAGTTCGGAGCGGGGACTCAACGGGTGGAGGCTGAGCTGAAGAACCTCTTCGAAGACTGGCCCGTGGTCCGAATGGATGCTGACACGACCACCGGCAAGGGCACACACGAGCGTCTCCTCGCTTCCTTCGCTGCCGAGTCGAGCGCGGTCCTTCTCGGGACTCAGATGATCGCGAAGGGGTTGGATTTCCCGCACATCACCCTGGTCGGCGTCATCTCGGCCGACGTGCTGCTGAACCTACCGGATTTTCGTGCTGGGGAGCGGGCCTATCAGTTGCTCGAGCAGGTTGCCGGTAGGGCCGGGCGCGGCGCTGACGCGGGGCGCGTGATCATCCAGACGTACTGGCCCGACCACTCCGCCGTCGTTGCGGCGTCAGAACACTGTGGGGCTTCCTTCTACGCCTCAGAACGAGTCCTGCGTGAGCAGCTGGGGTACCCGCCGTTCGGCCGTCTCGCAAATCTCGTCGTCCGCGCTCGGGCCTCTCAGGTCGCTGCGCGCGCATGTGCATCCGCTCACGCCGCCCTGAAAGCAGGGCTCCCATCCGATTGGAGCGTACTAGGCCCCAGCCCTGCACCGCTCAACAGGCTGAAAGGCGTCTGGCGGTGGCATTGCGTGATCAAATCACCGGCCGATGCTGCGATCGGGCGTGTGACGTCAGCAGCACTCGAGAATGTTCAGTGGCCTGAGGGCTCGACATGGGTGCTCGATGTCGACCCGGCGAGCCTCATGTGACCCTGTTCTGCGCTGGTATGATATATGCATCAAGTCCCGGGCCCCGTCTCGTGAGCCCAACATTCGTACCCGAACGGACTCGCTATGGATGTCATCACGTATCCTGGCCCTGCCCTCAAACAACGCGCATATGAGATCGACCCGCTCACTGATGATTCGCTCGCGGATCTCGTCAATGCCATGGCCAAGACGATGTATGAGGCGCCTGGCATCGGGTTGGCCGCCACGCAGGTCGGAGTGATGAAACGCGTCATCGTCTACGACCTGGGAGAGAACGACGAGCCCCGTCCGATCGCGCTGTGTAACCCGGTGCTCGTGTCGACCGGTGACGAGACTGAGACCGATGAGGAAGGGTGTCTGTCGCTTCCGGGAATCACAGTGCCTGTGGAGCGGTACACGCGTGTGCGGTGTGAAGCCCAGACGCTTGCCGGCGAGCGTATCACGATGGACGCCGAGGGCCTGCTTGCTCGCCTCCTTCAACACGAGATCGACCACCTGGACGGCGTGGTGATCCTCGACCGGGCCACACCCGAGGAACGCAAGGCCGCCCTGAAGCGCTACCGCGAGGCTGTGGAGGCAGGCGCAAAGCCAGGGGCCACGAGCATCTGACCGGCCTTGACCGATTCGCCGCCGGGCCAAGAGGGGAGAGACATGCGCGTCGTCTTCATGGGCACGCCGGAATTCGCTGTACCCTCGCTCGAGCGCCTGCATGAAGCACACGATGTCGTCGCCGTCTACACGCGCCCCGATGCTGTCTCGGGCCGAGGTTCGGCGCCCGTCCCCAGCCCCGTCAAGCAGCGCGCCCTTGAGTTCTCGCTCCCTGTGTTCGAGCCCGTTTCCCTCAAGGGCGAGCCTGAGACCGAAGCGCTTCGAGCCCTTGAGCCCGACGTCGTGGTTGTGGCGGCGTACGGTCTGATCTTGCCATCTTCGATTCTTGCCGTTCCGCCTTCGGGAGCGATCAACGTCCACGCTTCACTGCTCCCGCGGTGGCGAGGCGCTGCCCCTATCCAACGCGCGATTCTCGCGGGGGACGCGCTCACCGGTGTGTCGATCATGGCGATGGAGGAGGGTCTCGACACCGGCCCCTACGCCAAGCAGGTGCCGGTGGAGATCGGAGACATGGACGCGTCGACCTTGACCCGGAGACTGGCCCAGCTGGGCGCCGAGGCCTTGCTGGACGTTCTCGACTCCATCGTTGCCGGCACGGTTCAATGGACTCCGCAAGACGAGGCAGGTGTCACATACGCTCCCAAGATCACACGTGCCGATGTCACGCCCGATCCGACCCTGACCCCCCAAGAGATCGTGCGAATGGTTCGTGCGTCCGGTCCGAACGCCCCCGCGCGCATAGCGGTCGCAGGACGAGCGTTGACGCTCATCGCATGCTCCATCGCCGATCATGACGCCGAACCGGGCTCGGTATCTTGCGTTCGCGGTGGTCTGCTCTTGGGCGCGCGAAGCGGGGCGGTGCTCGCGACCTTGGTCAAGCCAGACGGTCGTCACGCCATGCCCGGTGATGCGTGTGGACGCGGGATGGTTCTCGGCCCGGACACCCGCTGGGAGACAGCGTGACGCCTGCGACCCCCGCGAGGACGTCTGCCCGCCGTGTGGTCACGCGGGTTCGCGAGCAGGGCTCTTTCGCGCACGAAGCGCTGGATTCTGCGCTCTCGGGGTCGGCGCTTCCTCGAGAGCAACTGGCCTTCGCGACACGCTTGGCTTATGGCACGGTCGCGACTCGCGGGACTTTGGACGATGTCGTGGACCGGTACCTGAACCCGGACGTCAGGCTCGAGCCGCTCGTGAGTGACTGCCTTGCGTTGTCCACCTACGAGCTGCTGTTCATGCGAACTCCTGCACGAGCTGCGGTCAACGAGGGCGTCGAGCTCGTCAAGTCCGTCGCTCCACGCGCTTCGACTCTGGCCAACGCGATCCTACGGCGAATCGCCAACGACGCCCCCTCATTCCCTTGGGGCGATCCGAGCAGCGATGCGGCGACCCTGGCGCGTCTGACAGGCCACCCGGAGTGGATGGTCCGTATCCTCACGGATGAACTCGGCAGTGAAGCCGCGACGAAGGTCCTCGAGGCAAACAACGAACCTGCTCCGCTCTACTTGGCGCACATGCCGTTCCAGGTCTCCTTTGACGAGCTTCTGTGCGCACTGGAGAAAGACGGGGCCCAGCCCCGTCCGGCTTGGCCGACCGGTGCCGTGGTGTGCGACGCGCCTTCCGCCGCCGTCCGATCAACGGCCTTGGCGAAGGGGTGGGCGATAGTGGTGGACGCCGCGGCCCAGTTCGCCGCGGCCTGTGTCCCGCTCACAGATGGCGCCAGGATCGTCGACATAGGCGCGGGGCGGGGAACCAAGACTCTGTTACTCGCCGCGCGCGCGCATCGCCAAGGGGCCCGTGTAAGCATCACCGCCGTTGACTCTCATGGGTTCAAGCTCGAGGCCCTTCGCCGCGCGGTCGACAGAGTCGTCGCTCCACCCGTCTTCACGCTCGTCGCTGACGCGACCGACCTCGAATCGAGTCCGCTCCGTGATCTCTCTGCTGATGCTGTGCTCATCGATGCGCCCTGCAGCGGTCTTGGGACTCTGCGACGCCACCCCGACCGTCGTTGGCGCGCACGCCCCGAGGACTTTGAGACTCTGGCCGCCATCGGTGGAGCGCTTCTGAGGACATCCAGTTCGGTTGTGAAGCCGTGCGGTTTCGTGGTCTACTCCACCTGCACCATCGTCAAGGCTGAGAACGAGTGCGTCGTCGACGGGTTCTTGACATCGCCGAGCGGCGCGGACTTTCGTCTGGACCGGCTCGATGCTGATCAAGCGCCCCAGAGCTGGGCTCCGTTCTTCGCCCCGTCGGGCGTGTTCAGGTCGATACCGGCTGACGGTGGGCCTGATGGACACTTCGTCGCCCGGCTGAAGCGTGTCGCTTCGAAGTGATCGTACTCGGAGAGGGAAGGGGAGGGTCAGGCGATGCGTTCGACTCGGATCGTCGAGATGCTCGAAGTCACAGAGGCTGCGGCTCTTGCTGCCGGCAGGTGGATGGGGAAGGGCGACAAGCACGCTGCCGACAATGCCGCCGTTGAGGCGATGCGTGCCGCATTCAACCACGTTGACATCTCCGGACGCATCGTCATCGGCGAGGGTGAACGCGACGAGGCCCCTATGCTCTACATCGGCGAAGAGGTGGGCCGTGGCGGTGAAGAGATCGACATCGCAGTCGACCCACTTGAGGGGACCAACCTCACCGCACACGGTCAGCCCAACTCACTCGCCGTGCTCGCGTTCGGCCCGAAAGGCACGCTGCTGCACGCCCCCGATACCTACATGAACAAGATCGCGGTGGGTCCCGCCGCTGCTGATGTGGTCCATATCGACGCTTCCCCCACGGAGAACGTCCGTGCTGTGGCCAAGGCACTGGGTCGTGAGGTCGAAGACATCGTCGTCTGTGTCCTCGACCGTGAGCGTCATGCCGACCTCATCGCCGAGATCCGCCGAGCCGGCGCGCGCATCAGGCTCATCTCAGACGGGGACGTCTTCGGTGCCGTCGCCACAGCGATAGAGGGGACCGGTATACACCTGTACCTCGGTATCGGAGCCGCCCCCGAAGGGGTCTTGGCCTGTGCGGCGATGAAGTGCATCGGTGGATGCTTCATGGGCCGCTTCGCTTGGCGAAGCCCAGAGGAGCGAGCACGTGCCGTCGAGATGGGCACCTGCAACATCGACGGAGTCCTGGATATGGACTGCCTCGTCAACACCGATGAGGCCGCCTTCATCGCGACAGGCGTCACGGACGGTGAACTGTTGCGGGGTGTCAAGTACTTCGGACAAGGTGCGCGTACCCACTCGATCGCCATGGACAACAAGACAGGCACCGTTCGATTCATCGAAACGGTGTTTCGAACGGGGACTGAACGGTTCTGGGTTCGAATGGACTGACGTCATACGTCGTTTCCAGCGCGTCCTGCCCCGCCTGCATGTTCGCGCGAAAAAGGCCCCGCCGACGGTGGGGCCTTCTTGTGGTGTTCGACGTCTTGCGGAGACTAGGCTGAAGCCGCGGGGCACCCCGAGCACGCCCCACCGGCACCGGCGGCATCACATTTCGAGGGGGCCTCGGAAGGTTTGGTTTCCGCCTTGGGTCGCTCGCGGTAGTCAGTGTTGTGGAACCCGCTGCCCTTGAAGGCGACGCCGACTGGGGAAAAGACGCGTTTCGACGTCGATCCACACTCGGGGCAGAGCTCCTCACGCAAGGTGCCCATGCGCCTCTCGACCTCGAAGCGCAGGTCGCAGGTCACGCATCGGTACTCATATGTGGGCATGCTGGCGAACACCTCCTCATGGGTCGATGGACTCGTACACGATCACGAGAGAGTGCAGATTACCTGCACACGCGGTGCCAATTCAACACATGCTCCTCCTTCACGCGACCTCCACACCGACAGGTATACTTCGCCTTGCCATGGAAGAGAGAAGCGATTCGATCACATCGGACGACCCACACTGGCTAGAGCAACTCGCTGAGGCCGCCGTGCCTGCCGCGGCACCGGTCGAGGCGCCCGTCTATCTGCCGGCACTCGACCGTGAACGCCCTCAGCGCGCCCCCCTGATCCCGCGAGCGGTGTGGATGGGTGGACTGACGGTATCGCTTCTCCTCGCTGCCATCGTCGGCATCTTCTTCTGGGTGCGTACGCAAGGGCTCATCTCCACGCCTTCCGTCGTCGGGAGCAGTGAGGGAGACGCGCGCGTTGTTGCCAGCCGAGCCGGCCTCACGTTCGTCGTGGACGAGAGGCGGTTCTCCACTGCCCCGGAAGGTCAGGTGATCGAGCAGCATCCTGCTCCCGGGACCGAGGTGCGACGTGGTGACCAGCTGCGAGTCGTCCTTTCCGCAGGTACTGAGGAGTTCACGTTGCCTGACGTCATCGGCCAAGGGTTGAGTCTTGCCCTCGGAACGCTCGAGGCCAAGGGCCTGTTCGTCGACACGGTGTTCGTCCTGTCTGACGCCGCAAGTGACACCGTCTTGAGCTCCATGCCTGCTCCTGGCTCGATCGTGCGGACCGGTGATCGTGTCCGCCTGGAGGTCTCCTCTCCTCGCGATGCCTCGGTCGGATTGCGGCCCTACAGGCTTGACGGTGTCGTTGTGGTCATCGATCCTCAACCGCCGGTGCCCGGTCTCACCAACGACCCTGCCTTGGAGGTCAGTCGACGGCTCAGAGCGCTGCTTGAGGCATCGGGCGCTGTCGTCCGGCTCCTGCGCACGGGCGCAGACTCCTCGACGGTGGACGCTGATCGTGCGGCGCGTGCCCGCGAATCCACGTATACAGTCGGAGTGGGCTTATCAGTGACAGCCGGCTCGGGTTCGGGAATGGCGGTGTCCACCGCCACTTCCCTCGCTGCGTCCGCTCCCACGTCGTCGACCGCACTTGCTTCGGCACTGGAGCGGACGTTGACCGACCCCACGCCTCCACGACGGGCCGATGTCGCGTTCGACAACGTGTTCGGAGCATCCGAGAATCTGTGGGTGCGTGTGACGTTGGGTTCAGCGTCCTCGCGCGATGACATCACGTCGTTCATCGATCCCCGTTGGGCGGACAAGGTCGCTCGCGCGGTCTACACTGCCCTGGCTGAATCCTTCGGAACCCCTGAACTACCGTGAAGAAGCGCGCTGTATCCGTCGCCATCGCCGTGGCGCTGGCCGCTGCCGTCTTCCCCGCGTCAGCCTCCGGTGAGACAGAGGCGCAACTCAGGGCGAGGCTTGAGCAGCTGAAGCGGGAGAGCGCACGTGCTGGGCGCTCGTTCGATGCTGCGTACTGGAAGCTCGACGAGACCGAGACGCGTCTCACCCGCACCAACAGGCGGCTGGCGCGAGCCGAGAGGCGCCTCAAGGCTGCGAAGAGAAGACTCAATAGGCAAGCGAACTCCATCTACCGGCGCGAGGGCCTCGACATGATCGAGTTCCTCGTGGGCTCAGCCACGTTTGACGAGTTCGTCACACGCTTCGACTTCTTGAGCCGGGTCGGCTCCAGCAGCGCGGACCTGGTCGCCGAGGTGAAGGTGCTCACGGCCGAACTGCGTGAGACCCGCACCGAGCTGCAACTCGAGCGTCGCCGTCGCCGCGCCGACGTGGCTGCGCTCAGGTCACGCCGCGATGCGTTGCAACGCCGACTTCGAGCCACGGAGGCGGAGTTCAAAGCCGTCAAGGCGAGACTCGACGCAGTGCGGTCCAACGGACGCGTGCCTCGCGGCGTCGCCGCGGTCCCCGGCCCCAATGGGATGGTCTTCCCGGTCGTCGGTTCCTACTACTACGCAGACACGTGGGGTGCCTCCCGCTCCGGAGGGCGTCGCCGACACCAAGGCACCGATATCATGGCACCCACCGGCACCCCTGTCGTCGCGATACTGTCAGGCACCGTGACGGCCAAGTCGAACCGGCTTGGTGGCAACACCATCTGGCTCCACGCGGACAATGGGTGGTCGTTCTACTACGCTCACCTGAGCTCCTACGTCGTGACCTCGGGCCGGGTACGCGCCGGGCAGGTCATCGCAAGGGTGGGCTATTCCGGCAACGCTGCCGCATCAGCGCCCCATCTCCACCTGCAGATCCATCCGGGTGGCGGCGGGCCGGTGAATCCGTACCCGTACCTCAGAGCGATGGAGTGATCCGGTTTCTCGGTCACGATGCCCTCCGGTGAACGGTGGCCGACCGGCTCTCACGAATCCGTCACCATCCTTCAACCACTTGCGTCTCCCACACCTGCTGTGCGACGATTCCGTCGTTGAGAATCCGTGTCGGGAGCTGCGTGAAGTGGCTGAGAGGCGGCCTGTGACCGGCCGCGACCGAGCGATGACGGTCCCGGTAATGCGGGGCCAGCACCACGGACCACGTGATCACAAGGCCGTCGCGTGAGTTCACTTCCAGTCTTCGCTTGCCACTTACATGCGTGTACGCGAGGAGCTGCTCATGCGCGAGGAACGAATCCGCTTGATCGTTGAGGTCGCTCTGTCGGTCGCCTTGGCCGCCGTTCTGGGCATGTTCAAACTCACGCTACCGTGGAACTTCGCCGGTGGCAGCGTGTCGCTTTCGATGCTCCCGCTGATCGTGATCTCGCTTCGTCGCGGTCTGGCGCCCGGAATCGTCGCAGGACTCACCTTCGGAGTCATCGACTACCTTCTCGAACCCTACTTCGTCCACCCGGTTCAGGTCGTCCTTGACTATCCGGTCGCATTCGCTGCATGCGGGCTGGCTGCATTGGCCCGTCCTCGACGTTCGGGCGTCCTTGCGATCACTGAGATCGGGAGCTCGGCTTTGGGCGGAGCCATCCTTGCGGGCGCAGGACGACTGGCCGCCTCCTTCGTTTCCGGTGTCGTGTTCTTCTCCGCGAATGCTCCTGAAGGTCAACCGGTCTGGCTGTACTCCCTTCTGTACAACGCCAGCTACCTTGCCCCCTCGGTCATCGCATGCGGCGTCGCTGCAGCAGTCGTGGTACCTGCACTCGACCGCGCGGTACCCATCTCACGCGTGTCCCTGCCATGATCCGGAGAGCTCTCGTCGTCGCTGCCTCTCCGGAAGGCCCCACTCCGTCTGAACTCGCGGCACTCGCCGAGCAGCACGACGACGTCGTCGCCGTCGATGGGGGCGCTGCCGCGCTCCTTCGCGCCGGTGTCACGCCTGACGTGGTGGTCGGCGACATGGATTCTCTGTCCCGTGCTGACCGTGACCTGCTGGTCGCCCGTGAGGTGCCGTTCGACATCCACCCGTGTGACAAGGACGAGACCGACCTGGAGCTTGCGCTGAAATGGTGTCGGCGTCGTGGCGTCGGATCCGTGACTCTTACCCATGTCTGGGGCGGCGGAACAGACCACGCCTTGGCTGCACTGGGCTCGATGCTGCGTGCCGCGGACCTGACGCCGATGGCCCTGTGCGCGACTGAGGTGATGACGCTGTGCACCGGGCGACACCGCCCCGTGCTCAGAGGGTTCACACCCGGCGACACGATCTCCGTGCTGCCCCTGTCGGAGACTGCGGTGGTCACCCTGGTGGGTATGAGGTGGCCTCTGAACGACCATCGTTTGGGACGTCTGTCGTCACGAGGCGTTTCCAACATCGTCACCGCGACGGATGCTGAGGTGCGTGTCGCCGACGGTGAGGTCCTCGTGGTGCAGAAACGCGACGACGGCCGCTCCGGCTGGGGAGCGACCGTCGTGTCAAACGTCGTAGAGGCGAAGCGCTAAGCGCGCGTGACCTTGCCCGCCTTCATGCACTTCGCGCAGACGTTCACCCGGCGTACATGCCCGTCCACAAGCGCGGTGACCTTCTGGATGTTGGGACGGAACACACGTGCCGTGACCCGGTGGGAGTGGCTCACGTTCCTGCCGGCAGCAGGACTCTTTCCACAGATGGTGCAGACCTTCGACATCACATGACTCCTCGAGTTCGAGCCGTCTCTCATCGTAGACGACGTATCAGCACAAAGCGCCGGAATGGTACCACACGACTGCCGGGCCCACAACACGAAGCGGTGGTGCCGGTTCTTCGGCCGCAGGTCTGCGTCCGGACCATGGACATCACCCTCACCGGCTTCGGATATACTCGAACCCATCGCGTGGGCCGAATTCGATCGTATGCGCCCGCACCATCGTAAGACGATCGGAGTGCCGCATGAGCAAAGAAGCTCGTGGAGCTGTACATATCGCCAATGATGTCCTCGCGGACCTCGCCGGCTATACCGCGCTCGAGGGCTACGGCATCGTTGGCATGGCCAACCCCTCACTGGTTGATGGTGTGGCGCAGATACTGCCTCGGCAGAAACTTCGCAAGGGTGTGCGGATCGCCTCCGGCGACGCAGGCGTGGAGGTCGATCTCTACGTGATCGTCGAACACGGCATCAACATCGCCGAGGTCAGCCACAACCTCTCGGAGCGTGTCCGGTATGCGCTCACCGATGTCGCCGACGTCGCTGTCTGTCGGATTGACATCCATGTACTTGATGTCAGAGTCCGCCAGGAGCGCTGATGGTCACTCTCTCCTCGGCCCGGGACCTCATCGCTTCTGCCCATCGCGCGCTTTCGGACAGAGCTGAGGAAGTCAACCGTCTCAACGTGTTTCCCGTCCCTGACGGCGACACCGGCACCAACATGTCGCTCACGATGCAGACGGTGGAGGCGGAGGTCGCCAAGCTGTCCACCGAGGCGACCCTTCCGGAGGTCTGCCACGCGGTCACACACGGATCGCTCATGGGAGCCCGTGGCAACTCCGGAGTCATTCTGTCGCAGATCCTCAAAGGTCTGTGCGAGGGGCTGACTGATGCTGAATCACTGAGCACAGATGTCATCGCGAATGCCGCGGAGCGTTCAAGGGACGTCGCTTACCAAGCGGTTCGCAAGCCGGTCGAAGGCACGATGCTCACCGTCATCTCTGACACTGCGCTGGCGGCCCGTGAATGCGCCGAGCGCGGACTGTCCGTCGAGTCAGCACTCGAAGCGATCGTCGAAGCCGCCTACCGCTCGGTCGAACGTACACCGGAGTTGCTGCCCGTCCTCAAGGACAACGGGGTCGTCGATGCCGGCGGATTCGGGCTCGCGATACTCATCGAAGGGTTCGCGTCAGCGCTGACCGGCGGAGCCGTCGTGATGGCGGACTCGGCGTCGACCGGATTGAAGGCCCTGTCGGTCGTACCCGTCGACGACTGGGACGATGACGAGTACCTCTACTGCACAGAGTTCCTTCTGTACGCGGAGTCCGTGGACAAGGAGACTATCGCCTCGTATGTCGCCTCGGCCGGAGGCAGCGACCTTGTCGTAGGCGATCGCGGCGAGTACAAGGTGCACGTCCATACCAACGACCCCGGTTCTGTCCTGTCCGTCGTGACCGGGATGGGAGAGGTCGCCGCCGTTCACATCAACAACATGCGGCGCCAGACAGCGGAGCGAGACGAGAAGATCAAGACCGACCGGCCTGAGTCGTCCATGAAGCCTGTCGGTTTCGTTGCGGTCGCTGCAGGTGACGGGATAGCAGATATCTTCAGGTCTCTTGGTGTCGACGTGATCGTCAACGGCGGTCAGACGATGAACCCATCCACCGCCGATCTGCTCGGCGCCATCGCCAGGTCCAATGCCCAACAGGTCGTCGTACTGCCCAACAACAAGAACATACTCATGGCAGCCAATGCCGCGGCCTCGGTCGCGGACCGGCCAGTGTTCGTCGTGCCGACGAAGTCGATTCCAGAGGGCTTCGCAGCCATGTTGGCCTCGGGTCCGGGCGAAGACCCGAAGGAGTACCTCGATGAGATGACCGGTGCGGCCTCGACCGTGAGAACGGCCGAGGTCACCATCGCCGTCAAGGACGCTGTTGGCTCCAACGGGCCCATCAGTTCGGGGCAGGTGATCGGGGTTGTCGACGACGAAGAGATCCCCGTGGTCGGTGACGACGTGATCGATGTCGCCACGCGTGTCGCGGGTGTCATCGCCTCAGACGGTGCAGAGACCCTGACCGTCCTGGCGGGCCAGGACCTCAGTGATGCGCAGCTGGAAGCACTTCTCTCAGCCCTGTCACAGACCTACCCTGACCTGGAGATCGAATCCCACCGCGGCGGGCAGCCGCTCTACCCCGTCATCCTGTCCGCGGAATGACAAGGAGGCACGCACGATGGGCAGCGTAGGACTCGTGACCGACAGCACCTGCGACATCGCGCCCGCTGAGTTGGCGGAACTCGACGTACGCATGGTCCCTCTGAAGGTCCTCTTCGGCGAAGAGACCTTTCTGGACTGGGTCGAACTCGCACCAGAGGAGTTCTATCCCAGGTTGCTCTCCTCACCCACGCTACCCAAGACCTCTCAACCATCGCCCGCCGAGTTCCTCACCGCGTATCGTGAACTCGCTGCGGCGGGATGTGATTCCATCGTCTCGATCCACCTCTCGGGGCCGCTGTCCGGAACCGTCGCATCAGCCACGATGGCCGCGGACGACAGTCCCGTTCCCGTACATGTCGTCGATACGAAGAAGGTCTCGCAGGCGCTTGGCCTGGTCGTACGTGCAGCGGTGGATGCGAGAGCCGCCGGCGGAGACGCGAAGGCGGTTGCGGCGCGGGCGCGCGAGGTTTCCGAGAGCATGAGGCTCTACTTCGTACTCGATACCCTCGATTACCTCGTCAAAGGCGGACGAGCGGGGAAGGCGCAGGGACTCGCAGCGGCCCTGCTGGGCATCAAGCCGGTGCTCGACGTCAATGCTGAAGGCATCGTCGAGCCCTTCAAGAAGGTCAAGGGCCGAAAGCGTGCGCTCCAAGAGATCGCGGCGCACGTCGCGAATGATGCCGCTGCGAACGGTCGAATGAAGCTCGTGGTGCTGCATGCGTGTGCGGACGACGACGGCGAAGAGCTGTTGGCCGAGATCCGCGCTTCAGGCGCCGATGTCGAGCTTCAGTCCCCTGGCGTCATCGGTGCCGTGATCGGCACATACGTGGGCCCCGGTGCCATCGGGTGTGCGTACCATCCGATCCCGTGATCGATCGATGCCTGACTCCACGGCACGGGACCGCGCGCTCAGGCTCGCTGCACACCACGAGTCGGTCCTGTTCGCTCGTCATGTGGACACCACACGCGCTGAGGCCCTCGGACGCCTCGGCATCAACACCATCGGCGACCTGCTCGAACAGCCGCCGTTCCGCTATGTGGACTTGACCGAGGTGACAAGGGCCGTCGAAGCGAGAATCGGGTCCGACGTGACCATCATCGGCACCGTCCACGAGGTCAAAGTGAAGAAGCCGAAACCTCGGCTCGCCATCACAGAGGTGACGCTCGTCGACCCGACGGGCTGCGTCGTCGGGGTGTGGTTCAACCAACCGTGGGTCGCTCAAAGGTACCGCAACGGAGAACGTCTCGCCTTCGCCGGGAAGGTGGAACTCGATCGGGGCCTTCGAACGATGAAGGCCCCATTCGTCGAGAAGATCGCTGCCGACGCACCCGCCGAGGGCCGGATACTTCCCGTCCATCATTCGACCGAGGGCCTGTCTCCCGCATGGATGCGGCGTCTCGTCGCTGCGGCGATCGATGACTTCGGTGACGTTCCCGACCATCTGCCGACTGATCTCCGCTGCGCGCGCGGCCTCGTGAACCGATCTCGCGCATTGCGCGACATCCACTTCCCGGCCACGATGGCCGATGCCGAAGCAGCGAGGAAGCGACTGGCCTACGACGAACTCCTTGCATCACAGCTGTACATGGCCCTGCGGCGCCACGTGCTCACCCGCGAGCAGGCCGGTGTCGCCCATGTCGTCGACGGCCCGGTCGGCGCGGCGTTTCGAGCTGCGCTGCCCTTCGCTCTGACCGACGATCAACGTCACTCCATTCACGAGATCCTCGAGGACATGGCGACACCTCGTCCGATGAACCGGCTTCTCCTGGGAGACGTCGGGACGGGCAAGACCGTCGTTGCTGCCGCCGCGCTGGCCGCGGTTGCCGATACCCGATCCCAAGCCGCGATGATGGCCCCGACTGAAGTGCTCGCCCAACAGTACGCCGGGAAGGTCGGCCCCTTGCTTGATTCCATCGGCGTCGGGTGGGCCCTTCTCACCGGTTCGACCACGCCGGCCCGAAAGAAGTCCATACTCGACGAGGTCGCCGGCGGGCGTATCACCGTCGTATTCGGTACGCATGCGCTTCTTGACGCTCACGTCCGCTTCAAGCGGCTCACGCTCGCGATCGTCGATGAGCAGCATCGGTTCGGCGTCAATCAGCGGCTCGGACTTCGTGCCAAGGGCGTCGCGGCCGACCTCCTCGTCATGACCGCGACTCCCATTCCGCGTTCCTTGGCGCTCACACTCTTCGGGGATCTGGCGACGTCCTACCTGAGACAAAGGCCATCGCAGACCTCGGGCGTCATCACTCGGCACGTCAAACCCCACGCCGCCGCCCCGGCCCATCAAGCGGTCCGTGCCGCCGTGAGAGAGGGCAGGCAGGCCTATGTCGTGTGTGCCCTCGTCGATGAATCCGAGACCGCGTCGGCCAAAGCCGCCGTGCGGGAGGCCGAGCGCCTCAGGACCGAGGTGTTCGGTGACCTGCGAGTAGGGCTGCTGACGGGCCGGATGTCGGCAACCGAGAAACACCATGTGATGGACGAGTTCCGCTCCGGGCGCATTGATGTTCTCGTGTCGACCACGGTCATCGAGGTGGGCGTTGACGTGCCCAACGCGACCGTCATGCTGATCGAGGACGCGCACCGGTTCGGTCTCGCACAACTTCATCAGCTTCGCGGCCGCGTCGGAAGGGGAGAGCATCCCGGCGAGGTGTGGCTGATCTCCGATCCCCGAACCCCTGACGCGAAGGAGCGCATCGCGGCGCTGCTCTCGACCACGGACGGGTTCGAGCTCGCCGAGCGTGACCTGGCGGTTCGTGGGGCCGGCCATCTTCTCGGCGAACGGCAACACGGACTTCCCGACCTTCGCATCGCAGACCTCGTGACGGATCTTTCGCTCATCAAACAGGCCAGGGAAGACGCATTCGCGCTCGTTGACGCTGATCCGCACCTGTCGCTTCCTCAACACCGGCCCTTGCTGGAACGTGTGCGACGGATCTTCTCCCAAGCATGGGAGTGGGTGAGCAGCGGATGAGGGTGATCGCAGGCGCACTCAAGGGTCGCACTCTGCTGGCGCCGCGAGGCGGGACCACCCGTCCTACCACAGACCGGACCAAAGAGGCCATCTTCTCGGTGCTCGCCTCGATGATGGGCCCTGGGCTGAGCGACGCGATCGTGCTGGATGCCTTCGCAGGGTCCGGCGGCTTGGGCATCGAAGCGCTCTCGCGCGGCGCTTCACGGGTCGTGTTCATCGAGAAGGATCCCCGAGCGCACTCAGCGTTGACTGACAACATCAGGAGGCTCGGACTCACCGACCGCGCCCTGGTCTTGCGCGGGGACGCGTTCGCGCTGGCCAAGCGCGGTTTTCACGCTCCGTTCTCGTTGATTCTGCTCGACCCTCCGTATACACTCGACGCTGGCCGCACGGCACTGCTGTTGGCCGGGTTGGCGCGAGCGGAATCTGTCGAGCCCGGATGTGTGGTCGTGTGGGAGCATGCCCGTGACGTCGCTTTGACGTGGCCCGCGGGCTTCGCTGAAGTCTCGCGGAAGCGATACGGGTCGACATCGGTCTCGTTCGGTCGATTCGTCGAGGGGGAGTCCCGATGAAGCGCGGCATCGTGCCAGGCACCTTCGATCCCGTTACCTCAGGCCACCTCGACATCATCGAACGCGCTGCTGCGATATTCGATGACCTCGTGGTCGCCGTCGCCCACTCTCCTGAGAAGGGCGGTGGTCCTCTCTTCGCCGTCGAGGAGCGTGTCGCCCTGCTTGAGCAGGCTGTAAGTCACCTCGACAACGTCTCGGTTCTGCCTTTTGATACGCTATTGGTGGATTTCGCCGAGAAGGTGGGTGCGTCAGTCATCGTGAAGGGACTTCGCGCCGTGACCGATTTCGAGCGAGAGTTCCAGATGGCCGCGTTGAACTGGCGTCTCGACGCCGATGTCGAGACCATGTTCATCATGGCGGTGCCCGAGTACATGTTCTTGAGTTCGTCTGCGGTCAAGGAGATCGCGAAGCATGGCGGTGCGGTTCGCGGACTGGTTCCGGAACACGTGGCGTCGGCCCTTGAACGTGCACTGAACACAGCCTCATAGGGAGGACCTTCGATGGATATCATGGCCCTTATCGACCGCATCGAGGAGATCATCGACGGTGCCAAGACCGTTCCGCTCACGAACAGCAAGATGGTCGATCCGGACGCCATCTACGAGATCATCGATGAGATCCGGGCACAGTTCCCTGACGAACTGAAGCAAGCGCGGTGGATCGTCAAGGAGCGTCAGGAGATGCTCGAGGAGGCCGAGAAGGAGGCCAACCGCATTCTCGAAGAGGCCCAAGGCCGCGCCCAGGCCATCGCCAGTGAGCAGGAGATCGTTCGATTGGCCGAACAGCAGGCGGCTGAGATCATGGATGAGGCCCGGGCGCGCGAACGCGAGATCAGACTCGGCGCAGAGGACTATGCAGACGAGATGCTCGCCAACCTTGAGGTGAACCTGGGCAAACTGCTCACGGCTGTTCAGCGTGGCCGCGACCGTCTTCAGGGCAAGGTCTCGCAGCGCCAGTAGAGACCACCTGTGATGAACCCGTATCTGGTCGACCTCCGAGACATCCTTGAAGCGCCTGGACTCTCGCTTGACGTCCAAGAGGAGTACCCGCTGGCCGAGCTTGTCGTCGGCGGTGAGGTCTTTCCGCTGACCGGCCCAGTGTCGGTTGCTGCGACGATCACCAACGCGGGTGAAGGCTACGTGCTCACGGGATCCGTCGCAGCGGAGGTCAATGCGACCTGCAGTCGCTGTCTGTGCGAATTCCATCTCCAGCTCGAGGGTGAGCTCGAGGGGTTGTGGGTGAGACCGACTGCTGAGACGACCGAGGACGTCAGCGGTTTCGTTTCGGAGAACGGCGCCATAGACCTTTCCGAGGCGCTGCTTGCCGGACTGGTCGTCGAGGTGCCCTTCGCTCCCGTCCATGACCTGGAGTGCGCCGGGCTGTGTCCTACATGTGGCGCAGACCTCAACGTGGAGGCGTGCGACTGCGCCGACGTCCCCGACGTGGACCACCCGTTCGCGTCCCTCTCGCGGCTCCTCTCCTCCACGGAGTCCGATTTGTCCGCCGAATAGGTCTTTACACGAACGGCGGCACGCGTGCTATCATGCGCGTTCGTGCGGTCGCGTGCTCGCGCGCGACCGACCCGTGAGTCACGAACGGGGCCCACGCTCGTCGTTGAGGCCCTGACGACAGAAAAGAGTCTATGACCATGGCTGTACCCAAGCGCAAGACAGGTCGCGCCCGCACCAACGCACGCCGCTCGAGCCACAAGCTCACCGCGCCGGCATCCAGTCTGTGTCCGCAATGCCACCAGCCGAAGATGCCCCATCGCGTCTGCGGCGAATGCGGCTATTACAACGGCAAGGAGATCATAGACACCGAGTAGGTGTCCGAACGCCCTGCGACCCGTAGCTGCTCATCACGTGTTGCTCAGTCGTCTTGCCGTGTCGCACCGATCGGAGCCAGCTCGATGTCACGTACCAGCCCTGTGATCGCCGTCGACGTCGTCGGCGGCGATTTCGCTCCCGCTGAGGTGCTCTCAGGCATCGAGGAGGCGCTTGAGGACCTCTCAGGGACGTCTCTCATCGCACTGGGTCCTGCAGACATAGTCGAGCCTCTCTCGGAACGGCTCCCGCTCGTCCGTGCCGTGGTCTGCCCTGAGATCATCGCCATGGATGAGCATCCCGCCACAGCGGTGCGCCAGAAGCGCGACTCCTCGATAACAGTGGGTGCGCGACTTCTCAGAGACGGCCGGGCCGACGCCTTCTTCTCGGCTGGCTCCACCGGAGCCGTCATGGCGGCTGCCACCCTCGTGACCGGGCGAATCCGAGGTGTGTCACGCCCTGCCATCGCCACCGTTCTGCCGACCGCTGGCCCACCGTGTGTCTTGCTTGATGTTGGCGCGAATGCTGACTGTCGTCCGGAGAACCTCCTTCAGTTCGGACTCATGGGCGTGGCCTATTCCAAGGCCGTCCTCGACGTGGAGTCGCCGCGCGTCGGTCTGCTCAACATCGGCGAGGAACCTACCAAGGGATCGATGTTGGCCATCGAGGCTCACGCTCTCCTGCAGAACGGCTGTCCGGGCTTCGTCGGTAACGTCGAAGGCCGCGACGTGCTCTCGGGGTCCGTCGACGTGATCGTGACCGACGGCTTCACCGGCAACGTCGCCTTGAAGTTGCTGGAGGGCGCCAGTCGCACGCTCTTGGACCAAGTGAAGACCGCCATGACCGCTTCGCCATTGACGACTGCCGCCGCCGCCGTCCTGAAGCCCTCGTTGGCTCGACTGAGAGAGCGCCTCGATCCCGACGCGTACGGTGGCGCCCCGTTGCTCGGAGTGAATGGCGTGACGATCATCGGTCATGGGTCTTCTCGGGCCAAAGCGATACGCAACGCGATCCGCGTCGCTGAACTGAGCGTGCGCGCCGGACTGACGGAACGGATCGCTGCATCCGTCTCGATCGAGGATTCTCAGTCCGCATGACGCGTGGACACGCGGTGACGCCTTGGGTACTATTCGGCGACCGCGCGTCTGTGCGGTGAAGCCCGATGTCCCGGAGAGATATGCAACGCTTCGCTCAGATCGTCGGAGTGGGTGGCTTCCTGCCCGACCGAATCATGACGAATCAGGACCTCGAGCGACTCGTGGACACGTCTGACGAGTGGATCCGGACGAGGACCGGCATTCGCGAGCGCCGCATCGTCGCCGAGGGTGAGACCACCTCTGACCTCGCTGCACGCGCCGCCGAGGTCGCATTGCTGCGGTCCGGTGTCGCGCCGGACGATGTCGACCTATTGCTCTTGGGCACCACGAGCCCGGACCATCTCATGCCGTCGACGGCGTGTCGTACCCAGACCAAACTGGGCCTCACCTGTCCGGCGGTTGACATCATGGCCGCGTGCACCAGCTTCATCTACGCGCTTCACCACGGTGCCGCGGCGATCGAATCCGGGCGGGCGGACACGGTCCTGGTGATCGGCGCCGAGGCCCTGACCAGGTTGATCGACTTCACTGATCGCACCACCTGCGTCCTGTTCGGCGACGGGGCCGGTGCGGTCGTGCTCAGGGCCGCCGATTCCCCTGGAGTCAGAGCGATCGTACTCGGCGCAGACGGGACGGGGTCCGACCACCTCATCGTCCCTGCCGGCGGCGCGGCTCGTCCGATCGACCACGACGCGCTCGACGCACACGATCAGTTCCTCAAGATGAACGGCAGCGAAGTCTTCAAGTTCGCGGTGAGGGTCATTCCACGAGCCACTCTCGAGGCCCTCGACGCATCCGGGTACACGGTGGATGACCTCGCATGGCTCGTGCCGCACCAAGCGAACGAGAGGATCATAGCAACGGTCGAGGAGCGTCTGGGCATCGACGACGAACGCGTCTATCTCAACCTTGCCAACACCGGCAACACCTCTGCCGCTTCCATACCGTTGGCACTGGACGACCTGTATACTAGCCAGCGACTCGGGCCTGGCGACCTCATCGCGCTGGTGGGATTCGGCGCGGGCCTCACATGGGGGGCCGCCGTTGTGACCTGGACGATCACTTCACCGGAAGAGGGGGCATAGGCCGCATGGCGTTTGGTACCCGCCTTACTGCTCTGCTCGATATCGAACACCCTATCATCCAAGGCGGTATGGCTTGGACGGCTACCGCTGAACTCGCAGCCGCCGTCTCGCAGGCCGGCGGTCTCGGCATCATCGGGGCGGGCCACATGCCCACTGATCTGCTTCGCGAGCAGATACGCAACGCAAAGGCGCTCACGAGTCGCCCGTTCGGGGTCAACCTCATGCTGTTGACTCCTCACATCGACGAGCTCGTCCAATTGGTCTTGGACGAGCACGTTCCTGTCGTCACCACCGGAGCAGGCAACCCCGGCAAGTACATGGCCGCCCTCAAAGAACAGGGAATCAAGGTCCTGCCGATAGCACCGTCGGTTGCGCTCGCGAAACGCATGGAGTCCATCGGTGCTGACGCCATCATCGGAGAGGGCATGGAGGCCGGAGGCCACATCGGGGAACTCACGACGATGGTGCTCACTCCCTTGCTCGTTGACGCGGTGTCGATACCGGTCGTCGCCGCAGGCGGTATCGCCGACGGCCGCGGTCTCGCCGCTGCGTTCGCCCTCGGAGCGGAAGGCGTCCAAGTCGGCACTCGATTCATGTGTGCCGAGGAGTGCACGATCCATCCGGCTGTCAAAGAGCAGGTCATCAAAGCCAGGGACCGCGACACGGTGGTGACCGGGCGCTCCACGGGGCATCCTGTCCGCGTGATCAAGAACAAGCTCGCCCGACAGATCGCCGAGCTGGACCGCGAGAACCGTCCCGAGGAGATCGAAGCGCTCGGCACCGGCAAGCTCGCGTTGGCGATGAGGCACGGTGACGTCGAGATGGGATCACTGATGGCCGGCCAGGCTGCGGCGATGGTCTGCGAGATCCAGCCCGCTGCCCAGATCATCACCGACATGGTCAGCGAAGCTGAAGCCGTGTTCGCGCGGTTGGGCGGACTGGGGGCGCGCTGATCATGTCCTCACGAACCATGGTCGTCTTCCCCGGCCAGGGATCGCAGTATCCGGGAATGCTGGAGGCCGTACCCGAGACGGACGCCTTCGACCGGCTCCTGGACGCTGCCGAAGCGCTCACCGACCTCGAGCTTCGAACCATCGCCGCACTCTCTGACGAGACCGAGCTCTCCGATACCCGGGTCGCGCAACCTCTCCTGTACCTTGCCGACTGGGCATGGGGGACCGCTCTGCTCGACAGCGGGCTCGTGCCGGACGGAGTCGCGGGCCACTCGCTCGGCGAGCTCGCCGCACTCGCGATCGCAGGCGTGTACTCCGTTGAGGCCGGCCTGGAGCTGGTCGTCGAGCGTAGTCGACTCATGGCGACCCACGCCGCGGGACACGCTGGTGCTATGGCCGCGGTCATCGGCCTTC
This sequence comes from Actinomycetota bacterium, assembly GCA_029265315.1. Classification (GTDB taxonomy): domain Bacteria; phylum Actinomycetota; class Coriobacteriia; order Anaerosomatales; family PHET01; genus JAJUJM01. The sequence goes on along the minus strand of JAJUJM010000001.1, from coordinate 284,835 downwards.
CCGCGGATCGGGTCCGCGAGTGCATCGATCCGTTCACTGGGGTGTGGCTGGCCAATGACAATGCGCCGGGGCAGGTCGTGATCTCGGGACTGGCCCACGAGCTGGCCGAGGCGACCGATGCGCTCAGAGACGCCGGGGCGCGTCGCGTCATCCCACTCAAGGTGTCGGGCGCCTTTCATACGCCACTCATGGAACCTGCCGCCCAAGCATTCGCCGAAATAGTACGGGGCGCTGACTTCGCTGACGCGCTGTACCCTGTGTACCAGAACGTCGACCCTGAACCGACACGCGATGCCCACACCATCCGAGAGCGGCTTCTCGCGCAGATGTCCTCCGGTGTCCGTTGGACCGAGACCATGCAGCTCATGGCGTCAGGCGGGCCGGTCCGCATCATCGAGGCCGGACCCGGCAGCGTGCTCACTGGTCTGGCACGCAGAATCGAAGGGGTGGACGCGGTCTCGGCTGAGGCCGCGGGCATCGAGGCCGCTATGAGTGGGGGTCCTGTGACATGAACGGCCTTATGGGCAGATCGGCACTCATCACCGGTGCATCGCGCGGTATTGGTGCCGCATGCGCCCGAGAACTGGCGGCCCTGGGCGCACGTGTGGTGATCAACTACGCCGGTTCCCGCGAGGCGGCCGAATCCGTGGTCTCGGACATCGTCTCTTCGGGTGGTCAGGCCACCGCACTCCGAGGAGACGTATCTGACCCAACCTCGGCCCAATCTCTGGTTGAGGCGACCGTGGACCTGTATGGGTCCTTGGACATTCTCGTGAACAACGCCGGCATCACGCGGGACAACCTCATCGTGCGTCTCTCCGATGATGACTGGACTTCGGTCATCGATACGAATCTGTCCGGGGTCTTCTACGTCACGCGTGCTGCGTCCAAGGTGATGATGAAGCAACGCTTCGGATCGATCATCAACATAACCTCCGTCATCGGGCTCGTAGGCAACGCCGGTCAGGTGAACTACGCCGCCGCCAAAGCGGGTGTGATCGGGTTGACCAAGTCGGTCGCCAAAGAGCTCGCGGGGCGTGGTGTGCGTGCGAACGCCGTCGCGCCCGGATTCATCGAGACCGACATGACCGCGACATTGCCTGACAGCGTACGTGAGGCCGCCTCGGCACAGATCGCGATGAAGCGGTTCGGCACGCCTTCTGATGTCGCCAAGGCCGTCGCGTTCCTCGCCGGAGATGACGCCGCCTATATCACTGGTCAGGTACTTGCGGTCGATGGAGGAATGACCTTCGCATGAGCCTGTTTTGCGGCCCGCGTGGCCTGTCGAAGAACACGATTCCCGAGAGGGAGGGAGGTGTGTGAGCATGGAGCGTGATGAGATCATGGAGAAGGTCAAGTCGGTCATCGTCGAGCAGCTGAATGTGGACGAGGACCTGGTGACCGAAGACGCCTCGTTCGTCGACGATCTGAGCGCCGACTCCCTCGATATCGTCGAGTTGGTGATGGCCCTTGAAGAGGAGTTCGGAATCTCCATCCCCGACGAGGAGGCCGAGAACATCAAGACCGTCGGCGACGCGATCGCCTTCATCGAGAAGGCATAACCGTCAGACCGATTCGATGTGTCAACCGGCTCGGCGGCGGGTGGGCCGCCGAGCCGTCCGCCCTGTGACCGTGCGATCGAGAGACCTCCCGTGGACATGCCTTCTCTGACCATCGGTTCTCATACGGCAAGACTGCCCATCATCCAAGGCGGTATGGCTGTCCGTATCTCCATGGCGCCACTTGCCGGGGCGGTTGCAGCGGCTGGCGGCGTGGGCTTGATCGCCGGTAGCGGTCTTGGCGTCGACGAGCTCGTCTCAGAGATTCGAGCCGCCCGAGATCGCGCCGCCGGTGGCGTTCTCGGCGTCAACATCATGGTCGCGGTCACGAAGTTCAGGGAGCTCGTCCGCGCGGCCATGGCTGAGGGAATCGACCTGGTCGTCGCAGGCGCAGGATTCTCCCGTGATGTCTTCGCGTGGGGTCGTGAGTTCGGTGTTCCGGTGGTCCCCATCGTTGGAAGCGCTCGTGTCGCCAGATTGGCCGAGAAGTTCGGCGCATCCGCTGTCATCGTCGAGGGATTCGAGGCCGGAGGGCACCTGGGCACCGATCGCCCGATGCTCGAGCTGCTGCCAGAGATCGTCGCCGCCGTACAGATTCCGGTCATCGGCGCGGGAGGTGTCGCTACCGGCGCAGACATCAAACGCGTCTTGGACCTGGGGGCTGCGGGTGTGCAGATGGGCTCTCGGTTCGCTGCCACGGTCGAGTCATCAGCGCCCGAAGCGTTCAAACGTATGTATGTCGAAGCCCGCGACGAGGACATCGTCCTGATCAAGAGCCCCGTTGGGCTGCCGGGTCGCGCGCTGCGAAACCCGTTCTGGGAGAGGACTCAGCGCGGCGACTACCCGCAGATCGAGCGATGTCGTGCCTGTCTGAAGGAATGTCACAAGGAGTATTGCATCATCAATGAGCTGGAGATGGCGCAGCGAGGTGACGTGACCGACGGCCTTGTGTTCGCTGGTTCCGTCGCCGCAAGGATCACCGACGTTCCCACTGTCGCCGACCTCATGAAGAGGCTCGAGTCGGAATGGCGGATCGCAATGCAAGGGGAGGACCGATGAGGCGCGTCGCCGTCACTGGCATCGGTGTCGTCACGTGCACCGGTGTAGGCGTTGAGTCAATGTGGGAGTCTCTGGTCCAGGGCAGAAGCGGGATCACGCCGATCACGCACTTCGATGCCACGGACTATCCCACCCGGTTCGCGGGATACGTCCACGACTTCGACCCCTCATCGGTCGTGGACCCGAAGGAATCCCGTCGCATGTCCCGCTTCCAGCAGTTCGCCATGGTTGCGGCTGACGAGGCAATGAGGGACGCAGGGCTGGAATCGGTGCCTGAGCCTCTCGCGTCACGTTCGGGAGTCATCGTCGGGTCAGGTATCGGCGGTCTGTCCACCATGGAGGAGCAGTGCGCGGTGCTGGCCCAACGTGGTCCGGGAAGGATCAGCCCCTTCCTCGTCCCCATGATGATAGTGGACCTCGCGGCCGGGCACATCTCCATCAAGTATGGGCTCAAAGGCATCAACTACGCCCCTGTGTCGGCGTGTGCCACAGGAAACCACGCTCTCGGCGAGGCGTTCGAGGCGATTCGTCGAGGTGATGCCGACCTCGTCGTCGCTGGCGGGTTCGACGCCGGAGTCACACCCTTGGGCGTGGCCGGGTTCTGCGCTGCCCGTGCCCTGTCGACGCGCAATGATGACCCACAGGCCGCATCCCGACCTTGGAGTGCGTCACGAGACGGATTCGTCATCGCCGAGGGTGGCGCGATCCTCGTCTTGGAGGAATGGGACCAAGCGAAGGCCCGTGGGGCACGCATCCGTGCAGAGATCGTCGGCTATGGCGCTTCCGCCGACGCCTACCACATCACCGCTCCCGCACCGGACGGGGCAGGTGCTCGCAGTGCGATGTCCAGTGCGTTGCAGAAGGCCGGACTCACACCTGCCGATGTCGATTACATCAACGCACACGGTACGTCGACTCCAGTCGGTGATGTCGCTGAGACCAACGCCATCAAGGGCGTCTTCGGCCAGGACGTGCCGCTCGTCTCCAGCACCAAGTCGATGATGGGCCACATGCTCGGCGGAGCCGGCGCCGCTGAAGCGGCCGTGTGTGTGCTCGCCATCGAGCGGGGAGTCGTCCCGCCCACAATCAATCTGACGGATCCCGACCCTGAATGTGACCTGGACTACGTGGCGCTCACCGCGCGCGAGACGACCGTCTCGGTCGCGATGAGCAACTCCTTCGGGTTCGGAGGACACAACGCGACTCTGATCTTCGCACGCCCGTAGGTGAACACCGTGACGGAGCCCTGTCGCAAGACGGACATGGAATCGCGCCTCGACCGCGCAGAGGAGATCTGCGGCCACCATTTCTCGGACCGCGAACTTCTCAGGCGTGCCTTGACACACCCGTCTGCCTCGGAGGACCGCGATCCTTCCGCGTACTATGAGCGTTTGGAGTTCCTGGGCGATTCCGTGGTGGGCATGATCATCGCCGAAGAGGTGTACCGTCGCTTCCCGGACCTCGACGAGGGCGGCATGACCCGGGTGCGTGTGTCTGTCGTCGCCGGCAGCGTCCTCGCTCAGGTGGCCTCGGACCTGGGGCTCGCGGAGGTGCTGATCCTCGGACACAGTGAGCTGGGAACGGCTGGTCGCGGCCTGACCTCAGCGCTTGAGAACATGTTCGAGGCGCTGACCGCGGCGCTCTACCTCGACGGGGGCCTGGAGACCGCGCGCTCGTGGGTGCTGCGCACACTCGGACCGCGCATCAGCGCACAGGCCGCCGAGGCGCCCGAGAACCCGAAGTCCCTCTTGCAAGAGCTCCTCCAGGCCGATGGGGTGACGCCTGTGTATCGGATAGTCGGCCATACAGGCCCCCCACACAATCGCTCGTTCGACGCCGTCGTCGAAGTCTCGGGTGAGGTCTGGGGCAGCGGCTCAGGACGCTCCAAGAAGGAGGCCGAGGCCGAAGCGGCTGCGGCCGCTCTCGCTCGCGTCCGAGGCGCCGACTGAGGTCGGCCCGCCTCGTCCCTGTGCTACACTTTGCGCCGCCGTACGCTCGTCCGGCGCTCCGCTCTGACCTGCTCTTCCGAGGGAGACCGTGTACCTCAAATCACTGATACTCAAAGGATTCAAGTCCTTCGCCGACCGCAGCGTCCTCTCCCTCGAACCGGGCGTGACGACGGTCGTGGGTCCCAACGGATCCGGCAAGTCGAACATCTCCGACGCGGTCTTGTGGGTGTTGGGGGAGCAGAGCGCCAAGACCTTGCGTGGTCAGGCGATGGAGGACGTCATCTTCGCTGGGTCATCCGCTCGGCAGGCCGTCGGGGTCGCAGAGGTCGACCTCGTACTCGACAACTCGGACGGCACACTTCCCTTGGAGTTCAACGAGGTCACCATCACTCGCCGGATGTATCGGAACGGGGAGAGCGAGTACCTCATCAACCAAGCGCCGGCGCGCCTCATGGACATCCAGGACCTCATGCACGACTCCGGCCTTGGACGTGACACCCACTCCATCATCAGCCAGGGCCGCCTCGATGAGGTTCTCAACTCCAGACCAGAAGACCGCAGGGCGCTGATCGAGGAGGCCGCGGGCGTCCTCAAACACAAGAAGCGAAAAGAACGCGCCGTTCGCAAGCTCGCAGGCCTTGAAGCCCACCTCGAGCGTGCCCGCGACATCGCCGCCGAGATAGACCGTCAACTCCGGCCACTGGAACGCCAGGCTTCCAAGGCCGCACAGCACGCCGAACTCGTCTCTCGCATCCGTGAACTCGATGTGGCGCTCGCCGTCGACGACCTGCGCCACCTGCAAGCCCAATGGGACGAGCTCATCAAGCGCGAGAAGGAAGCCGACGCGGACATGGAGCTCTCGCGCTTTCGGTTGGCCGAGAAGGAACACGAACTGGAGAAGTTCCAATCCCTCCTTGAAGAGAAGGGGCTGTTCGTAGGCGACCTGTCCGAGCAGCGTCGCAGGATGCAGTCGATCCTTGAAAGGCTCGACGCCGGCCTTCTCCTGCTCGAGGAGAAAGGCAAGAACCTCATCGCGCGGTTGTCCGAGTTGCGTGCGAAACTGCACCAAGCCGAGACCCGTGCGGCATCGCGCAGCGGCGAGCTCGAGACCCTCAGCAATGAGCGCTTGGAGACCGACGCCCGCTTGCGTGCTCTGTACGGCCAGCTCAATGAACTGCGAAAAGAGGCCGAGCTCGTACGCAAGGCACGCACGGTCGCAGACGAGGACCTCGCGCGCCTGTCTGCCGAGCTGAGGCGAACCCGCAAACAGATCGAGGATGACCGTGCGGCGCTGTCGCAAGCCGAACACGTCCTTGCCGCAGGTGAGCTGGAACTCGACCTGTTGGCCGAACGCGAGGCCCAGCTTCGCCAGAATCGTCAGGCCGCTCAGAGCACGCTGTCTTCCCGCAGGTCGCGGCTCGAGGTCCTGGACGCGCAGATCGCGCGGGTCCGGCGAGACATGGCGCTGGCCGACTCGGACGTCGACAAGCGTGTCAGGGTCCTGGATGCCCGTCGCCGTGAGCTGGATGCCCGCCGCGCCGCCCTGACCGCTGCCCGGGCTGAAGCGCGCGGCTTGGAGGAGGTGGACCGCGCGTTCGCCGCGGCATCCCCTGCGCTGGCTTGGGCCATCGCGAAGCGCGAGGAACTGCCGGGCGTGATCGGGCCTGTCGCGGAAGCCGTCAGCGCACCCGCTCGATTCGAGGCGCTCGTTGAGAAGCTTCTCGGCGCTGATCTGTTCGGACTCATCGTGGACAGTGCGGATTCCGCAGCCACCGTAGCTCAGGCCATCGCGTCTGACGCGTCTGGCGAGATCTCACTGTTGCCCGTCGACTCGATGCGTCCCCGGCTCTCCGGAAGGCCTGCTGCCGGTACCCGGTTGTTCGACCACCTCGAGTGTGATGAGCGCGTCCGTCCGGCCCTCGAGGCGATACTCGGCGACGTCATGCTGGTCGACTCGGTCCATGATGCCTTGGCCGCGGCTTCACGCGACTCGTCAGGTGCGCGCTTCGCCACGCTGGACGGCGCTGTCGTGTGGCCTTCCGGCAAGCTCACCTTGGGTACACAGGTCGCTGATTCCGAAGGCGTCCTCGCGCGCAAGCGTCGTATCAACACCCTGCACGACGAAGTCGAATCCCTCACCGCCCAGCTCGGTGAGGCGGAGGCTGCATCCGCTGAAGCTGAAGAGGCCTTGTCACTCGCACAACATGACGCCCTCGAGCTATCGCAGAAGCTCGCGGCGCTCACCGGCGAGCACGACTCCCTCCTCGAAGAGATCGGGCGCCTTGAGCAGCAGTTGACCGCGCTAGACTCGGAGGCGTCATCCCTGGCCCTTCGTGCCAAGGAGGTCGAGGACCGCACTGCCAAAGACCTTCCGTTGATCGACCAGCTCAACGAGAGCATCGCGAATGCCCAGCTTGCGATCGACCGTCTCGAGGAGGAGTCGGCGGCCGCGCGCGAACACCGCGACATGAAGTTCCGAGAGGAGAGTGCCGTCGCCGAACGGCTGAGTGCGTGCCAGGTCGAGATCGCGACCGTCTCGGAACGTGAGGTGCATCTCAAGAGACAGCTGAAGTCCATCGCCACCGAGATCGAAGAGCTCGAGGAGACGATGAGGCGGTCGCGCGAGACCGAGAAGGCCCTCGAGCTCCTCCGGCTGCGAATCCAGCCCCTCCACGACCAGTACCTCGCCCTGCAGGAGTGTGCTGAGTCATGGTCGCTCAAACTCAGGGACCGGGCGCGCTTCGAGCAGACCGATTCGGAATCCTTACGGCGGACCATCCACGACGCACAGGACGCGGTCCGGGCCGCGCAGGCCGAGATCGCCGAGAAGGCCGAGTCGATCTCTGATGTCAGAGTGCTCAAGGGCCAGCTTGAGATCCAAGTCAACCAAGCGGTTCGCCGCATCGTCGAAGAGCTCGGCGTACCCCTGGAATCCGCTCTGCAGAGCGAACCTATTGAGGACCGTCGTCTCGTCGAGGACCAGGCCCACGCCCTTCGCAAGCGGATGGCGAACCTCGGGCCGGTGAACCCTGTGGCCGCTGAGGAGTTCGAGGCCCTGAAGTCCCGTCGTGAGTTCATGGCGTCGCAGATCGACGACCTGGAATCGTCCCGTCGCGCGCTCGGCAAGGTGGTCGCGGCCATCGATCGCAAGATGAAGGACCGATTCCTCGAGACATTCGAAGCCGTGGACGCACACTTCCAGGAGATCTTCGGCATCCTGTTCCCCGGAGGTGTCGCCCAGCTCGTGCTGACCGACCCGGACGACCCCGAGCTGACCGGCGTGGAGGTCACTGCCCAGCCGCGAGGCAAGAAGCTGTCCAAGATGTCACTCATGTCCGGCGGAGAGAAGTCCCTGACGGCGCTTGCCCTCTTGTTCGCCGTCTACCGGACGCGCCCGTGTCCGTTCTACATCCTCGACGAGGTCGAGGCCGCTCTCGACGACACCAACCTACGCCGGTTCGTGTCGTTCGTCGACACCATGCGTGGCCACACGCAGTTCATCATCGTCACCCACCAGCGTCGCACCATGGAGATGGCCGATGTGCTCTATGGTGTGTCCATGCAGGCCGATGGCGTGAGCAAGGTCGTCAGCCAGAAGCTCGACCGCGCTCTGGCTCAAGCCGATGCGTGATCCCATGGAGACATCGTGGTTCTCCCGTCTCGCTGACGGCCTTTCGAAGAGTCGCGAGCGCTTGGGCGAGCAGCTCAACGTTCTGTTGCGACGTGGCCCGGACCTCGACGCGGCTTTCTGGGAGGGCCTTGAAGACGCTCTCATCGGCGGAGACGTGGGCATCACAGCCACGACCGAGATCGTCGACTCGCTGCGGTCAGAAGCCGCTCGAAAGGCGCTCCCTGATGCGACAGCGGTTCTCGAGCACCTCGTCTCACGTATCGCAGAGGAGTTCGTCGACGGTCCTGACCCCTTCGAGCTCTCACCGGTCACCATACTCATGGTTGGCGTCAACGGCACCGGCAAGACCACGTCGGCAGGCAAGATCGCTCGCCAACTGACCGCTTCCGGCCGATCGGTTCTTCTGGGCAGCGCGGACACGTACCGTGCCGCAGCATCGGAGCAGCTGGATGTCTGGGCCCAGCGCGCAGGAGTCCAGGTGGTCAGAAGAGAGCGCGGCGCGGACCCAGCGGCGGTGGCCTACGATGCCGTGAGCGCCGCCGACGCCGCTGGAATCGACGTGACCTTGATCGACACGGCCGGACGCCTTCATACGTCCACTGACCTCATGCGCGAGTTGCAGAAGGTCAAGCGGGTGACGACGGAGAAGTCAGCGTCGCCAGTCCAGACTGTTCTCGTCATGGACGCCACCACCGGACAGAACGGTCTCGTCCAAGCCAAGGAGTTCAACAGCGCTCTTGGCGTGGACGCCATCATCCTCACCAAGCTGGACGGCACCGCGAAGGGTGGAGTCGCGGTGGCGGTCTCGCGCGAGTTGAGAATACCCATCGTGCGAGTCGGCGTGGGGGAGCGGATCGATGACCTCCGACCATTCGATGCGACCGCGTTCGCCAAGGCGTTGGTGTTGGGTGAGTGAGGATTCCGAATTCACCGGCGGTCTACTCGCTCCGGTCAAGGTCAACCGCAGCGAGCTTCTTGGGCGCTTCCTCGTGGGCCCTCTTGCACTTCTGTGGTTGGCGGTCGTCCTTGTCTTCTACGTCCTCTATCAACCCAACATCGTCGAGGGCAACTCCATGTACCCGGCGCTTCGCGACCGCGACCGTGTCCTGGTGACACACGGACTCGACCAACCCCGACACGGTCAGATCGTCGTGTTCGACATCTTGAACACTCGCACCGGCAGGACCGAGCGTCTGATCAAGCGCATCATCGCGTTACCGGGAGATTCGATAGACGTCGAACGCGGTATCGCCACGGTCAACGGAGCGATCGAGAACACCGCTTCGGTCATCACAGACCCGCGTGACATAGGGCTGAGGAAGCCCTACGTCGTCCCAGACGGCACAGTCTTCGTCATGGGTGACAATCGGCCGGTATCGCTGGACAGCCGTCAACTCGGTCCCATACGTTTGACCGCCATCGAGGGCGAGGTCGCATGGATCTGGGCGCCCATCCACCGGATCGGGCCGGTTCGCTGAATCTCGTTGACGCTGCGACTCGAGCCACGTAGCCTGTCCTCGCCGTACACGGTCTTGAAGGGTATGTCACGTTGTTCCAGAACCTATCCGAGCGCCTTCAGGCAGTCTTCTCAGGACTGACCAGAAAGGGGCGCCTGACTGAAGCCGACGTTGATGCCGCCATCCGTGAGATCCGGATGGCGCTTCTCGAGGCCGATGTGAACTTCCGTGTCGTCAAGGAGTTCGTCGGCCGTGTCAGAGAACGTGCGATCGGCTCAGATGTCATGGAGTCGCTCACCCCGGGTCAGCAGGTCATAAAGATCGTGCTCGATGAGCTCACGCAGCTGCTCGGAAGCACTGAGAGCAGGCTCGTGTTCTCAGGGCGCATCCCCAACGTGATCATGCTCGTGGGTCTCCAGGGCTCAGGAAAGACCACCGCTGCCGCCAAGCTGGCCAGACTCCTTCACGGACAGGGCCGACGTCCCCTCCTCGTCGCGTGTGATGTGTACCGACCAGCAGCGATCGACCAACTCGAGGCCCTTGGCCGTGAGATCGACGTGCCGGTCTTCCGCGGCGATGTCGAAGACCCTGTCGTGATAGCGAAGATGGGTGTTCGACACGCGATCGACACTCTCAAGGACCTCGTCATCATCGACACCGCCGGCAGGCTCCATGTCGATGAGGAGATGATGGCCGAGGCCGCCGCCATCAAGGCGCAAGTCCGTCCCGATCAGGTGCTCATGGTCGTCGACGCGATGACCGGGCAGGACGCGGTCAACGTCGCCAAGGCATTCGCTGAACGTGTCGACTTCGACGGCGTCATCATGAGCAAGCTTGATGGCGACGCACGCGGGGGTGCGGCGCTATCGCTGCGTCACGTGACCGGGAAGCCGATCAAGTTCATCTCTGAGGGGGAGCGCACCGACGCGCTCTCCGCCTTTCACCCCGATCGCATGGCCAAGCGCATCCTCGGCATGGGCGATGTCGTCTCTCTCATCGAGAAGGCGCAGCAGGTCGCTGACACTCAGCAATCCGACGAAGAAGCCGCGAAGCGCCTGTCGTCCGGTTCGTTCACGCTTGACGACTTCCTCACGCAGATATCCGGTGTTCGGAAGATGGGAGGTCTCGGGGGGGTGCTCCGGTCCCTGCCCGGTGCCGGCAGACTCAAAGGGCTCGACTCCGATATCGATGAACGACAACTGGACCGGATCGAAGCGATCATCCGTGCCATGACGCCAAGGGAACGAGCGACGCCCAGACTCATCAATGGATCCCGTCGCGCCCGGATCGCTCGTGGCGCGGGCGTGGACGTCTCCGAGGTGAACCGCTTGCTCAAACAGTTCGCCGAGACACAGAAGCTCGTGAAACAACTCTCCGGTGCTCAAGGCAAGGGTCGGAAACGTGTGCGGATCCCCGGACTGCCCGGGGGCCTGGGTGGTCTGTGATCGCTCATTCGCGATGGTGGGGCTCCGCAAGACCGCCATCGCCCCCGCTCGCTGGACGCACCGTCCGCGTGATGGTTCAGCTTTGACCGTGTTCGCTTGATTGAAGTAACATACTCAACCGCTGTGCTCGAAACGAGCGGCCCGTCGGGTCGCCCTGTCCGGAGGTGAAATCGTTGGCAGTCAAGATCCGTCTGGCGCGTCACGGTGCCAAGAAGGCCCCGTTCTACCGAGTCGTCGTAGCCGACGGCCGATCGCGCCGTGATGGCCGCTTCATAGAAGTGGTCGGTCGCTACAATCCGCGTACCGAGCCCTCGTTCGTCGAGCTTGACGTGGACAAGGTCGAGGGGTGGATCGCGAAGGGCGCCCAGCCGACCGAAGCCGTGGTGAAGCTCCTCGCGATCGCGAAGGGCGAGAAGCAGGCGCCCCAAGCCGAGACGAAGATGTCCAAGAAGGCCGCCGAGAAGGCCGCTGCAGAAGCCGAGGCAGCGGCCAAGGCCGCCGAAGAGGCTGCTGCGGCTGAGGCCGCCACAGAGGAATCGGACACGTCCGAGTCCGTCCCCGAGGCCGACGAGGCGCAAGCCACCGTCGAGGATTCCGCCGAATCCGGCGACGACTCCGGCGCGGCCGAAGACGCCGAGTAGCCGAGGTCTCGATGTCTCACTCCGCCGCTGACACCGAGGGGCTCGTCCGTCACCTGATAGAGTCCCTCGTCGACTCACCCGAGACGGTACGCATCACGGCCATTGACGGGGGAGACACTCTTCGCTTCGAGGTCGAACTCGATTCTGAGGATGTCGGAAAGGTCATCGGCCGTGGTGGTCGCATCATCAAGGCGATCAGGACCTTGGCCCGGGCCGCCGGCAGCTCGCAGGGTCGTCACGTCGAGGTCGACATCGTCGGCTGACCACGATGTCTCCTCTCGAATACGTGTCTGTCGCGAAGGTCCTCAGGACCCACGGACTGAAAGGTGAGGTGGCCGTCGCCAGTGCGACCGCCGCCTCACTGTCGTTTCTCGAGGGTGAGTCCGTCTGGCTCGTCCCGCCTCCCGCGGCAGCGCGGACCCTCACGGTCAGTGCCGTCCGCCAAGGCCCGCGGGGCCCGCTCATCAGGTTCTCTGAGATACACTCGATTGACGCCGCATCGAACCTGGTGGGCCGCGAGATACTCGCAGATGCATCGATCATCCCCGCCGCGGACCTTCCTCAGGACGACTCTCAGGTCGTCGGTTTCAGGGTTGTGGACCACGCTCGCGGAGAACTCGGAACCGTGACCGATACCATCGTCACCGGCGCCAATGATGTCTGGGTCGTCAACGGGCCGTTCGGCGAAGTGCTCATCCCTGTCATTGACGATGTCGTCGATGAGATCGACTTCGATGCCCGAAGGATCACGGTGCGTCTGCTGGACGGGCTCCTACCCGAGGAGAGCCCCGCATGATCGTCGATGTCATAACCATCTTCCCGGAGATGTTCGAGTCGCCCATGCGGGCGTCGATCCTGGGCAACGCGCGCATGAAGGGCGTGCTCGAACTCAGGGTACACGACCTTCGTGACTGGACCCATGATCGCCATCGGACGACCGATGACGTCCCATACGGCGGTGGGCCGGGGATGGTCATGAAGCCCGAACCTCTGTTCGCGGCGATAGAGTCGATCCAGAGCATGCCCGGTCCTCGAGGGACAGTGGTGATACTCACTCCGGCTGGGGCTCCTTTCTCGCAAACCGTTGCGGGAGACCTTGCGTCCCGAGAGCGGCTCATCCTCGTCTGTGGACGTTACGAAGGCATCGACGAACGGGTCTTCTCGCTTGCTGACCTCGAGCTCTCGATCGGCGACTTCGTGCTCACCGGCGGAGAACTCCCCGCCATGGTCGTCATCGATGCGGTCACGCGACTGTTGCCCGGCGTGCTCGGCGATGATGAGAGTTCCGTGGAGGAGTCATTCACACAGGGTCTTCTCGAGTATCCTCACTACACCCGGCCCGCCTCGTTCCGCGGCATGGTGGTTCCCGACGTGTTGCGCAGCGGCGATCACCAGCGCATCGCTGCCTGGCGCCGGGAGCAGGCCCTGGCCAAGACCGCGGCCCGCAGACCGGACCTGCTCTTGCAAGCCGACCTCGCCCCCGACGAACGCCTCCGTTACGCCCATCTGTTCGATCCGCAACCGACAGCGAACCGAGGGAATGAATGACGCACGAACCCACCACAGACCAGGTCCCCTCCGAAGCGGACGCGATCGCTGAGGGCATGCGCTCACAGGGGTCGTCCCTCGGTGAAGTCATGGAGTCCGCGAACACCGACGAAAGCGGATCCGAGACATCCTTCGCCCGATGGCTCGTGGAGACGGCGCTTCTCGTCCTGCTCGCGTTCGCGCTGGCGCAGGGCATCAAAGCCTTCATCGTCCAGCCGTTCGTGATCCCCACGGGATCGATGCGACCAACCATCATGGAAGAGGACCGCGTTCTCGCGGAGAAGATCTCCTACCGTTTCATCCGCGACCCGCAAGTCGGTGACATCGTCGTGTTCGACGACCCCATGTCCCAACACCCACAACTCATCAAACGAGTCATCGCCACAGCGGGCCAGACCGTGGACATCCGTGACGACGTCGTATACATCGACGGCGAGCCCCTGGACGAACCGTACGTCCATGGTAAACCGACCGTCCAGGGGACCGTCCCGCTTCCGGTCACCGTCCCCGAGGGACAGGTGTGGCTCATGGGCGACAATCGTCCCAACAGCGGCGACAGCCGTTTCTTCGGCCCCCGCCCGGTCTCGACGGTGCGTGGACGCGCCTTCTGGACGTACTGGCCGCCTACCCGTTTCGGCGCCCTGCGGTGACCTTCGATTCGCCGTTGCTCCTGAAGCATACCCTGGGCTATACTTTCCATTCGCGTCTGCCATCGGCGGGCAGCGATCGGTCACAACACGGCAGAACAGGAACCTGAATCGATGAATATCATCCGCGCCATTGAGCAGCAGCAGATCCGCGAGGACCTGCCGCGCTTCCAAGTGGGCGACACCGTCAAGGTCCACTACAAGATCATCGAAGGGAACCGCGAGCGCACGCAGGTGTTCCAGGGTGTCGTCACCCGTCGCCACGGCTCGTCGAACAGAGAGACCTTCACCGTACGCAAGATGAGCTTCGGCGTCGGCGTCGAGCGCACGTTCCCCGTGCACTCTCCGAAGATCGACAAGGTCGAGATAGTCTCGCACGGCAAGGTTCGCAGGTCGAAGCTCTACTTCCTGCGTGACAAGGTCGGGAAGGCGGCGCGCCTGAAGGAGAAGGGCTTCTAGGTCCACACTGCCGCGCGCATCCATGTTGTCCAGATCCGCGAGCGGGGCCGGCGCACATCGTCCGGCCTCGCTGTCTGTTTCTCACGGGGGCATGACGGGTGCGCGACATCTCTGAGCTCAGCGTCTCGGCCGTGAGACGTCTGTTTCGAGAGGCGTCAGGTGCTCGCCTCGCCGAACTCGTCGGTGCGTACGACGATGACCCTCGGCCTGGTGTTCAGTCCGAAGTCGCCGCGGCCCGTCGTCGGCTTCGCTCGAAGCAGGCAGAGGCGAACAGGATCGAAGAGCTCTACCGAATGGAGTCAGAGCTTCGACACGCTGGGGCTGCAATGATCGCCGGAGTCGACGAATGCGGACGCGGCGCGGTGGCCGGGCCACTCACGGTGGGGGCGTGCATACTGCCTGCTTCGCCCAGAATCAGTGGCCTCGATGACAGCAAGCGACTGTCCCCGCAACGCCGTCAAGAACTGGCGGCTCGCATACGGTCAGTCGCAGTGGCTTGCGCCGTCGTCCACCTTCCTGCGTCCGATGTCGACAGAGATGGACTGTCCGCCACGCTCAGGCGGGCGATGCAAGCGGCGGTGGAGGCGCTGGCCACGCACGTCGATCACGTCATCGTCGACGGTAGGCCCATGGGACTGTTCCCCGTGGAGTCCGCAGTGGTCGGTGGAGACCGTCGAGTGGCCGCTGTGGCCGCGGCATCCATCATCGCCAAGGTGGAGCGAGACGCCTACATGTGCGAATTGGCGCATCTCCATCCTCAGTACGGGTTCGAGGTCCACAAAGGGTACGGCACCGCCGAACACCTCGAGCGAATACGCACATTCGGGCTTTCTCCAGTACACCGGCGTAGCTTCACTCTCGGTGTAGGCACCGACCGCCTCTTCTAGCTCACGGCGGCTACCTCCTCGCCCCGGTTAGACGCCGGCAAGGACCCGGCAAGTCCCCTGTGCGATCGTCGGTGCGGGAGGTGGTCGACATGACCATGGAAAGTCGAAAGCTCGGTGACCGTGGAGAGGACGCAGCGGCCGCGTTTCTTGAGCGACAGGGCTACGCGATCGTGGAGCGGAATTGGCGATGCCCTGCAGGCGAGGTTGACATCGTGGCCCTTGACGGCACCACGCTGGTGCTCTGTGAGGTCAAGACACGAAGGACTCCAGCCAAGGGCACTCCTGATGAGGCTGTGACTCCCGCCAAGCGTCGCAGGTATGCCCGACTCGCAGCGGCGTACATGCAGTACGCCGGTCACACCGACGCGTCAATACGCTTCGACGTGATCTCACTGCTCGTCATCGCCGCGGACCGCGCGCTTCTGCGGCACCATAGGGCCGCATTCGTCGTCGGTCCGGATGCGACATGATCAGGCGTTGCAGCGTCCTCACGGGCACGATCATCGGCGTGGAGGCGCGTCCGGTCGAGGTAGAGGTCGAACTGGGGCCGGGTCTTCCCACGTTCGCCATCGTCGGTTTGCCCGACACCGCAGTCCAAGAGGCGCGCGAACGTGTGCGTTCTGCACTGAGGGCGTGTGGCTTCACGCTGCCCAATGAGCGGATCGTGGTCAACCTCGCGCCTGGCCCTCTTCGGAAGCACGGCACGGGGTTCGATCTCCCTATGGCTCTGGGGATTCTCGGCGCGACCGGTCAGATATCGGTCGAGTGGCTCAGCACGATATACGCGGTCGGCGAGCTGTCGCTCGACGGACGGCTCAGAGAGGTGTCCGGGATGTTGGCGCATGCACTCTGTGCGCGCTCCGCAGACAAGACGCTCACGGGGCCTTTGGCATCTCTTGACACCCGCTTGATCGAAGGGCTGACGTTTCATCACATCGAGTCGCTCAACAGGGTCGAGTGTCCCTCGATTCTCGAGCCTCAGACGCCCTCATCACGTTCGGCTCGCCCCACGACGCTCGATTTCGCTCAGGTCGCGGGGCAATCCTTCGCCGTGAGAGCGCTCAGCATCGCCGCCGCCGGGGGACACAACGTCCTTCTCACAGGGCCACCCGGGACAGGGAAGACGATGCTCGCACGGAGACTCCCGACGATCATGCCGCCCCTGAGCTCAAGCGAGCGACTCGAGACCTCTGTCGTCCATTCTGTCGCCGGCCTGCTGCATGCGACCGACTCTTTCCGGCTTGAGCGGCCATTCAGAGCCCCTCACCACACATCCACCACCGTCGGAATGATCGGCGGCGGCAATCCAGCGAAGCCCGGTGAGATATCGCTCGCTCATAACGGGGTCCTCTTCCTCGATGAACTGCCCGAGTTCTCACCTTCCACGCTCCAATCACTCAGGCAGCCCATGGAGGACGGTTGTGTGACCCTGGTCCGCGCAGAGGGTCGCCTCACATTCCCCGCCAGGTTCACGTTGGTGGCAGCAGCGAATCCGTGCCCCTGTGGGTACTTCGGGGTCGGTGAGCGCCCCTGCACCTGCCCGCCGAGCGCAGTCGAACGCTACCAGCGAAGGGTCGGCGGCCCGCTGATGGACAGGATCGACATCGTGTGCACGGTCAATCGGCCTGACCCCAAGTCGATCATCACGGGGGCCGGTGCCATGTCGTCAGCGCGACTGCGACAACAGGTCGAGGCGGCGAAGGGTCTCCTCCAAGAGTGGATGGGTAGCGACACACCCGGAGTGTCCGGGCAGGAGTTGCTCGCTCAGTGTCAACTGGACCACAACGGGATGTCGTTCATCGAGAGTGCAGCGAAGACCCATAGACTGTCGGGCAGAGCGATCACGCGCCTGCTCAGAGTGGCCCGCACCCTGGCTGCCATGGATGGTGAGACCCGGGTGTTGGCACACCATCTCAGTGAGTCGCTCGCGTATCGTGGAACCGATACCCGATGACACTCCCTTCACCCGCACGCTGCGTCCTTCGGATCGAGGACCGTCACTATCCCGAGTTACTCAAGGAGATACCGGACCCACCGCAACGGTTGTACGTCCTCGGCGACCCCGACGCATTGCTTCCGGCACTTGCGGTCGTCGGAGCGAGACGGGCGACCCCTTATGGACTGACGGCGACGCGCATGCTCTCGGCGTGGGCGGCACGCGCCGGGTACCCGGTCGTATCAGGCGGCGCCATCGGCTGTGACCAAGCGGCGCATCGAGCGGTTCTCGAGCACGACGGCATCACGGTCGCGGTCATGGCGGGAGGCCCGGACGTCTTGCACCCTCGGGCCGCTGCTGATCTCTTCATGAGAATCGCCGAGGAAGGAGCCATCGTCAGTGAATACCCGTGGGGCACCACTCCCGCACCATGGATGTTCCGCAAGAGAAACCGGATCATCGCCGGGTTGAGCGCAGCGGTGCTTGTGGTGGAGGCGGGGCTGCCAAGCGGCACGTTGTCGACAGCAGACCATGCATTGGCGGCCGGACGCGACGTGCTCGCGGTACCCGGTTCGATCTTCTCACCCACGTCGCGCGGCTGCAACAGATTGATTCTCCAAGGGGCCAGACCGGTGACCGACTCGTCGGACTTGAGAGATGCCCTGCTCAGCACTCTTGGTCACCCTGCATCCGACCACCCGTGGGTTCCCGAGGACGCCGCACCGCTCGCGGATTCGCTACTCGCTGCGCTCACAGCCGACCCCATGCGACCTGATGACGCGGCCGCAGCGCTCAGTCTTGACATCGTGGCCGTCGTTCGGAGGCTCGGGGAGCTCGAGGCGGCCGGGACGATCACTCGCTATCCCGACGGCCGCTACGGCCCCGGATCCGCGCCATGAGGATACAATCGCCCCACATGCACCAGTGTCCTTTCGAGGAAGGAACTCGTGATACCACACCAAGTCACCGTGATCGGTGGTGGCCTTGCGGGAACTGAGGCCGCGCTCCAGTTGGCCGATCGCGGCGTCCATGTCACCTTGATGGAGATGCGTCCGGCCATCTCTGGACCGGCGCACCATACAGACCTGCTCGCGGAATTGGTCTGTTCTAATTCCCTGAAGAGCGACGACCCCGCAACAGCTGCGGGTTGCTTGAAGCGGGAACTCGAGCTGTACGGTTCACGGGTCCTTGAGGCTGCTCGAGACTGCGCTGTTCCCGCAGGTGCAGCACTTGCCGTCGATCGTCGGATGTTCAGCGAACGACTCACCCGAACCGTCGAACAGCACCCCCTGATCTCATTGGTCCGCGCCCAAGCCACTTCGTTGCCGACCGGTCCGACGATCATCGCGACGGGCCCACTCACAAGCCCGGCGTTCGAGGCGGTCTTGAGCGACCTGGTCGGAGAGACTCGGCTGGCCTTCTTCGATGCGGCGGCGCCGATACTTGAGGCTGAATCACTCGACCACGGCGTCGTCTTCCCGGCCTCTCGGTACGGCAAGGGGGAGGGACGTGACTACCTCAACGCTCCGATGGGGCGCGAGGAGTACGAGCGTTTCGTCGATGCGCTCATCCGGGCGCACCGGGTCGTGTCCAAGGACTTCGAACGTCGGGAACTGTTCGCCGCCTGCCAGCCGATCGAGGAGATAGCGCGTACCGGCATCGACGCGCTCAGGTTCGGCGCGCTCAAGCCCGTTGGCCTCACGGATCCGCGCACCGGCAGACGTCCGTGGGCGGTCGTGCAGCTTCGGGCCGAGAACCGTACGGCCACCGCCTACAACATGGTCGGCTTCCAGACCAACCTCACCTGGCCCGAACAGGAACGCGTTTTTCGTCTGATTCCCGGCCTTGAACGCGCCACGTTCCACCGCTTCGGGGTCATGCACCGCAACACCTTCGTGGATTCACCTCGCGTTCTGGACCCGAGCTTCGCCCTCAGGTCCAACCCGGATATCTGGCTCGCTGGGCAGATCACTGGCACGGAAGGCTACCTCGAAGCCGCAGCGACCGGACTTCTGGCCGCGGTCAATGTGTTCGCCCGGCTGAGCGACGCACCACCCTTCGTTCCACCGGCCGACTCCGTCCTCGGCGCTCTCGTCGCCTATGCGACTGACCCCGGGACGACTCACTACCAGCCCATGCACGTCAACTACGGGATACTTCCGCCGCTTCCGTCTCCCGTTCGCGCCAAACGAGAGCGTCAGAACGCCTACGCAGTCCGAAGTCTGACCTCTGCACGAAACGCCCGGGCCTTGCGTCCCGACCTGTTCGAGGTGCGGAAACGATGAACCCAGCCTCGCAGCCCGACGAACGGGCGGACCTCCTCTCCTCGTTCGCCACGCGTTTCATCGAACACCTGGCCTCGGAACGAGGGCTGTCGCAGCACACGGTGCGGGCATACCGATCCGACCTCAGAGGCTTTTTCCAGTGGGCCGCACGGCACGAGGTCGACCCACTCCAAGCGGACCATCGACGACTTCGCTCGTACCTCGCCGAACTCAGTGCTGCTCGATACGCGCGAACGACCATCGCGAGGCGTCTCTCTGCGGTACGCTGTTTCTACGCTTTCCTCCTTGACGAGGGCCTCCTCGAGTCTGACCCCTCAACGGTCCTACAGGCTCCGAGAGTCACCCGGCACCTTCCCCGGACCGTACCTCGGGACGACCTCCAGCTGCTGCTCGACGCGCCGGACCCCAACACCCCTGACGGGGCGCGCGACAGGGCACTGCTCGAACTGCTCTATGCGACCGGTGTCCGAGTCAGCGAGATCGCCGCACTCCGACTCTCCGACGTCGATCTCGCTCAGGGGCAGATGACGGTGATGGGGAAGGGCTCCAAGGAGCGGGTTGTGCCGCTTCACCCCCTTGCGGCCCGTACGCTCCGTCACTACCTCACGAATGGCCGACCGGCACTCGAGCGCAAGGGAAGGGGGCCAGCCTCGGAAGAAGCGGTCTTTCTCTCGACTCGAGGTCTGCCGCTGTCGGCCGACGGCGTCCGCCGAGTGTTCCGCCGATGGCTCAAACAGGTCGCATCCTCCGTCGACCTCTCCCCGCACGCGATGCGACACACCTTCGCCACTCACCTGTTGGAAGCTGGGGCCGACTTGAGGACCATTCAGGAGCTTCTCGGCCATGTTGCCCTGTCCACGACCCAGATTTATACTCACGTCAGTACGACACGGCTGCGGGACGTGCACTCGAAGTCGCACCCCCGGGCCTGAGTCCTCTGTTATCTGCTGTTAGGGGCCAGCGCATGAGGTCGGAGCCCACGGCGGACGTCGCCGTCCTTTGGGCACGCTACAAGGACGAGTGCGACACTGCGGCTCGAGATGCCCTTATCCTGAACTTCTCCCCGCTGGTCAAGTACGTCGCAGGACGCCTTGCCGCCAGCCTTCCCCAGACCGTCGAGACGGCCGACCTGATCAGCTACGGGATCTTCGGTCTCATAGACGCCATCGAGAAGTACGACCCTGATCGCGCCATCAAGTTCGAGACCTACGCTATCGCCCGCATCAAAGGCGCCATAATCGACGAACTTCGAGCGATGGACTGGGTGCCGCGCTCGGTCAGGTCCCGCGCCCGCGAGATCGAACAGGCCTACGTCGAACTCGAGAACTCGCTCAAGCGCGTTCCGACCGACGCCGAGGTCGCCACTCATCTCGGTGTCTCGTTGAGCGAATACCACGACATCCTGGCGAAGCTCAGTTACACGTCCGTCGTCAGTTTCGAAGAACTGTGGGTGAGCGGAGACCGTGAGGACGGTCAGAGCGCCATCAGCAGCATTCGCGACGATCGCGCCGATGACCCCGTCAGCGTGTTCGAAAGCACAGAGATCAAGAAGATCCTCGCAGACGCGATAGAGAGGCTTCCCGATCGCGAGAAGACGGTCATCGCGCTTTACTACTACGAGGGCCTCACCCTGAAAGAGATCGGACAGGTTCTTGGGGTCACCGAGTCCCGTGTGAGCCAGCTTCACACCAAGGCGGTCCTGCGTCTTCGCGCGCGACTTCACGCGGCGCAGACGATGCCTTAGAATCGCTCGGTCGAAATCCTTTCGCGGCCGCCTTGCGGCTCCTGCGATGATGAGCTCGGAAGCGAGGTCTCGGCATGGCGATGACTGTGCTGGTCGTCGAAGACACCGAACTGCTCCGTCGCATGTACTGCGACAGCCTGACACAGCAGGGATATAGGGTCCTTTCCGCGTCCGACGGTCTTGAGGCGCTCTCCGTCCTTCGGACCGATACGCCGGACCTCATCCTGCTGGACCTCATCATGCCCAAGATGGGCGGCCTGGAGGTCATGGACCTCATCAAGAAGGACCCGAGGCTCTCGGCCATCCCAGTGATCATCCTCTCGAACCTCGGCCAGGATTCTGACATCCAAGCCGGTCTCTCCATGGGCGCCATCGACTACATGATCAAGAACGATGTCCGTCCGATCGACATCGCTGAGCGTGTCGGTGCGGTATTGAAGATTCGCGGTGCGCAGCAGGCAGACGACGTCCGCTACCGTGTTCTGCTGCGTGACTACGAGGCTGACGCCGACAAACTCGTCGGAGCCTCCGGTCTCGTTCGTCGCTTCTGGTGCCCGGCCTGTGAAGTCGAGCTCAATCTTGAGCTTCTGCCAGACCAGAAGCGACCAGGGTGGTACGAGGCCCACTTCGTCTGCCCCATGTGCAACAGAGAGTACTGATTCGGTTCCATGGCTGCGCCCTGTTCCCTCAGTCCTGTGACCCTTCGGTCGCTTCTCGGCATGTCCAAGCTCACCTTGACCGTCGGCGTCGGTCTGATTGGCTTGCCCAGAGTGCTGCGTTTTCTGATATAGTTCTTTGGCTCTTCAATTCACACGCCCGAGGATTCCGGCGCACGGTGTCGCAGGTGTCTGCGATCGCGTCGGGGGATGAGTCGGGCGGAGGCCCAACCGGAAAGGTAGGATCGATATGCCCGTTGTCACCATGCGCAGCCTCCTCGAGGCCGGTGTCCACTTCGGACACCAGACCCGTCGCTGGAACCCGAAGATGAAGCCATACATCTTCACCGAACGTTCCGGCATCTACATCTTCGACCTACAGCGGACTCTGCGAGAGCTCGAGCGTGCCTACCAGTTCTCCCGCGCCATCGGTCAGCGCGGCCAACAGATCCTCTTCGTCGGCACCAAGAAGCAGGCACAGGAGCCGATGATGACCGAGGCGATGCGTGCCGGCATGCCCTATGTGACCAACCGCTGGCTGGGCGGGATGCTCACGAACTTCGTGACCATGCGCGGACGAGTCCAACGCATGGAAGAGCTCGAGGCGATGGAGGCCGATGGCCGCATGGCGTCGCTTCCTAAGAAAGAGCAGATCATCCGCCGCAAGGAACTCGAGAAACTCAAGGCGAATCTGGACGGAGTTCGGGAGATGCGCGATCTCCCGGCAGCCATCTTCGTGGTGGACACCAAGCGCGAGGACATCGCCATCAAGGAGGCGCGTAGGCTGCGCATTCCGATCATCGGCTTGGTGGACACGAACGCCGATCCCGATGAGGTCGACTACGTCATTCCCGGCAACGACGATGCCATCCGTTCTGTTGCGCTGATGGCCCGCGTCATCGCCGACGCGATCATCGACGGCCGGGGGGCCCTCCCTGATATCCCCGTCGTCGAGTCTCACGTCGAGGCCACGCCGGTCGTTGTCGACGACAGGGACGACGTGGCCCCTGTCGAGGAGGACGAGACCGACGTGGTCGGCGGTCCCACCGCCGATGATGACCCGTCCATCTCTGATGAGGATGCCGAGTGAGCGGCACTCTCTCCACGACGCTTCGCTGACAGCTGATACCACTTCGACTTCACGAAGGAGCCTGAGGAACAATGGCTGAGGTAACCGCCGGGATGGTCAAGGAACTGCGCGAGTGCACGGGCGCAGGCATGATGGAGTGCAAGAAGGCCCTCGTAGAAGCAGAGGGCGACATGGACAGAGCCGTCGACATCCTTCGGACTCGGGGTCTCGCCGCACTTGCCAAGAAAGCCGGCCGAGCGACTAACGAAGGTGCGATAGCCGCATCGGTCAACGACGATGCGTCCGTCGCCGCCTTGGTGGAGCTGAACTGTGAGACTGATTTCGTCGCTCGCAACGCCGAGTTCACCTCGTTCGTCCAGACGCTCGCCGATACCGTCGTTGCGACCGCCCCGGCGGACATCCCCGCTCTCATGGCCGCTCCGTACGGCGACCGCGGCCTGACTGTCGAGGAGGTCCTGGGCGAGGCCGTCGGCAAGCTGGGCGAGAACATGGGCATCGCCCGTTTCGAGCGCGTCGAGGTAGCCGGCACCGGTGCGGTGGCGACGTACATCCATGGTGGCGGGAAGATAGGCGTGCTGGTCGAGTTCGCTTTCTCGAACCCGGCCACCGCGACCAATGACTCATTCAAGACCGCCGCGCGAGACATCGCCATGCAGGTCGCGGCCGCGATGCCTCTCTTCCATTCACGTGAGGCCGTGCCCGCTGACGTCGTGGAGCACGAGCTTTCCATCTACAAAGCGCAGGCCGCAGAGTCCGGCAAGCCCGAAGCGATCCAGGAGAAGATGGCTCAAGGCCGCTTGGAGAAGTACTACAAAGAAGTCGTCCTGCCCGAGCAGGTCTTCGTCAAGGACCAGGACTCCACGGTGGCCCAGTACCTGGCGACCATATCCAAGGCCGTCTCGGACGACATCTCCATCGTCGGCTTCTCCCGCTGGACCCTCGGCGAGACCAGCACCGGCGAGTAGACTCTCTCGCTGCCATCCACGAATCCGTGAAGAAACGGACCGGCGCACCACTCGCCGGTCCGTTTCGCGGTATTCTGAGTGCCGCTGCGAGTGACCAGAGTCCCAACTGTGAGGGGAGTGACGGTGGGTAGCGAGTCCCCGCGATTCCGACGCGTTCTGCTCAAGTTGTCCGGCGAGGCGCTGATGGGCGATGCTGGCTATGGCATCGACCCCAAGGTCCTCGAGTCGCTCGCGAGGCAGATTCAACACGTCTGTCGCCTCGGCGTCGAGATCGCCATCGTCGTCGGCGGGGGGAACATCTTCCGCGGTCTTGCAGCCTCCTCCTCCGGGATGGACCGCGCGCAGGCCGACTACATGGGTATGCTCGCCACCGTCATGAACGCGCTCGCACTCCAGGACTCGCTGGAGCGCCACGGCGTCTTCACCCGCGTGATGAGCGCCATCGAGATGCAGGCGGTGGCCGAGCCCTACATACGCCGACGCGCGGTCAGACACATGGAGAAGGGCCGTGTGGTGATCTTCGCCGCCGGCACCGGCAACCCGTATTTCACCACTGACACGACCGCGGCGCTCCGCGCACTCGAGATCGGTGCCGACTGCGTCATGAAAGCGACCAAGGTCGACGGCGTCTATGACTCGGACCCGAAGAAGAACCCCGGTGCGAAGAAGTTCGATGCGCTGACCTACATCGATGTCCTGAATCGCGGACTTCAGGTCATGGACAGCACAGCGATATCCCTGTGCATGGACAATGACCTCCCCATACTCGTGTTCAACATGGAAGTCGACGGCAACATCGAACGGGCTTTGCTCGGCGATTCCGTCGGAACGATCGTGAAAGGTGAGAACCGATGACGAGCGACATCATCAAAGAGGCGTCCGAGCACATGGACAAGACGCACAAGGCCCTGTTGCACGAGTTCGCCGGCGTGCGGACGGGGCGAGCCTCCGCGGCGATCTTCGACAAGGTCACCGTCGAGGCGTACGGCAGCGTCATGCCGCTCAACCAGGTGGCCGGCATCAAGTCCCCTGAACCGCAACTCATCGTCATCGAACCGTGGGACAAGTCCGTCATCCACGCTATCGAGAAAGCCATCCAGGCATCGGACCTCGGTCTGAATCCGAGCAATGACGGCGTGGTGATCCGCGTACCGTTCCCTCCTCTGAACGAGGAGCGGCGCAAAGAGCTCGTCAAGCTGTGCCGTGGTTACGCGGAAGAAGCCCGCGTAGGGATCCGCAACATCCGCCGCGACGCCAATCATCGTCTCGAGAAGCTCGAGAAGGACGGTCAGGTGTCCGAAGACGACCTGCGCCGCGCGGAGGCCGAAGTCCAGAAAGCGACCGACGCACACATCAAGGAGATCGACGAGGCCCTGAAGCGCAAAGAGGCCGAGATCATGGAGGTCTAGCTCCGTAGTGGGCACCAACAACCCGTCGCAGACCCCATTCTTCCGCGGCAAGCGGGCGGTCGAGCTGCTCGCGCGCCTCGACCGCACCGCAGTGCCTCGACATGTCGCCGTCATCATGGACGGTAACGGACGCTGGGCCGCACGGCGCGGTCTCCCGCGACTCGCCGGACACCGCGCGGGCGCGAAGGCGGTACGCGAGGTGATCGCCGCATCCATCGAACTCGGGATCGAGTACCTCACCATCTACTCGTTCTCGTCCGAGAACTGGGCCCGTCCCCGTGACGAGGTCCTCGGACTCATGCGACTCTTCGTCGAGGTGCTCGAGCGGGAGCTGTCCAATCTCGAGCAGATGAACGTTCGTGTGCGCGTGATCGGCGGGATGGATGATGTCCCTCCTGAAACCCGTGACGCCTTCCATCGATGCATCGACCGCACCGCGGGCAACACCGGACTCACGCTCGTGGTGGCCCTGAACTACGGCGCCAGGCAGGATCTCGTCCGCGCTGTCCGTGCCATCGCCGCCGATTGCGTGCGAGGCGTGCTCAGTCCTCAGGCCATCGGGGAGGACACCGTTGCCGAGCACCTTTCCACCGCGGGCATACCAGACCCCGATCTGCTCATACGGACGAGCGGGGAGATGAGGGTCTCGAACTTCCTTCTGTGGGAGATCGCGTACGCCGAACTGTGGGTGACCGCGACTCTGTGGCCCGACTTCGATCGCACCGACCTGCTCAAGTCGATCGTCGACTTCCAGGCCCGCGAACGACGGTTCGGTGGCAGTTCATGACCTGCCCGCCGCCCACACCCTTGGTCGAGGAGCCCGACGGGATACGGCCTGCGGCCCTCGCAGTACGAGTCCTGACCGCTACGCTTTACGGTCTCGCCATTCTCGCCTCGATCATCGCCGGCCCACTCCCGACCGCGCTCGTCTTCGCCGTCATGGCCGGTCTGGCTGCGGGTGAGTTCTACGCCATGCAACGCCGCGAAGCCCGCCTGCCCAACGAACTCATCGGCGTAGCCGCCGCCGCAGGGATGCCCCTGTCCGCGGCTCTATGGGGTCTTTCCGGTGTCATGTCAGTCGTGACTGTCCTGGCTGCCGCCGCCTTGATCTGGCACACCTTGATCCGCCGCGTCAGCACCGCGGACACCGCTGAAACGATCTTCGGTGCCCTGTACACTGGTTTTCTCCTCAGCTACCTCGTGCTCATCCGCACGTTCGACGGCGGCTTGACACTCTCTTTGGCTCTTGTCGTCAGTGTGTGGGCGAGTGACGTCGCAGCGTACTTCATCGGCTCCACGATCGGACGCCACAAGCTCGCCCCCCATATCTCGCCCAAGAAGTCGTGGGAGGGGTTCATCGCGGGCGTCGCGGCCTGTGTCGCCGTGTGGGTTCTCGTGCCGCTCCTTCCTTGGAGTACCATACCGCTGTCCCTCGGCATCCCGTGCGGCCTCGGGGTCGCCGTCTCATCAGTCATCGGCGACCTTGCTGAATCCCGGATGAAGCGTGAGGCGGGCGTCAAGGACTCGGGCACCATGCTCCCCGGTCACGGCGGGTTCCTCGACCGCCTCGACTCCCTCATCCTCGCGTGTCTTGTCGCCTACTGGATACTCGTGTGGGGAGGCGCGTCGTGAGCGAACGACTCCGGGTCACCATCCTCGGCAGCACCGGATCGATAGGCCGCCAGGCGGTTGAGATCGCCGCGTTCAACTCGGACCGCATCGAGGTCGTGGCGCTCGCAGCCAACTCAAGCTTCGAGCTGCTCGCCGAGCAGGCGAGGGAGCTGGGGGCAGGGCACGTCGCGCTCGCGGACGAGGCCGCCGCTCGTCTCCTGCGCGAAGCGCGACCTGACCTCTCGGTAGACGCAGGTGATGCCGCCATCGTCGAACTCGCCGAGCGCGATGACGTCGACGTCGTCTTGAACGCCTTGGTGGGGTCGGCAGGGCTCAGGGCGACCGTCGCGGCCTTGAGGTCCGGTCACACGCTGGCATTGGCCAACAAGGAGTCTCTGGTCATCGGGGGCCCCCTCGTGACAGCACTCGCCGAGCCGAACCAGCTCATCCCCGTGGACAGCGACCACTCCGCCATCGCGCAGTGTCTCTCCGGTGAGGACGACCGCGACGTCTCTCGAATCTGGCTCACCGCGAGCGGTGGGCCTTTCAGGGGGATGACCCGCGAGCAGCTCGCGACCGTCACTCCCTCACAGGCCCTCAGCCATCCGACCTGGACCATGGGGCCCAAGATCACGGTTGATTCCGCCACACTCATGAACAAGGGACTCGAGGTCATCGAGGCCCACCACCTCTTCGGTGTGCCGTACCCCGACATACGCGTGGTCATCCATCCCCAGAGCTGCGTCCACTCGATGGTCGAATTCGCGGATGGCAGCGTCAAGGCGCACCTCGGCGCCACCGATATGCGGATCCCCATCCAGTACGCATTCTCGAGCCCACGTCGCTGGCCCTCGCCCGTCGAGCCGGTGGACTTCCAGACGCTTGGGCGTTTGGACTTCGGTGCGCCAGACCTCGATGTGTTCCGCTGCCTTGTCCTCGCGTTCGAGGCAGGACATATCGGAGGAACGATGCCGGCCGCGATGAACGCCGCCAACGAGGTCGCGGTCGCCGCGTTCCTTGAGGGCGCCTGTGGGTTCCTCGACATAGAACGCGTCATCGACAGCGTCATGCGGGAACATGAAGTCGAACCCTTGTCATCCATCGACCAGGTCGAATCCGTTGACGCTTGGGCGCGGGCCTGCGCTCACAAGCACCTGCACACACAGGAGTGACACGTCCAGCTGGCGTACGCTTTGCACTGCTGCTTGGGCACAAGCCGTTCCTGACGCAGTCCTCTTCCGACCATTCGAGTTGGGGACTGTCGCGACCTGAGGGAGTCTCATGAACGACGGGCTCGCAGCCCTTTTCTGGGGAATCGTCACCTTCAGCCTACTCGTGGTGATACATGAGGGGGGTCACTTCCTCGCCGCCCGGATCTTCGGCGTCAAGGTCCACGAGTTCATGGTCGGTCTCCCTGGTCCTGCCATCCGCTTTCATGGCAAGAAGACGTCGTACGGTGTTACCGCCGTGCCTCTCGGCGGCTATGTGCGTATCGCCGGCATGGAGCCCGGCCCAGAAGACCCGCTGCTCGCACCCGCGCTCGCCAGCGTCACCCGACACGGTTCTGCGACCGCTTTCACCGTCGCCACCGAACTCGGGATCGACGAATCGAGGGCCGACAGGCTGCTCATCACCCTGGCTGACTGGGACGCGCTGGAGGCGGACCCTGCGGAGGACCACACGTACCAC
Source organism: Actinomycetota bacterium (assembly GCA_029265315.1). Lineage (GTDB taxonomy): Bacteria > Actinomycetota > Coriobacteriia > Anaerosomatales > PHET01 > JAJUJM01. The sequence continues at coordinate 256,168 of JAJUJM010000001.1, read as the reverse complement.
AGCCGGTTCGACCCGGCTGAGGCCGACGACCCCGCCTCCTTACTCGGTCGCGCGCGCTCGGTCACCTACCGCGCGCTCAGCACGCCGAAACGCATCATCGTGCTGTCCATGGGTGTGGCCTTGAATCTCGCAACCGCCATCGCGGTGTTCACCTTCACGCTCTCGACGTTCGGTTACATGAAAGACACCGGTGCCATTGGCACGGTCGCTCAGAGCTCGGCCGCTGAACGTGCCGGCCTGCTGCCCGGCGATCGAATCACTGCAGTGAACGATGTCAGGACCCCCGACTTCCCAAGGCTCGTCGACATCATCGCGAGATTCGAACCCGGAGACAGCGTCACGATCACCCTTGAGCGCGGCGACCGCTCGATGCGCGTGCGTGCGACGCTCGGAGAGAACCCGCGAACCGGCCGAGCGCTTCTGGGAGTGACCCCGGAGCTCGTCACGGTCAGACCCTCGGTCGTCGAGGCCTTCGGCCTTTCGTTCTCATACATCGCCATGACATTCGTCGCCATCACCGGCTTCTTCAGCCCCGAGACCTTCCAGGCATCCGTCGCCCAGTCATCAAGCGTGATAGGAGCGGCGTACTACGCAGCCGAGGCGGCACGCTCCGGCCCACTCGACTATGCCGGCATGATCGCCGTCCTGTCGCTCTCGCTGGGCGTCATCAACATCCTGCCGATCCCGCCCTTGGACGGCGGCAAAGTCGCCATCGAGGTGATCGAGCGTCTGCGGGGTCGCCCTCTTCCACGCAACCTGTCGCTCGGGCTTTCGCTCTCCGGTGCGATCCTGCTGTTCGCGCTCATCGGCTATCTTATGTTCCAGGACGTGACCCGCCTCATCGGAGGCTGAACCACGAGGGGAACACCTGAAGATGACTCACCCGACGCGCCAGGTCAGAGTAGGCGACGTCGCGATCGGTGGCGGAGCGCCCGTGTCCGTCCAGTCGATGACGAATACCGACACCCGCGACCACGATGCGACGTTGTCGCAGATCCGCGCGTTGGAGCAGTCCGGTTGCGAGATCGTTCGCGTCGCCATCCCGCACGCGGATGCCCTGGACGGGTTCGCAACCGTCTGCGAGCTCAGTCCGCTCCCCGTCGTGGCGGACGTGCACTTCGACCATCGTCTCGCTATCGAAGCCGCCCGGCGCGGCGCCTCCAAGCTCAGGATCAACCCCGGCAACATCGGCGACCTGTCACGGGTTGACGCCGTCATCGACGCGGCGGGGGAGGCAGGCATCCCGATACGGATAGGGGTGAACGCCGGCTCGCTCGCACGACAGTATCGCGACCTTGACGAACCGCTCGCCGTCAAACTCGCCTCGAGTGCCCGCGCTTTCTGCGAGCACTTCACATCTCGTGGCTTCGAGGACATCGTCGTGTCAGCCAAGGCGTCCAGCGTCGGACCGACCCTTCAAGCGTATCGTCTGCTGGCGGACGAGTTGCCGTTCCCGCTGCACGTGGGTGTCACCGAGGCCGGCACGCTGCTGTCCGGAACAGTCAAGTCCTCGATAGGCATAGGGGTGCTCCTGTCTGAAGGGATCGGAGACACCATCCGCGTGTCCCTCACAGCAGACCCGCTGGAAGAGGTACGTGTCGCGTGGGAGATCCTCGCGGCGCTGGACCTGCGTCGCCGGGGGCCGGAGTTGATAAGCTGTCCCACGTGCGGTCGTTGCGAAGTGGACCTCGTCGCCATCGCCGCTGAGGTCCAGGACAGGCTTGCGAAGTCGACAAGCCCCGTCAAGGTCGCGGTCATGGGCTGCGTCGTCAACGGCCCGGGCGAGGCCGCGGAGGCCGACATCGGCGTCGCCGCCGGTCCGGGCGTCGGCGTGATCTTCGCCAAGGGCGCACCGGTACGCAAAGTCCCTGAGGCCGACATCGTTGACGCACTGCTCGAAGAGGTCTCCCGCCTCGAGCATCGCACGTAGCCACCGCCCTGCACCCCACGAGCTGGTATCCTGCTCATCGCACCACCCTCGGACGCGTGACGTCATCCCGGACTGAATGGAGCGTTCTGATCCATGGCAGTGGCACTCCGTATGTCGACCCTCTATGCGCCCACCCTCAGAGAGGTTCCGGTCGAAGCCGAACTCGCTTCACATCGACTGCTCCTCCGTGCCGGCATGATCCGCAAAGCCGCCAGCGGCATCTACTCGTTCCTCCCGTTAGGGTGGCGCTCCATCGCCAAGATCGAGGACATCGTCCGCCAGGAGATGGACGCCATCGGCTCCCAGGAGCTGCTGCTTCCGGTGGTCCAACCCGCTGAACTGTGGATCGAGTCCGGTCGCTGGACGGTGTACGGTCCGGAGCTGGCCCGTTTGAAGGACCGACACGGACGCGATTTCTGCTTGGGCCCGACCCACGAGGAGATCATCACCGCCCTCGTTCGCAATGAGATCCGCTCGTACCGCGACCTTCCGGTGTCGCTCTACCAGATCAACGTGAAGTTCAGAGACGAGGTCCGGCCTCGGTTCGGACTGCTCAGAGGTCGAGAATTCATCATGAAGGACGCATACTCCTTCCACGCTGATCAACAGTCCCTGCAGGAACACTACGACGCGCAGGCTCGCGCGTACGGACGTATCTGCGAGCGTCTCGATCTCGTCTATCGACCCGTCGTGGCCGATTCGGGGCAGATCGGCGGCAGCGTCACCACGGAGTTCATGGCCCTCGCGGACGCCGGTGAGGCCGACCTCGTCTACTGCGAGTGCGGTTGGGCCGCCAACGTCGAAGCAGCCAGCGCAGTGGTCTCAAGGGATCCGCGGTCGACCTCGCCTGTCGAAATCTCTCGCCACGCGACGCCGGGGATCAAGACCATCGCCGAGTTGGCCTCGGCTTTCGGCATTCCGGAACACGACACGGTCAAGACCATGGCCGGAAAGACACCGGAGGGTCGCCTCGTGTACCTGTGTGTCCCGGGCGACCGCGAACTGAATCCCGTCAAAGCGAACACCGCCGTGCCCGGAATCGAACTGCTGGATGATGACGATTTCGACCGGTTCCGGATCCCCAAGGGCTCCCTCGGGCCCGTCAACCCACCAGAAGGGACCATGGTGGTGGCCGACACCTCCTTGCGCGACGAGGTGTCCTGGGCCGTCGGTGCGAACGAGGACGGGTTCCACCTCTTCGGAGCGATGCCCGGCCGCGACTTCACCGTGGACCTATGGGCCGACCTCGTCGTCGCCAGACCGGGAGATGGCTGCCCCATCTGTGGTCAGACCCTCTCCGGCGCTCGCGGCATCGAAGTGAGTCAGGTGTTCCAGCTGGGCACCAAGTACTCGGAGGCCATGGGGGCCCGCTTCACCGACGAGAACGGTGAGGAGCGTCCGTTCGTGATGGGATGCTACGGCGTGGGCATCAGCCGCTCGCTCGCCGCGGTCATAGAACAGCACTGCGACGAGTCCGGCATCATCTGGCCGATATCGGTGGCACCGCTCGAAGTCGCGATCCTTCCGCTGTCCGACGATGACGAAGTCATCGCACTCGCCGAGGGGATCTGGAAAGACCTGGCTGCCGCCGGGGTCGAGGTCGTCATCGACGACCGCGACGAGCGAGCGGGTGTCAAGTTCGCAGACGCGGACCTCATCGGCTGGCCGTACCAGCTGATCGTTGGCAAGCGAGGCGTTGCCGACGGCGTCGTCGAGCTCAAGGATCGGGCGACCGGGAACCGTCTCACCGTCTCCATCCCTGACGCGGTCGAGCACATGACTGAGCTCGTCATCAGCGAGCGAGCGCGCTTCGCGCACTAGGAGAGTCACGGCGCCCTCGTACCGGCCCGCGCGGTGTCGGCGGTCTCGTTCCTGGGTACACTCACGCTCAGTAGGGGGCCCATCGTTCGCACGTGCCCATCGGGCCGATTCGTGGGGGTGGCTTCCGTTGGACGTCTCAGAGCCCCGAGGTCACGAAGCCGTCGACGCTCCGACGGACCAGCGCAAGCTTCGTCTCCTGCTCGCGATCATCAATGACCTCTCATCCACACTCGAACTCCAATCCGTCCTACAGAAGGCCATCGAAGGCGCCGTCGAGCTGATGGGACTGCAGACGGGCGCGATCTACCTCACGGATGACGACTCCCTCTACCTTGGCGCGACCACTCCGCCGCTTCCGGAGGACTTCCCGGAACACCTGCGTCACGCGTCGATCGGTGACCACCCGAACGTCGCCGGCGCACTCAGCTCCGGCAGACCCTCATTGATGCCCGATGCGAATGCTGCACGCCTTACCGAACCCGAACGACAGGTTTGCGAGGCGCGTGACCTACGTACCATCCTGTTCGTCCCACTCTTGGCCCAAGGCAGGCGTCTGGGTGCTTTCATCGTCGGCTCGCAAGGCAAGCCGCAGCCGATTCCCGAGGCCGACATCGCTTTGTGCGCGACGCTTGCGTTCTCGATCGCTCTGGCCGTCGAAAACGCCCAGTTGTTCGAGTCGGTCCGCACGTCAGCTGCGGAGCTCGCATCAGCGTACGACGCGGAGCTCACTCGTCGCGAGCGCCTGCGTGAGCTTGCGGTCTCCATGGTCGAAGACGAAGCGCACCGAGACGCATGGATCGCGACAGAACTCGACCGAAGAGTCGTCTCGCCGATGGAGCGAGTGATGCGATCGCTCCGAACGTCCGAAGCGCTCAAGCATGCCGGCCGCGACGACCCCCGTGTCCGCGAAGCGTTGAGCGCGCTTGCCACCATCGAGCGGGCCGCACGCGACCTGCAAGATGAGCTCACGAGCCCGGCCGTCGACGAGCAGGGGTTCTCCACGCCGTTGGGACAGCTCTGTGGGCGTCACCTGCCGGAGGCCGCCGTCACCCGAATCAAGGTCGACGCGGACGTGGCGCCCACGGGATCGCCCGTCGATCGTCTTCTCCTGAGTGCGGCATCCGACCTCTTGAAGGCCATTGGCGAGTCGAGTCGCGCCACACACGTCGACCTGAACCTGTCCATGCACGGCGATGACTTTGTACTGACCATCCGCGTGGACGACCCAAGACTGCCCCCGTTCCTCGAACCGTCCGCTCGGCCCCATTCACTGAGGTGGTTCAGTCTGTCGGAACGCGCCGCCCACCTCGGCGGCCGGCTCGAGATCGAGTCATCAGACTCGCAGGGAACCACGATCCGTCTCGTGCTACCGTCCAAGGAATGGGATCTCGGAGCGACCTGAGCGGCCCAGCGCCACTGGTCAGCACCGGTCTCGACGCACCATCGGTCTCTTCTGCGGTTGAGCCACGTCTTCCCGACACGCCTGGCGAACCGACTCCCTGGCACCCTACATCCACTGTGGTATCATGTCCGCGTACGCGAATCTGTTGGTTTCCGCGAGAAGTGGGCTTGACGCTCGCTTCTTTTGTTCTGCGGACGGAGGTGACCGGATGGCGACAACCGAACTGATGACCAGGCTTTCGCGTCTACTGGAGCCGGCTGCGGCCGAACGCGGCTTCGAGCTCGTCGCAGTGGAGCAGGCCGGAGGACGACGCACACCGGTCATCAGAGTGCTTCTGGACCGGCCCGAAGGCATCACGATAGACGCGATCTGCGCGGCCAACGCATGGGTCAGTGAGATTCTCGACCAAGCGGACCCCATATCCGGTCCGTATACGCTCGAGGTCTCGTCCCCTGGCGTGGACCGTCCACTCACCAGACTCGGCGATTTCGACCGCTTCGCCGGAGAGACGGCCTCAGTCAAGGCCCGCGTGTCGGGAGGACGCGCTTCGTGGACCGGGGTCATCGCGGGAACCGACGGAACGACCGTCTTGCTCGATGTCGACGGAGAGCGGGTCCGCATACCGTTCGACGACATACTGAAGGCCCGCCTGAAGGGCGTGGTCCGCTTCGATCGTGGAAGGGACGAACCTCGAGATGACCTCTGATGTGAACGTCATGGAAGCGTTGAAGCTTCTCGCCCAGGAGAAAGGCATCGACGAGTACGAGATGCTCGACAAACTCGAGCAGTCGCTCGCCACCACGTATCAACGCATCCTCGACCTTGAGAACCCGACCCGCGTCACGATAGACAGGGAGACGGGCCGGATATACGTCTACGAGCTCGTCCCCGTTGGCGAGGTGGATCCGGAGACGGGCGTCGCTGAATCCTATGAGGAGCGCGATGTCACGCCCGCCGACGTCAGCCGGATCGCCGCACAGAACGCCAAGAGCGTCATCACCTCGATCATCCGTGACGCTGAGCGTGAGCGCATCTTCGAGGAGTACGCCGACCGCATCGGCGAATCCGTCACCGGAACCATCCAGCAGTCAGTGTCCAGCTACACCCTGATCAAGCTGCGCGAGGGTGTCGAAGCGCTGCTGCCGCCCCAGGAGCAACCTCCTAATGAGCGCTACAACCACAACGAGCGTATCAAGGCCTACATCACCGACGTCCGCAAGGGCCAGGGGTCCGAGCCGTCCATCGTGGTCTCCCGCACCCACCCGGGCCTGATCCGCCGCCTCTTCGAGATAGAGGTCCCTGAGGTCTACGACGGCATCGTCGAGATCAAAGGAGTCGCTCGCGAGCCCGGCGCACGTTCCAAGGTGGCGGTCGCGAGTCGCGAACCCGGCCTGGACCCAGTGGGGGCCTGCGTCGGACCCAAGGGCAGCAGAGTCAGGATGGTCGTCGGCGAGCTGCGTGGTGAGCGTATCGACGTGGTTCCGTGGAGCGAGGACCCGGCCACGTTCGTGGCGAGCGCTCTCTCGCCTGCCAAGGTCGACCGCGTGCTGATCGACGCTGACTCGCACACCGCGACCGTGATCGTGCCCGACGACCAGCTTTCCCTCGCCATCGGCAAGGAAGGGCAGAACGCCCGGCTCGCGGCCAAGCTGACCGGTTGGCGCATCGACATCAAGAGTTCCGCCATCGCCCTCGAACAGGGCCTTGCCGTCGCGCCCTCGTCGACCCCAGAGGCCGCCGAAGACTTCGACGGTCGCTGCTGTGCAGTGACATCGACCGGCGTCCGCTGCCGCAATCGCGCCTTGGAGGGCGGATTCTACTGTGGGCTCCATGAGAAGGAGGCTGCCTCCGAGTGATGAAGCCGCGCAAGACGCCCACGCGCACGTGTACCGGCTGTGGCCAGTCGTCTGACAAGCGCAGCTTCGTCCGGATCGTGCGCACGCCTGACGGTCACGTCGAGATCGACCCGACCAACAAGGCCAACGGAAGGGGCGCCTACGTCTGCGCGGAACCTGACTGCTTTGAGATGGCGGCGAAGCGACGCCGTTTCGACGCGGCCTTGAGAGTGAGACTCCAAGACGATGACTACGCCCGACTGAGACGAGACTTCGACGATCTGCTCGCGAGGCAGAACGCGAAAAGGGGAGAGTGACGGAGAACCTATGCCGAGCATGAGAGTCCACGAGCTCGCCAAGGAGTTCGGGATGACGAGCAAGGAGCTGCTCGACCGGCTCCAAGCCATGAAGATCCCGGCGAAGAACCACGCCTCCACTCTTGTCGAAGCCTACGTCGACAAGATCCGCAAGGAGCTCGGCCCCGAGATCGCCGAGCGTCAGGCCGCTATCGAAGCCGAGCGGAAAGCGGCTGAAGAGGCGGAGGCCGCACGCAAGGCCGAGGAGGAGGCTCGCCGCAAGGCCGAGGAGGAGGCTCGCCGCAAGGCCGAGGAAGCGGAACGCAAACTACGCGAGGAGGAGCGTCGGGCTCGCGAAGAGGAGCAACGCGCCCGTGAGGAGGAAGCCCGGGCGCGCGCCGCCGCCGAGGAGGCCGCACGCCTCGAGGCCGAGACCGCTGACGCCCGCGCCCAACTCGAGGTGCAGACCGCTGAAGCCACTGCGCCGACCGCTACGCCCGAGCCAGTGGTCCGCGAAACCGCCATCGACACGCGCTCTGCCCTAGAGATCGCCATCGATGCCGAGAAGGCGCGGCTCGAGGCCGAAAGGGCCGCGCAGCTTGAGAAGGAAGAAGAGGAACGCTATCGGAAGATGGCGCTCGAAGCCGAGCGTCTCCAACGTGAGAAAGTCATCGAAGAGGCCAAGGCCGCCGTCGCTGCTGCTGCCGCCGAAGGCACGCGACGCAAGAAGAAGAAGCACAAGAAGACGGGCGAGGAGGTCGAGGAGGCGCGCCTTCACGAAGAGGCCACCCGTGTCGACCTGCCGTGCGGCGGCGAAGCGATCACTGTGACCGAGGGTGCCACGGTCGGCGAATTCGCCGATCTGCTCGGAGTACCCGCCAACGACGTCATCAAGCGTCTCTTCATGCTCGGCACACCGCTCACGGTGAACCAGCCGATGATGCGTGAGACCCTCGAGATCATCGGTGAGGACCTTGGACGTGAGGTCCGCGTGATCAAGCCTGAGGAGGAGATGGGCTGGTCGTACCACGACGACCCAGCAGACTTGGTTCCGCGCTCGCCCGTCGTCACGGTCATGGGGCACGTCGATCATGGCAAGACGTCGTTGCTCGACGCCATCCGTGAGACCGGAGTCGCCGCCACGGAGGCCGGCGGCATCACGCAGCACATCGGCGCCTCGGTCGTCCACAAGAACGGCCGTAAGATCACCTTCATCGACACTCCCGGGCATGAGGCGTTCACCGCCATGCGCGCACGCGGCGCCAACATCACCGATGTCGTCATCCTCGTGGTCGCCGCCGACGATGGCGTCATGCCCCAGACCGTCGAAGCGATACATCACGCCAAGGCCGCGGGGGTTCCGATCATCGTCGCTGTCAACAAGATCGACAAGGAGGGTGCGAACCCAGAGCAAGTCAAGCAGATGCTCACCGAGCATGAGATCGTCCCCGAGGAGTGGGGAGGGTCGAACATCTTCGTCGAGGTCTCCGCCAAGAAGCGCATCAACATCGACGGCCTCCTCGAGATGGTGCTCCTCCAGGCCGACGTACTCGAACTCAAGGCCAATCCCAACGCCTTGGCATCAGGCGTCGTCATCGAAGCGAACCTTGACAAGGGACGCGGCCCTGTCGCCACCGTGCTCGTGCAGCGTGGCACGCTTCGGGTCGGTGACGCTCTGGTCGCCGGCACCGCGTACGGACGCGTCCGCGCGCTGCTCGACCCACTCGGTGCCACCGTCTCAGAAGCTGGGCCGGCAGACCCCGTCGAGGTGCTCGGACTTGCCAGCGTGCCCTCTGCCGGAGACGAGTTCAGGGTCTTCGCTGACGAGCGTGATGCCCGCGCCATCGCCGAGGAGCGTGCCCTCAAGCAGCGCCTCATCGCCCAAGCCGCCACCAAGAAGCACGTCACTCTCGACGACCTCTTCGCGCGCATCGAGGAAGGCGAGCTCAAGGACTTGAACCTCGTCGTCAAGGCTGACGTCCAGGGCTCTATCGAGGCCCTCAAGGACGCCCTCGACAAGATGGACCAGTCTGAGGTGCGCATAAACGTGATCCACAGCGCTGTCGGTGGTATCACCGAATCCGACGTCATGCTCGCCGACGCGTCCGATGCCATCATCATCGGTTTCAACGTGCGGCCGGAACCCAAGGCGAAAGCACTCGCGGAGCGCGAAGGGGTCGACATCCGCCTCTACCGCGTCATCTACCAGGCCATCGAGGAGATCAACGCCGCTCGCGTCGGCATGCTGTCGCCCGAGATCGTGGAACGGGACACTGCGCGCATCGAGGTGCGCGAGCTCTTCCGTGTCCCAAAGGCGGGTGTCATCGCCGGTTGCTACGTGCAAGAGGGCGAAGTCAGTCGCGACGACCTGGTGCGGATCGTCCGCGACGGCACCGTCGTGTTCGATGGCAGAATGGCCTCACTCAGGCGATTCAAAGAGGATGTCAAGTCCGTCAAACAGGGCTACGAGTGCGGAATCGGCATCGAGAACTTCCAGGACCTGAAAGAAGGGGACATCATCGAGAGCTACCGCACCGTGGAAGTCGCCCGCGAGGCCTGACCCAGAAGGTGAGAGGATGAGCCGCGAGTCTTTCGGCCGCAAGACCGATGAGCAGGTACGCGAGACCGTGGCCGCGATCCTGGCCACGGAGATGTCTGACCCACGGGTCGCGCTGATAACGGTCACTGGCGCGAAAGTCAGTCCCGATCGTAGTGTCGCCAACGTGTACGTCAGCTCTCACCCGGACCGGTACGATGAAGTCATCGCCGGGCTCGATTCCGCCAAGGGACGCATCCGGTCTTTGCTCGGTCACGCCCTGGGGTGGCGCGTCACCCCTGAGCTCAGATTCTTCATCGACGAAAGCGTCGATGCCGGAGAGCGTATCGCAGAGGCGCTGACACACGTGCCACCCACGCTCCTCGACGGCATCGGCGCCGAGCCTTCGGTGCCCGAAGACGACTAGGCGCGTGACCATGCTTCCGTACCACCGCGCGGCCGTAGCCCTGCGAAAGGCCACATCGATCGTCGTCGCGGCCCACGTCAGGCCAGACGGTGATGCCGTCGGCTCGGTCCTCGGTATGACTCTGGCGCTGCGCGCATGCGGTCTGCCTGCTGTCCCCACGCTGGCTGACGACCGGCCTCCTCCGGCCACCTACGCGTTCCTGCCCGGACATTCGCTGTACGTGCCGGCCGCCGACCTCGAACCACCGGACGTCTTCGTGGCACTCGACACGCCGGTCGCTGACCGCTTGGGCGCTGCGCGTCCCCTCATGGAGGCGTCGTCTGAGGTCGTGATCCTCGACCACCACGCGGATGCACAACCATACGGGTCTCACTTCATATGCGACTCGAGCATGGCCGCCACGGGTCAGATCGTCTGGCGCTTCCTCGAAGCCCTCGATGTGGCCCCAACGTCCGAGATCGCTCAGCCGCTCTACGTGGCCCTGCTCACCGACACTGGCCGCTTCTCCTACGACAACACATCACCCGCAGCCCTGCGTGCAGCGGCCGAGATGCTCGAGGCTGGCGTGGACCCGGCCGAGACCGCTCGACTCGTCTACCAAGAGCGCTCCGCGGCGTCGCTTGAACTCGAGGCATTGGCGCTCTCGCGTTTGAGGACCGCCAACCACGGGCGTGTCGCATGGACCTATCTCACCGATGAGGACTTCTCGACGACCGGCGCTCTTCCCGAAGAGGCCGAGCACCTCCCCGACGCGATCCGTGTTCTTGGAGGCATAGACGTCGCTGTCCTTCTTCGTCAGAAGGCCGAGGAGGTCCGCGGCAACCTCAGGTCGAAGACCGGCCATGACGTCGCTGCTGTTGCGCGCCGTTTCGGCGGGGGCGGCCACAAAGCGGCCGCTGGCTTCACGGTGACCTCGAGCACCGTTCCTGCCGTTCTCGACCAGCTGCTGCCTCTGCTTCCCGGGAGCGGGTGACGGTGCCGCGTCGCAGGGGTGCGACCGGTCTGCGCGGCATCCTTCTGGTTGACAAGCCGCTCGGGCCCACGAGCCACGACGTCGTCTCAGCCATCCGGCGAGTCACCGGCGAGGGGCGCGTCGGCCACGCGGGGACATTGGACCCGCTCGCCACCGGCCTGCTCGTCGTCCTGGTCGGCCCTTACACTCGCTTGGAGCCATACCTCGCAAGCGCTGAGAAGCGCTATCTCGCCGAGATCGGGTTCGGTACGTCCACCGACACGGACGACGCCGGTGGAAAGCCCGTTCTTGTTCAGTCGGTTCGCCCCGATATCCTCGACCCGGACTACGCCCAAGGGGTCCTTCGGTCCTTCCTCGGTCCATCGATGCAGGTGCCGCCGGCCTTCTCTGCGATCAAGGTGCACGGCCGGACCGCGCACCGCGCCGCACGCTCAGGCGAACCACTCGAGCTGACGCCGCGTCCGATCGAAGTCCGCGGCGCACGACTGATGAGCGTCTCTGAGTCGCCACCTTCATGGTCGGTTGACTTCGTCGTGTCGAAAGGCACGTACATCAGGGCGCTTGCGCGAGACATCGGACGCGCCGTGAACTGCCCCGCACACCTCCTCTCTTTGCGCCGTGTACGCTCGGGGCCACTCGATGTGCGAGATGCGTCCCCCCTTGAAGATCTCGTGTCCCTTTCATCCACGGAGTTCGTCGAGCGCTTCATCGACCCCTTCGAAGCCCTCGGGCTCCCGGTCGTCGAAGCCGACCCGGTCGACCTCAAAGACGGACGGCGCCTGCCGTACGCCGCGCGTTCCGAACAGCTAGTGGCCGTACGTGCTGCCGGAAGACTGGCCGGGGTCTACCATGCATCTGACGGGATGCTCGTCCCTCAGGTCTGCTTTCCGGAGGAGTCCACGTGTCGCTGACGCCACCAGTCGTGATGTTCCCTGCATGCGAGCCGTTGGGGTCCTGCGTAGTCGCACTTGGTGTGTTCGACGGCGTCCACCTGGGTCACAGGCGCCTGCTCGACCAGGCCCGCGCCGAGGCGATGGCCCGCGACGCGCTCACCGTCGCGCTCACCTTCGACCGCGACCCGGATGAGGTCTTGCACCCCGACGCCGAAGTGGCCCGCCTTCTTGAGCCCGGAGAGCGCTTCTCACGTCTGCATGCCTGCGGCGCCGATGTGGTGGTCGTCGTCGAGTTCAACGATGCGACCGCGCGCATGAGCCCTGAGTCGTTCCTCGACTCCGTTCTCCAACGCTGCTGTGAGCCCATCGCTGTTCATGTGGGCCACGGTTTTCGTTTCGGCTCCTCCGGGTCCGGTGACGTCCGCACGCTCGTGCGGTGGGGCACAGAGCGTGGCGTCCAGGTTCGGGAGCATCCTCTTTTGCGCGTCCGTGGCGACATCGTGTCGTCGACGCGGATCCGCACCCTGATCGCGACCGGTGCAGTGGAGCAGGCCGCCGAACTTCTGACCGCACCCCACCGCATCACCGGCACGGTGGTGGAGGGGAGACGCAAGGGTGCCGAACTCGGGTTCCCGACCGCCAATGTTCGCCCACCCAGACGGATGGCGGTCCCGGCCGATGGTGTGTATGCGGGACGAGCCTTCGTCTCTGATGGGAGTGCGTGGCCGGCCGCCATCTTCGTCGGAGCTCCTCCCACCTTCCCCGCTACGCAGCACCTCATCGAGGCCCATCTCATCGGGTTCACAGGCGATCTGTACGGTAGGTCGGTCACCGTCGAGTTCAACTCCAGACTGCGGGATCTCAAGGTGTTCCGGTCGTCAGCGGACCTGTCGGAAGCCATCCGAGACGATGTCGCCCGGGTCCTTCAGCGCCTGGCCGCCCCGATGCCTCCCGACCTGCCACCGGCCCTCATCGACATCGTCGACGACTGAGGCCGATGCCCATTCGTGCATCTCAAGGCGCAGTCTCGACCTCTCTTCGTTGATACTGACCCACTGAGGCGGACCACGGGGGGCCTGTACGCCCGGAGCCGTGTGTGTGCTATACTTCGCCGGCTATCGTCAGTACCCCGGCCTGAGAGGTCCGCGACCACCTACGCGACCATCCCGGACCGGGGCGGACCATCGATCAGAAAGGTGGACCCATGCCGCTCGACAAGGAAGTCAAGGCCAAGATTATCGCCGAATACAAGCGCGCGGAGAACGACACGGGCTCTGCAGACGTCCAGATCGCTCTGCTCACGCAGCGTATTCGTGACCTCACCGAGCATCTCAAGACCCACAGCAAGGACCATCACACCCGCCGTGGCCTACTCAAGCTGGTCGGACAGCGTCGCCGGCTCTTGGGCTACGTCAAGAAGAACGACATCGAGCGCTACCGCGAACTCATCGCCCAACTCGGCATCCGCGGGTAGACACCCACGCGAGGGATTCTCGAAGGCGGGGAGCGTCCCCGCCTTCGTCGTGAAGGGGCCGTCGGCATGGGGCCGTCGGCCGGAAGGACAGGGAAGAGAAGATGACCAAGATCGTTGAGACGTTCGAGCTGTTCGGAAAAGAGTACGCACTCGAGACCGGTGAGCTCGCGAAACAAGCTGGCGGCGCCGTCCTGGTACGCCAGGGGGATTCGGTCGTGCTCGTCACCGCGACCGCTTCGAAGCAGGCCAAAGACCTTGACTTCTTCCCGCTCACCGTCGACTTCGAAGAGCGGATGTATGCGGCCGGCAAACTCCCCGGCGGCTTCATCAAGCGCGAGGCCCGGCCCAGCGAGAAGGCCACGCTCACCGCACGTATGATCGACAGGCCGCTGCGCTCGGCCTTCGCCGACGGCTTCCGCAACGAGGTCCAGGTCATCGCGACCGTCCTGTCGGCCGACCAGGTGCACCAGCCTGACGTGATCTCGATCATGGGAGCATCCGCCGCGCTCATGGCGGCAGGGATCCCGTTCGAGGGGCCCTTGGCCGGAGTCCGTGTGTGTCGTGACATGCAGACCGGCGAGTTCCTCGTCAACCCCACCTTCGATGAGACCGAGGACTCGGACCTCGACCTCGTGGTGGCCGGTTCCAAGGACGCGGTCTACATGCTCGAGGCAGGCGCTCGCGAGGTCTCCGAAGAGGACATGCTCGCAGCGCTCATGTTCGCCCAAGAGGCGATAGCCGCCTTCTGTGAGGTCCAGGAACGATTCCTTGCCAAGGTCGACATCAAGCCGATGGAAGTCGTGCTCGCGTCACACGACCCCGCGCTGGTCGATCGCGTCTTCGCGATGGGCGCCGAGAAGATGAAGGCCGCTCTGCACAACCCTGACAAGCACGCCCGAATGGACGCAGTGGCCGCAGTGAAAGACGAGATCGCGGCGTCGTTCACCGACGAGGAGCTCGCCGTGTGGGGCAAGGACCTGCGTGCTGTCCTGAAGCTTCTCGAGAAGAAGACGATGCGTGCCATGGTACTCGACGAAGGCGAGCGCGCGGACGGACGCTCGGTGACCGAGATCCGTCCGATCAGCTGCGTGGCCGGCTACCTGCCCCGTGCGCACGGCTCGGGCCTTTTCACCCGTGGCCAGACCCAGGTCCTCTCGGTGCTGACCCTCGGCATGCTCAACGAGTGGCAGCGTCTCGACACGATCGACGTGTCCGAGGGCAAGCGCTACATCCATCACTACAACTTCCCACCCTTCTCCACCGGTGAGATCGGGTTCATGCGCGGACCGAAGCGCCGCGACATCGGTCACGGGGCCCTCGCGGAGCGAGCGCTTCTGCCGGTCATCCCCGACGAGGACGAGTTCCCGTACACCATCCGCATCGTCTCCGAGGTCCTTGAGTCCAACGGTTCGAGCTCGATGGCCTCCGTCTGCGGCTCGACGCTCGCGCTCATGGACGCCGGAGTCCCCATCTCAGCACCGGTCTCCGGCATCGCGATGGGCCTCATCAAGGAAGGAGACAGGGTCGCGGTGCTCTCGGACATCCAGGGTCTCGAGGACTTCCTCGGCGACATGGATTTCAAGGTCGCGGGCACGCCCAAGGGCATCACCGCCATGCAGATGGACAACAAGGCCAAGGGGCTTTCCCTGGAGATCCTCAACAAGGCGCTCATGCAGGCCAAGGAGGGACGCGCCTACATCCTCAGCAAGATGCTCGAGGTCATCTCCGAGTCCCGCCCCCAGATGAGCCAGTACGCGCCGCGCATCATCACCATCAAGATCCCGAGTGACAAGATCCGAGAGGTCATCGGCAGCGGAGGCAAAGTCGTACGCGGGATCCAAGAGGAGACAGGCGCGCAGATCGACATCCAAGAGGACGGCACCATCTACGTCGCGTCACGCGACCTGGGCGGTGAAGAGGCGGTCCGCCGGATCCAGGCGATCGTAAAGGACGTCGAGGTCGGGGAGGAGTACCACGGCCGAGTCGTCTCGATCCAGCCGTTCGGCGCCTTCGTCGAGCTCATGCCCGGCAAGGACGGCCTGCTTCACATCAGCCGCGTCGCCCAGGGACGCGTGGGCAAGGTCGAGGACGTGCTCAACGTCGGCGATGAAGTCCACGTCAAGGTCATCGACATCGACGACCGCGGCAAGGTGAGCCTCGATCGTCTCGACAAGCCGCCGGCACCCGAGGGTAGCACCGACTCGGGCCCCGTAGGCGATCGTGGCCCACGTCGCGACGGCGGCGGGACAGACCGCGACCGACGTCCGCGCCGCCGCCACTGAGGGCGCGCACCGCACGACCTCACAGCCCCCGAGTGCCTCACGGTCCGGGGGCTGTCATTCTTGGCAAGACGCGAACCTTGCCCGTTCGGTTACTCTGACACCACACGAGCTTGACCTCACGAGGGAGATTCCCGATGTTCTATCGAAAGACGGTCCTCGACAACGGCATCACCGTCATGTCGGAGCCGATGGACTCCGTCCGCTCAGTGGCGCTGGGTATCTGGTTCGCCGTCGGCAGCCGTGATGAGGTCCCATACGAAGCTGGCATGTCGCACTTCATGGAGCACATGATGTTCAAGGGGACCTCCACGCACTCCGCGAAGGACATCTCCGAGCAGTTCGACCGCTTGGGCGCCGAGCTCAACGCCTTCACATCCAAGGAGTACACCTGCTACTACAGCCGTTTCGTCGACGAGCACCTCGATTCGGCCTTCGCTCTGCTCGCCGAGATGGTGGTGGACGCGAGCCTCGCCGATGACGCCTGCGCCTCTGAGCGCGAGGTCGTCATCGAGGAGATCGCGCGGATGGAGGACACCCCCGACGACCGGATCCACGAGATATTCAGCCACGCGCTGTGGCCTGACCATCCCATCGGGCTTCCGATCCTCGGCAGCCGCGAGACGGTCAGCGGTTTCGACCACGCCGCTGCCGTCGCCTTCCGCCAGAAGCACTATCTGTCCGGCAACTGCGTGGTCGCAGCGGCAGGCAACGTTGACCACGATGAGCTGGTCTCGCTCACTGAGCGCCATCTGTCCAGCCTCAACCACGGCCCCCGTTCAGTCCGACCGATCGCGGACGCCGCCGGGGAGGCCCGCATCGTCACCCTCGAGAAGGACACCGAGCAGGCCCACATCTGTTACGGCGTGGCCACGATGAACGCACACCACCCGGACCGCTTCGCGCTCGCCCTGCTCGACGGTGTCCTGGGAGGCGGCATGAGCTCTCGCCTCTTCCAGGAGGTCCGGGAGAAGCGCGGTCTGGTCTATGCGATCTACTCGTTCTCGTCGCTATACCAGGACACCGGTGAGTTCGCGGTGTACGCCGGCACGCGTCCGGAGAACGCCGAAGAGGTCATCAGGCTCATCCGAATCGAGATGGAACGCATAGCTGAGCACGGCGTCACGCCCGAAGAGCTAGACCGTGTGCGCCAGGCGACAAAGGGCCACCTGGTGCTTGGGATGGAGTCGACCCGGATGCGCATGACCCGACTCGGCAAGAACGAGGTCACCGGCGGCGAGATCCTCTCTGCAGACGAGCTCGTCGAACGCTTCGACTCCGTGACGATGGAAGACCTCAAAAGGGTCTCGTCATCGGTCCTTGACCGTGAGAAGGTACTCGCCGTCATCGGGCCATTCAAACCCGAGCGACTCGAACCGCTCGTTCGTTAGCAGCACCGCGTGGAAGAGGGGAGCTTTTCGATGTCGACCAGAGTCCTCGTCTCCGGCGCAGGAGGCCGCGTCGGATCTGAGATCGTACGCGCCATCGACGCCCAGGACGACATGGAGCTTGTCGCCGCAGTCGACCCCGCGCTCGCGGGTCAACGCTTGACAGACGAGGTCGCGTGCGTCGCCGATCTCGCCGATGCGATCGACCGGACGCGACCGGATGTCATGGTCGATTTCACCCACCCGAACGTGGTCGAGGCCAACCTGCGTACGGCGCTTCTTCGCGGCGTTGACTGCGTCGTCGGCACCACCGGCCTGAGTGAGAGCACCTTGGCCGATATCGCTTCCCAAGCGATTGACGGTGCCTGCTTGTTCTTCGCTCCCAATTTCGCGATCGGCGCCGTCCTGATGATGTCTTTCGCCGAACGCGCGGCCAAGTACATGCCCTATGCCGAGGTCATCGAGCTTCACCACGACGGCAAGGCTGACGCCCCCTCGGGTACGGCGCTTCGTACAGCGAAGATGATCGCCGACGCTCGCCTCTCACGACCGGACACGCCGGGCGTCGAGACCGAGTTGGAGGGCATGCGAGGCGCCCGCGGCGCCGAGGTGGACGGGGTAAGGATCCATTCCGTTCGTCTTCCCGGACTCGTCGCACACCAAGAGGTCGTATTCGGCGGTCAGGGCCAGACCCTGACCATACGCCATGACTCCATCGACCGCACGAGCTTCGTCCCCGGCGTTCTCCTCGCCATCCGTGCCGTGGGCTCCCGCACCGGTCTGGTCATCGGCCTTGAGAACCTCCTGGAGCCCTGAGTGACCTGTCCCGCTCCCACAACGGGGGACCGGCCCATCGTCGTGATGAAGTTCGGTGGCACCTCCGTCGCGTCAGAAGAAGGTCGCGCGGCTCTCGCACTCCACGTGACCGCAGCGCTCGAGCTCGCCCGGAGCCCCGTCGTGGTCGTGAGCGCCATGGGGCGTGACGGCGACCCCTACGCGACCGACACGCTCTTGGCGCTTGTGCGCGGTCTGCCCGCCGACCCGCGCGAACATGACCTGCTCGCCAGCGTCGGCGAGGTCATCAGCGCGGTCGTGGTCGCCCACGAGCTTCGGGCCCACGGGGTGGATGCGGTCGCCTTGACGGGCGGAGAGGCCGGCATGGTCACCGACGGCGTATATGGCTCTGCGAGCATCACAGAGATTCACACGGACCGACTGCGGGCGTTGATCGGACAGGGAAAAGTCCCCGTCGTCTGCGGATTCCAAGGGATCGCGTCCGACGGGACGTTGACCACCCTTGGGCGCGGCGGAAGCGACACGACCGCATGCGCCCTCGGTGTGGCTCTTGGGGCCGAGGAGGTCGCCATCTACACCGATGTCGATGGTGTCATGACCACCGACCCCCGTGTCTGTGAGTCCGCGAGAACGCTCGCGGTCATCCGTTCAGACGAACTGTTCCAGATGGCACGTGCCGGGAGCAGGGTGGTGCACACCCCCGCGGCGGAGCTGGCTCTTGCGAGCGGTCTTTCCGTCCGCGTGAAGAACACCTACTCGACTCATCCGGGAACACACGTCACCGATATCGCGGCGCTGCGCCCCGGTTCCGTGGCGACCGCCGTCACCCATACCGACGGCGTCGTGCGCGTGGTCGTCCACCTTGACGCCGAAGAGGGCAGCCGACGACACATGGCGGCCCAATCGGACCTGTTCCGGAGCTTGGCGGACACCGGCGCTTCGCTTGACATGTTCACGCCGATACGGGGCACGCTGGTATTCACCGTCGCCCACACGGCACTCGACGCCGTACGAGGGGTACTCGACGAGCTCCCGTGGACCTACGACATCACGGTTGGACTCGCCAAAGTGACGCTGGTCGGCGCCGGCATGCACGGTGTTCCGGGAGTCATGGCCAAGGTGGCGGAGCATCTTCGAGAGGCCGGGGTCGCTGTCCTACAGATAGCCGACTCCCACACGACGATCTCAGTCCTGATCAAGGCAGACCGGGTGATGGATGCGGTCAACGCGCTGCATGCCGGCTTCGGTCTGGCCGATTCCGACTCGGGCGCTCGCTGAGAGGTTTGACGCACACCAAGCGGTCTCGCCCGAACACCGTGTGGCACAATACGGCAGGTGAGACCGTGACCGGCTCTCGCATGCACCAGCCATGCACCCGCTAGGAGATGACGACATGACCGCGCCTCGTTTCGGCCGACTGATAACAGCGATGGTGACGCCGTTCACCGAAGACGATTCTCTCGACCTGCCCCGAGCGGCCGAGCTTGCGAATCGTCTGCTCGACACAGGGTCTGACGCCTTGGTCGTCTGTGGGACCACCGGCGAGAGCCCGACCGTCTTCTATGACCAGAAGATGGATCTGTTCCGCGCCGTCTTGGACGCGGTCAAAGGACGCGCGCCTGTCATCGCGAACGCCGGCGACAACTGCACAGACGATTCTGTCGCGTTCGCGCGCAAGGTGGTGGCGCTGGGCGTGGACGCGATCATGGCGGTCGTCCCGTACTACAACAAGCCACCCCAAGAGGGCCTGTACCGGCACTTCAGGGCCATCGCCGAAGCAGTCGATGTCCCGGTGATCCTGTACAACATCCCCGGACGCTGCGTGATCAACATGGAGCCTGAGACGGTACTCAGACTGGCTCACGATTGTGACAACATCATCGCTCTCAAACAGGCGAACAGTGATCTCTCGCAGGCCGCCACGATCCTCGCCGGCGCTCCCGAGGGCTTCGAGATCCTGGCGGGAGACGACGAACTCACACTCCCGTTGATGGGCATGGGGGGCACCGGTGTCATCTCCGTGCTCAGTCACATCGCAGGACCTCGTTTCAAGGAGATGATCCTCGCGCAGGTCAACGGAGAACACACCAAGGCCCTGCGGATACACATCGAGTTGCTTCCCCTGATGAAAGCCCTGTTCCTGACGTCGAACCCGATCATGGTGAAGAAAGCGCTCGAGCTCACAGGCTTTCCTGTCGGCGGGGTGCGACTGCCGCTGGTCGAACCGACCCGGTCTCAGGTCGATGAGCTCACGCGCGTGATGCGGCATGTCGGTCTCTTGCCCTGAGACACAAGAGTCTGACCGAGAGGACCCGAGACACCACTCATGCCCACTGAGAAAAGAGCCGCCCGACGTGCACGCCTGAGGGTCATCCCGCTCGGCGGACTCGACGGAATCGGTAAGAACATGACCGTGTTCGAACATGGCGGCGACATGCTGATCGTGGACGCCGGCATCATGTTCCCGGACGACGACCACCCCGGCGTGGACCTCATCCTTCCGGACTACTCGTACGTCTTGAAACACGTCGACAGACTCCGCGGTATCGTCATCACCCACGGCCATGAAGACCATACCGGTGCCTTGCCCTACCTGCTCAAAGACCTGGGGCGCCCGGTTCCGGTCCTCGGCACCAGGCTCACGCTCGGCCTCGTCAAAGGAAAGCTCGACGAACACGGCATCAAGAAGCCGAGGCTGCGTGAGGTCAGGAGCGGTAGTCACGTCTCCCTCGGCTCGTTCGGACTCGACTTCTTCGCAGTCAACCACTCGATCCCGGACGGGGTGGGGGTGTTCATCCGCACGCCGGTGGCCACCGTCCTTCACACCGGGGACTTCAAGCTGGACCAGACACCCATAGACGGTCGTCTCACCGACTACGGCGCGTTGGCGAGATTCGGTAAGTCGGGCGTGACCCTGCTCATGAGCGACTCGACAGGAGCCGAGAACAAGGGTTTCTGCAGGTCTGAGGCCGAGGTCGGAGCCGCCCTCGATGAGATCATCGCCAACGCCGAACAGCGGGTCATCGTGGCATCGTTCGCGAGTCATATCCACCGCCTGCAACAGGTCTGCGATGCCGCCGTCGCAGCGGGACGCAAAGTGGCCGTCACGGGTCGCTCCATGCTGCAGAACACCCGAATCGCCCGGGACCTCGGCTACCTCAACATCGACGATGAGGACATCCTCGACGCGTATGAGACGAGCGGGATCCCCGCGAACAAGGTCGTCGTCCTGTGCACCGGAAGCCAAGGAGAACCGCTGTCTGCGCTCGCCAGAATGGCCAACGGTGACCATCGGACGGTCACCGTGGAGCGCGGCGACACGGTGATCATCTCCGCGAGTCCCGTTCCCGGCAACGAGAAGGCCGTCAGTCGCGTCATCAACCGACTGACTAAGGGCGGCGCCCACGTGGTCCATCGCGGCAGCGCCGATGTGCACGTCTCGGGACACGCAGCGGCCGAAGAGCTGAAACTCATGCTGAACCTTGTGCAGCCCGAGTTCTTCGTCCCCATCCATGGAGAGACGCGCCACCTGGCCGCTCATGCCCGACTCGCCGTCTCAGTGGGCGTGCCCGAAGACGCTGTCTTCGTCCTCGACAACGGCGATGTCCTGGAGATCGATGAGGACGAGGCCCGGGTGTCCGAGCGCGTCGATTCCGGCGTGATCTACGTCGACGGCACCAGCGTGGGAGACCTCGGTCAGGTCGTCCTGCGCGACCGCCAGCACATGAGTCAGGACGGGATAGCGACCATCGTCGTCGTCATCGACTCCCGTACGGGCAAGGCCGCAGGCGACCCCGAGGTCGTGACTCGCGGCATCGTGTTCGCCGACACCGACTCCGTCCTCGAGGAGGCCAAGACTCGCATCGCGAAGACCGTAGCCAAGACAGGCCGCGAAGGCGTCACCGATCACGCGGTCATCAGGAGAGCGATCCGCGAGTCCCTTTCCCAGTTCTTCTGGGAGCGTCTGCGCAGACGCCCCATGATCATCCCGATCGTGCTGGAGGTCTGATCGAGTGGGCCTCATAGAAGCGATGGTCCTCGGCATCGTCCAAGCGGTCACCGAGTTCCTCCCCATATCCTCAGACGGCCACCTGATACTCGTGCCGTCGCTGCTCGGCTGGCAGAGGTTCGGCCTGGGATTCGATGTCGTTCTGCACGCAGGCACCCTGCTCGCGACCTTGGCCTACTTCCAAAACGACGTCGTCCACCTTGTTCGAAGCGCGTTTTCGCGTGCCCCTGAGCGTACCCGGTCACGTCGACTGGCCTGGATGCTCATCGTCGCCACGCTCCCGAGCGTCGCCGTCGTCCTCGCCTTGGAGTCCTTCGTCTCCGGGGTGGAGACTCGACCCGTGAGACAGCAGATCGCGATCTCAGCATGGGGCCTGCTCGCCACGACCGCTGTCCTCGTCACGTCCGAGGTGATCGCACGGATCGAG
The DNA here is from genome assembly GCA_029265315.1 of Actinomycetota bacterium. Taxonomy (GTDB): domain Bacteria; phylum Actinomycetota; class Coriobacteriia; order Anaerosomatales; family PHET01; genus JAJUJM01. The sequence continues at coordinate 233,683 of JAJUJM010000001.1, read as the reverse complement.
CGCGACAGACATGCGCCGGCCGACGACATCCACGAGATCACTTGGTTCAAGGCCCTGGTGGTTGGTTTCGCACAGGGATTCGCCGCGCTGCCCGGGGTCTCCCGGTCCGGGACAACGATCGCGACAGCACAGGCTTTGGGAATCACACGGGGAGAGGCGGCCCGCTTCTCCTTTCTCATGTCGATCCCGATCATCGCGGCCGCCACGGGCAAGAAGCTCTTCGACATCGCGATGGGGGAAGGCTCACTCCCAAGCGTGACGGTCACCGTGCTCGGAGTGACCGTCACCGCCGTGGTCGGGTACTCCGTCATGCACTTTCTCCTGCCCTTCGTGCGGCGGCATTCGTTGGGCTGGTTCGCCGCATACACCGCGATTGCAGGTATCCTTCTCCTGGTAGTCTATGGACCCATCTAGCAGAAACGGCGCGCCTCACCGTGGTACGTGAACGCAGCACAGGCACACCGAAGACCCGCTCCGCCGCCACGAGCGGACGACGACCCTCACAACGCGCATCCTCCCGTCCCGCGGGATGGCTCGACGACCGCTCCCGACGCGACATCGTCGGCGTTGCCCTCTCGGCGCTCGCAATCGGTCTCATGATCGCTGTGGTGAGCCGCTCGACAGGGGTGGCATCCCAAGCGGTCTCCACAGCGCTCAAGGCCACGTTCGGCGTAGGTGCCTACCTCATTCCCATCGGTCTGCTCCTGTGGGGCGTGTCGTTCTTCGTGCGCGCGGACATCCGCGAGGGCCGGACCGGTGCCGGTCTCGGTGTCATCGTCCTCGCGATCATCTCTCTCACGTCCCTCGCCACGCCGAACGCCGCCTACCTCGACCGTGAACTCGTGGCTTCACACGGTGGGTACGTGGGCGGCGCGCTCGCTTGGGCGCTCGCGACGCCGACGACGCCCTCGATAGCCGCCGTCCTGCTCATCGGCATGTTGCTCATCGGTCTCGTCATGACCGGTCTGTCCATCTCCGGACTGGTGGACCGGGCGCGTGACCGGCTCGGGACCGGCGCTCCTCGAACATCCGCCGCCACGCCCCCAGGACGCTCCCGGGCACCCAAGACCCTGCCTGTGGACAGCACCTCTGAAGACGAACATGAGCCCCAACCCCGAGTGGTCCGACGCGCACCGAGTCCGACACCCGATCCGGAAGCCGCTCGCAAGACGGTGCCCACCCCCGCAGCTCGGGCCCCCAGGGCCATGGAGGGTTTCGAGTTGCCGTCTCCCACACTCCTGGCACGCACCGCTGAGTCCGCATCCCGTCACAAAGCCACCGATAACGAACTCAAGACCATCGCCGAGACCATTCGCTCGACGCTCGCCACCTTCGACATCCCCTCGCGCGTCGTCGGATGGGTCGCGGGTCCTACGATCACCTTGTTCAAAGTCGAGATCGCCAAGGGGGTGCGTCTGAACCGCGTCACGGCCCTTGCAGACGATCTGGCCTTGGCCCTTGCCTCGTCCACCATACGCATCCAAGCACCCATTCCCGGTGAGGCTTTGGTCGGGATCGAGGTTCCCAACGTCCGCCGCGCCTCGGTCACGCTGGGCGACGTGCTTTCACCTGCGGGCGAGGGGGGACCCCTCCTCCTCGGGATCGGCAAGGACGTGTCAGGTGACCCAGTTCAGGCGGACCTGGCCACGATGCCCCACCTGCTCATAGGTGGCACGACCGGTTCAGGCAAGTCTGTCGCGATCAACGCCATGCTGACGAGCATCCTCATGCGCGCCACCCCATCTGAGGTGCGCCTCATACTCATCGACCCGAAGCGCGTCGAGCTGTCCCTCTACAACGGTGTACCCCACCTCTACGTCCCCGTCGTCACCGAACCCAAGGAGGCGGCCAGCGCACTGGCGTGGTCGGTGGGCGAGATGGAACGCAGACTCAAGGTGCTGCAGGCCGCTGGTGCTCGCAACATCGGCGCGTACAACGCGATGGTGCAAGAGGGGAGGGGCCCTGAGGGATCACCCGAGCTCCCGTACCTCGTCATCGTCATCGACGAGTTGGCGGACCTCATGATGGTCGCAGCCAAAGAGGTCGAGGATTCGATCTGCCGCATCGCACAACTGGCGCGCGCCGCAGGGATCCACCTCATCGTCGCGACACAACGCCCCGAAGCCAACGTCGTCACCGGCCTCATCAAGGCCAACATCACCAACCGTATCGCATTCAACGTGGCGAGCGGCTTGGACAGTCGGGTCGTCCTCGATCAACCGGGCGCAGAGAAGCTCGTCGGTCTTGGCGACATGCTCTTCTCGACACCTGCGTGGCCGAAGCCTAAGCGCATCCAGGGCTGCTTCGTATCCGAAGCCGAGATAGAGGCCGTGGTCGAACACCTCAAACGACAGTCCGAACCTGACTACCACACCGAGATCCTTCACCTGAAGGTCTCATCTGCCGGAGGCGGCGGTAGCGACGCCGGCGAAGAGGACGACCCTCTGCTCTGGGAGGCCGCCGACATCGTCGTCACCAGTGGGCTTGGGTCCACCAGCATGCTTCAGCGTCGTCTCAAGGTGGGCTACGCGCGCGCCGGACGCATCATGGACATGCTCGAGATGAAGGGAGTCGTCGGACCTCCGGACGGCAGCAAGCCGCGCGAAGTCATCGTCGATGTCGAGGAGCTCGAGGCGCTCAAGGCCTTCGAGCGTGAAGATGCCGGAGAGGGTCTCTAGCGATGGCCTCCCTCGGTGACACTCTGCGCGAGCGTCGAATCGCTCTGGGACTGACGCTGGATCAGGCCGAGTCCGCGACGCGCATACGCGCGAGATTGCTCGCAGCTCTCGAAGAGGGCGCATACGACAGGTTGCCTGCCCCCGGGTACGTCCGTGGCTACATATCGAGCTACGGGCGCTTCCTTGAACTCGACCCGCAAGCGCTTCTCCAGCTGTACAAAGCGGAAACAGGCCAGCAGCGATCATCCGCACTCAACCTTCCGCAGATCGACGAGGCGGTCCCGCGCACGGGAGAGCAACACGCGATCTCGCCCACAGCTGCGCTCATGGCCGCCACCGTGGTCGCAGCGGCCGCTCTCATCGTGTGGGCGATAGCCGCGTGGTCCGCGCGCCCCGACGCGACCCGGCCGGAACCTGTACCGGTCACCGGCGTCACCGCGACCGCCACGCAACCGGACGACAACCCTGCGGTAGACCCAGGTGCGACTCCAGACCAAGTCCCTGTCGGCGACCCACGGTCGGATGTTCCCAGACGACCGTTCGAGGTCACGGTGCGCATCTCGGACACAAAAGCGTCATGGGTCCGCATCCTCATCGATGGCAGACGTGCATATGAGGGGACACTCACGGGGGGGCAGTCCAAGACCTTCCAGGTCGTCGGGGAGGCCTCGATCCGCATCGGCGAACCTGCGGCGGTGACGATCCTTCGTGACGGACGCCCCATCACGATGCCCGAAGGTGACACACCGACCATACGTCTTGTGGCCGAGACGCCCTGACCCATCCGTTCGAAGAAAGGAGCCGCCCACATGGCCAAGGATTCCAGTTTTGACATCGTGTCGGAAGTCGACCTGCAGGAGGTCGACAACGCGTACCAGCAGGCGGCCAAGGAGCTCGTCCAGCGGTACGACTTGAAAGACTCCGGCGCCACACTCGAGTACAGCAAGAGCGACCGGTCCTTCACCCTCACCGCCCCGTCTGACTTCGTCGCAAGACAGGTCATGGATGTCCTCAACACGAAGCTCGTCCGACGCAACGTCGACCTGAAAGCGATCTCCTGGAGCGCCCCGCAGTCCGCGAGCGGCGGCAGCGTGCGCTTCATCGGCACCATCGTCATGGGCATAGAAGCGGACCTCGCACGCAGGATCAACAAGGACATCAAGGACCAGAAGTTCAAGGTGAAGGTGCAGATAGAAGGCGACAAGCTGCGGGTGTTCTCACCGAGTCGCGACGAGCTCCAAGCCGTCATCGCGTTCCTGAAGGCGGCCGACTACGGAATCCCGCTTCAGTACACCAACTACCGGTGACCATCGACTCCCGTCAGCGGCCGAGGGTCGCGTTCGTCACTCTCGGCTGTCCCAAGAACGAGGTCGACACCGGCGTCATGGGCGCACGCGTCGTCGCAGCCGGCTTCCACTTGGTCGATGACCCTGCTGACGCTGAGGTCGTGGTCGTCAACACCTGTTCGTTCATCCAGGAGGCGACCGAGGAATCCATAGCGACGATATTCTCGCTGCTCCAAGACGCAGACGACGCCACGCCGCGACACGTGATCGTTGCCGGCTGCATGGTCTCACGCTACGGCGACGACCTCTCCTCCTCGCTCCCGGAAGCGGCCGCGTTCGTACCCGTCGCGCACGAGGAACAGCTCCCCGATGTGATAGCGCAGCTCACGGGGACGACGACGCGACCCGCCCTCGAGGCGGACGTGGTGCCCCTCTCCTCCGGGCCTTCGGCCTACCTCCGTGTCTCCGACGGCTGTCACCGTGCATGTGCGTACTGCACGATCCCTCAGATCCGAGGGCCGTACGTGAGCCGCCCGCTTGACGGACTCGTGCGAGAGGCACGCGTGCTCATAGAACGGGGAGCCCGCGAGCTCGTCCTCATTGGCCAGGACATCACCGCGTGGGGCCGCGACCTTGAAGGCGGCCTCACCATCACTGATCTCGTCGACGAACTCGCCTGTCTGCCCGGGCTCGGCTGGCTTCGACTCATGTACGCGCAGCCTGACGGCGTCACGACTCGTCTTCTCGATTCCATGGCCGGACATCCCACGGTGTGCCACTACCTCGACATGCCTCTACAGCATGCGAGCCCCACGGTACTCCGAAGGATGCGAAGGCGCGGGGGGGCCGAATCCTACATGAAGCTCCTCACGCGGATCCGCGACAAGATGCCCGACGTCGTCTTGCGCACCACGCTCATCGCTGGATTCCCCGGAGAGACCCGGGGCGATGCTGCACTTCTCGAGCGTTTCGTCCAAGCCGCCGACTTCGACTACACAGGCGTGTTCGTCTACTCGCCAGAGGAGGGCACAGCAGCCGCCACGTTCCCCCAGCAGGTTCCGTTGCGGACGCGTCGCGCCCGTGCACAACGTCTGCGCGACCTTGGTGATGCGATCGGGTTCGCGCGCGCGGCGACGCGCATCGGCCAGGAACTCGAGGTGCTTGTCGAAGGCAGGGACCTCGACGAAGGCGTCGTCGTCGGGCGGTGGCGGGGCCAGGCACCCGACGTCGACGGCATCGTCCTCCTCGACAGCGGCTCACCCGGTGATATCGTGATTGCTCGCATCGTGGATTCTGTTGGATATGACCTCGAAGGCGAGGTGCTCTGAAGCCATGGAGGACGGCCGGCGGCGACTGAACGCCGCGAACACCGTGACGCTCGCTCGCATGGTGCTCATCCCGGTGTTCCTGGTCTCTTTGCTCACCGACTGGCCGGGTTGGCTCGACGCCCCGAGGCTGATGGTCGCCCTCAAGCCCTGGGTCGCCGCTGCCGTCTTCACGCTCCTCGCGGCGACTGACGGCGTCGACGGCTATCTCGCGCGCTCCAGGAACGAGATCACGACCTTCGGCAAGTTCATCGACCCCCTTGCGGACAAACTGCTCGTCACCGCGGCCCTGCTCGCACTCATCGAGCTCGATGTCCTCCCGACGTGGGTCGCCCTCATCATCATCAGTCGTGAGTTCATCGTGAGCGGTCTTCGCATGGTCGCTTCAGCAGAGGGGACCGTCATCGCCGCCTCGTGGTACGGCAAGATCAAGACGGTTCTCCAGATAGTCGCGATCGTCATGTTCATCGTGAAGGACTCCGCACTCCTCGGAACCACCGACTCGCCGTTCGTCGTGTTCATCCAAGTCGCATCGTGGGCGGTGATGGGAGCGGCCGTCGCCATGACCGTCGCTTCCATGGTCGACTACTTCCGCCACGCCGCAGACGTCCTCGAAGGGCCCTGGACGGGAGTGTCTCTGACTTCGAGGACCCGCGAGCATGAGGACGAGACCACCGACTGACACGAGGTGAACCTGATGCGAACGGCTGCGATCGTGACGGTGGGCTCAGAGCTCGTAGAGGGCCTCCGCGTCGACACGAACACCTCAGAGATCGCCCGCGCGCTCAACGCTGTCGGACTCACCGTGCTCGAAGCCACGAGTGTCGCCGACCGGGTCGACCTCTTGACCGAGGTCTTGAAGCGGACCATCGCCCGGTGCGACCTCGTCGTCGTGACGGGAGGGCTGGGCCCGACTCACGATGACGTCACGCGCGAGGCCGCGTCCAAGGCCCTCGGGGTCCCGCTTCTGAGGGACCCGCGCATCGAGAGCCTGCTCATGCCCATAGCCCAGAGACACGCCCGGCCGGAAGCCGCTGAACAGGTCCTCACCCAGGCCGATGTCTTGGCCGGAGCGACTGTCATCGATGCGATGACGGGTACCGCTCCCGGGCTTGTCATTCCGACACAGCGAGGCACGCTGGCGCTTCTCCCGGGCCCGCCCGCCGAGATGCGCCCCATGCTCGCCAAGGTGCTGGAAGGCATCGACCAATCCCGTCCCGCACCCGCTCAGATGGGTGTGGTGGGGTTGTCGGAGTCCGACGCCCAGCTGAGTGCGCAGCGTGCTCTTGAGGATCATCCCGGCGTGCGTCTCACGGTGCTCGCTCGACCTGGCGACGTGAAGGTGATACTCGTCGCAGAATCGACCGATGCGGACGGCCTGCATGCGGCTGCCGATGCCGTGGCCGGCGCATTGGGCGAGCATGTGTACGCTCGTGATGACAGCAGCCTGGCCGCGGTCGTCATCGGCGACGCCCGGAGGGCTGGTGTCCGGGTCGCGTGCGCCGAGTCATGCACCGGCGGTCTACTCGCCGCCGCGCTCACCAGCGTTCCCGGAGCCTCTGAGGTCTTCGCCGGATGTGCGGTCGCGTATGAGAACCGGGCGAAGGCCACGCTCATACACGTTCCTGATGAGCTGCTCCGACGTTTCGGTGCGGTGAGTCGCGAAGTCGCGCTCGCCATGGCCGTGGGTGCTCGCGAGGTGTTCGACGTCGACCTGTCCGTTTCGACAACCGGAATCGCGGGCCCCGGCGGGGGGAGCGCCGAGAAGCCCGTCGGTCTGGTCTGGTTCGGGATCGCTGACGGTGAGGACTCTTTCGCATATGAGCGCAGATTCCCCGCCATGGGACGAGAGGGCATCCGTGACCGTTCAGTGTCCTACGCACTTGACCTGCTCAGGAATCGGATACGACTGCGGTGATGACCCGCTGCTTCCTTGCGGTCGGCGTCCACGGGGCACTTGGTCGTGCTCTCGCAGCCGTCGCCGACGACCTCCGTTCCGACGTGCCCGACTGGGCACAGGAGAAATGGGTGCGCCCAGAGAACCTTCACGTCACCCTCCGCTTCTTCGGCGCCCTCGAACAAGATCGGCTCCACGCCGTGATGCGAGCAATCGCCGTCACGGCCCCGTCCGTCCCTTCGTTCCAACTTCCGCTCAAACGACTCGAAGCCTCGCCGTCCACCAGACGCTGCCGGGTCATCTGGGCCGCCTACGATGACGAGTCCGACCATTTCGCGAGGGCCGTCGATACCTTCGACTCCGCCGCATGTGGCGCGGCGAACCTCGAACCGGAATCCCGACCGCCCCGCCCTCATGTGACGCTGTGCAGGTCAAGGCGCCCCCGTCCCATCTCGGGACACCACCTCGCCCGGGCGACCGCTCATCTTCGAGCCGTCGCCCCGGTCATGTCAGTGCCAACCGTTACGTTGTATGCGAGCCGGCTGCGACCGGACGGACCCACGTACGAAGTGGTCGGATCCTGGATCCTGGGGGAGGAGACCGCCTCACGCCAAAGGTGAGCGTCCAGCACCGGCCAGCCGGCTCAAGCTGGCTCGGACAGCGTTGACACCGAACACGTGTTCGTGTAGGGTCGGGACAGCCCCGTGGGGGTCTCCCGCATCCCGGATTGGAGCGAGTGAGGCATGGAGCGAGAAAAAGAGAAGGTTCTCGACGTCACCAAAGAGCAGATCGAGAAGAAGTTCGGCAAGGGCTCGATCATGAAGCTCGGCGAACACGCCGCCAGCGTTCAGATAGAGGCGATACCCACAGGATCGCTCGCTCTTGACGCGGCGCTTGGAATCGGAGGGGTTCCACGAGGGCGCATCGTCGAGATCTACGGGCCGGAGTCCTCGGGCAAGACCACTCTCGCTCTCCAGATTCTCGCCGAAGCACAGGCCATGGGTGGCGTCGTCGCTTTCATCGACGCCGAACATGCTCTCGACCCCACCTACGCGGCACGTCTCGGGGTTGACATAGACGAGATCCTCATCAGCCAACCGGACACCGGCGAGCAAGCGCTCGAGATCGCCGACATGCTTGTGAGGAGCGGCGCCATCGATGTCATCGTCGTTGACTCCGTCGCGGCCCTCGTACCGCGCGCCGAGATCGAAGGCGAGATGGGAGACACCTCGGTGGGTCTTCAGGCGCGCCTCATGAGTCAAGCGCTCCGTAAACTCGCTGGGTCTCTCAACAAGTCGAACACCACGTGCATCTTCATAAACCAGCTACGCGAGAAGATCGGTGTGATGTTCGGCAGCCCGGAGACCACCACGGGCGGGCGGGCGCTCAAGTTCTTCGCCACAGTCAGGATCGACGTCCGACGCGTTGACTCCATCAAGGCGGGCACGGAGGTCGTAGGCAACCGAGTCCGCGCGAAGGTCGTCAAGAACAAGGTCGCTCCGCCGTTCCGGCAGGCTGAGTTCGACCTCATGTACGGGACCGGGATCTCGAAAGAGGGCTCCATCCTGGATCTGGGCGTCGAGGAAGGAATCGTCGCCAAATCGGGTGCTTGGTACACCTACGGGGAAGAGCGACTCGGCCAGGGTCGAGAAGCAGCAAAGGACTTCTTGCGCGAGAACCCGGACCTGAGAAACGAGATCGAACTCAAGATTCGTGACTCACTTGGACTCATGAGGGCCCCGCACGTCGAAGCCGCCGTTGAGGCCCCCGTGCCAGTCACGAGCGGCTCCGCGGACCGGTGAACGCATGACCTCCACGATCGTCACCTCGATCGAGCGCGTCGGAGCACAAGGGCATGCGGTGCGTCTCAACTACGATGACACGTCACGCGTGACATCTCAGGCGGTCGTCAGAGAACTCGGTCTCTCCGAGGGTGCGGCACTTGACACGTCACTCCTCGAAGAGGTCGAGTCACGCCTGGCCCACGAACGCCTGCTGCGCCTTGTCGCCGCTCGTGAACGATCGCTTCATGACCTAGCTGAACGTCTTCTCCGGGACGGCTATCCGTCCGAAGTCGTCCAAAGAGTCTGCGCCCGTTTCGTTGAGCTCGCCTTGATAGACGACAGCCGTTTCGCCAGCATGCTCGCTCGCGCTCGTTCTCAGAGCGGCTACGGCCGCCGCAGAGTCCTCGACGAGCTCAGACGCCATGGCGTCGACGAGTCGGTCGCCCGCGCGGCAGTCGAACAGGAGTGTCAGGACCCGTCCAGACTGACGGAACTGATTCGAGCAGCGGCCCCAGAGACGGCCGAAGAGCGAGAGCGGACGCTCCGCAGACTCGTCCGCAGAGGATTCGATATACCTGCGGTCCTATCCGCTCTCGATGACTTCACGCGAAGGCGTTCCTGACGACCGCTCCGGGTCCGTTCACTCCGTTCATCGCCCGTGGGCCCCTGCCGATCGGTTGACGCTTTCCGCTGCTCAGGCGTACTATCGCTATGGCATCAGTGATTATTCGTGCGCGGCGATGCATGCCGGTGCGATTCGCGGTTTGTATTGCATGTCAGGACGCAGCGGCCGATGGGCCGCATTTCGCGTATGTGCGTCATGGCCGCCAGTGTGATCACGATGCCGGACAAGTGTTCGGCTTTCTTCATCATCGAGCCGGATGCGTGCTCACGACAGATCTGAACGCGCACACCCATGATCACAAGGGAAGGAGGGCGCATGGGAGCCAATCAACTGGCACTGATGCTCATTGGACTCCTGGTAGGCGTCGCCCTCGGCTATGCGATCAACCGTTTCCTCATCAAAGACCGCGCCTCACGTGCGGCCGAAGAGGCGGACCGCCTCGTCAAAGATGCGGAGAAGCAGGCCGAGACTCTCAAGAAAGAAGCCCTCATAGAGGCGAAGGACCAGATCTTCCGCATGAAGCAGGATGCGGACAACGAGATCAAGGAACGCCGCAAGGAGATCCAGGCAGCGGAGAACCGTCTCGCGCAGCGTGAAGAGTCCATCGACCGACGCGCGGAGTCCGTGGACAAGCGTGAGCACCAACTCTCGTCGCTGCAAGGCCAGCTCGCAAAACGAGAGAAGGACCTCCAGGAGATGGAGGAGGAGGAGCGCAGGCGTCTCGAGTCAGTCGCAGGGATGACCGCCGAGCAGGCGCGCGCTGAGCTCATGAATCGCATCCAAGACGAGGTCAAGCGCGACGCCGCCGCGTTCATCCGCGAGACTGAGGCGCGCGCTCGAGAAGAGGCCGACAAGAAGGCCAGAAACATCGTCGGAATCGCGATCCAGCGGGTTGCCGCCGACCACACCGCAGAGTCGACCGTCTCCGTCGTCCACATACCGAGCGACGACATGAAGGGTCGCCTCATCGGTCGAGAAGGCCGCAACATCCGTGCTTTCGAGCAGCTCACCGGGATCAACCTCATCGTCGACGACACTCCGGAAGCCGTTGTGCTCTCGAGCTTCGACCCTGTGCGTCGCGAGATAGGGCGTATCACGCTCGAGACGCTCATCGCCGACGGCCGCATCCATCCTGCCCGGATCGAGGAGATGTTCAACAAGGCCGACCAGATCGTCAGCCAGCAGATCCACGAAGCGGGGGAGCAGGCCGCGTTCGATTCCGGCGTCCACAACCTGCATCCTGAGCTCATACGGACGCTGGGCCGCCTGAAGTTCCGCACCAGCTACGGCCAGAACGTCCTCAACCACTCCCTTGAAGTCTCTTGGCTCGCTGGCGTCATGGCAGCCGAGCTCGGAGTCGACCCTGCCCTCGCCAAGCGTGCCGGGCTCCTTCATGACATCGGAAAAGCCATCGACCACGAGATCGAAGGCCCCCATGCTGTTATAGGTGCCGACCTCGCACGCCGAATGAACGAGCCGAAGGCCATCGTCCACGCGATAGAGGCCCACCATGCCGACGTGGAGCCACAGACGATCGAGGCCGTCTTGGTGCAGGCTGCCGACGCCATCTCGGCCGCGCGCCCGGGAGCGCGACGCGAGACCCTCGAGAGCTACATCAAACGCCTGGAGAAGCTCGAGGCGGTCGCCAACTCCCACCAGGGCGTCGAGCGCACGTACGCCATGCAGGCCGGGCGCGAGATCCGCGTCATGGTCAAGCCTGACCAGGTATCTGACGCCGACTCGGTCGTTCTGGCCCGCGACATCGCCAAGCAGATCGAAGACGAACTCGAGTACCCCGGTCAGGTGAAGGTCATGGTCATCCGGGAGAGTCGTGCGATCGACTACGCGAAGTAGCTGCGCCTTTCGGTGAACACCCCGATGGACGGCCCGTCGGGGTGTTTCTGTCTTGCGAGGACGACCGTCATGGACACGCAAGCACACGTCAGATCCGCGACTCCAACGGACTTGCCCTCGGTTCTCGAGGTGCAGCATGACGCCTTCACGCGTGTCTCATGCGAGCTCGACATCGAACCCGGTCTCCTCCCACCGCTCACTGAGACCCTCTCCGACCTCGAGACCCTCATCGAAAGCGGGACTCGGTTCTTCGTCGCCCTTATCGGCGAAAGGGTGGTGGGAAGCGTACGCGCCACCTTACGGGACCGATCGGTGGAGGTCGGACGACTGGTTGTGGCGACTGGTCACACGCGCCAAGGTATCGCCACCGCACTCATGGACGCTGTTGAGGGCTCTTTCCCGGAGGCTGACCGCTTCATTCTGTTCACCGGCATCGATGCTACGGCACCTCTTCGACTCTACGAGAGCCGAGGCTACGTCAGGACCAGACTGGAAGTCACCCCCGCCACCACACTCGTGTGGCTCGAGAAGACCGTCAGGTGAGCCGCCACTCAGCGCCGGAGCTGTATCCTGTCAGACATGAGCGATAACGACCTACTCTCATTCGTCGCTTCCGTTTCGGGGGACGCGTTCCTGAAAGTCGAGGAGAACCTTGGCGACGGCTTCGTGCGCCTCAAGGTCAGCGAGGCCGAACGCCGCCAGGCCAAGCACGACATCCGCGGCGTGGAAGACATCGTCGTGGAACTGCTGCGTAACTCCCGTGACGCGCATGCGCAGCGCATCTTCATCGCCGCCGGTCGGGAGGGCGACGTACGCACGCTGACGGTCCTGGATGACGGAGTCGGCATCCCGGTCGCCCTCCACGAACGCATCTTCGAGCCTCGGGTGACGAGCAAGCTCGAGACAATGGTCATGGACCGGTGGGGGGTTCATGGCAGGGGAATGGCGCTCTTCTCAATCCGCCAGAATGCCTTGTCGGCGCATGTCGTCTCCGGCGACGCGCACAAGGGTGCGTCGATCTCAGTGTCCGTTGACACGACCGTACTACCGGAGAAGGCCGACCAGTCCACATGGCCGACACTGGAGCGCGACGACTCCGGTGCTCTACGCGTCGCCAGAGGTCCTCATAACATCGTCCGCCGCGTGATGGAGTTCGCCCTCGAGCACACGGAGATGGACATCTTCTTCGGTTCTCCCACCGAGGTCCTCGCCACGATGGTCACCCTCGCGCGCTTCGAGCTTGACGAGATCGACCTCCTCCGGACCTCAGAACTCACCCGCCTTCCGGTGTGGCAGCGACCTGGCGCAGCCGCCGATGCTGAGGAACTGACCGAAACCGCCGAAGATATCGGGCTCCCGATCTCCGAGCGTACGGCGCATCGGATTCTCGCTGGCGACGTGGTGCCGCTGCGGACACTGTATGCCGTGGCGACCAAAGCCGCCCCGGCGACGTCCGATGCCCAGGCTCCCGACATCTACCGCGACCGCCGCGGGCTCAAGATCCACTCGGCCGACCTCGATGCGTTCGCTGCTGACCTGGAGAAGGCGTTCGATGCGCTGGCGGAGCGCTACTACATCCACCTCCGTACGGCCCCGCGCATCACCGTTGGACGCGACGACATACGTGTCCGCTTCGAGGTTGACAAAGAAGACTGACACGGTGCGCGTCTTTCACGATATACTGGAGGATGCACCACACCGCAGTTGTCAGTATGTAGCACTCGTCACGCCAGCATGCGACGCACGCGCCCAGAGTCCGGGCGTGCATCCTGTACCGGTCACGCCAGGGAGGGACCGTGGAAGTCCTCAAGGTGTCCAGCAAGTCCAACCCCAACTCAGTGGCAGGCGCTCTCGCCGGTATCGTCAGGGAACAGGGCGCCGTTGAGATCCAGACCGTCGGCGCAGGAGCTTTGAACCAAGCCATCAAGGCCATCGCCATCGCACGCGGATTCATCGCACCCTCCGGTATGGAGCTGACCTGCGTTCCCGCGTTCGCCGACATCGAGATCAACGGCGAGGAGAGAACCGCAATCCGCCTTCTCGTCGAGCCGCGCGACATGATCCGGGCGTGAACGCTCGTCCGCTCAGAGCGGACCTGCACGTCCACTCCAACGCCTCTGATGGGACACTTCGCCCACGCGCGATCGTCCGACTCGCCGCGCGCACAGGGCTCACGCACCTTTCGATCACCGACCACGACTCGGTATCGGGTCTGGACGAAGCGCTTGAAGCCTCAGTCGACCTTGGTGTCGCGCTCATTCCCGGGGTCGAACTCTCCGCAACCACTGAGCGAGGCAGCGACGTACACATCCTGGGGTACTTCATCGACCCCACAAGTCCGCGTCTTCTGGAGAGACTAGCGAGGTTCAGGCACGCGCGGTCCCGGCGCGCAGAACGGATGGTCCGTTCCCTCGCCGACGCAGGCATTCCCGTCACGCTCAAAGAGGTCCTGAGATTCTCCCAAGGCGGCGCGATCGGACGGGCTCATATCGCCAGGGCCATAGTCGCTTCGGGCCATGCGGTCTCCATCAGAGACGCATTCGAGCGCCTCATCGGACGTGATGCGCCCCACTACGTCGCGAAGGAGTCTCCGAAGCCTGAGGAAGCCATCTCCTTCATCATCGAGGCCGGTGGGATCCCGGTGATCGCCCACCCGGGGGTCGGAGACCACTCGTACCTCATCGAGCGACTGACCCGCCAGGGACTTGCTGGCATCGAGGCGTTCCATGCGGACCACACGCCCGACCAACGTGCCCACTACGCGGCCCTGGCACGGGAACTCGGCCTGCTCATCACCGGTGGTTCGGACTTCCATGGGCCCCAGGGCCCGAACCCGCCTCTCGGCAGTGTGGAGTTGCCGGCACCGCACATCGAGGCCCTGCTCGGCGCGCGGCCTTGACTGGTCGTAGGGCATGCTACACTCGCGTACCGCCATGAACACCTTCTTGATCCGCACCTTCGGGTGCCAGATGAACAAGCACGACTCCGAGCGCGTCGCAGGACTACTGCGAGCTGCCGGCATGTCTTCGACCGACCGGCCGCACGAGGCCGACGTCATCGTCTTCATGACCTGCTGCGTTCGCGAGAACGCCGACGACCGGCTCATCGGACAGGTCGCGAGCCTGAAGGCATTGAAACCGCGGCGCGGCGCAGGGCCCCTGATCGCCGTCGGCGGGTGCATCGGCCAACGTGACGGCGAGAGGCTCCTTGACCAGGTCCCTCACATCGACGTCGTGTTCGGCACCCATAACGTGAGTCACCTGCCGGCCCTGCTCGAAGCCGCACGGGCACAGGGCAGCGCTCAGGTGGAGATACTCGCGGAGTCCACCGATTTCACGAGCGACCTACCAGCCGAACGGGAACACTCGTGGCACGCATGGGTGCCCATCACGGTCGGTTGCGACAATTTCTGCACGTACTGCATCGTGCCCCACGTCAGGGGACGCGAACGGAGCCGACCGCTCGAGGAGATCGTGGCCGAGGCCGCCGGGCTCGTCTCAGACGGGGTTCTCGAGATCACGCTGCTCGGCCAGAACGTCAACTCATACGGACGCGACCTATACGGAACGCCACGATTCGCAGAAGTGCTCCATGAGGTGGCCTCGACAGGTGTCCAGCGGATCCGTTTCGCCACGAGTCACCCCAAGGACCTTTCCAACGAGACCATCAGCGTGATGGCTGAGACACCCGCCGTCATGCCGTACCTCCACCTTCCCATGCAGTCAGGCTCAGACCGGATCCTCGCGGCCATGAACCGGCACTACACCGCTGACCACTACCTGTCTCTCGTCCACGCCCTCTACGAACGCATGCCCGGTCTTGCCCTCTCCACCGACATCATCGTGGGCTTCCCCGGCGAGACAGACGACGATTTCGAGCAGACCCTGCGCGTCGCCGAAGCGGCCAGACTGGACCAAGCGTTCACCTTCATCTTCTCGCCTCGTGCAGGGACGCCCGCAGCGACCATGGAACCCCGCGTACCGACGTCGGTCGCTAAGCGACGATTCGATCGGCTCGTCGAGCTCGTCCAACGCTCGGCGCTTGCGAAGAATCGCGATCTCGTGGGCACGGTCCAGCCGGTGCTTTTCACCGGTGTGAGCAAGCGGGATGCGGCTGTGCTGTCCGGACGCACGCCCGGAAACAAGGTCGTCCACGTCGTACTTCCTCAAGGCTCCGACGCGAAGGACTATGCAGGCCGAATCGTCGACGTGAAGATCGACGCGGCACAAACCTGGTTCCTTTCCGGGTCACTGCTGGGTACCAACCCATAGTCGGGACCTCTGCGTGGGCTCGGATCAACCTACGCAGAAGAATCTCGAGGAGGGGAGGCCCGCGATGAAGACGCCTGTGTTCGGTATCATCTCGCCGCATCCGCCGATCTTCGTCGAGCGCGTCGGCGGTTCCAGGTCGCACGTCACTCAGGACTCACTCGATGCACTGTCGCGTGCGGCTGCAGCCCTCGCCAGGTACGAGCCGCACACGGTGGTGCTCATGTCTCCACACGCACCCGCGCTCTCAGACGCATTCCTGGTCGATGACTCCGTCTCGCTTTCCGGCTCTCTGGCCCAGTTCGGAGACCCCGTGGTTCGCACTTGGAAGGGCGACCCTGACCTGGCGTACGCCATCGCTCGAGAGATCGCTTCTTCCGGAAGGCCAGTGGTGCTACGGACGGAGGATAAGCGTCTCGACCCCGGCCATCTCGACCACGCATCGCTCGTCCCGTTGGAGTTCCTCGACCCCGGACGCGCCTACCACCTGGTCGTGTTGTCCTTGAGCAACCTCGGTTACGCCGCGCACCGCGACGTCGGAGCCGCGGTCGCACTTGCCGCTGAGAAGCTGGATCGCAAGGTCGCATTCGTGGCCAGCGGCGACCTGTCGCATCGACTCACACCCGACGCGCCGGCTGGTTACTCACCTCGCGCGGCTGAACTCGATGAAGAGATCGTCTCCTGCGTGGAGCAGGGCCATCTGTCGGACCTCGCTCATATCGACCCTTCTCTCATCGAAGCCGGGGGAGAGTGTGGCCTGCGCTCGTTCATCGCCTTGGGCGGGTTCGCGAACAGCGATCCCGTCCCGACCCGAGTCCTCTCCTATGAGGGACCATGGGGTGTGGGCTACCTGACCGCCTTGGTGGGCTCAGAGGCCCTCCGGTCAGATGACGTCCAAGCCCCCGCCCGAACACCTGACCGCGGTTCCAAAGGCGGGGCTCCCGGTGATTATGAGTCAGAGATCGTTCGGCTGGCCCGCGTCGCGATCAGCGCTCATCTTGGTGACACGCGACACGCCCCGGACACACACCTTGTGGACCCCCGGTTGCCCGCTCGCGCAGGCGTGTTCGTGTCGCTTCATCGAGGGGGTGAGCTCCGTGGGTGCATCGGCACGATCTCACCGACTCGAGAGCGCCTTGGAGAAGAGGTGGTGGCCAACGCCGTCGAAGCCGCGGTTCACGACCCTCGGTTCCCTCCGCTCACGCGAGAAGAGCTTCATGATCTTGACATCAAGGTCGATGTGCTTCATCCCGCCGAACCCGCGACCGCCGACGACCTCGACCCGAAGCGGTACGGCGTGATCGTCACAAGTGGCTGGAGGCGCGGGCTCCTGTTGCCGGATCTGGAGGGCGTCGAGGACGTCCAGACCCAGCTCGCCATCGCACTGCGAAAAGCCGGCATCTCTCCGGACGAGCCCTACACGATCGAGCGCTTCCGTGTCGACCGCTACACTTAGCCGGTGAGCAACGCCTCTATCAACACACCGAATCCTGATGTCGTGGCCGTCGTAGGCCCCACCGGCGTCGGCAAGACCGAACTGGCCGAGGAGCTGGCCGTCCTTCTCCACGGCGAGATCATCTCCGCCGACGCCATGCAGGTCTACCGTGGCATGGACATCGGCACGGCCAAGCCAGCGCAGGCAACCAGACGCGTCCCGTACCACTGCATCGACATCGTTGAGCCGGGTGAACCGTACTCGGCTGCGCTGTTCCAGCGCGATTCGCGCGCTGCCATCGACTCGTGTCGCGCACGCGGCGCCCTGCCCATCGTATGTGGTGGCACCGGCCTGTACGTGCGGGCAGCCCTCGATGACTTCGAATTCCCCGAAGGCGAACAGGCCTCCAATCCGGTTCGCAGCCATTACGAGGCCATCGCCCGACGCGACGGTGCTGCTGCGCTGCATGCCCTGCTGGCTCAGCGGGACCCCAAGAGCGCCGAACTCATCCATCCGAACAATGTGCGCAGAGTCGTGCGCGCACTCGAGATGCTGGAACAAGGCCTGAGCTACGCCGATCAGGCCAAAGGCTTCTCGCGTCGCCAGAGTATCTACAGGGTGCGCTTCCTCGGGCTGACCATGGAACGCGAACTCCTGTACGACGCCATCGGCGAGCGTGTGGATGCGATGCTCGCCGCTGGGCTTCTTGACGAGGTCGAACTCCTGCTCCGGGCGGGTTTTCGCTCTGCGCTCACCGCCACGCAGGCCATCGGCTACAAGGAACTCGTTCCCGTTCTGGAAGACGACAGCCCCTTGGATGAAGCCGTCGAGGCGATCAAGGCGGCCACGAGGCGCTACGCCAAGCGCCAGCTCACGTGGTTTCGCGCCGATCCGAGGATAGCGTGGCTGGATGTGACCGACCTGTCCCTATCGCAACGCCTCAGCGCCGCGATGGACGCGCTAAGATAGGTGTTCACTGAGGGCGCCGTCGTGAAGGAAGGACGTCTCGTGGACCTGGAATTCACCAAGATGCACGGGCTTGGCAACGATTTCATCGTGATCGATGACCGCGGCGGAAGGCTCGATCTCTCGCCTGAAGCGGTCGAATGGCTGTGTGACCGCAATCTCGGCATCGGCGCAGACGGGCTCATCCTCATCCGCGAGGCCACGTCCCCCGATGCCGACTACGCATGGTGGTTCCGAAACGCCGATGGCTCAGTCGCGGAGATGTGCGGGAACGGGATCCGCTGCTTCGCCAAGTTCGTCGTGGACCATGGACTTGTGGGACCGCAGGCCGATGTCGTCCGAGTCGAGACCCTGCTCGGGGTGTACTCGGACGATGTGGTGCGCGACGAGGACGGCGCCATGGCCTCGGCGACGGTCGACATGGGGGAACCGGTGCTGGTCCCCGCACGCATCCCGACCACACTGGGCTGCGAGGACTCCGAAGACCCTGTCGTCGACTGCGCGCTTGAGACCACCCAAGGAACGGTGAGGGTCACGTGCGTGTCCATGGGAAACCCTCATTGCGTCATCTTCGTCGATGACGTCGATGACGCTCCGGTGCACGTGATCGGCCCGGAACTGGAGACGCACCCGGTGTTCCCGAAGAAGACCAACGTCGAGTTCGTCCAGGTGCTTGACGACGACCGTCTGCGCGTCCGGGTCTGGGAGCGAGGCGTCGGCGAGACTCTGGCCTGTGGAACGGGCGCGTGTGCTGCCATGGTCGCTGCTGCTCTGACATGCCGAGGGGGCCGGGAAGCAACTGTCGAGCTGCCCGGGGGAGAGCTCACGATCAGGTGGGACGCCGGAGGTCATGTGTTCATGACCGGTCCGGCAAGAGAGGTCTTCAGCGGGAAGCTCACGATTCCGGAGGACGAGTGAGCGCCCGTCTCGACGATTCACCGGATCAAGACCTCAGGAGTTGTATTCCGAGTGTTACCATGTCACGCACGGTCGACAGCGCTCGGGCGTGAGTGGACCGCGACAGCCCACCAGAGATGAAGGAAGTGGATCGCCTTGAGGACCGCCGACCGCATGAACAACCTGCCCCCGTACCTCTTCGCCGAGATCGACCGCAAGAAGGAAGAGAAGCAGGCCCAGGGCGTGGATGTCATCTCGCTCGGCATCGGTGACCCCGACAGACCCACACCGCAGCGCATCGTCGACGCGATGGCCAAGGCCATCACGGACCCCAAGAACCACCAGTACCCTGCATACGCCGGTTCCAAGCCATACCGCGAGGCGTGTGCGGAATGGATGCGCCGCCGCTTCGGCGTCATCGTCGACCCTGCAACCGAGGTCCTCGCGCTGATCGGGAGCAAAGAAGGTATCGCTCACCTGTTCCCGGCCTTCATCAATGTTGGTGACTACACGCTCGTTCCCGGGGTCGGGTATCCCGTCTACACGACCGGTGGAGTCCTCATCGGCGGTGAGACGCACTACATGCACATGGGCGACGACAACGACTGGCTCGCCGACTTCGAGGCCACTCCTGCTGACGTACTCGCCAAGGCCAAGATGATGTTCATCAGCTACCCGAACAACCCGTCTTCGGCCATCGCGCCTGTGGAGTACTTCGACCGCGCGATCGCGTTCGCCAAGGAACATGACATCCTTCTCGTTCACGACAATGCGTACTCGGAGATCGGCTTCGACGGCTACAGGCCGCCGAGCATCCTCGAGCGCCCCGGCGCGAAGGACGTCGCCATCGAGCTCTTCAGCTGCTCGAAGGCGTACAACATGACCGGCTGGCGCGTCGCGTTCGCCGCCGGCAACGCTGAGGCGATCAAGGCGCTGGGAACAGTCAAGTCCAACATCGACTCAGGTATCTTCACGGCGATACAGGACGCCGCCATAGAGGCCATGCTCGGTGACCAGTCCGACGTCACCGAGATGAGCGCGCTGTACCAGCGCCGCCGTGACATGGTCATGGACACGCTCGCCTCGATAGGCCTGTCCGCCAGGACACCGAAGGGCACGATCTACGTCTGGGCGCGCGTCCCGGAAGGCTACACTTCCGCCCAATACGCCGGCGATGTGCTTGACAAGGCAGGGGTCATCGTCGCTCCGGGCAATGCATACGGCCCTGATGGGGAAGGCTACATCCGCATCTCGCTCGCCACGCCCGACGACCGTCTCGCCGAGGCCCTCGAGCGCATCAAGACGCACCTCTAGGAGGGGCATACTCTCAGGCGTGACGAGGAATCGGACGTACCCCCATACGGGCGAGGAACGGGCCGCTGAACGCGACCGGGCCGTTCTCGTCGGCATCGATCGAGGTTCCGCAGAGTGGCCGGTCGAGGAGTCCCTCGCAGAACTCGAACGACTCGCGCACACCGCCGGCGCCGTAGTCGTGAGTAGACTCACCCAGAGACTCGACCGCCCTAACCCCCGTACCTTCATCGGAAGTGGCAAGGCCGATGAGGTGGGGACCCTGGCAGCTCATCACGACGCTAACGTGGTCATCTTCGACGACGACCTGACCCCATCACAGCAAGCCAACCTCGAAGGGCTGCTTCCGCACGTCAAGGTGATCGACCGAACCCAGCTCATCTTGGACATCTTCGCGCTGCATGCCGTGAGCAGGGAGGGAAAACTGCAAGTCGAGCTGGCGCAGCTCGAGTATCTTCTCCCTCGCCTTCGTGGCATGTGGGGGCATCTGGAGCGTGAGCGCCTCGGCGGCGGCAGGGGGGCTCGATTCGGAGCGGGCGAGTCCCAACTGGAGGTCGACCGTCGTCTCGCGCGCCGTCGTATCGCAGAGCTCAAACGTGAACTCAAGCATGTGGCGAGCGAACGCGATCTCCAACGCAAGCGGCGAGCCAGGTCAGGTGTGTTCCGGGTCGCGCTCGTCGGCTACACCAACGCCGGCAAGTCGACCCTCCTCAACGCTCTGACGAATGCCGACGTGCTCGCGTACGACATGCTGTTCGCCACCCTTGATTCCACCACGCGCAGGGTAGAGCTGCCCGAAGGACGCGAAGCCACGATCACCGACACGGTAGGCTTCATCAACAAGTTGCCGCACGGGCTGGTTGAGGCGTTCAAGTCGACGCTGGACGAGGTGGCGGAGGCGGACTTGCTCCTGCAGGTGACCGACGCTGGTTCGCCTCAGCGCGAAGCACAGATGCAGGCCGTCCGTGAAGTGCTCCATGAGATCGGCGCGCACACGCGACCAGCGGTCGTGGTCTTCAACAAGTCAGACACGCTCGATGCCGCTACACGATCCATGCTGCAGAAGCGCTATCCGGACGCATTGTTCTGCTCGGCGCGCGATGCAGTCGGTATCGAGACCATCGTCCAGCGTATCGCCGATGAGGCTGCCCGGGGAAGTGTGACGATGACGCTCCTCGTCCCGTACACCCGCGGGGACGTGGTGAGACTCGCTCACGAACGCGCGCAGATACTCTCAGAGCGCCACACCGGATCCGGGACACAGCTCGTGCTCCGCGTCCCCCCAAAGCTCGAGCGGCGATTCCTCGAGTTCGCGGTCGAGACGACGCCAGACGAGGACTAGAGCCGGCGGAACAGCGCGACGACCTTGCCCAGAATGGTCACGTCCCGGGCGTAGATGGGGTCCATCGCCGAGTTCTCGGGCTGAAGACGGATGCGGTCGGCCTCACGGTAGAAGGTCTTCACCGTGGCCTCGGGCTCACCACTCATCTCATCGGTCACCATCGCGACGACGACGTCGCCGTTCGAGGCGGTCTCCTGCTGACGCACGACCACGAAGTCGCCGTCCAGGATGCCCGCTTCCTTCATCGACTCGCCTCTGACCTTCAGGATGAAGGTATGCTCGCCTGCGAACTCGGCAGGCAGCGGGAGTGTCGCCTCGATATTCTCAGAGGCGAGAAGCGGTTGACCCGCGGCAACCTGTCCCACCACAGGGACCGCGTGAACCCCGCCATAGTCGATGGCCGTGTCCGTGTCACGGAAATCGAGGACTTCGAGAGCCCTGGGCTTCGATGGGTCTCGACGCAGGAACCCTTTGGCTTCGATCGCCGCGAGATGCGAATGGACGGTCGAGGAGGACGACAGTCCGATCGCGTCGCCGATCTCCCTCACACTGGGCGGATATCCCTTGCGATGTATCTCCGACCGGATGAAGTCGAGGATCTGTTGCTGGCGCCGGGTCAGTTCCCGCTGGTAAGCCACGATGGTCCCCCTGACGAATCGAACGCCTGTACGCCGCAAAGTCTAGCGCTAGGCGCCGTCCATGGCAAACAAGCGTTCGCCATCACCCGGGTTTCGCGTCGGTTCTCTTGACATCGAACATATGTTCGTTTGAGAATGCTTGCGAACACGTGTTCGTATCCGAAACGTCCGGGCTCGTGTGTCAGACCCACTTGTTAGGTTCCTCGCGTGATTTCAAGCGAGAAGCACGTAGGGACGGAGGCGGCGATGGATCGCGATACCAAGAGTCCGCGAAGGTGTTCGTGTGTTCCGGACATCATGACCTTGGCTTTCAACAGCACGCCTGCATGGGTGGTGGTCGTGCTGTGCTCCTTGATGCTTGCATGTGCGATCAGCATGTCCCGCCAACCTCTGCCGGAGGTCTCGAGTACCAGCCGTATCACCGTGTCGTCCGGTCAAACGCTTTGGACCATCGCACGCACCCACCCGGTTGCCGGCTTGGACACCGCACAGACAGTCGAGGTCATACGCCGACTCAACAACCTCAATGATTCCTCCATCGCGCCAGGCGATGTCCTCGACGTCCCTGCGCACGCCTCATCGGGCTCTGATTTCGCGATGCGCTGAACTTCCACGCACTCGAAAAGAGTGCAGACATGCCGTCTTCCATGCGCCTGTTGTAGCCCCATATCTTGTGTGCTACCTTCCAACGTAGCCTACATGTAGGGGTGAATCCATGCGCTGTCCATTCTGTGGCCACGCCGAGACCAAGGTCGTCGACTCGCGCACCTCTGAGTCCCAGGACGCGATCAGGAGAAGACGCGAGTGCTTGGCTTGTTCCGAACGTTTCACGACCTACGAACGCCGCGAAGAGATGCCTCTCATGGTGCTCAAGAAGGACGGGTCTCTCGAACCATTCGACCGTGCGAAGCTCATGCGCGGACTCCTCGTGGCCACCGCGAAGCGGGGGGTCGGCCCTGAGCGCCTCGAAGCGCTGATCGACGACATAGAGTCAGAGCTCCACAACACCTTCCGCTACGAGGTGGATAGCCGGCGTCTCGGCGACATGGTCCTCAATCGTCTTCTTGAGCTGGACAAAGTCGCCTACGTCCGATTCGCCTCGGTCTACAAAGAGTTCCAGGACCTGGACGAGTTCACGCGTGAACTCAAGGGGCTCGCCTGAACCCTGACTCAGTGAGCCTGGCCCGAATCACGAGCGTCACTCTTGAGAGGGGAGGTGTCCGGCGGCCAAAGCGCCGAGAACGCCATGGAGCTGCCCATCCTGTTGTTGGACAAGGACCTTCCAGTGCCGCGCTACGCCCACGACGGTGACGCAGGACTCGATCTGCACGCCGCGGCGGACCACACCATCGCCCCCGGCGAACGTGAGCTCATCGGCACCGGTGTCGCCGTCGCTATTCCGGAAGGCCACGCCGGCTTCGTCCAGCCGCGTAGCGGACTCGCCCTCCGTTCAGGACTCTCCTTCGTCAACACGCCCGGCCTCATCGACTCTCACTACCGCGGTGAGATCAAGCTGGTAGCCATCAACCTGGACCCCAAGGATCCGATCTTCATCCGTCGAGGAGACCGGGTCGCCCAGCTTGTCGTCCAGCCGGTCACACGCGTGTCTCCGGTCGTGGTCGACACTCTGCCTGACACGACGAGAGGGGAGGGGGGCTTTGGCTCCACCGGCTCCTGATCTCCCGCGCGTACGCGTCGCGGCCGCGATCATGCAAGACGATAGATTGGTGCTCGTTCGCCACCGGACGGGGGACGCGACTTACCACCTGCTTCCCGGCGGCGGCGTTCAGTATCGAGAGACCATCGAGGACGCTCTCATCAGGGAGGTCGAAGAGGAGACAGGTCTACTGATAGCGATTGGTGACCCGATTCTCATCAATGACACCATCGACCCCAATGGGCCACGCCATGTCATCAATCTGACCTTCTCAGCGACTGTCGTCGGCGGATACGTCACTGACCGGCCTCGAGACCCCCGAGTGGAGGCCGTCGACCTCGTCACGCTCGATTCCCTCGCCGGAATCGACCTCAGGCCACCCCTGGCCGGTCCACTGCGTGCGGCACTCAGCGGCGATTCGAGCCCGAGCGCACGGTATCTCGGACCCTTGTTCACCAACGGTGGATGACATCGGTCATGCACCGCGCGCACCTGAGTTGTTTGACATAAGACCAAGAATTGACGTGTGCACGATGAGCAAGGAGGTGCGACCTGACGATCCCAACCGTCAGCATCCAACAAGACGCTGACACCGTCCGGCTCACGAAGAAAGGTGGATTGATGGAGGGGTTCTTCAAGTTCTCCGAACGTGGAACGAATCTACGCACAGAGGTCATCGCAGGTCTGACGACGTTCCTGACGATGGCCTACATCGTGTTCGTCAATCCCGGGATTCTCTCTGCAGCGGGAGTCCCGTTCGAAGGGGCTGCCACGGCTACGGCCCTCGGCGCCGCCTTGATGTGCATCGCGATGGGTCTCATCACCAATCGCCCGCTCGCCCTCGCGTCAGGCATGGGGCTGAACGCCGTCGTGACGTTCTCGATCATCGGTTTCCAGCAGTCAAACGTGCCGTGGCAGGTGGGCATGTCGGTCATCTTCGTCGAGGGCGTGCTCATCTTCTTCTTGGTGATGTCCGGGTTGCGCGAGGCGATCATGAACGCGATCCCGCTCGACCTCAAACGCGCCATCGGTGTCGGCATCGGTCTGTTCATCACCCTCATCGGTCTGGTTGAGGGAGGCATCATCACGCCCAACGCCGCGACCACCGTCGCGCTCGGCGACTTCACCGACAAGTACGTGTGGGTCACGTTGATCGGATTGTTCGCGATTCTGGCGTTCATGGCCTTGAGGATCAAAGGCGACATCCTCTGGGGCATAGCCGTCGCCACGATAGCCGCCCTCGTACTGGGTGTGACCAAGCTGCCCGAAGCGGTTGTCGGGCCACTCGATTTCTCGACCTTCTTCGCACCGTTTCAGACACCAGAGGGCTCCTCGTCGATCGCTTTGGCGCAGATCTTCACTCCCGCGCTCATGTTCGCGGTGTTCGCGGTCATGCTTTCCGACTTCTTTGACACCATGGGCACGGTGATCTCCGTCGGCGAGCAGGCCGGGTTCACCGACGCCGAAGGCAGAGTGCCGGGTATCAGGAACATCCTGCTCGTGGACTCGGCCGCAGCCGCGACGGGTGGCCTGTTCGGAGCGTCATCGATCACCACCTACATCGAGTCAGCTGCCGGAGTCGCAGAAGGCGGGCGGACCGGTCTCACCGCCGTCGTGACAGGGATTCTCTTCGCTGTTGCCGCATTCTTCTCGCCTCTGGTCAAGATGGTGGGCGGCGGCTTCCCGGTCGAGAACGCTGAGCGCTTCAGCAGTTTCGCGGGGTCAGGATTCACTGTGCCCGAAGGCACGAGCTTCACCTCATTCCCGATCACGGCCGGCGCCCTTATCATCGTCGGCTTTCTGATGATGCAGACCGTTCGCGAGATACCGTGGACCGACATCGAAGAGGCGTTTCCCGCGTTCCTCACGATCGTCGGAATCCCGTTGACCTACAACATCAGTTGGGGCATCGGTCTTGGGTTCATCAGCTACGTCGTGATCAAGCTCTTCCACAACAAGGCCAAGGCGATACACCCGCTCATGTGGGTGGCGTCCGTCGCCTTCCTGTTGGCCTTCCTGCAAGGTCCGATCCTCGCGTTGTTCACCGGCTGAGAAGGGGAGCGCAACCCATGTCCCAACGCCCGATCGTCCAAACCGACGAGAAGTTGCCCGTCATCCAAGCCGTTCCGCTGGCGTTTCAGCATCTCATGGCCATGTTCGGTGCCACCGTGCTCGTGCCGATCCTGACCGGACTGGACCCGTCTGTCGCGATCATGACCTCAGGCGCTGGCACCATTCTGTACCTCATCCTGACCAAGGGCCGGATTCCGAGCTTCCTCGGTTCCTCGTTCGCCTTCATCGCTCCGATCGCAGCTGTGGCCGGGGTCACCAATGGTGTGGCTGACCCCGCCAAGGTCCCGTACGCGTTGGGCGGCCTCGTCGTCGCAGGACTCGTCTACGTGGTGGTCGCGGCGATCATCAAGGCATTCGGCACGGGGTGGCTGTACCGCGTGCTACCGCCTGCTCTCGTCGGTGCGGTCGTCATCATCATCGGCCTCGGACTGGCCGGCGTCGCCATCAAGATGTCTCTGTTCCCATTCGCCAACCCGGCCGAAGGGCTGGACTGGAACCTCGTCGCCGTGGCGGCTATCACGCTTTC
Organism: Actinomycetota bacterium; assembly: GCA_029265315.1. GTDB lineage: Bacteria > Actinomycetota > Coriobacteriia > Anaerosomatales > PHET01 > JAJUJM01. The sequence continues at coordinate 207,121 of JAJUJM010000001.1, read as the reverse complement.
CGCATGCATCGCGTTCTCCAGCTACTTCAAGGGGTTCGTCTCCACCATCCCGGTGTTGCTCGGCATCGTGGTCGGGTACGTCGCCGCGATTCCCTTCGGACTGGTGAACTTCCAGCCGGTCCTCGACGCGCCCTGGGTGGGACTTCCAACCCTGACCATAGCCAAGTTCGACGTGTCGGCGATCATGCTCATAGCTCCGGTCGCACTCGTCGTCATCATCGAGCACATCGGGCACCTACTCGTGATCAACGAGATAACCGGCAAGGACTTCAATCCGCTTCTGCCTCAATCCTTGGCCGGCGACGGACTCGCCACATCGTTGTCGGCGTTGGTCGGGGGCACGCCGTCAACAACCTACGCCGAGAACATCGGCGTGATGGCGGTGACCCGCATCTACGCTGTCCAGCTGTTCTGGTACGCGGGGGCGTTCGCCTTCGTCATCGGTGGCTTCGTACCGAAGCTCGGCGCGCTCATCGGAAGCATCCCGACCCCGGTGATGGGTGGTGTCTCGATCCTGCTGTTCGGCCTGATCGCAGCATCAGGCCTCAGGATGCTCGTGGACAGCGGAATCGACTACAGCCACAGCAGAAACCTCATCCTTTCAAGCGTGGTCCTCGTCCTTGGCATAGGTATGGAGGTCGGCGAGATCAAGATCCCGATCGGCGAATACACGGTTCCAGGTATGGCCTTGGCCACCGTCGTTGGCGTCGTCCTCAACCTGATACTCCCGCCAGAGAGCAAGGGACTAGCCGTCGATTCGCCTGACTTCGTGGGTGACCTTCAGGCAGAGGCGGCCGGACAAGACACCTGATCCGTCCCGCTGCCTTCGCGCATTCTCAGGGCCCCTGGCGCGCATGACGCCTCAGGGGCCCTCTGATGCCATCGGTCGCATGATGAGCTCGCATGTGAATGAAAACCGCGCTCACGGACTGGGGGGCATGCCTTCTGAATGTCTGATAATATATCTTATGTCATCTGCCGCATTCTGCGCGTTGTCCCCATTCCTCAGACGGCTGGTGACGGCCGCCTTCGCATCGCACTCGAGGACCGTGACGTGAGGCACACGAAACACACGAGCCGTCGGTGGATCGTCACAACTCCGGAGAGCTGTCGTCCAAAGACGACAAGCGGAACGACAGCTCGTCAGGTGGCGTGAGGTATGCCTCCTCGAACTGTGACTTCGTCATATCAGCGAGGTCTTCCTTGGCCTGTGCCAGCGCCGCCTCGGCCTCCTCGCGATCGGCGTACTCGGCGATGATGACAACCGCCTCATAGTCTTCCAGCCGTACGGCTTCGAGCCTCCAGACCTCAGCTTCGCGCCCCATGGTTTGGGGCGGACGACGGTACAGGATGTCATCACGCCACTCGAAATCAGGCGAGTCACTGATGTCGACGCGCGTCAGTCGCACACGCCAGAACTCGTCGGCTGCGCCAATCACTCGCACGTGACCTCACCGCTCCAATTCCGTGTAGTTCGGATTGGACGAGACCCATCCCTTCGTGCCATCCGCCGAACGCACCTCATACCATCCGGCACGCTCCGACAGCACGGTCAGCACCTCTCCCTTACGAAGGCCCCGTATGGGCTTCGCGTCCGCGGCGGGACGCTGCCTGAAGTTGAGCCCGTCGATCAGCACGGTCACTGACCCGGTCTTGTCCTTCTGGGGAGCGGGCTCGGCCTTATCGCCCCCCTCCCCTGGGTCCGGTGCGGGGGAGACGGTAGCCGAAGTGGATGCAGTCGCCGTAGCCTCGTTCGTCGAAGCTCTGTTCACCGCGTCGCGGTACTCTCCCCACCAGCCGCGCACAACAAGGACGAGCGCGATGAGCACCACGGCGCCGAGGCCGGCTCGGAGATACCTCACTGACCTACCGTTCACAGGTACAGACCTCCGCCATATACGGCCGTCTCATCCAAACCCATCGCGTCGCACGCTTCAGTCAGACTCCTTCGGGCCCGCTTGGTGTATCCCCTCACCGCCATCAAGTCGATCGCGGCAAGACCGTCGAGGGCTTCCGCTCCCGTGCTCTCATCGTCGACGCGCGCAGCCTCACGAGCCACCACATACGCGGCATCGCCGAGTTCTTCAGCTAGAACGATGAGGCCGCGAGGCAGCGGCATCCTGTCGAGCTCGTCAGCCAGGATGGAGGCGCGAGTGGCGACCTCATGGAGCGCACGCCTCTCGCTTGACTGTGGGTCGGAGGCGAACTCGGCCAATGCCTCATCGTCCGCCTCAGCCAGACGAGCCATGACATCCGCCAATCCCCTCCCCACCGCATCGACGGCCTCGGCCCTGACCAGCAGGCCCAAGAGCTTACGGCGCGTGTATGCGCGCCAGCCGAGGATCCCACCACCCACTGATGCGATGGTCAGGATCACAACCCCGGCGTACAGGGCGATCGTAGCCCAGTCGGGCACGAGGTCACCTCCGAGTCGACGATATCCGCAAGACCCAGGCTCATTCTCAGATCTCCTCGCGGCGGTCGAGGACGCGCTTCGATTTGCCTGCAGAGCGCTCGATCGCGCCCGGCTCCACGAGGGTGACCTTGGCACGCAGACCCAGTACGGACTGCAGCTTATCGGCTACCGCCGTCTGGAATGCGACCATGTCCGCCATGATATCGGAAAAGACCTGTTCCTCGACCTCAATGCGCACCTCCAGGTCATCAAGGTTGCGCTTGCGGTCCACCACGATCAGATAGTGCGGTCGCACCCCTTCGATCTGGAACAGCACGTCTTCGATCTGGCTTGGGAAGACGTTCACGCCCCTGATTATGAGCATGTCATCGGTCCGCTGGCGCACGCGACTCATCCGGGCGAGCGTACGACCGCATTCGCACCGCGACGTGTCCAGAACCGTCAGGTCATGGGTGCGGTACCGCAGGACGGGAAACGCCTCCTTGGTGAGCGTGGTGATGACGAGCTCGCCCTCCTCCCCCGGCGGGAGCTGCTCGCCGGTCTGCGGGTCCACGACCTCTGCGAGCAGGTGGTCTTCGGCGATGTGGAGTCCGCAAGCGCACTCGCACTCTCCACTCACCCCGGGACCCATGACCTCGGAGAGGCCGTAGTTGTCAGTTGCCCGGATATGCAGCTTCGATTCGATCTCGGCCTTCATCTTGAGCGAGCAGGGTTCGCCGCCGAACAAGCCAAGTCGCAGTGGAAGTGCGGAGAAGTCCACCCCCATCTGTTCGCCTTGTTCCGCCAGGTAGAGCGCGTAGCTCGGTGTCGAGACCAGAACCGTCGTCCCGAAATCGGCCATCATCATCAGATGGCGCTCGGTCTGACCGCTCCCTGCGGGGATGATCGTCGCGCCGATGCGCTCGATGCCGTAGTGCATCCCCCAGCCACCGGTGAACATCCCGTACAGGAAAGCCATGTCGACAAGGTCGCCGCGATGGACCCCGGCCGCTGCCGCGACACGAGCGGTGAGCTCGGTCCATGTGTTTATGTCGCCTCGCGAGTATCCCACCACGATCGGCTTGCCGGTGGTGCCACTGGAACTGTGCACGCGGACGACTTCGTCCAACGGCAGGGCGAACATCCCGAAAGGATACGTGTCCCGCAGGGCGGTCTTGTCGGTGAACGGAAGCAGGGTCACATCCGCGAGATCGCGTATGTCACGAGGCTTGACGCCGCTCGCATCCATGAGCTCGCGATAGTACGGCACACGCTCGTAGACCCAACCAACCGTCATCTGCAGACGCCTCAGCTGCAGAGCGCGCAGGGCCGCTCGTTCCATGCACTCGTATTCAGGATTCCAGATAGGCACGCTCCACGCTCCCTCGTAGAACCGACATCGGCGACAGGCCGGGTCTCACCTGTGCTGACCGACCTCGCCGCCCAAGTAGATGCGACTCACGCTGTCATCCGCCAGAAGCTCGGACGACCGCCCCTCGAGCACGATACGCCCGGTACGCATCACGTACCCGCGGTCCGCATGCTTGAGCGCAAGGCGCGCGTCCTGCTCGACCAGAAGCACCGTGACCCCCTCGGCACGCAGACGGTCCAAAGCTGAGAAGATCTCGCCGATGACGAGCGGAGCCAGGCCCAAGGACGGCTCATCGAGCAAGAGGAGTCGCGGCGAGCACATCAGAGCGCGGGCTATCGCGAGCATCTGCTGCTCGCCCCCGGAAAGGGTCGCAGCAGGCTGACCGGCCCTCTCCGCCAAGACCGGGAACAGGGCCTCGACTCTGGCGAGCCCCTCCTCGATCGCTCTTGCACGATCCTTGGAAGCGTATGCCCCCAATTCAAGGTTCTCGAGCACCGTCATCGGTCCGAAGAGCATGCGCCCCTCAGGAACCAGTGCCACGCCACAGCGCACCAGGTCTTCCGGTCTCGCAGTGTCAATGCGATCTCCGGCGAATGTGATGGCACCGCTTTTCGCACGCACGAGGCCGACGATGGTCTTGAGCAGGGTCGACTTGCCGGCACCGTTCGCTCCGATCAGCGCGACCAGCTCGCCCTCCGACACTTCCACATCGACCCCATGCAACACTGCGGCATGCCCATAGCCTGCGTGGAGACCTTCGACCGAAAGGAGCACCTCAGCCATCGTCAGACTCCTCACCCAGGTAAGCCGCGATGACCAGTGGGTCTTTCTGGATCATCCTCGGCGGCCCCTCGGCGATCTTCTTCCCGCGATCGAGCACCAGAATCTCGTCCGATACCTCCATCACGAGTCCCATGTCGTGCTCCACGACGAGCACCGTGACCCCATCGTCACGGATGCGACGCAACGTCTCCACCAGCTCAGCTGTCTCCGTGGCGTTGAGTCCGGCCGCGGGCTCATCGAGCAGGACCATGCTCGGATCCGTGGCAAGAGCACGCGCTATCTCCACGAGCCTCCTGATCCCGGCAGGCAGGTCGGCAGCAAATGTGTCGGCCCACTCCTCGATACCGGTGCGACGCAACAGTCGAGAAGCGGTCGCCGCCGCCTCTTGTTCCTGCGCGAGTGCCGTGGGCAGCCTGAGGGCCGCGGCGAAGAAGCCCGCTGCGTGTCTGGCCGCCGCTCCGACCATGACGTTCTCGTGGGCTGTCATCTCATCGAACAGCTGGGTGTTCTGGAACGTCCGCGCCAACCCCATCTGAACGGCCACCTGTGGCCTTCGTCCGACCAGCTGCTGGCCTTTGAATTCGACCGAGCCCTCGTGAGGCGTGTCGAAACCCGTCACGCAGTTGAACAGCGTCGACTTGCCCGCACCGTTCGGTCCGATCAGTGCCTTGATCTGACCCTCATGGACATCAAACGACACGTCATCGACGGCAGTCAGTCCGCCGAAACGCCTGCTCACGCCTCTGACCTTGAGCATGGTCATGGGCGACCCACACTTCCCAGACGCTTGAGCAGGCCCGACACACCTCGCGGGGCGAGCAAGACCACAAGGACGATCGACATACCGTACACGTCTTCCTGGAATGACTGCACGATGCGAGCGGTGTCGCGCGATATCCCCGGAATCAAAGCATCGAGGTACTGAACCAGCGTGAGCGCTGTAGCGGCCACAAGCGGACCAGCGAGCGAGCCAGTACCACCGATGACAGCCATCGCGAGAAAGGTCACAGACGACCCGACGGTGAAGACACTGGGCGACACGAAGCCCACGACCGAGGCGTACAGCGCACCCGCAAGACCGGCGAGGGTGGCACTGAGCACGAATACGCGGACCTTGATCCCGGTGGTGTCCACGCCACTGGCAAGGGCGCCCAGCTCGCTACCATGCAGTGCCCGCATCGCCCTCCCGGGTCGAAGTGCGGTCAAGTTGGTTGCCAGCAGGACCGCGATACCGACGATCGCCCACACGAGCCAGTACAGTGCAGCCGGCTCACGAAACTCGAATCCACCGATACTCGGGAAGGGTATGCCAGAGAAACCGTCAACGCCTCCCGTCACCGGCTCCGCCTCAACGAACGCCAGAGAGGCCAGCTCGCCGAAACCGAGGGTCGCCATCGCGAGGTAGTGACCCTTCAGACGCAGGCTGGGTAAGGCCAGAATGAGTCCGCCCAGCGCGGCGAGTGAACCAGCGGCGATGAAGCCCACGATCCACGGCCAGCCGAAACGAACGCTGCAGACAGCACTCGCGTAAGCGCCCAAGCCGACGAACGCGGCGTGACCCAGAGATACCTGACCCGCGAACCCGAACAACAGTGCGAGGCCGACGATGACGAGCGCATTCAGGCCAACGAACGTCAACACCTTGAGCAGGAAGCGATCGTCGGTGAGGAACGGTCCCGCCGCCACGACGATCGCGACCAGATACGGAGCAAGGGCGCGGACGGTCCTCATTTCCTCACACCTTCTCCGTCCCGCGCCCACCCAGAAGACCCTGCGGGCGCAAGAAGAGAACACCAAGGAGGACGACCAGCGCCACTGCATCCTTGTACAACGGATCGAGATATCCAGCGGTCAAGCTCTCCAGAAGCCCCAGTATGAGGCCACCACCGACCGCTGCCACGGGATTGCCCAGTCCGCCAAGGATCGCGGCCGCGAAACCCTTGACGCCCATCCCGGACCCCACGTAGAACGCCGTCTGGGTGAGCGGTGCGACGACGAGTCCGCCCAGCGCTCCAAGAGCAGCAGCCAGACCGAAGGACGCGGTCACCATCGCGGACGCGTCGATACCAACCAGACGGGCGGCGTCGCGACGAATGGATGTCGCACGCATCGCCTTTCCGAACATGGTTTGGCGATACACGACCGCCAGAACGACGACGGCCATCGCCGTGATGGCCCACACCCACAGGGTCTGACGCTCCACTGCAGCGCCCAACAGCCGTAGTGACGGTCCAGCCGTGAATGGCCGCAGCGCGCGCTCGTCGGGACCGAACAGATGCAGTGCGGCTTGTCGCAGCACGACCGACCCACCGATCGTCACCATGATGATCCGCAGGGGGTCCCCGGACGCGATCGGCCGCACGGCGACAAGCTCGAACGCGGCACCGATGACGGCTGTGAGCATGACCGCGCCGACAACCGCCAAAGGAAGCGGAACTCCCCACGTCGTCAGGAGGACGCCGGTCATCCCTCCGAGCATGTAGAACTCGCCCTGCGCGAAGTTGATCGCTCCGGTGGCCCCGAAGACGATCGTGAAGCCCAAGGCGACCAACGCGTATACGGCACCGCTCTTGAGACCGGCGATGATGAACTGGAGGAGCTCAGCCACCATGGTCCCGCATTGCATACCAGGCTTCCTGTGGAACCCTATTTGTCACTTCACCGGCACCCATTTGCCCGATTCGACCGTGTACAAGGCCAGATCATCGGTGGTCAGGCCGTTATGGTCGGTCTTGCTGAACGTGAACGTCCCACCGAAGCCAACGACACCATTCGTCGCCTCTATCGCGTCTCTCAGCTCCTGCGGTGAGGCGTCCGGCCCGACACGGTCGAGCGCGTCGGCGAGAATCGTCAACGCATCGAACGCATGACCGGCGAAGATATCGGGCTGTTCTCCGTACGCGGTCTCGAACCGAGTCGCGAAATCAGAGACCGTCTCGAACTGGACGGAGCCCTCACCCCAGTTCGCGGGAACCAGGCTCTTCCCAGTACCGAAGATGAACCCTTCAGCTGCCTCACCTGCGCCCTCGATGAATTCCACGCGCGCCTGACCAGAGCCGCCGAAGAACGGCTGATCAAGACCGAGTTCGCGGGCGGACTTGACTGCGACCGCGGCTTCTTTACCCGCCGTCCACAACAACACGGCCTGCGCGCCGCTCGCCTTGATACGGGTGAGCTGTGCGGTCAGGTCGGTGTCCCCGGGATTGAAGGTCTCGTCAGCAACGAGCTCGATGCCGGCGCTTGCCACGTTCTCCATGATGACGGCACGACCGTCCTTGCCGTACCCGCCGGAGTCGGACAACAAAGCGACCTTGGTATGCCCAGCGCGATTGATCGCTTCCAAGACGAACGGTACGACGATACGGTTTGACCAGGGGGTCTGGAACACAAGCGGGTCGAACTCTCCCGTGACCACGGTACCGCCGGCGAGGGATATCTGCGGGACGCCAGCGCGCTTGACATCACCGCGCATCGCCATCGTCTGGCCCGTACCCGATGCTCCGATCAGCGCGACGACCCCGTCCTGCTCGATGAGCTTCGCGGCGGCTGCCACCGCCTTCGCCTCGTCGGTCCCATCGTCTTCGATGATGAGTTCGATCGGAGCACCAGCGATGCCGCCTGAGGCATTGATTCGATCGACCTCGAGTTCCAATGCCCGCTTCTCCGCCTCACCCAGACCAGCGTAGGTCCCAGTCAACGAGAGTACGGCGCCTATCTTGACTGGCTTAGGCCCTTCGTCAGCCGCGTCTTTCGTGCCGCCAGCACACCCGAACAGCATCGCTACGAGAAGGACGAAGACCAGCGACACGCTCAACCGTTCCACCCAACGATCCACCTCAGGCTCCCCTCGATGTTGGTGGTGCGGGCGAGGCCTCGTCCCCGCCCGCACCACCAGACTCCGGACAAGTGCTACTTCACGACGGTGAACGCGCCGTCCTTGACCTCATACAGTGTCAGGTCGTCCTTCGTCAGACCGTTGTGATCGGTCGGCGACATGTTGAAGGTCCCGCCGATCCCGACGAACCCTGAGGTCTTCTCGATCTCGTCGCGCAACGCGGCCGGCGTGAGTTCGCCCTGAACACGCTTTGCGGCCTCGACGATCAGATACAGCGCGTCATAGGCGTGCCCAGCGAAGGTGGACGGCGCAGACCCGGTCTTCTCAGTGAAACGGGCGATGAAGTCAGTTGCGACCTTGTACGCTTCCGTGCCTTCCCCGTACGTCTCGGGAACCAGTATCTTGCCTGCCGCGAAACGTACGCCGTCACCGGCCTCCCCCGCACCTTCTGCGAACTCCTTGCGAGCGTTGCCGTGGCTGCCGTAGATGGGAAGCTCAAGGCCCAGGTCCCTCGCGTTCTTGACGACGGTGGCGGCCTCCTTGCCGGCCGACCACATCACCAGCGCTTGAGCGGCGGTGCCCTTGATCTTGGTCAGCTGGGCGGTCATGTCCGTGTCGCCGGGATTGAACGTCTCGTTGGCGACGATCTCGATTCCCGCCTTGGGAGCCTCGGCCTGAAGGACCGCGACTCCGTCCTTGCCGAATCCACCTGAATCACTGATCACGGCGATCTTGGTGATGCCGTCGGCCTTGAGGGCCTCGAGCGTGTACGGAACCACGATCGTGTTGGACCATGGTGTCGCGAAGACCAGCGGGTCGAACTGGGCGGTTATGACGGTGCCACCCGCCATCGAGACCTGAGGGACGCCAGCGCGCTGGATGTCGCCGCGCATCGCCATCGTCTGACCCGTGCCGGTCGCGCCGATGATGGCGATGACCTTGTCCTGTTCGATGAGCTTCGCTGCAGCGGCGACAGCTTTGGCCTCATCGGTGGCGTCATCTTCGATGATCAGCTCGATGGGACGACCATTGATGCCACCAGCTGCATTGATGCGCTCGACTTCCATCTCGAGGGTCGCCTTCTCCGGCTCCCCGAGTCCTGCATACGTGCCCGTGAGCGAGACCACGGCGCCGATCTTGATGGGTTCTCCGCTCTTCTCTCCCCCTTCGCCCGCGTCGGGCTTGGGCGATGTCGGCGCAGAACACGCCACAAGCGTGACCGCCAGCGCTGCTGCCAGCGCTGCCTCCAGCACCGCCATCGACAATCTCAGAATCCTTCCTCGCATCTCCCTTACCTCCTGTGACGATCGGCTATTTCGACCCGCGTACCCCAAGACGGTCTTAGCCTTCAGATACGCGCGATCTCCTCTTGGCTGACCAACTCGACCGGCGCGTCCTTCAGAAGCGTGATCGCACGATCGATGTCAGCGACGTTGATGACGACGTAGGTGGAGATGAGGCTGTAGACGTACTCGATGTTGACGCCCGCCTCTGACACGTGCTTGAGAACGGCCGCCAGCCCGCCGGGCTGGTCAGGCAGGTTGATGCAGACCACCTCGGACTCCTTGACCGTGAACCCTGCGTCCGCGAGAGCCGCCTTGCCCTTCTCCGGGTCATTGACCACGAGACGGACGATCCCGTAGTCCGCGGTGTCCGACACCGAGAACCCACGGATGTTGACTCCGGCCTTGCCCAGGACGTCGGTGACCTCACTGACGCGTCCGGCCTTGTTCTCGATGAATACACTGAGCTGCTTGACGTTCACAGTCCGCACTCCCCCTTCATACACGCCTCGCGGCCCAACTCGAAGGCCCGCAGGTTCGACTCGACGGTCTTGGGTGGCACCCTTGCGGCGATGATCCGCGTCCAGGTCGACACTTCGAACGGAAGCCCGGTTGACAGCGCTCCCATCAGCACGACATTCGCGGACTTGGGACTTCCGGCTCTGCACGCCAGGACCTCGGCGTCCACGAAGATGGCTCCTTCAGCCTCGAGGGCGGCTTCCAAGCCATGCTGAGGGGCGACGTCGCCCGTGAGTACGGGCAGCGGTTGGATCGTGCGATTGTTGACCAACAGGCGCCCGTCGGGTTTGACGAAATGGATGCGACGCATCGCTTCTATGATCTCGAACGCGACAAGGTGGTCCACACATCCCGGGTCAGTCACCGGCGAGTGGACCTCGTCCCCGAACCTGACGACGGTATCGACGCTGCCACCTCGTTGGGCCATGCCGTGGACTTCCGAGAGCTTCACCTCGAGCCCAGAGGCCGCAGCCACCTTCGCGAGCAGGTCCGCGGCGAGGATCGTCCCCTGCCCCCCTACCCCGCACAGCATGACCGTCGTGGCGGACACCGCTACACCTCCCCGAGGTCGCACGCGGGACCGGTGTGGACTATCGCATCGAAGCGGCACACCTGCACACACTGAGAACAGCCGACGCAAAGCGCCACGTCGATGGTGGCCTTGCCGGTCCTCTCGTCCTTGCCGATGGCCGGGCAACCCAGGCGGATGCACGCGCCGCAAGCGGTACACGCGTCCTCGTCCACCGCATAGGGGCTGCCCTTGTCCTTGACGAGCAACGCGCACGGCGCTCTGAATATGAGGACCGAGAGGTCTTCGACTGATGTCTCCTCGCGAAGAGCGTTCTCGGTGGCGCTCAGGTCGTGCGGGTCCACCGTACGGACGCGGGTGACTCCGAGAGTGCGACAGAGCGCCTCGAGGTCGAGCTCGCGAACGGTGCGTCCCTGCAGAGTGATGCCGTCGACCGGATTGCCCTGATGTCCCGTCATCGCGGTGATTCGGTTGTCGAGAATCGCGATCGTGCCGCCCCCGCCGTTGTAGACGGTGTTCAGCAGTCCCGTGATCCCTGAGTGCGCAAAGGTCGAATCACCGATGACCCCTATGATTGGACGGCCGTCCACTCCACCGGCAAGTTCTGCTCCGTGTGCCATACCGACGGATGCCCCCATGCACACGCACGTGTCCATCGCAGCCAAGGGTTTGAGCGCCCCCAAGGTGTAACAGCCGATGTCGCCCGTCACCACCGCCTTGATCTTACGCAAGGCATGGAACACCGGGCGATGGGGACAGCCCGGACACATGAGCGGCGGACGCGGCGGGAGGGTGTGGTCCTTCTCACGAAGGACCGGTGCGGGCAGACCCATGGCCGAGCGGATGGCACCCGGCGTGATCTCCCCCGCGACAGGCAGACCGGACGGACTGACCTGGACGCCCAAAGCCCGTAGTGACCGCTCAAGGTAGGCGTCCGCCTCCTCAACCACGATGAGCCTGTCCACACGTGACGCGAACTGGTCGATGAGGTCGACAGAGAGCGGGAACGTCAGACCCAGCTTGAGCACGGAGGCATCCGGCAACGCCTCGCGGACGTGTTGGTAGCATACCCCCGAGCACACGACGCCGAGGGCGGCGTCGCGGTACTCCGCACGATTGAGGTCGGTCGTCGCCGCAAAGGCGCTGAGCTTCTCCATCCTGGTATCGAGGTCCGCACGTCGGCATCGCGCCATCGCTGGCATCATCACCCACTTCGCCGGATCGGGCTTCAAGGGCCCCACCGGAGGCGGGTCGATACGTGCTCCGGTCTCTACCAACGACTTCGCATGGCTGAGCCGCACCACCGAGCGGACCAGTACCGGCACATCGAACTGCTCGGAGATCTCAAACGCTCTCTTCGTGAACGCCAGCGCCTCTGCTGAATCAGACGGATCGAGCATCGGGACACGAGCGAAGGCGGCATAGTTGTGCGAATCCTGCTCGTTCTGCGACGAATGCATGCCGGGGTCATCGGCGACGAAAATGACAAGTCCACCTCTGACTCCGGTATAGGCGATCGTGAACAGCGGGTCGGCGGCCACGTTCAGCCCGACGTGCTTCATGGTGACCAGCGAACGAGCGCCCGCGAAGGACGCACCGGCGGCGACTTCGAGAGCCACCTTCTCGTTCGGTGCCCACTCGGCATGGACGCCGGGAAGCGTCGCGAAGTGCTCGAGCGCTTGCGTCGACGGCGTACCGGGATAGCCCACACCGACGGTCGCACCCGCCTCCCACGCACCCTGAGCGACGGCCTCGTTACCAGACAGCAGGACCCGCCCCACGACCACCCCTCACACGAGCAGGACATGAGAACCCGGCGTCCAAGCGCCGAGGTGAGGCGCATGATACCACAGCACCACCGGCGAGCTGCGCTTTCGAGGTCGCGAACGGGTGCTCACGTGGCGCGAACGGTCAACAGGACGCTCCGGACACGGGGGTTCCTCGGGACCTGTCGGACCCAAGTCTCAGGGCCTGACAGCTCCCACATAGTCGCGACGTGATTCGATACGGGCCAACAGGGACGCCTCGCTCACGAGCTCTCCGGTCTGTGGCGCGTGGATCATCTGTCCCCCGCCCACGTAGAGTGCGACGTGGTGGATGCGATTGGGGTCGCCTTCACGCCCGAAGAACAGCAGGTCGCCCGCCTCAAGCAGGTCCAAGCGGTCAGGGCTGATGTATGCACCCACTCGGAACTGTTGGCGACTCGTTCTGGGAAGGTAGACCCCGACTTCGCGATAGCAGTACTGCACGAGGCCCGAACAGTCGAAACCCGACGGCGTCGTACCCCCCCAGACGTAGGGCGTGACACCGACGAACCTCCGCGCGATGTCCACCACCTCGGGGTGAGGGGCGCCCAGCGCCGACGGATCGAAGGGACGTCCCGACCGCCCGATCCCCGCTTGCGCGGCAAGTCTCGCGGCCTCAGCCGCCCTCCGCCGGGCGAGCTCCTCCTGTCTGGCCTTCTCCTCGGCGACCAGGCGCTTGACGGTGGCGTCGAGTCCCTCCAGGTACTGCTTCTGCTCGATCACGGCAGCCTGCATCCGCGCCTGGGCCTCGCGCGCCTGATCGCGCTGTATCACCTGTTCGGCCTTGCGGCGTTGAAGCGAGTTGCGCGCGGCCTCAATGGCTTCCTTGGCGGCCTTCACGTCCGCCACGAGGTCGGCGTCGCTCTTCCCGACGCGCCTCATCAGGTCGACGCGTGTCACCAGGTCGCGAAAGTCGGAAGCGCCCAGAACGACCGTGAGCCAGTCGATCCCGCCGGACCGGTATATCGCCGCCACTCGGCCGTTCAAACGGCTCTTCGCGCTGTTGAGATCGGCCAGCGCGACATCGAGCTCACGCTCAGTCCTTGAGATGGCGGCGCGGGTCCGACGCAACGCGTCTTCAGCTTCAGCGTACTCCTCGGTTCGCTCCTCGAGATCGGCCGCGAGGTCGTCCAAGCGTTCGCGAGCCGCCTGCGCCTTCTCTTGGGCGGCCTTGATCCGTGCAGTAGCGGGGACCGCAAGAGTGGTGTCGACGACGCACCAAACACAGGTCACTGCGAGACAGGCGACCAGAACCGACCGTGCGATGAGTGTCCGCACGCGCACGCCTACCGGACCTCCTGCTGCTTCATCGAACGAGTGCTACGACCTCGAGGTGCCGACGGGAGCGATTCCGCCTTGAGAACATGGTAGCACGTCCGAGGAACCTGAAGGCTGAGGGCTCGACAGGGCGCCCCGGTCCCCGAAGGGCGTGCGGCGGCAGACGCAGGCAAACGGGCCCAGACGGTATGGATCAGACGATATGGATCAGCGAGATGATCGGCACGTCCGCGGGAAGCTTCGCTCGCCCCTCAAGAAAGTCGAGCTCGATCAGGAAGGCGAACCCCGCGACACGCGCACCCGTCTCCGTGACCAGCTTCGCCTTGGCGGCGGCCGTTCCCCCCGTCGCCAGGACATCATCGACGATCAGGACGACATCGCCCTCGCCGAACGAATCGGAGTGGACCTCAAGCGAGTCGGTGCCGTATTCGAGTTCATACGTGACCGCCGTGGTCTGCCACGGGAGCTTTCCGGGTTTGCGTGCGGGCACGAACCCCGCTCCCAATCGATACGCGAGCGCGCCTCCGAAGATGAACCCGCGCGCCTCTGCGCCCATCACCTTGGTGATTCCCGCATCGGCATACTCCGAGGCGAGCTTCTCGATGGCGGCGTGGAAACCCTCGGGGCTCGCGAGCAACGGGGTGATGTCCTTGAAGACGATGCCTTCTTTGGGCCAGTCGGGAATATCACGAATCAAGCTCGAAAGATCCACCGTCGTCCTCCTGTCGGACTACCGTCTCTGGTGACGCGGAACCAGCGTACCCGAACAAGCTGAACCGCTCCACTTCAGCTTGTCCTTCCACCGAACACGACCTCTTCTGCAACCTCGGCGATGTAGGGCAGATTGCGGAACCGGCCGTTAAGGTCAAGCCCATAGCCGACGAGAAACGCCTCGCCGAGCTCGAAACCGATGAACGACAGCGGCACCTCAGCGATCCTGCGAGCTGGCTTGTCGAGAAGCGCGCACACCTCGACGCTCGCCGCGCCTCGCGCCTTGAGCAGTCCTAAGACGTAGTTCACCGTGAGTCCGGTGTCGACGACATCTTCGACCAGCACCACGTGCGCCCCGGTCACGTCGTCATCGAGGTCCTTGGTGACGCGTACGGCACCACCGCGCCCGGGGACGTACGGTGACACAGCCATGAAGTCCAGACGAACGTCTGAGCGCATAGCGCGACACAGGTCCGCCAGAAAGAAGACGCCACCACGCAGCACGGTGACAAGCCGCACGTCCTGTCCGCCATACGTGGCGTCGAGGGCGGCAGCGAGTTCCGTCACTCGACGACCGAGCGTGACTTCGTCGACGACGACCCGTCGGCACTCCACGGGAAGCGGCGGCGCCAGACTCACGGTCCGGTCCCTGGGTCAGACGTCGGCCCGGCTGCGACCACGCCACCACCTTCGGCATGTTCGCGGGATTCGCTGGCGATGCCGAACCGAGCAAGCAGAGCACGGAAGTCCTTCTGATAGAAGACCTTGATGTTGATCTCGGGGTAGAGCTCCTTGAGGCGGCGTACTTTCCGATTCTTCTTCGTGACGAGCTTCTGACTCATCGTCGTGAGCTCGATATAGAGGTCGAAATCGGGCAGGTAGAAGTCCGGGGTGAAATAGGCGATCACGTTCCCTGACCCGTCCCACTGGATCGGGAACGAATGCGGCTCATAGAGCCAGGCGATCCGATAGTAGTCAAGAATCTCGGCCGCGACACGTTCGCTCGCATGAGCGAACTCGATCTCATCGAGGGGCGGATGTTCCCGCGGTTGCCGTGCGCCGCTGTTCTCGTCGATGTCCAAGAGCTGCACCCTCTGTCAGGCGAGGTCCTCGAACGCCTTGGCGAGCGCGCGACGCAGCAGCCGCCCTTTGAGCTGGTCAGTAAGACTCCCCAGCTCGGCAAGCGTCTCGGCCAGACGTTTGCGCGACTCCGGCGTCTTGTGCCTGAAGGCAGGCAACACTATCTGTGCGAACAGCGCGGCCTCGCGCTCGGCGAACGTCCCGTACATCCGCAGGTGGCGCGGTTCCACACCGAATCGACGCAGATCCCACGCTGCGTGGACCGCCGAGACATCAGCGCGGTCGACGAAGGGTCCCGTCTCGTCCGACCCAAGCTGCACCACGCCGAACTCGGCGAGCTCCTTCACGAAGCTTGCGGGTATGCCGAGCGCGTTCTGGACTTCATCCAGCGGAATCGGCGCGTCATCGGCGATGACCGTGGGAAGCGGTTCCTCGACAACACCCGTTCGCTCCAGTTCCGCAGGAATGCGTCCACGGTCATACTCCGCGAGCCGCTCACGGATGACCGCAAGCGGCAGGAAGTGGTCCTTCTGCAGCTTCAGGATCATCTCGACTCGGGCGACGTCCGACTGACTGAACTTCCGATATCCGCCCTGCGTACGCTCGGGACTGATCAATCCCTCGTCCTCAAGAAACCGCACCTTGGAGATGGAGAGGTCGGGGTGTGTGTTCTTGAGACGCTGCACGACCTCGCCGATAGTGAGGTAGTCACGCGTACTCACGAGCCGGTCCGTCCTCCGGAGAACACCATCTGGAACGTGCCGATCTGGACGACATCGCCGTCGGCGAGCTGCGCACGATCGACGCAGACACCGTTGACGTACGTGCCGTTGAGCGACCCGTCGTCATGGATGAAGACGATGCCGTCGACAAGCTCAAGGTGCGCATGCTTGCGCGACACCGTCATGTCATTCAGGAAGATGTCGCTCTCCGGATCACGCCCGATGCTCAGCGAGGGACGATCGATGTAGAAACTCTCGCCGGTCTCGGGACCCTTGCGAACGACGAGCACGGGACCGTCAGACACAGAGATTCTTGCCCCGGTCTTGGTCAGGATGCTCGATACGGGCGCGAATGACTCGGTGGACCCAGGAAGCGATGCACCGCACGCGGGGCACATGCCCTCGTCATCATCCACCAGCGCTCCGCACGCCCTGCACTCCGTCACGTCGACTACCTCCACCGGACCCAACCCGGGATCAACCCAGCAGGTCGAATCCCTTTTCGAGCATCGTCGTGCGGATCTCTTCCTCGAGCGCCTCGACGACCTCGGGGTTCTCGAGGATCTCGGCACGACGGTCGTCGCTCAGGCGATTGCGGACGTACGGGTCCTCGATGACCTCCATCAAGCGTCTGCCGTTGTGAACTTCACGAACGACATACTCGACGACGCGCTCCTCGACCGCATCAGTGGTGACATCGGTCAGGAAACTCTTGATCCGATCGTTGATGGTGGACACGCGGCCTCCTTTTCGGCCCTCGTGAGACAGGCTAGTCCTCGGTCAGGTCCTCTTCAGGCTCATCAATCGCCACGTCGAAGCGGGACACTCCGCGAAGGTCGTTTGCCAGGATGTCGATCAGTCGCTCGACATCGCTACCGCCGATCACGTCGCCGCCCGCGTCGTGGCTGCTCTTGAGACGCCGAACCAGCTCGGCGCGCAGGATGTCTATCTTGCCGTGGAGGACGCGACGCCTGTAGCTGACCCGCTGCTCCTCCGCGTAGAGCTCATCGAGCAGAGAACGAAGTTCATCGTTGGACTTCGCGCTCAGGTCGAGCAGTGCCGCATCGATTGAGTCATGGTCGGTCGACATCGTCATTCCTCCCGTTCTCTTCTTGCGTGATTGTATCGCAATACGGTCCGCCTGGCTCGACGTCAGGTGAAGCTTCATGCTGCGCGCGCTGGCGCGGCGGCAGCTCCGTGGCGGTCAACTCTCGAACCAGCTGCGCCTCGCGAGCACTCCATTCACCGGGAAGAAGCCTCACCCCCATCACCTCGCCGAACGCCTCCGTCACGGCGGCGATGATGCGGGCGGGGTCCGGCGCCTCGCCGAGCGCGTCCTCAAGTGTTGCCGTCTCCGTCCTCAGGCGGGAGGCGCCTTCATGGCCCAAGCGGAAGACGACTGCCTCACGGTCCGGATCGCGCGAACGGACGAACGACCCGTGCTGCAACACCGTCGCACCGAACCACACCTGCGCCGACCCGGAGAGCTTCATGGCGCCGAGCGACAGGTCGGCCTTCGTCGGAGACAGGTAACACGCGGGAACGGACCCGACAGACCTGCCGTGGGAGACCATCTCCGCGTCCACTCCGAGCAAAGCGTACGCTTGGCTCAGGGCGGCACTGAACAGTCGGTACGAAGCTGCGACGCCACGGGGGATTCCGTCTGTCGTGCCCGCGATGACCGAATACGTGAGCTCATCGTCGTGCAAGACGCCGCGACCTCCCGTGGGACGCCTGACGATGTCGATCCCACTGTGCACACAGTACGACACGTCAAGATCGTCAAGCGATTGGAAGCGCCCGATGGTGGCCGTCGGCCGCGCCCAACGGTACAGCCGCAACGTTGGCGCGACGACCCCCTCCTCGCGTGCAAGCAGTGCCGCCCGATCGAGCGCCATGTTCAGCGCGCCATCGAGACGGTCGTCGACGATGAGCCTCCACGCGGGCTTCACGCGCTCGAAGGTCTCCAACGCAGGTCCGGTGTCCGCGCCGCTCGGGCCTCGTCGAGCCGCCTCACCGGTGTCGTGTAGGGAGCGCCTCTGACGAGGTCCGGGTTCGACCGGGCCTCGTCAACGATCGCGATGAGTGCGTCGGCGAACGAGTCCAGGGCGGACAGCGGCTCGGTCTCAGTCGGTTCGATCATGAGCGCCTCTTCCACCAGCAGGGGGAAGTACACGGTCGGCGGATGGAACCCGTGGTCGAGCAGACGTTTGGCGACATCAAGCGTACGGACGCCGGTCTCTCGTTTAAGGCGTGCGCCCGACAGGACGAACTCGTGCATGCATCCTCGGTCATACGGGACGTCGAACACGCCGTTCAACCGCGCTTTGAGGTAGTTCGCGGAGAGCACCGCCTGCTCGGCGGCCTCGCGTACACCGCTTGCCCCGATGGCTCGCAGATAGGTGTATGCGCGAACGAGCACCCCGAAGTTGCCATGGAACGACCGCACGCGGCCGATGGATGCATCAGGCCAGTCAAGGCCGAACGTGCCATCGTCGAAAGAGACGGCGACGGGACCCGGCAGGTATCGCGACAGCGCCTCCGTCACACACACCGGTCCTGCACCCGGACCTCCTCCGCCATGCGGCGTGGAGAACGTCTTGTGCAGGTTGATGTGCATGGCATCAAAGCCCATGTCACCGGGGCGTGAGATGCCCATGATCGCGTTCAGGTTCGCCCCGTCACAGTAGGCCAGAGCGCCGACCTCGTGAACCGCATCCGTGATTCGGAGGATGTTGGGGTCGAACAGCCCGAGCGTGTTCGGATTCGTCAACATGAACGCGGCCACATCGGTATCGAGCACGGACCGAAGCGCGTCCATGTCGACCAAGCCATTCCCGTCACTCGGGATGGTCACCGTCTCATACCCGCACATCGTCACCGTCGCCGGATTCGTTCCGTGAGCGGTGTCGGGGATGACCACTTTCCTTCGGGGGTCCCCCGCCGATTCGTGCGCGGCCCTGAATATCATGAGCGCGGTCAGCTCACCGTGGGCACCGGCGGCTGGTTGCAGGGTCACTCCGGGCAGACCGGATATCTCACCCAGGGCCTGAGCGAGCCCGTACATGAGTTCCAGCGCGCCTTGCACGGTCTGGGCAGGCTGGTAGGGATGCAATCCGGTGAAACCCTCGAGCCGGCACGTATCCTCGTTCACGCGCGGGTTGTACTTCATCGTGCAGCTGCCCAATGGGTAGAAGCCCGAGTCCACGCCGAAGTTCATCTCCGCGAGGTGAGCGTAGTGACGCATGATCTCGAGTTCGGTCACATGAGGCAGCCGAGGAGGCGCCGTGCGGACCGCACCCCCCATGACCTGCGCGAGGTCGACATCCGGAACATCCAGGTCCGGTGCTGTGACACAGGTCGACTCCGGGGAGCCGATCTCGAAGATGGTCTCGCGTGGGCCTCGCGGAGGCGCACCGGCGGGCGAGTTCGGCACGGTCCCACTCACAGCGACGCCACCTCCTCGACGAATGCGTCGATCTCGCTGCGCGTACGCTTCTCGGTCACTGCGAAGAGCACCAGGTCCCGCCCGTCAGGCGCCTCGAGAAGCACGCCGGCCAGGTAACCTCTGGAGAGCATCTCGTCGTGCATCTGTGACGCGTCACCTTCGTAGACGAGCGCGAATTCGTGGGCGAATGGATGGTTCCACGGGGCCTTGAAGCGTCCCGTGGCCAACAGGGCGTCGCGAAGGTAGTGCGCCTTCGCCACGCAGGCACGTGCGATGCCGATCATGCCTTCGGCGCCGACGGCCGCCAGATACGCTCCCGCCGCAAGCGCATTGAGGGCATGGTTGCTGCAGATGTTGGAAGTGGCCTTCTCGCGTCGGATGTGTTGCTCGCGCGTGGAGAGCGTGAGAACGAACGCATCATTGCCGTCCGCGTCGACCGTGCGTCCGACGAGTCTGCCCGGCATCTGACGGATGTGCGCTTCACGGCACGCGAAGAACCCCAGCCCCGGACCCCCGAAGCTCATCGACCCCCCGAGCGGTTGTCCTTCGCCCACGACGATGTCGGCCCCGAAGTCCGCGGGTGGGGCCATGACACCGAGCATGATGGGATTCGCCGCCACGACGAACAGCGCCCCGGCCTCGCGAGCGACCGCCCCCAGACCTGCCAGGTCCTCGAGGTTGCCAAAGAAGTTCGGCGAGGACACGAGGAGTGCCGCCGTGGTCTCGTCGCACAGGGCGCGCATCCTCTCAGGGTCGCACACGCCGTCATGGCTCTCCTCGACCCTGACCTCGACGAGTCCTGACGCCGCATACGTCTCGAGTGTCTCCAGCCATTCGGGATGCGCCGTCCCGGCGACGACGACGCTCGAACGACGCAGCACTCGGCACGCCATGAGCGCAGCTTCCACGAAAGCCGTGGCCCCGTCATACATGCTCGCGTTGGACGCATCCATCCCTGTGAGTTCGCAGATCATCGTCTGGTACTCGTAGATGGCCTGCAACGTCCCCTGGCTGACTTCCGGCTGGTACGGCGTGTATGCGGTGAAGAACTCCGGGCGCCTCAGGATGTGGTCGACGACACTGGGCACGTGGTGGTCGTAGATCCCCGCGCCGGCGAAGGACACCAGCTGTGTGGCGGGCACGTTCGCTGCCGACAGATCGCGCAGGTGGCGAACGAGGTCCACCTCAGACATCGGCCCTGGAAGACCGAGCGCCCCCATGAAGCGGACCTGCTCAGGGACGTCGGCGAACAGCTCGTCAACGGCCTCGACGCCCACGCGCGCGAGCATGCGCTCTCGTTGCTCGCAGGTGACAGGTATGTAGCGCATACGTGCGTCAGCCCTGCGCCACGAACTCGTCGTACTCCTCGGCGCTCATGAGCCCATCGACCTGCGATGCGTCCTCCATCTTGACCTTGATCATCCAGCCTTCGCCATGCGGGTCGGCGTTGACTGTCTCAGGGGAGTCCCCCAAGGCCTCGTTGACCTCGACGATCTCGCCGGAAACCGGCGAATAGAGCTCTGAGACCGACTTGACCGACTCGATCTCGCCGAAGGTCTCCCCAGCTATGACCTCGTCGCCCACGGAAGGAAGGTCCACATAGACCACCTCACCCAGCTGGTCCTGCGCGAAGTGCGAGATGCCGATGATCGCGGTGTCACCCTCGGCGACGACCCACTCGTGCTCCTCCGAATACACTCGATCGTTCGGGTGTGCCATGAAGCGTTCTCCCTTCAGTATCGTGCTGGACGGAGCACTCAGGCACCGGACAGCGAGGTCGACGTGACGAATGGCGGCTTGACGACGGTCGCAGACGACATCTTGGAACGGATCGCCACCTCGAAAAGAGAGCCCGGCGCGGACATGGCGCTGGGAACGTATGCGGTGGCTATGCCCCTCTGAAGCGTCGGCGAGAACGTGCCGCTCGCTACCTTACCCACCTCGACACCCTCATGCAACACAGGATACCCGTGACGCGGGATCCCCTCATCGACCAAGAGGTGGACGAGCTTCCTCTGCGGCCCCTCCTCACGGATTCGGGCAACCGCACGCCCACCGACGAAGTCACCTTTGTCCTTGGACACGACCCACCCCAGGCCCGCCGAGATCGGGTCCGTCTTCCGGTCCATGTCGCTTCCGTACAGGTGGTACCCCATCTCCAATCGCAGCGTGTCGCGTGCTCCCAGCCCACAGGGAGTGACCTCGGGAAATGACAACAGCAGTCTCCAGACGACGGGTGCGTCAGCCACCCGACAGATGATCTCAACGCCGTCCTCGCCGGTGTATCCCGTTCGAGCGACGAGGCACGGGACCGCTCCACCCAGCCGTGCTTCGCCCAGCGTGAAACGCACCGGGGGCTCCCAGCCCTCATCGGCCAGCTCCCTGATCACGTCCAGCGCACAAGGCCCCTGGACGGCGATGAGTGCGGTGCGGTCCGATTCGTCGACGAGCTCCAGATCATCGGGGGCCTGATCCGACAGCCACGTGAAGTCGGTCTCTCGATTGGCCGCATTCGCGATGATGAGATACTCGAGATCACCGGAGTGGTACACGATGAGGTCGTCGATGATGCCTCCGTCCTCGTCGAGCAGCAGTGTGTACTGGGCCTGCCCTATGCCAGCGATACGGCCGAGGTCGTTGGACAGCGCGCGCTGGAGGAAGTCGAACGCTCCGAACCCGAACACGCGGAACTCGGCCATGTGTGACACATCGAAGATGCCGGCCCGCTCGCGAACGGCGCGATGCTCGTCGATGATCCCGGTATAGTGAACCGGCATCTCGTACCCGGCGAACGGAACCATCCGGGCGCCCAAGGCGATGTGTTCCTCGTAGAGCGCAGTACGCTTCAACCCAGCAACATCGGTCATGTCATCTCCCATGCCAGTCTCTTCCGACCCGTGAACGCACCCGTCATGTCGCGCCTCGAAGGCGCCCTCAGACCAACTGATCGCCCTGACGCATTCGACGAGACGGCCCGGTCCCGCCCCACATCGTCCGCTCCCGTGGCCGCCCGCCAAGCCCGGACGATGGCGATCCAGATCCTCTCAACAAGACCCGGTTTCTCGACGGCGACGACGGCGACCAGCGGAATCGTCGCGATGACCTCATCGCCTTGGACGAAACTCGCCACACCGAGTCTATCCCCGACTTTCACGGGAGCGGCGATCGGCGGGACGATGACCTCACGTTCGATCACTCCCGCCAGATCGAACACCGTCACGGTCACATCCTGCGAGACAGCCGCTGGAGCGGTGACGTCGAGGTAGTCGGCGACCGGCGCCTCTCCGATGACGGTACCTGCCGACGCGATACGCTGAGGGCGGTAATGAGCGAAACCGAAGTCGAGAAGCTCACGGGCATCGCGGAAGCGTCGGAGCTCGGTCGTGGTTCCCAGCACGACCGCGAAAAGCTCCACTCCATCACGCTGGGCAGACGCGACGACACAGTACCCCGCATCGTCGGTCCAGCCGGTCTTGACGCCATTGGCGCCCATATAGTTGCCGATCAGCAGGTTCGTGCTCATGATACGCTCGGCCCGAGCTCCCGTGCCGATCATCGCCGTCTTCTGTGCCACGATCCGACGGAACAGGGGTTTCGTCATCGCATACCGAGCCATGACGGCGACATCTGTGGCCGTGGAGTAATTGCCGGGTTCGTCAAGACCGTGTGGGTTCGAGAAGCTGGTCCGTGTGAGGCCCAGCTCCTCGGCTTTGTCGTTCATCATCTGGACGAAGTCGTCCTCGCTGCCCGAGACGTGGCGCGCGAGGGCGACGGCGGCGTCATTTCCGGACTTCACGAGTAGTGCCTCCAGGACCTCAGACACCGGCAGACGTTCGCCTGCCCGCAGAAACGAGGTCGACTCGCCCACGCGAATGGATGCGTTGGGTACGGTGAGCACATCGTCCGGTTGCGAGTTCTCCATCGCGACGACCGCCGTCATGATCTTGGTGATACTGGCTATCGCGCGACGGTCGGCGCCTCGACGCTGCCAGAGCACCCTCCCGTCCGATGTCACGAGGGCGCCAGCGGCCATCGTCACATCCGGCATCCCGGCCCGTGGTATGCCGAGCTCCCTCCATGACCGGCCGTCGACCCTGTCCGAGTCGAGGACCTGTGCCGCCGCGGACGAGGGGCTTTCGAGAGCAAGGATCGACAGCGCCAGCACCATAAGGCAGCCGACCGCCCACGAACGCGGCGGACGACGACGGATGGTCGACGTTGAGCTCATTGGCATCGGCTGGACCTCTCGTGAGCGATGCACGACGACGCAGGACGCGAAGTTCGATCACAGAGTATGCCATCGAGCATGACCGGACACTCGCACTCGTGACGAACTGTTGCGATACTGCAAGAGGTGACAGTATGCCTGGAAGGACGGAAGGGACATGAGACTCAGCCGCTTCGAAGCGTTGGCCCTCATCCTCGGCGCCGGCGCGATCATCGGTTCTCTGCTGATCGCGGTGCCGACGGGCGGGTCCCCCGAGACCGTCGAGCTCGTCGCACAACTGATGCTGGTGGTGATTCTGTTCGCGGTGGTCCGCTACGGGCGCCGTGGCGGCCTGGTCGCAGCCGTCATCGCAGCCGCCGTCTACGTTCTCATGCGTATGCCGACACTCCAGACTGGGACCCCGTCACTCGAGGCCCTGCTCATGATCACCACCCGCATCGTCGCCTTCGGCCTGTTCGGCGTCGTAGGCGGCGAAGCCGCCACGCGCGCCAAGTACCTGCTGACAGACCTTGAGCAGCACAGTGCCATCGACGACTGGAGTCGCGTGTTCAACGAGCGTCACGCCGTGCGGACCCTGGAACAGGCGCTGGGCCGTGCCGATCGCTATGGCGAGCCCTTCTCGGTCGTGCTGATCACGCTCTCGCAGTCGCTCTTCGCCGGTTTCACCGCCGCACGCCAGCGCACGGTCATCCGCGGCCTGGCCGACCACATCCGGTCAGACCTGCGGATGGTCGACGAGGTCTCACGACTCCGCGACGGACGGTTCCTCGTGCTGCTGCCGCACACGCCGCGGGCCGGTGGCGAGGTCGTCGGTGAACGACTGGGCTCGCTGTCCCGCACCAAGCTGGGCGCCCAGGACCGCTCGGTGACGTGGCAGGTGTTGAGCGCGCCTGAAGACGCCGACTCCCTCCGAACCCTGCTCTCCGAGCTCGACTCCGAACAGGCCGCAGCTCAGGACGAATAGAGTTCACTCGCGCCAAGCACGCGGAATCCGGCCGCCTGAAGCACCGACGACGCACGTTCGTCGTCGACGCGGAACACGTCAACGGCCGAAGACCCCTGCGGGCGCACGAAACAGTAGGCGTACTCGACGTTCATCCCCTCATCGCCAAGGGTCTCGAGCAGATCAGCAAGCCCGCCCGGCCTGTCAGGAACCTCGACCGCGAGCACATTGGCGATCGAAGCGCCGAAGCCCGCCTCGTCGAGCACCGCTTTGGCCTTGGACGGCGAGTCGCAGATGATGCGGACGACGCCGAACTCGCTTGTATCAGCCACCATCAGGGCGTGCATGTTGATCCCGGCGTTCCCGAGGACCCTCGTCAGCTCAGCGAGCCGCCCCGACGTGTTCTCCAGAAACACACTCACCTGTTCGACCATCCTCACGCACCCCCCTCGGTTCGAAGATCGACGACGCGCTTGGCTTTTCCTTCTGAGCGTGCGATCGACTTCGGCTCCACGAGCTTGACGGCGATCGATACGGCCAGCGCCGACTCGATCTCGGCCTTCACCTTGCGCTGAAGCGCTTCTATCTCGCGAATCTCGTCGAAGTTGAAATCAGGGGCGACCTCGACGTGTACCTCCACGTGGTCCATCGACCCTTTCTTCGTGAGGACCACCTGGTAGTGAGGTGCCACCATGGGCACACCCATGAGCACCTGCTCGATCTGGCTGGGGTACACGTTCACCCCGCGGATGATGAGCATGTCATCGCTACGACCGGTCACCCGCTCGATCCTCCGGAACGTCCGCCCGCACGCGCAAGGCTCCGGGATGATACGGCTGATGTCGCGTGTACGGTACCTGATGACCGGTATGCCTTCCTTGGTGAGCGTGGTGAAGACCACCTCGCCCACCTCGCCATCAGGCAACGGCTCGAGCGTCTCGGTGTCGACGATCTCGACGAGGAAGTGGTCCTCGAAGACATGAAGCCCGCACTGGTGGACACATTCGCTTGCGACGCCGGGGCCCATCACCTCTGACAGGCCGTAGATGTCGATGGCGGTCAGACCCAGCTCGTCCTCGATCTGGCGACGCATCTGTTCACTCCACGGCTCCGCGCCGAACACCCCGACACGCACTGGGAGCGCACGCGGGTCGACGCCCATCTCGCGCGCCGTCTCCGCGATGAGCAGAGCGTAGCTCGGCGTGCACGCCAACACCGTCACCCCGAAGTCCTTGAGTATCTGGACCTGCCGTTTCGTGTTGCCACCGGAGACGGGCACCGTGAGTGCGCCCAGGCGCTCGGAGCCATAGTGCGCCCCCAGACCTCCGGTGAACAACCCGTAGCCGTACGTGACCTGCACGGTGTCGTCCGCGGTGACCCCTGCGCACGCGAACGTCCTGGCCATGAGATCGGACCAGCGGTCGATGTCTCCTCTGGTGTAGCCGACCACCGTCACCTGACCGGTCGTTCCACTCGATGAGTGCACGCGTACGATGTCGCGCAGCGGGGCTGCGAACATCCCGTAGGGATACGCCGCGCGAAGGTCGTCCTTCACGGTGAACGGGACCCGGGACAGGTCGTCGAGGGAAGTCAGGGAGCCAGGGTCGAAACCGGCTGCCGCGAACTTCTCCCTATACGTCGGAACGGCGTCGTTCACGCGGACCAACAGGTCTTTCAGGCGCCGCAGCTGAAGCTCCTCGAGCTGCGCGCGCGGCATGGCCTCGAATTCAGGCTGATACACGTCCCTCCCCCTTTCGGTCACGCGGCGCGCCGAGCCGGTCCCGGACCGACCGTGGCCGGACCCTACGGTCGCGCCGTGGGCGTCGGCTCGGATGACTGCTCCGCCGGCCTGGTGCCTACCCTCACCACTTCCACTTTCGGCTTGTACACGGAGACGAAGCGATCGGTGCGCACCACTTCGCCATTGCGATAGACCGTGCGTGTGACCGTGATTCTACGCCCTCTGATCCCTTTGTCCTCGACGATTCTCTTGCCTTTGGGCATCGTCGGGTCTTTGACTTCTTCAACAGGGTAGTCACGAAAGTCGGTCCATGGCCCTTTCTCGGCTTTCACATCATAGCCGGGGTCCGTCCCGTACAACGCGATCGTGATGGACGAACTCGTGTAGCTCACTGAGATCAGCACCCAGTGCTCCGTATCGTTCTTGAACTTCAGATCAGGCCCACCCCAGGACACCGTCGCATCGCGCCCATCTGGATAGTGCGAGATGTAGAAGGAGTGGTTGCGTCGTTCCACGACGGGCAGCCCCGACTCGAACACGGCGTTGAACAGGGTCGTTCCCACCTGACAGATGCCTCCGCCGAGTTGAGGCACGAGCTTGCCGTTCACGATGGCGTTGGCCTCTTGATAGCCCTTGGCAGCGGTCCGCTCCCCGACGGCGCCGTTGAACGAGAATGTCCCGCTGGGCGGGATCAGCTTCCCGTCCAGAGCGTCACCCAAGAGGTGGATGTTGTTCACGCGAGACTGATTGCCCGGGTCGTACGTGGTGGTGAAGCGGGAGATCCGCTCTTTGATGCCCATCGCCTCGGCTTCGGCGGTGGTGAGCTCGGGCTCCGCCTTCGTGGTCCGCAGCTCCACCGCGCGGCGAGCTGACACGTCCTGCAGCCTCGCGGTCAGGTCGGCTGCCAAGGCATCCAGGTCCGGCCCTATGCCCTCCTGCGACGGGATGATGCTCACGCGTCCATTCGCCGTGGTGAATCGAGCGCTCTTAGCCGGCCTTCCCACCTTCGTGCCCAGTATGGGAACGACGCTCTGCCTCAGCTTCTCCGCCGAGACGACAGGCACCAACGCCACTTCGGCCGGTCCGCTCGACATGACGGATGGATCAGCCGCGGCGGAGTCAACGGCAGCTGACAACCGGTCACTTCGCCGGAATTCGAGCCAGGTGGCGATCCGCTCCGGAGCGAAGCGCCACTCCCTATCGCCGAACGTGACCAAGACCGAATCCGACAACATGGTCGATGCCACCTTCGCGGCGGCCTCGGCCTCATCGATCGAGACATCGGGAGCCACGGTCTTGACGGGCGCCTTCACCTTCCGTGAATCGCTGACCATTGCGGAAAGGATCATCTCGCGTGCTCGGTCTCTGACAAGGGCGCGACCACTTCGGGACGGCTCGACCGCGAGCTTCGTTCCATCGATCACGACCTTGGCGTCGACCGCGGGTTGGTCGATGCCTTTCGCGATACGGGCCAGTAGGGCCTCCATGCGCGGCGCTTGGTCCGACGGCCTGACCTGAACATCCACTCCCGTGAACCATGCCGCAAGACGGTCCATCACGATCTCAGAGACTCCGCCACTGCGACCGACCGCCATCGCCGACTCGACGTGACCGTCGACATTGAAACCGAGTCCGACATCGGCCGCATCAATCGTCCAATCCTTGTCTTCAAACACGACCGTGACCGGTTTGTCCACCAGCGATGGCAGCGCCTTCTCAAGCGCAACCGAGGCCTGTGTCGGGGTCATTCCCCCGACGGCGATGCCCCCCACGCTGACTCCCGGGTGTACCCGACCCACACCGACGGCGACCTCGACGAGTACGGCCAAGATCACCACGCCCAACATCACGACAGCGATGACGAGCGGAAGTCTTCGCCTTCGCTCAAGCTTCCGCTCCAAAGCCCGCTGCTGTCGTCTGAGAGCGTAGTCGACTGCGGATGTGCTCGTACCGTCGGTCACTCAAACCCCTTGTCGTTCCACTCATTCGGCACACGGCGACGAGCAGCAGGGTGCGCCGTAGCGGTCATAGCATGGTACTCGTAGCAGCACCGCAGGCATTCGGTTGTCACACGGCCGTTACGCTGCGATGTTCCCGAGTCGACGAGCAAGACACGCGCCAGCCACCAGAACACGTCAGTTCGAGATCGCCCGCACGACGATCTCGGCCCAGTTCGCGGCGCGTGCGTGGGCGACGTCGTCGCTCGGCCCTTCGGCCCAGACGCCCACCACGGGCTCGTTGGCATCAGGCAGCACGAGCACCCAGCCGTCCTCGTGAAGGACACGTACGCCCTCTGTCAGGTCGACGTCGTGACCGGCGGAGGCTTCAGTGACGGCACGCATGACCGCACCCTTGCGATCAGCCGGACACTGTACCGACGTCTGGTGGAGATGGTAGGCGGGCAACCCTGATGCCACCTCATCGAGTGTGGTGTCCAAGTGCTTGAGCATACGCGCGAGCATCCCCACCGTCAGGACGCCGTCGAAGGCCGGGAAGAAGTCCCCGAAGATGAAACCTCCTGTGGCGCCGCCCGCGAAGGCGGCTTGGCCGTCAACGATCGCTTGTGCGAGCGAACGCCTCGACCGTCCCGGTCTGACGATCGTCCTGCCGTATTCGGCGGCGAGCCTCTCGCACGCCAGCGAAGCGGTCAATGGCACGGCTATCGCGCCCTCGACGTTCTCACGCGTGCGACACCACAGGTCGATCATGACGTGCAACGCCCGCTCGCCATCGAGCACGACTCCGGAAGAGGTCATGAGCCGCACCCGCTCAGCACCGCTGTCGAAGCTCACCCCGAAATCGGCACCGAAGAGCTCGACCGCCCGCCTGAGCTCCGCGACCGACTCATCGGTGGCCTCGCCGCATCCGAAGGTGGATTCGACGTCGACCACAGGGTTGAGCGCGACCAGATTGAGGTTCCATGAGCCTGCCACCAGCGGTAGCACGAATGAGGCGGCGCCACAGCCCATGTCGGCGACCACCTTGCTCCAGATGGGCGACAGATCCGCATCGGCCATGGCTTCGTGCAGAGCGGCCGTGTAGTACTCGAGCGGCCGCGGAGGGTAGATGATCTCACCGACCTCGGAGAAGAACGCGCGACGGAATTCTCCACGGAAGTAGAGCCTCTCGATCTTCTTCTGCTCCCACGGAGCGATGTCGAGCCCGTCCTTGTCGAAGAACCGTATGTCGAGCGCCTGCGGATCCGTGCGTGACGCGGCGATGTGGAGCCCACCCACGCAACGTGTCTTCTGAGTGGTGAATCGGCTCACCGCAGGCGAGGCCACGCGCAGGTCTCGGGCATTGATGCCGGAAGCGTTGAGTCCCGCTACCATGGCGCGTTTGATCATGCGCGCGGCGCGAGAGGTGTCGCGCGCAACGACCACATGGCCTCCTTTGGGCAGGAGTGAGCCGTAGGCCTGCGCCACCTTCAGAGCAAGTTCAGCGGTGATGTCGATCCCGATGAGCCCGGACACGCTCGAGTCCGCGAACAGCGAGCGACTCCCGGTGGACTCCCAGATGATGGAGCTGTTGACCGTCGCCGCGGGCTCGATGCGTTTGTACGGGAACACCTGCACGTTCGCGCCCACGTGCGCACCGCGACCAACGAGCGATTCAGTACCTATCGTGACGCCAGGGTCGATGACGGCACCCGCCCTCACGTCGACTCCGCGACAGAGGATGGCGCCCGACACCTTCGCATGTTTGCCGACGAAGGTGTCGTCCCACAGCACCGAATGCTCGACTCGGGCATCGTTACCTATGACACAGTTGTCGCCGACGACCGTGTAGTCAGCCACGACCGCCCCGCTACGGACGGTGACGTTGCTGCCGAGAACGACCTTCTCCCCGAGAATGGCGTCGGGAGCCACAGTGGCGTTCTCGGCCACCCACAACGTCTCCGACGCCTGGACTCCTGGGACATAGATCATGGCCTTGCCGTCAAGTATGTCGGCATGCACTTCGAGATAGCTTTCGCGACTCCCGACATCGCACCAGTAGCCCTCACACACCATGCCGTACAGCGGGTGACCCTGCTCCATCAACTTGGGGAAGAGGTCGGCCGAGAAGTCGTACGGGCCGGCCGGTATCTCGTCGAGCACCCACGGTTCGACCACGTAGATCCCTGTGTTGATACGGTCCGAGAACACCTGCCCCCACGTCGGCTTCTCAAGGAAGCGCTCCACGCGGCCGTCCTCGTCAGTGATGACGACACCGAATTCGAGAGGATCAGGTACGGCCTTGAGCGCGATGGTGACCGCGCCGCCCTTCTCGCGATGGAACGCCAACACCTCACTCAGGTTGATGTCGGTCAGCGCATCACCGCTTATCACGATGAAGGGCTCGTCCCTGGGCAGGAGCGACTGGGCGTTCTTGACCGAGCCAGCCGTCCCCAGCGGAGTCTCCTCGATGGCGTAATCGATGCGCATCCCCCACTCCTCGCCATCACCGAAGTAGTCCTGGATGACCTGAGGCATGAAGGCGAGTGTCGCGACGACCTCCGTGATGCCGTGATGTTTGACCAGCCCGAGGATGTGCTCCATGACGGGCTGGTTGACGATTGGCACCATGGGCTTGGGCAACAGCGACGTGAGCGGCCTGAGTCTCGTGCCCTCGCCGCCAGCCATGATCACCGCCTTCATCTGGACTCCTCCCTCAGCTCTCCGGATGAACCATCAGCCTCGGCGTGCACGGCGAAGTGCACTCATCGCCTGCTGCGTGTAGACGAGGGCCGTCGCAGCCGAGAAGACGACCCCCGCGTAGACGAGCCAGATCCAGACAGTGACTGGCTCAGGGCCCAGGCCAGGGGCGAGCGGACTCGAGACGAGCCCCAGACCGGGCGCCTCGGGCCAGCCGAGGATCATGCCGGAGAAACCGGCGAGCAGAAGCATCGTCGTCACCTTGCCGATGAAGATGACGGGGATTCGACCGGCACGACGTTTGGCCAGAAGGGCCGAGCCTGAGAGAAGGTACAGGTCCCGGGCGAGCAGGAACGCCACGATCCACAGGGGGATCCGCCCACCTAAGTAGAGCCCGAGAACGCCAGCGGCGATGAGAAGGCGGTCGACCAGAGGATCGATGGCTTTGCCGATCTCTGTGACGGTCCCGGTCCTTCTCGCTATCTGGCCGTCCAGCCAATCCGTCGATGCCGCGATCGCGAACAGAAGGAACGACAGGACGTCATTGCGCCCATCAACCAGTACGGCGAACGCGAAGGGAACGAGCATCAGCCGCAATACCGTGATGATGTTGGCCAGCGTGTAGATGTCGTGGCTGTGGTCAGCCGAGACAGCATCTTCAGACCGTGCAGACACGTCCTCGTCTACCACCAGTTCTTCCTCCGGAAAAAGATCGCCATGAGCAGTGCGACCACGGCCATGCCGAGCATGGCCGAAGGGAACGCCCACCCCGCTTCAGGCGGCGGCCACATGCCACCCAGGAGGTTCATGCCGTAGATACCCGAGATGAGGGTCAGCGCACCGATGAGCACCGTCACCACGGTGAGCACCTTCATGATCTCGTTCAGACGGTTGGACTGCGCGGACAGGTAGATGTCCATGACCGCAGAACCGATCTCCCGGTATGTCTCGAGGGACTCCTCCACACGCATGAGGTGGTCGACCACGTCATTGAAGTACCGGTACACGTCCTCAGAGATATGGTCGCGTTCCCTCGAGAGCGTCCGGATCATGTCGCGCTCAGGCGAGACGATGCGGTGGAGCGCCAGCAGTTGCCGACGAAGCCGGTACAGGCGTTCAAGGTCTACGCGCGTGGGTTCGGACAGCATCCGGTCCTCAACGTCTTCGAGCATGTCACCGACCCGATCCGCGATGGGAAGCATGGAGTCGACGAGCCGGTCGAGTATGCCGTGGAGCACCCAATCGATGCCCTTTGACAGCAATCGCGAAGCATCGTCGACGACCTCGTCTATCGCTTCAACGACGCCATCGTGGATGGTGACGAGCGTCGTCGGACCGATGAAGACGTCGAGCTCCTCGACGGTGAGGTCCCCTTGGTCGTTCAGGTGGGGCGTGAGCCATACGAGAAAAGGGCCCTCGGGGTACAGGTCGAGCTTGGGACGGCTCTGCGGATGGAGCGTGTCCTCGACCGCCAACGGGTGCAACCCGAGCGGCGCGGCGACTTGGGACACAGCCTCCGACAGGTCGGACACGATATCGACCCAGCACCAGCGACCTTCCAGAGCGCGATCGAGGTCCTCGACTCCACCGCAGTGCAGTTCGTCTTCGGCGTCGATCCACCGCACCGTCACGCGCGCCATCCGTCCCGCCCCTCTTCCTTTCGAACCGCCAGGGCGAGTGTACTCGCGTTCAGACCCGATGCGCGAGCGTCCGAGGCCCTGACGCGCAAGCGTCCCAGATACCGTCCACGGCACGCACGGCATGCCTTCACCGTGCATGTGCGAGACACCCTCAGCATGCGCTAGAATCGCAGCCCGCACTCATCGCCGCGGAACATCTTGTCCGCCTGTCGCCAGGAGCTGACCGCCCATGGATGCGACTCTGCTCGCCCAGATCCTGGACAGCGTAGACGACCACATCGTGTTCTGTGACGCTGACCACGTGATCCGCTACATGAACGCTCCCGCGCGCGCACGATACGCCGGCAAGCCCGCCGAGGTCGGCCGCTCGATCTTCGACTGCCACACCGACGAGTCGAACGCGATGATCGTCGAGGTGTCGGAACGACTTCGCGCCGGCGAGGACGAGGTCTGCATCAGCGAATCCGAGACATCACGCGCGTACATGCGAGCGGTGCGCTCCGCCGACGGCGCGTACCTGGGGTACTGGGAGCGCCACGAGCCGGCCCGGCGTTGACCACCAAAGCGCGTCGCCTACCGCGTGATCGAGGAAAGATCAGCCGTCCAACAGTGACGCCATCTGCTTCTGGATGATCTCGGCCGCCTTCCTGGGCGCGAGCCTGGAGAGCCGGTCCATCATCGCCGCGTCCGGGCCGACGGTCACTCGGTAGGCATCGCGCTCCATCGCGTCGAGGATGACGCGAGCGGCCTCGACCGGTGACGTCATCTTGATCTTCGATGTCTGCGCGGAGCCCGCCGCCCGCGCGCTCACCTCGACACCGGAATTCTTGCTGATGTCGGTCTGGATAGCCCCCGGGAACACGACCGTCACCCGCACGCCAGTCCCCAGAAGCTCTGAGTACAGACCCTCGGTGAGAAGCTTGACCGCCGCTTTCGACGCGCCGTAGATCGTCTGGCCCGGCACGGGCACGAACCCACCCATGCTCGAGACGTTGACTATGTGGCCTTCAGGTCGCTTGAGCAGATGCGGCAGGAACGTCTTCGTCATGTGGATGACCCCCCACAGGTTGACGTTGAAGACGCGCTCGATGGCCCCGTGGTCAAGTTCGTTGAACTTCACGAACGGCTGGATGATGCCTGCACAGTTGATGAGCCCGTCCACGGCACCGTGCGCCTCAATCACCGACGCGGGCAGGGTCTCGACGGCGGCACGGTCGGTGATGTCGACCCTGTGCGTGGACAGACGGTTCGCCCTCTCGCCCGCCGCCGCAACCGTACCCGCTAGCCCCTCCTCGCTCACGTCGACGGCGGCGACCCTGCCGCCACGACCAAGCAGCCCCAGCACCAGCTCTCGACCGATACCGTTGCCGCCACCTGTGACCACGATGCTCTTGCCCGATGCACGCATCTTCGCCCCTTCCCTCTGCGGACACGTCATTCCAGCGCCGAACGGCACCAAGGAGACCAGGTCCCGACCATACACGGAAGCCGCCTCGTGACAGACATCACGTCAGCGGCCCACGTACTCCGAAAGATGCATGCCCGTCAACGTCGATCTGGCCGCCACCAAGTCGGCCGGTGTCCCTTCGAAGATGACCCGCCCGCCTTCGTGGCCCGCTCCGGGCCCCATGTCGATGATCCAGTCGGCGTGGGCCATGACCGCCCGATGGTGCTCGATCACGATCACGCTGTCGCCCCTCTCCACGAGCCGGTCGAGCATACCGAGCAGGTTCTCGACATCCGCCATGTGCATGCCGGAGGTAGGCTCGTCGAGCACGTAGACCAGACCCTTCTTCGCCATGGAGATGGCCAGCCTGAGCCGCTGACGTTCGCCGCCCGAGAGTGTGTTGAGCGGCTGCCCAAGGGTGATGTAGCCGAGCCCGAGGTCGACCATGCGAGTGAGCATCGTGTGCGCCGCTCCGGTCTCGAAGGAATCAACGGCCTCAGCGGCCGTCATCGAGAGCACCTCGACGATGTTCTGGCCGTCGAGGGTGTAGCGCAGTACCGCTGGGTCGTAGCCGCTGCCCTCGCAGGTCTCGCACGTCGTCTCAACGGTCGAGTTGAAGCCAAGGTCCGTGACGATCACGCCCAGGCCTCGGCACTCAGGACATGCTCCCTTCGAGTTCGCGCTGAAGAGCGCTGGCTTCACCCCGTTGGCTTTCGCGAAGGCCGTGCGTATGGCGTCGAGCAACCCCGTGTACGTCGCGGGGCTGCTCCGGCGCGAACCGCGGATCGGCGATTGGTCGACGATGACGACATCGGGGTGACCCGCCAAGCTGCCGTGGATGAGTGAGGACTTGCCAGAGCCCGCCACACCGGTCACCACCACCAGGACCCCCAGCGGAACGTCCACGCTCACATCTCGCAGGTTGTGCAACGTGGCATGCCTGATCGCCAACGAGCCACTCGGTGGTCGCACGGAGTCCTTGAGGGCCACCTTGTGACCGAGGTGTCGGCCGGTGATCGTGTCAGACGCACGCAACGCCGCGAGCCCGCCCGCGAACGTGATGCGTCCGCCATGAGGGCCCGCTCCGGGACCCAGATCGATGATGTGGTCCGCGATCTCGATGACCTCGGGTTCGTGTTCGATGACGAGCACCGTGTTGCCCTTGTCACGCAGCTTGATGAGGATCTCGTTCATGCGCTGGATGTCGTGGGGATGCAGTCCGGCCGTCGGTTCGTCGAACACGTACGTGACATCGGTCAGACTCGAGCCGAGGTGCCGGACGATCTTGACGCGCTGGGCCTCGCCACCCGAAAGCGTCCCAGACGCGCGATCGAGCGAGAGATACCCGAGCCCGATCTCGATGAATGAGTCGACCGTCTGGAGCAACGACTCGATGACGGGTCTGACGCTTGCCTCATCGATGGAGCGCAGCCACTCCGCGAGCTCGGTGACCTGCATCGCGGATGCGTCGGCGATGTTGACGTCACCGATCCGCGAGGAACGAGCTGCCTCGTTCAGCCGCGTCCCGCCGCAATCGGGACATGTCGTGAAGACCACCGCTCGCTCGACGAAGGAGCGCACGTGAGGCTGCAGCGCGTCGATGTCCTTTTGCAGGAAGCTCCTGGTGATCCTGGGCACAAGGCCCTCGTACGTGATGTTGACGCCGCTGATGCGGACCTTCGTAGGTTCCTTGTACAGAAGGTCGCGCATCTCGACTTCCGTGAAGTCCCGGACCGGCTTGTCGGGGTCGAAGAACCCTGACTCCGAGTACTGGCGCACCATCCACCCACCGACCGTGTATCCCGGGATCGTGATCGCGCCTTGTGCGAGCGACTTCTCGGGATCAAGCAGCTGTTCGACAGCTACCTCTGAGACGACACCCATGCCCTCGCAACGAGGGCACATGCCACCCGTGATGATGAACTCCCGCGTCTCGGACCTGCCTGAACCCTTCTCGACCGCTATACGCCCCGAACCGCGAGCCGATGGGACGTTGAACGAGAATGCCTGCGAGGAACCGATGTGTGGCTGGCCCAACCGGCTGAACAGGACCCGGAGCATCGCGTTCGCGTCCGTGGCGGTGCCGACGGTGGACCGCGCATTGGCCCCGATGCGCTCTTGGTCGACGATGATCGCCGGAGTGAGGTTCTCGAGACGGTCGACCTCCGGCCGTGCCATCGTCGGCATGAAGCCTTGGAGGAAGGTGCTGTACGTCTCGTTGATGAGTCGCCTCGACTCGGCGGCGATCGTGTCGAACACGAGCGAGCTCTTCCCGGAGCCGGATACACCGGTGAACACCGTCAGACGACGCTTCGGGACATCGACATCCAAACCCTTGAGGTTGTTCTCGCGAGCACCACGTATGCGGATGACGTCGTGGGCGTCAGCCATACATGCGGCAGGAGGCGTTGACCGCGGCTTCGGGTTCATCTGTCCTGCTCTCCAGTCGTCAGGTTGACGAGTTCTTGCCTCCTAGACGATACGCGCACTCGAACGGCGCTGCGAGCGACGGGACCCAAGCCGCACGCGAGGCGCCAGCGGCCAGAGAGCGGGAGAACGATCGGACAACGGGGCCCCAAGAACGAGGGAGAGGGTGCATCGCCTTTGAGCGACACACCCTCTCACCTGAGGTTTTTCTGGTCGGGCTGACAGGATTTGAACCTGCGACCCCTTGACCCCCAGTCAAGTGCGCTACCAAGCTGCGCCACAGCCCGAGACGCCGTCCTCAGACGGCAAGGAAGCAGTCTACGACGAGGGGCCGCTCGCATCAAGCACGACCGCTCCGCTCCCCCTACGAGCCCGCCATGTCACCATCTCGCCCGGTGTACAGCACGACGCTCACGTCCTCCAGCGTGACGATCCCGCTGGGCACCATCGCCGACCACACCTCGGCGAGCGCGGCGATGCGTGGCGCCTCATCCACGACGACCACCATGACCGGGCAATCCGTGGACATGCGCAGGCCGTGCTTGGCGATGTCGCGACTGGCGGCCCCGAAGCCCACCATGCCACGCAGCGCGGTAGCACCTGCACAGCCCTGGATGCGCGCCTGCTCGACGAGTGCCTGATACAGCGGCCTGTCCTCGTAGGTCTCGTCCTCGCCGACATAGGCTGCGAGTCGCTTCGCCGCACCCTCGAGTTTCCGGGTCATCAGTTCCTCTCCCTTCGACGTTCAGCGGCATCAAGCGCCGATGCGGCGACACGGTCCCACAGCACGCGTGCCAGCACACGCTTGGACATCACAGGCAGCTGCGTCTCTCCCGCCTCGTCGACGAACCAGACGCGGTTATCATCGCTCGCGAAACCCAGAGCAGGGTCCGAGACATCGTTCGCCACGACGAGATCGAGTGACTTCGCCTCGAGTTTGCGTCGCGCGCTGGCCAGCACATCACGGGTCTCCGCCGCGAAGCCTACGAGTACACGCCCGTCCTTGCGCCTCCCCAACTCGGCCAGGATGTCTGTCGTGCGCTCAAGCTCGATGACGAGGCCAGCATCGTCCTTGTGCTGCTTGTCGGGGTACGGCCGCGCCGGACGGAAGTCCGCCACTGCGGCGCTCGCCACGACCACGTCGGCGTCCCCGTAGACGGCCTCTACGGCCTCGGCCATCTGAGCTGCCGTCTGTACCCGGACCGTCACCACACCGAACGGGTCGGGCAGGGCGGTCGGACCACTGACAAGCGTGACGCTCGCACCCCTGCGCGCGGCCTCCTCGGCGATGGCGTAACCGGTCTTTCCGCTCGAAGCGTTACCGATGAAGCGCACCGGGTCTATGGGCTCCCGAGTCGGACCGGCGGTGACGACGACCGCCACACCTTCAAGATCGCGCGCCCGGCGGGCCTCGGCCAAGATGGCCTCTGAGATCACGGACAGGTCCGCCAGGCGACCTTCGCCGACGTCTCCGCAGGCGAGCTCGCCGCTGCCCGGCTCGATCACGACTGCGCCACGTGCCTGCAGCGCCTTCACGTTCTCCCTCACGGGCTCGGCGCGCCACATGTGCACGTTCATCGCCGGGGCTATCACGAGTGGGGCCTCTGTGGCTAACGCGACAGTCGTGAGCAGATCGTCCGCGCGGCCCACGACGAGCTTGGCGAGCACGTTCGCCGTAGCCGGCACTATCGCGAAGACGTCAGCCTCCTCGGCGAGTGACGTGTGGTGCACGCGGGCGGCAGGCTCGTCCCACAGCGACACCGCGACCGGCTCACCGGTGAGCGCCCGAAACGTCGTCGGCCCGACGAACCGCGTCGCATTCTCGGTCATGACGACTTTCACACGACAGCCTGCGCGTTGCAGCGCGCGCACGAGCTCGCACGCCTTGTATGCGGCGATGCAGCCGGTCACGCCCACGAGCACGAGCGGCGATGTGGCTCTCTCGGTCATGTTCGCAAGTATCGCATGTCACCGCTCGAGTCTTCGCCGCACAGGTCGGGAAAGATACAGCGAGAAGCCCTGAGCGAGCACGACCCGTACACGAAGCACCTGACCCCGCGGAGCCCTCGGCGCGGAATCGAAAGGATCCCGATGTCACAACACGCCCCGTACGGACACGAAGTGCGCATACGCATCGGCGGACCCGCAGGCTTCGGCATCAAGGCGGCCGGCCAGTCGCTTGCTCGCGTCTTCGCCAAGGCCGGTTACCACACCTTCGACCTCACGGAGTACCCCTCGCTCATCAAGGGCGGACACAACACCTACCACCTTCGAGTGAGCGCCGACCCTATTTCAAGCCACGTGATGGCCACCGACGTCCTCGTCGCTCTCGACCGTCCCAGCGCACGTCTGCATGTGGCCGAACTCACATCCGGCGGCGCCCTCATCTACGACCCGAACGATTTCGAGCCTGACCCTGCTGAGGACCTGGCCGGACGCGACGACATCTGTCTGGTGCCCGTCCCGCTCTCCGAGATCGTCGATGCGGCAGGTGGTGTCAAGATAATGCGCAACGTCGCGGCACTGGGCGCCACGCTGGGACACATGGGGGTCGAGCTCGACGGACTCGAGGCATCGATTCGCGAACAATTCGCCCACAAGGCCCCCGAGGTCGCGGAGCAGAACGTCGCCGTTGCACGCGGCGGACACGAACACGCCCGATCAGCTGGCTGCGCATTCCCCGCTTCCCTGCCGTATGTCGAGCCGTCGCAGCGCATCCTGGTGGACGGCCATGAAGCCGTGGGTCTGGGGGCGTTGGCCGCTGGCGTGGGCTTCTATGCGGCCTATCCGATGACGCCCGCGTCCTCACTGCTCCATTTCATGGCCAAGCACGGTGACGCCGCCGGAGTAGTGGTCAAGCACACCGAGGACGAGATCGCCGCGATGAACATGGTGCTCGGGGCCGCGTTCGGCGGTACGCGATCGATGTGCGCCACGTCGGGAGGCGGCTTCTCGCTCATGGTCGAGGCGTTCGGCTTCGCGGGCGTGAGCGAGACAGCGTGCGTGGTGGGGCTCTTCACTCGCCCCGGCCCCGCGACCGGCCTGCCCACGTGGACCGAGCAATCAGACCTCCGCTTCGCCCTCCATGCCGCACAGGGCGAGTTCCCGCGTGTGGTGCTTGCTCCCGGCGACCACGCGCAAGCGTTCGAGTACGCATGGCGCGCCTTCAACATAGCTGACGAGCTGCAGACGCCCGTCATCCTTCTCGGTGACGCGTACCTCTCCGACAACCGGGCGACCACGGACCCGTTCGACCTCGACTCTGTCGAGGTCTCACGCGGCAAGCTCGTGACTGAGGGACCGCTGACTGACCACCCGGACGCCCTCGATGCAGAGGGGCGCTACGCACGGTACCAGATCACCGACGACGGGGTCAGCGTACGCGTGCTGCCTGGCGTCGAAGGCGCGGTGCAGCTCGTGAACTCATACGAGCACGACGGGTACGGCTATGGAGCCCAAGGCGAGAACGCCGCGGTGCGCACGGCGCAGAACGAGAAGCGCCTACGCAAACTCGCGTTGGCGAAGGATCTCGTACCAGCACCGAACAGGTTCGGGCCCGACGACGCGGATCTCTCGCTCATCTTCTTCGGGTCGACGAAGATGCCTGTGACCGAGGCGCTTCGCTGGCTTCACGCCGAGGGCCATGCGGTCAACGCACTGCAGGTGACCACTTTGGAACCCTTCCCGACCGATGAGGTCTGTGCGTTTCTTCGTGACGCCAGGATCAACCTCGTGATCGAAGGCAACGCCACGGGACAGCTCGAAGGCCTCGTCCGCGAGAAGTGCCTGCATGCGGTGCACCACCACCTTCGCCGCTACGATGGTCGCCCCTTCTCGCCCGAGCAGATCTACGCCGCCGTCAAGCGCCTGCTCGGCGAACCGGTCGAGCTCACCGTCGCAGGAGCGGTCGCGGCTCCGAAGGAGGATGCCTGATGCCGGAGCCCAAGGCGTTCACCAACGCCAACAAGCCTACGTGGTGCCCCGGATGCGGCAACCACGCCATGTTCCTCGCCCTGCAGCGGGCACTCGCTGAGCTCGGATGGGAGAAGCACGAGTTCGCGATGTTCTGGGGCATCGGCTGCCATGGCAACGGTGCTGACTTCTACGACGTCCAAGGCTTCCATGCCCTCCACGGACGAGCGCTGCCCCCTGCCGCTGCGTACGCGCTCACACGCCCCGACCAGAGAGTCATCGTCGAGATGGGTGACGGCGACGGCTACGGTCTGGGACTCGGACACTTCGTACACGCGTGCCGCCGCAACGTCTCGATGACCGTCATCGCCCACAACAACCAGATCTACGGGCTCACGACCGGCCAGGCCTCACCCACCACCGACCACCTCATGCCGACGGTGTCGACCCCCAAGGGCGTGCTGGAAGATCCCATCAACCCGATCGGTCTGGCGCTCGCCGAGGGCGCGACGTTCGTCGCACGCGGGTTCGCCGGAGACATCCCGCACCTGACGGCGCTCTACGTCGAGGCGCTCTCGCACGACGGATTCGCCTTGGTCGACGTCTTCCAGCCATGCGTGACATGGAACAAGGTCAACACCTTCTCGTGGTTCCGAGAGCGGGTCTTCAAGCTCGAGGAGACCGACTGGGTGGCCTCAGACCGCGTGAAGGCGTTCGAGCTGTCGCTCTCCACTTTCCATGAGCTCACGTGCGCACCTGACACGTGCCGCATCCCGATCGGCGTGTACTACCGAGTCGAAGGCAAGCCCACCTATGAGGCGGCGACACCAGCCGCCGCCGAGCCGGGCTGGAAACACGCTCTTGAGCCTCGCGACGTGAGCGCCATCATGGCGAAGCTGTGACCACGCGCTCGCCGGCAAGCCCTCGCACCATCCGGGCGAACGCCGCTGTCACAGCCGGGTCGAACTGCGCGCCGGCGCACGCCTCGATCTCCTCCAGCGCCTCGGCGATTGACAACGCGGCCCTGTACGGCCTTCCAGTGGTCAGGGTCTCGAAGGCGTCACAGACCGCGAGGATCCGCGCCTCGATCGGGATCTCCTCGCCGGTGAGGCGGTCCGGATAACCGCTGCCGTCCCACCGTTCGTGATGCCATCTGACCAGCGGAAGGATGTCATCGAGCATCGCCGGCGCGAGGATCCTCTCGCCGAGCAGCGTGTGCTCCTCGATCTCGGCCCGCTCCTCAGGGCTCAACGGCCCCGGCCGCAGCAGGATCTCATCACGCACGCCGATCTTCCCCACATCATGCATGAGTGCCCCGAGTCCGACGATCTGGACCTGGCGGTCGGACAGATCGAGCACCTGGGCGAGTGCTGTTGCGAGTTCAGAGACGTTGACCGAGTGGTCTTTGGTCGCAGGATCACGAGCGTCGACCGCTTCGGCCAGCGCACGCACCGTACTCCTGAGCAACCTCATCCGCTCCCGTGCGTAGCGTTCATCCGGTTCGAGCATCTCCACGGAGTCATCGTAGACGGCGACCGGCTCTCCTTCCATCGCCCGCGCCGCCGCCACAGCCAGCTCGGCGGCCGCTAAGAGTCCGTCCGGAGTGAGAGCGTGCATGGGAAAACTCGCTATACCGGCCCCGATGCCCATGCTGATATCAGGAAGCTCCGGAGCCCTGTCGCTCCCGGCGGCGAGCCAGACGCGAAGCGCGAAAGATGCCGCGTCCCCGGGCGCCTCGCCATCGAGCAGAACGGCGTAGCGGTCCTCGCCGATCTTGAAGACATCCGCCGGCGAACGACTCTGTGACCTGATCACCTCGACGAGGTCACGACCCGTGCGACGGCGTGCGGGCCCGAAGGCCGCAAGGCGCACGAAGTCGCTGATATCGAACACGACGACAGACAGCGGCCGCCCCGATTCCGAGGCATCGTCCACGAGCTCATCGAGACGATCGGCCAGCAGCCGGCGATCGAACGCACCGGTCTCCGGGTCGAGTATCGCCATCGCGCGAGTCCGCGCACGTTCGACGGCGGCGATCAAGGAGCGAAGCGCCATCAACACCGCGACGAAGACGGTCGCGTATTGGAGCGGAACGCCGGAAGGTGTCCCGGCACGCGAGAGCGACAGTATCCCGAGTGGGACGAGCGAGCCGGCCACCACCACAGGAAAGTATCGGAGGGCACGCGGCTCGATGGCCGTCGGCAGTTCCCAGTCCCTCATGATGACGCTCTCGGCACCTGGGGTCAGCCGATAGGTCACTCCAACACACAGCAGGGCCGCGGCGAAGCCTCCGAGAGTCGTCAGCCAAGCGAACCCGCGCTCATCGCCCCTGAGAGCCAAGGCATTCAACAACGGGTTCAGGATGAGATTGAACCCGTACACCATCAACGACAGTGCGACGATGCGCTCCCACGGTGCCCGTGCACCGCGCGAGGCGAACACCACGGTGCTCGTCACCACTACAGCCATGAGGCCGAACAGAGGATAGATGGCGCTCACGCCCGCGACCATGCTACCGCCACTATCGAGCGGGCCGATGAGCTGCAAGGTCCACCCCAGATACAGGACCGGC
The DNA here is from genome assembly GCA_029265315.1 of Actinomycetota bacterium. GTDB lineage: Bacteria > Actinomycetota > Coriobacteriia > Anaerosomatales > PHET01 > JAJUJM01. The sequence continues at coordinate 163,814 of JAJUJM010000001.1, read as the reverse complement.
CACAAAACGGCAAGCGCTGAGAGCACGTCGATATGGAAGCGAACACGATTGAGCAGCGGCAGCGCTCCGAACCGGGTCATCCTGAACAAGAGGATGAACATGAGGACCTGCGCGACCGAATGGAGTACACGGACCGAGACAGAGCCGAGCGGACCGCGGCTGTCCACGACGATGACGTACAGACTCCAGTATGACTCCGCCACCAGAACAGGTATGACGGCGAGGAGCAACAGACCCCAGAAGCGGTGTTCCAGCACCGTGCCAAGCGTGTCCAACGTCAACACCGCCAGCAACACGACGGCGACAGCATGTGGCATAAGATACGTGGGCACGTCCGCGAGGATCACTCGCTGAACAGGGTCAAGGTCCATCAGAGACGTCGCGACAGCCCAGACCGTGAGCAACGCCAAAGAGGCCCACGCCATCAAGCGCAGTCTCGTAGCGTGATCCTGAGAGCCGACGTTCACGAGGACGGCCATTCGTCCGACCATCCAAGCGCATCCGTCGATCCGACGACACGGATGAATCGTTCAGCAAGGTCAGGGTCGAAGCGCACACCTATCCCGAGATCGATCTCCTGCAACGCGGCGGCCTTCGACATCGGCGCTCCGTACCGCTTGCCCATCGTCATCCCGTCGTAGGCGTCTGCAAGAGCGATGATGCGTGACTCGAGTGGGATGTGCTCTCCTGCAAGACCATCAGGGTACCCCGTTCCGTCCCAGTTCTCATGGTGGCTTCGAATCCACCGCCCCACGCCCTCGACGGCGAGTGATTCGACCAGGCGCTCCCCGAGACGCACGTGCTCTCGGGCGACAGAGCGCTCCTGGAAGGTGAGCGTCCGACCGCCCAACATGACGTCCGGCAGCGCGATCTTGCCGACATCGTGCAGGATGGCAGCCATCTCCACTCTGTCGACATGCGCCGCATCGAGCCCGAGGTCCTCGCCGAGCAATCTCGCCAGAGCGGCGACGTTGCGAGCATGCCAGTGGTTCGCCGGATCGCGAGCGTCAGCGGCGGCGAGCAGCGCCTTGGCCATGTCCATGCGAGCACGCTCACTTGGACGTGCAAGACGTTCGTCCAGTGTGAGCGTCTCACCTATGCGACGATCGTAGCGGATCGCTCTGTCCTTGCCGTGACGTTTGGCCCACAATCCGGCCAGTCGTGCGCAACGCAACAGGTCTTCGGGGTGCTCGACCTCGCCGCCCAGGACCGCGAAGCCAACGGAGGCCGTCACCGACGCCGTACACTCACACGAGCGCACCGCCACGAGCAGGCCTCTCGCGACGCGCTCGGCGTCGGCCGGGTCCCGAAGCATGCAGAGCGCGACGAACTCGTCGCCGGTGAGCCGGAAGAGTCGCTCCACCTCTGACACGCCCTCGAGCGCCCGGGCCACCGCCACGAGGCACCGGTCGCCCGATCTGTAGCCGTCCACCGCGTTCAACCTCGAGAAGTCATCGATGTCGACGCAGAACACCGCCACCGTGCCAGACCGGGTGGCCCTGCCAACGAAGGCACCCAGCTCGTCGTGGAACGCCCGTGGCCCCAAGACCCCGGTGAGGGGATCACGCATCGACCGCTCCGTCAGTTCATCCACTTCGGCGTAGGCCAACCCAGTGCGCCCGACGACGGACACTGCGGCGATGGTCGCAGCGGCGAGATACACGGCCTCTGCCTGTGAACCGGGCTCGGATTCCAGCGCCAGAATCCCCAACCAGGCCACGGACACGAAGACAAGACCGGACACCAGCACTCCGGGCCATACCGACGGCGGCCGGACGGGATTCGGGCCTGGCACCACCGTGCCCGTGCTGTTCAAACGCAACCATCCGGCACCACACATCAGACCGTACGCGATCAGTAGCACCACACTTGACGCGGCGTGAATGAGGCCATCTTGGCCAGCCTGCAGAGCGCCCGAGATCACCGACAACTCGACGCCTACCCCCGTCAACGCGATGGACCACGCGATCAGTGCGTTGTAGGGGACGACGCGGAGCGCCGGATGTCCGAACGACGCGACTGACCCCAACAGCAGGAGAAGTCCCAGTGCCCCGTAGGCCGAAAGGTACGCCGGGCCACCACCAGCGGCGACCGGACCGCCCGCGTGCGAGGCCCAGAACCGGTACTGGAGTCCGAACGTCAGCGCGACGAGAGCGACGAGATCAAGCACGATACGACCCGCTCTTCGCCACCCGAAACGGTCGACCCGAGCACGCAGGACCACGGCAACCCCGATGGCGAGCACCGCGAGCCCGTTCGCCGCGTCGAACAACTCGGAAAGGACCCGATGGGCCTCGCTCGTGAAGAGACGCGCATGACTCACAGATGCTTCGCTGACGAAAAGCGACAGCGCAGAGCACGTGAGGGCGACCCATACGCGCCTACTGCGACTCCTGGAAGGAGCTTGAGCCGCAGCTCGAGCGAGAAAGACCGCCGCACCGAGGATCGGGGCAAGGAACACGACTTGGGCGGTTACTTGCGCCCATGTGGTAGGGATTGCGAACCGCATGACGGCGAAGACGACAGCGAGGGCGATGACCGTCAGCACGACCGTGGCAGCACCCGACGCTCTCGTGAAGACGCGAGTGAACGCCGTCGAACGCATCGTGAGTCTCCCCATCGCACACGGGCGGACCAGCACGGACGATAGAGCGATCCGACTCCGACGCGGAAGCACCGGAATCGACGGACGTGATTCTAGCAGCCCAGCCGATCCGGGCCGCAGCGGCATGCCCGGACTATATGAGGCCCAGACGCCGTCCGCACTCCTCGAACGCATTCAACACGAATGCGACGTCCTCGTCCGTGTGTGTGGCCATCAGGCACGTCCGAAGACGTTCAGTGCCTCGGGGAACCGCCGGATGAACGATCGGGCAGACGAAGACCCCAGCATCGAACAGCATTCGTGTGAGGTCCATCGTCTTGGCCTCGTCGCCAACGAGGACGGGCACGATGCAGGTGCTGGCGTGCATGGTGTCCCAGCCTTGGGCCCGTAGGCCGGATGCATATGACTCCTGCAGCGCATGAAGCCTCTCAACGCGCCACGGCTCCGACTCGATGACGTCGAAGGCCGCGATGGCGGCAGCGGCTTGCGCTGGCGGGAGGGCCGCCGAGAAGATGAACGGGCGCGAATTGTGCCTCAGATAATCGATGACCGGAGCGGACGCGGCACAATAGCCCCCTACGCTGGGGATGGACTTCGAGAGCGTGCCCATCTTGAGGTCGATCGACCCGACCATGTCGAAGTGCTCTTCGATCCCGTGGCCCGTGGCGCCCAGCGCGCCGATGGAGTGGGCCTCATCCACCATCAGTCGCGCGCCGTAACGTTCGCAAAGCTCCTTCGTCCGAGGGAGGTCCATCACATCGCCATCCATGGAGAACACCGAATCGGCCACGACGAGAACGGTACCGTAGCGACCCGCGGCATCCCGCAGGAGCCTCTCGAGGTGGTCCATGTCGTTGTGGCGGTACGTGCGCCACTTGGCGCCCGAAAGAAGGCATCCGTCCACTATCGACGCGTGATCGAGCTTGTCCATGAGCACCAGGTCGCCAGGCCCCACCAACGCTGTGATGATGGCGACGTTGGTCGCATAACCGCTCGAGTAGACACACGCGTCCTCCCGGTTCGAGAACCGCGCGATGCGCGCCTCGAGTCGCTCGTGCAGGTCGCTCGTGCCCGTGAGCAGACGCACTCCACCTGCACCAGTGCCGTATCGCTGGATCGCCAGTATCGCGGCTTCATCGATCGCCGGATGACCGATGAGCCCAAGGTAGGAGTACGAAGCCAACATGACCATGCGCCGTCCGTCAGCCATGGTCACCGTGTGATTGACAGGGCCTGTCGTCGACTGGAGGTAGAAGTACCGATCAGCATCCTCAAGTGCTTCACGGCGCGCCGCGAATTCGGTTATGCGCTCGTCAACCCCATCGCGAAGGTGCGTCGTCTCCAACATCGAAGTCCCCTCTCCCACCGGCTCACGCGTGTGAAGAATCGCGTACACAGAAATGTGTACACCGCAGTATACGCGTGTGAGGTCTCCTGTGACACCGATGCAGCGCAGGCGTCACCCGATCGCCACACCGCCCCTGCTGTGGACCGATCGCTACTCGAAGAACCCGCGCGTCCTCTGCTCGATGATCCCCTGCTCGATCGCCTGCTTGAAGGCCTGCGGAGGCAGCCCCGAGTGCCACTGGCCGAGAGCCACCGCGAAACCGTAGATGATCAGCCACGACCCGACGACCAGCACAGGCCACATCCAGGCGGCGATACGCACCCGCGAGAAGGCCCGAGCTTCCAGACAACCGTCGACGGGACACGCTCTGACGCAGTCCATGCAGCCGTCACATTCGGGCGCCCAGACCCGCGCCGTCCGCTCGGGCTCCACGAAGGCATGACAGACCTCCGAGCACCGGTGGCAGTGAATGCAGGCACCTGCGTCCCTTTCCACAGTCGCCGGAGAAAGGACCCCCACGGCGGAGTACAGGCCGCCGAGCGGACACAGGTATCGACACCAGACCGGACCGAAAAGAACAGACAGCGCCGCAGCGACCAAGGCGGTGGCGATCCATCCGGGCTCAGCCATCAGGTGGATGATCTTCAGATCAGCGACCCACATGTACGGCAACTCACGAAAACCGACCGCCTCAGGAAGCGGAACGACCATGAGCAGCATCAGCATGAAGGCCGCGGCGAGCAGATACCGCACCCCACGACCGAGCAGGTCGAGCCACCTGAAGACCTTGATGTTTCGTCCGATCAGCCTGCGACCGAGCTCGGCACACGCCTCCCAGACCGTTCCGACCGGACAGATCCAGCCACAGAATCCTCGCTTGAAGGCGAACGAGACGGTGATGGCGCCGATGATGATGACCAGCCCGGCCGGCAGCAGCGTGTCCCATCCGCCGCCGCGCACCCACGCGAAGAAGCTCGTGAAATGGCCGATCGGGAGCAGACCGCCGACGATCTCCGGACGCCGCACGTATGGTCCGTTGCCCCTGGCCCACTGCTCGAATCGCAGCAACTGGTACACGGCGGAACAGAAGAAGAGCAGAAATCCGGTCTTGATGACCCAGCGGTTCGAGAGCCGCTGGAGCCACAGATGGAGACGGGGCGGCATCATGTCCCTTCTGGTTGGCGGATTCGGTGGCCGCGATGGGCCAATGGGCTCGCCAGAGGGTAGAATCAGTGCCGGCCAGCGGTCAATCACTCACTGGGGGTCTCTATGAAATCCGTGGTGATGGTCATCGCCCAGTCGATGTTCCGGGATGAGGAGTACGCCGAACCCAAGGAGATACTCGAAGCCACAGGGGCGCACGTCACGACGGCCAGCGAACACCCGGGCCGAGCATCGGGCAGGTTCGGCCTCGTAGCCGAGGCGAGCATATCTGTCGCAGACGCACAGCGAACATCGTGGGACGCCGTCGTGTTCGTGGGAGGCGCCGGGGCCAAGGCCTTCTTCGACGACCCTGATGCGCACGAGCTCGCTCGCCGTGTGCACGACGAAGGTGGCGTCGTCGCCGCCATCTGTATCGCGCCATCCACGCTGGCGCACGCAGGGCTGCTCAACGGGGTCAGAGCGACCGCGTATCCCACCCAGGAAGATGACCTCAGGGCTCACGGGGCCGTCTGGACCGGCGAGCCCGTCACGGTGGACGGTCGCATCATCACAGGCAACGGACCCGAGTCCGCCACCGCCTTCGGACGGGCGATCGCCGCAGCGTTCGGGCTACTGACAGAGAAGTGATGTGAGGAGTCTTCGATGAAGATGTTGCGCTGCCGCATATGCGGCGACACGTACCTTGGGACCGGCGCTCCGTCACGCTGCCCTTTCTGCGGCGCATCGCGTGAGTACTTCGTCCAAGCAGGCGGATTCACCGCATCCGAGAACCGCGTCCAACTCACCGAAGTCGAGCGCTCGCACATAGAGACGGCCGTCGAGATCGAACGCAGCAATGCTCGCTTCTACGCTGCGGCGGCCTCACTCCCGGGCGACGAGGACCTTGCCAGCGCGTTCAAGCGACTCTCCCGCGTGGAGGCCGAGCATTGCGGCATCTTCTCCAAGCTCCTTGGTGAACCCAAGCCCGATGACCTCGATGAGCCCGAGGGCCAAGCGGCGGGTTGGTGTGACGTCATCGCTGAATCGAAGGCCAGAGAGACGCGCGCTTCGGACTTCTACCGCGAGGTGGTCGAGAGTGCCACCAACCCGCGCGTCATCGAGGTGTTCACTGCGATCATGAACGTTGAGCGCGATCACCTGGTGCTGGATGAAGTCGCCGCCCGCCATGCCGGTTGCGAATGACCGGTCCACACGTGTCAAGGGTGCCCGAGGATCACGTCGTGCCAACGACCCGCTCACGCATCCACGCGCCGGTCGCGACAGCGGTGAACAGCTCGGCGTACGTCGACGTCAGCCGTTCGAACGTGTACTTCTCGGCCTGACTCCGCGCTGACCCTGGTTGCGGTCGCTCGGTCAGGAGGGCGCGCAGCTTCGCAAGCAGCTCCTCCTCGCCTTGATAGCGCTGTGAGGGCGGGTACAGCTCCGGGTAGGCGAGCCGGTCGGGAACGAGGGGCGCGCAGCCCGCGTAGCACGCCTCCACCATGGCGAGTCCGAAGAACTCGTTCATCGCGGTGGACACGGCGATATCACTGCTCGCGAGGAGCCGCGCGTACTCATCTCGACTCTGCGGTTCGCCACAGTGCACGAGCTTGTCCCCAAGCGCGCCGGCGGCTTGACGCACCAAAGCCTCCGTCTCTCGGAAGACCTGACCGGCGACAGCGACCTCGAAGTCCAACCCCTCATCTGCGAGCCTGCGCACCACGCGCAGGAACGATTCGGGGTCTTTGTCGTGTTCCCAACGGTGCGGCCACACGACGCGCGGCCGAGGGCCCCTCTGAGCACCCCTGGCCCCATCGGCCCCGAGCACGCGGTCAAACGGCCGCGAATCGAAAGGCGGAGCGAGCACGACTGACTTGGCGAGGATCGCCTCTGCCACACCGCGTGGGTGATGGTCCGGAAACTGCCGCAGGAAGTCCGGTATCCCGTTGATGAAGCCGTCTCGGTTCCACGCGGTGTTGAAGACGCAGCACTCGGCGGACAGAGCGGTCGTGATGTTGGTGAGAGGGAATTGCAGGTCCCATTCGGCGACGTGCCGCACCGGATACTGGAGTTGGTTCTCGTGGAAGTAGACCATGGCGGGAACCGCCGACAGTGCCGCACCCGCCAGACCCCTCCACTCCGCCAGGTTGAGAAACGTCGACGCGAACACCAGGTCGAACGGCGGATCATCGTCCCGGGGGTAACGTGCGCCTTGGGGGTCGCCCGTACGCCCCCGATCGCGTGCGGCGATTCCACGGGCCTGTTCGGCCATGGTGATCGCCGCACCCCTCATCCGCCATTTCCACTTGCGGGCAGGCAGGGTGAGCAGGGTCCAGTCAGCATCCAGGTGCTCGGCGAGCCCGTCGAGGACGCTGCGATGAGAGCCCCCGTAGTAGGGTTCGAGAGCGAGGATGCGTAGCCGCGCGGGCACAGCCACTCACGTCCGCCAAGGGTTCGAAACCCGTTCCGATGCACGGTCGGCAGAGGCGCGGGCCTCGAGAGCGCTCGAACCCGACGCTCCCGACGGGGTCGGCCACCGCTTCGGCGGACGGTAGCCCGGGCACCGGAAGTCGACCCATTCCAACGACGCGATCGCGTCCGCGACCATGCGCTCATGTGGCAGGACGTCCCAGGCTTCTCGCACCATCGCCGGCTTGGCGTGGGTCTCGGGCGTTCGCGGCATGAACAGGGTGCAGCAGTCGGGGGCCTCTTCGATCGATAGCTCGTAGGTGCCGATGCGGCGCGCTTCGGCCATGATCTCCAACTTGTCGTTGCCGATGAGAGGCCGAAAGACCGGTATGTCGGCCGCCTCGTCCACGGCCGCGATGTTCTCCAGAGTCTGACTCGCGACCTGACCGAGCGATTCCCCCGTCACGATGGCCTTCGCTCGTTCGACCGTGGCGATTTCCTGTGCGACGCGCATCATCAGCCTGCGGTACATGATGATGCGCAGGTCGGGCGGGACCATGAGCGCCACCTCGGACTGGATGTCACCGAACGGCACGATGTACACCCTTCCGATCCCGCCGTTCCGCTCCAGCACCTTCGCGATGCGTGTGACGAGTCTCTCGCTGGCCCCTGACACGTGGGGCCTGCCAGAGAAGTGGACGCCCACGATGACGGCACCACGGCGCATCATCCGCCACGTCGCGACCGGCGAATCAATGCCTGCAGAAAGCAGTGAGACGAGCGTGCCGGACACGCCGGTGGGAAGACCGCCGACTCCCGACAGACGTTTGGTCGAGACGTACGCATGGCCTTGGGCGACGATGACACCGACAGTCACGTCGGGCTGCGTCAGATCAACGCCAAGCCCGGTCGCTTCCCGGATGCGCGCACCCAGAATGCGATTGATCTCCTGGCTCGGCAGCGGGAAATCAGTGTTCGAACGCTTGGCGCTGACAGCGAACGTCCGAACCTCTCCCATCGCCCCGAGCTCGGCGAGCGCCATCGCGGCCATCGAATCGATGTCACGCGCTGTGCGAACCGCGACGGTGACCGTGTTGATGCCGGGAACGAGCGCCATACGCTGCGCGACCTCATCGACTTTCGCGGGTTCAGAGACGTGAACCGCTATCCGCGAGGTCAGACGCTCGACCCGCACGGTCGCAAGGCCCTCAAGGACGGCGCGGAGATTGTCCGCGAGTCGACGCTCGAACATCGTCCGATTGCGGCCCTTGAGCCCTATCTCATGGTAGGAGCCGAGGCAGACGCGCTCGTTCGGCAGCGCGCCCTTCATGGTTACTTGTAGCTGTCCTTCGTGCGCTCGAACCCCACGACGCCACGAGAGATCTCCTCGAGGGCGAGGGTGAGCGGCTTGGCGTTGCTGCCCCTCATCTCGGCGACCTCGGCGGGCGTCATCGCCAGCAGGGCCTGGTCCTGAAGCAGGTGGTTCGGGTCGTTTATCTGCCGTGCACGCTTGGAGGCGACGATGCACAGTGTGTACTTGGAGTCGACCTTGGAGAGCAGATCATCGATCTCGGGCTTGATCACAGACATGGGCGGCTTGAGACTCCTCGGTAGATGCGTAGTCGTCGATGATGCGCGCGATCTCGTCGGTCGCGCGTGAGACGTCGTCGTTTATTACCACATGGTCGTACTTCCCCACAAGGGCGAGCTCCCGCTCTGCGGTCGCCATCCGCACCGCCATCTGCTCGTCCGTCTCCGAGCCGCGCTTCCTCAAGCGCCGCATCAATTCCTCTTTCGAAGGGGCGAGGATGAAGATCAGCACCGTCTCGGGAAGCTGGTCACGGACCTGGAACGCACCTTGGGGATCGATCTCAAGAATCACCTGCTTGCCGTCGGCGATCCGGGCCTGTACCTCGGCGAGCGGAGTACCGTAACGGTTCCCATGTACTTCCGCCCACTCCAAGAGGCCACCGGTCGCTATGAGCTCATCGAATCTCTCATTGCTGACGAAGAGGTAGTCCTTGCCGTCCACCTCGCCCGGACGCGGCGCACGCGTGGTCGCGGACACCGACACCCACACGTCGTCGACGCGTGAAGCGAGCTCCTTGACCAACGTCCCTTTCCCGGCGCCCGAAGGGCCGGACACGATGAAGAGGTTGCCGCGGCGTTTGGGGGGTTGTCCGGACACGCCCGAATGACGCACCTCAGCCCAAGCGCTCCATGAGCTGCTCGCGCTGACGGGCACCCAGACCCTGCACACGACGGCTCGGTGAGATCTCCAGGTCGGCCATCAGCTTCGCGGCCTTGGCCTTCCCGAAGCCGGGCAGCGACTCGAGAAGTGTGGAGACCTTCATGCGCGCGATCACCGGGTCGTCGGCGTTCTTCATGACGTCGGCGAACGACATGTCCCCGTTCTTGATCCTCGTGCGGATGGCGGCTCGCTTCTGACGAGCCTCGGCGGCCTTGGCGAGCGCCTTGGCGCGGTCTTCCGGCGAGAGATTCGGCAGTGCCATGGTTCCTCCTCGTCGTCCCAGGCGGGGCAGTCCATGCGTCTTGTTTCGCCCTCCCCCTCACGGGACGGCGAGATAACGCGAGACGCGGTCTATGCTACGCCTGACCTGCGGCGATGGGAAGAGCTATGTCGACAGTCGACGGCTACCCGGCGAGTAGACGTCCACACCGGCAGCACAGAGGTCGCAGGACTGCGGCTCCCAAGACTCAACCTCAAGTCGAAGTAAAGGGTATAGCGGGGCGTCGAAGGCCTTCACTCCCCCACGGTCTATGAGAGCGACCACTCCCACGACCCCGGCTCCGGCGTCGGTGACCAGACGGATCACCTCGGCGACGCTGCCACCAGTCGTGACCACGTCTTCCACGACCAGCACTCGGGCCCCCTCAGCGACCGTGAATCCACGACGGAAGACCATCTTTCCCACTTCCCGCTCACTGAAGATGAACCTGACCCCGAGGGCCTGCGCTACAGCGAAACCGATGATCAGCCCACCCACAGCAGGCGCCGCCACCAGATCGACGTCCATGTGTGAGGGAAGCGAAGCGACCGCCGCTTCTGCGAGACGTGTGGTCAGAGCCGGGTCTTCCAAGACACGCGCACACTGCACGTACGTGTCGCTGTGACGGCCGCTCGTCAACACGAAATGCCCCTTGAGCACCGCATCAGCGTCCTTCAGTGCACTCAGGACGTCGGCTTCGGACATGCGAGAGCTCACGATTCACCTTCCATCTCCGAGATGATCCTGTGAACGACATCGACCGGTGTTCGGGCACCGGTTATCGGGCGGCCGACGACGATATGGCTCGCCCCCGCACGAATCGCCGACGCGGGCGTGGCCACGCGGCTCTGGTCCTGAGAGTCGAAACCCGCGGGTCTGACGCCGGGCGTCACGACGAGGGCCGACCCACCGAGGGCCCCGCGAACGACAGCGGCTTCGTGCGGCGAGCACACGACACCCGCCAACCCGGCGTCTCGGGCGAGGGTGGCCAGACGCTCCACTAGTACTGCAGCCGGAGACGTCAACCCTACGGCCGACAGGTCCGCCTCACTGAGGCTCGTCAGAACTGTCACTGCGATGACCGCCGGGGGCGAAACACCCACCTGCTCGGCGCCCTCGCGCGATCCCGCTAGAGCGGCCTTGAGCATCTCCGCCCCTCCTGCGGCATGGACAGTCAGCATCTTCGCTCCAAGCGCCGCGACCCGAGAAGCCGCTCCTTGCACCTGATGCGGGATGTCGTGAAGCTTCAGGTCGAGGAACACGTCGAACCCTTCACCGGAGAGACGCTTCACCACATCAGGACCACGTTCGTAGAACAGCGTCATGCCGACTTTCAGCCAGCGGACATGTCCGGAAAGAGACCGTGCCATGTCAAGCGCCTCGTCTCCCGGACAGTCCAGTGCGACCATCAGCCGGTCCTTGGCAGGCACCGCGGACTCGGATGTCTTCCTGAACGGCTCAGTCACCGTGTCACACCCCTCACAGACTCACGGCTCCAATCAGGTCGCGGACCCGCTTGACCCCGTGCTTGCGACAGTACTCCTCAACCCCGTCCAGGACCCGCATCGTCGCGGTGGGGTCGATGAAGTTCGCCGTACCGACGGCCACAGCGGTCGCGCCGGCGAGCATGAACTCGATCGCGTCCCGGCCGGTCATGATGCCACCCATGCCCACGACAGGGATGGTCACCGCACGCGCAACCTGCCACACCATCCGGACCGCGACAGGACGTATGGCAGGGCCGGACAGTCCCCCGACACCACGCGCAAGCATCGGGCGTCGGGTGTCGACATCGATGGCCATACCGAGCAGGGTGTTGATCAGAGAGACGGCGTCGGCGCCGGCAGCCTCCACCGCCCGAGCGATCTCGGCGATGTCTGAGACGTTCGGAGAGAGCTTCACGATAAGCGGCCGTGTGGTCACTTCGCGACACGCCGCCACCACGGCAGCCGCTGCCGGACACGAGGTGCCGAACGCCAGCCCGCCCTCATCCACGTTAGGACACGAGATGTTGATCTCGTAGGCGCTCACGGCACACTCTTCGTCCAGACGCTCGACGACGGCTGCGTACTCATCGACGGTGTGGCCACTCACATTGACTATGACCGGCACACGCGGAGCATGTTCCTTGAGCCACACGAGGTCTTTGGCACAGAACGCCTCAGCCCCGGGGTTCTGAAGCCCGATCGAATTGAGCATGCCGCTGGGTGTCTCCGCGATGCGCGGGCTCTCGTTGCCGTCCCAGGGCTGCGCCGAGACGCCTTTGGTCACGACGGCGCCAAGGCGATTCAGATCGACGAAAGCGGCGAACTCACGGCCGGACGCGAAGGTGCCCGACGCGGTCATGACGGGGTTCGCCAACTCAAGCTCTCCAAGCGCGACACTGAGGTCGACGTGAGCGTCCATGGTCATCGTGATCCGTGCCCGACACTCGACCACCGCGGATCAGCGGGTACGCATCCACGGGGTGCGGACCGTTGCGACACGGGCGGCCTAGTGCTTCGGCGGGACCTCCGACGCATACCACACCACCTCCTCGGCATAGAACACCGGACCGTCAACGCAGGCGCGCTTCCGACCGTTGGTGGTGGTGACCACGCACGACAGGCATGCGCCGATCCCGCACGCCATCAGGCGCTCCAGTGAGACCTGGCATCGCACGCCGGCGACCGCGGCCTGCGATGCCACTGCTCGCTGCATGCCCTCGGGACCACACGCGTACACCATGTCGAACCGCTCCTCAGCGAGGAGTCGCTCCGTCGCGACCGTCACGAGCCCGCGTGTACCCGCGGTGCCGTCATCTGTGGTCAATACCACCTTGCGAGCGACGCTCTCGAACAGCTCGCGAGCGACGAGACGCTCTGCTGTCGGCGCACCCATGGCGACGACACAAGCCACCCCTTGGGCAGCAAGCCTCTCCGCGAGCATGCCCATCGGGGCAGCGCCGAGACCTCCGGTGACGAGAAGCGCATGCGACGTCCCGGCCGGCACGTCCCATCCGTGACCCACTGGCCCGATCGCGTCGAGGTCCTCGTCAGCCGGGCCGACACGAGCAAGCCTGGCCGTACCGGCCCCGACCACCTGGTACAGGATCTCGATCCGGTCACCTACGGCTCGATGGACCGAGAACGGACGCCGGAGGATCTCGGTGCGCCCGACTCCTATCCGCAGGTGTACGAACTGACCGGGCTCGACGCTACGCGCGATCCGAGGTGCTTGCAGGGTGAGCAGACCGACGCCGGTGGCGATCCGCTCGTTGGCGAGGACCCGAACCGTCTCGAGCACAGGTTGCGGCGAGACCGTCACGCGTCGGCCCCGTCCGTCGGAACGCCCTCGAAATCCTGCAGCGCGCACACGCCCAGCCGACCTTCCTTGACCGCCTCGATCGCCTGCACGACCGCCATCGCCGCGGGCAGTGTGGTGATATTGGGGATACCGTGATGGATCGCCGCCGAGCGGATGTGGAAGCCGTCCGAACGGGTCTCCTGCCCGAAGGGCGTGTTGATGACGAGCTGCACATTGCCGTTCGCGATCTCGTCGAGGATGTTCGGGCGGCCCTCGTGACGCTTGAGCACCTCTGTGACCGGTATGCCGGCCGCGCGGAGCGTGCGCGCCGTGCCCTTGGTCGACATGATAGAGAAACCCAGCAACTGCAAGTGCTTCGCGACGCCGACGATCTGGCGCTTGTCGCGGTCCGACACCGAGACGAACGCCGTCCCTCCGGTGGGTAACGAGTAATCGATGGCGAGCTGGCTCTTCGCGTACGCCGCCGGGAAATCGCCAGCGACTCCCATGACCTCACCGGTGGATTTCATCTCAGGCCCCAGCACGCTGTCGGCGCCGGGGAAGCGCCCGAACGGCATGACCGCCTCCTTGACGCAGAAGCGTGTCAATTCGCGGTCGTCGGGCGGCAGCGACATCTCGGCCAGCTTCTCGCCCGCCATGACGCGGGCAGCGACTTTGGCCAGAGGAACACCGGTCGCCTTGCTCACGAAGGGCACGGTGCGACTCGCCCGTGGGTTGACCTCGAGGACGTAGACCTGGTCGTCCTTCACCGCGAACTGGACATTCATCAGGCCTACGACTCCCAACCTGAGCGCGAGGTCGACGGCGTGCTTCCGGATCCGCGCCACGATGTCGTCGCCGAGCGAATATGGCGGGATCGAACAAGCCGAGTCGCCGGAGTGGATGCCCGCCTCCTCGATGTGCTCCATCACGCCACCGATATACACACTCTCGCCGTCACATACCGCATCGACATCGACTTCGACGGCACCCTCCAGGAACCGGTCGAGCAGGACCGGGTGATCCGGTGAGATCCGCGTGGCTTCGGCCATGTACTTCTCGAGGTACTGCTCGTCATAAGCGATGACCATACCTCGCCCACCGAGCACGTAGCTCGGTCGCACGAGCAGCGGGAACCCGATCCGGCGTGCGACAGCCAGCGCCTCATCGAGACTCGAGGCCGTTCCCGCCGCGGGGTACTCGATCCCGAGCTCGTCGAGTATCGGGGCGAATCGACTCCGGTCCTCGGCCAGGTCGATGGCCTCCGGGCTCGTGCCCATGATCGGCACGCCGGCCGCTTCGAGCGCGCGTGCGAGCTTCAACGGCGTCTGGCCGCCGAACGTCACCACGACGCCGACAGGCTTCTCGGCATCGACGATGTCCATCACGTCCTCGAACGTCAGTGGTTCGAAGTAGAGCCGGTCGGACGTGTCGTAGTCGGTCGATACTGTCTCGGGATTGCAGTTGACCATCACCGTCTCGAAGCCCGCGTCGTGCAACGCATACGACGCGTGAACGCAACAGTAGTCGAACTCGATCCCTTGTCCGATGCGGTTGGGGCCGGCGCCAAGGATCATGACGCGCGGGCGCTCGGCGACGGCGACCTCGTCCTCGTCCTCGTACGTCTTGTAGTAGTACGGCGTGTACGCGGCGAACTCCGCAGCACACGTGTCGACCGATTTGAACGTCGGCCGGACACCCAGTGCCTTTCGGACCGCACGCACGCTCGCCTCTGTCGAGACCGTCAAGTGGGCGATCTGCGCATCAGACAGACCGTGCCGCTTTGCCCGGTACAGGTCCTCGGCCGTCAAGGAATCGAGGGAACGCCCCTCAAGCGAGCGCTCGACCTCGATGGTCGCGGCGAGCCGGCCCAGAAACCACTTGTCGATGCGTGTGATCTCATTGAGCTCGTCGATGGGACGGCCGCGCCTGAGCGCCTCCGCCAGGTAGAACGGGCGCGACTCGTTCGGCACGGCGAGGAACTGGTCGAACTTGTGCTCTTCGAACGAGTCCTTGCCATCGGCGCCGAGTCCTCCGCGGCCGTTCTCCAACGAGCGCATGGCCTTACCGAAGGCCTCCTCGAACGTGCGACCGATGGCCATGGCCTCACCGACGCTCTTCATGCGCGTCGTGAGCGTCTCGTCCGTCCCACGGAACTTCTCGAACGCCCAGCGAGGTACTTTCACGACCGTGTAATCGATAGAGGGCTCGAAGCAGGCGGGCGTCTCGCGCGTGATGTCGTTGTCGATCTCGTCAAGGGTGTAGCCCACCGCGAGTCGCGCCGCGATCTTGGCGATTGGGAACCCTGTCGCCTTCGATGCCAGAGCGCTCGACCTCGAGACGCGCGGGTTCATCTCGATGACCACCATGCGACCGTCATCCGGGTTGATCGCGAACTGGACGTTGCTCCCCCCGGTCTCGACCCCGATCTCGCGCATGATCGCGATCGACGCATCACGCATCATCTGGTACTCGCGGTCGGTGAGTGTCTGCGCAGGAGCGACCGTGATGGAATCGCCGGTGTGCACCCCCATGGGGTCGAAGTTCTCGATGGAGCAGACGATGACCGCGTTGTCGTTGCGGTCACGCATGACCTCCATCTCGAATTCCTTCCAGCCGATCACGCTCTCCTCGACGAGGACCTCGGTGACGGGAGACAACGCCAGCCCGTGCATCACGATGTCGCGGAACTCCTCGGCGTTGTACGCGATGCCGCCGCCGGCCCCGCCGAGCGTGAAGGATGGTCTGATGACCACCGGGAACCCAAGGCCGTCAGCGACGGCCGTCGCCTCTTCAAGCGAGTGTGCGTACCCGCTGCGGGGCACCTCGAGGCCGATCCTTCGCATCGCCTCAGCGAAGAGTTGCCTGTCCTCGCCCTTCTTGATGACGTCGAGTCTGGCGCCGATCAGCTCCACCCCGTATGCGTCGAGGATGCCGGCTTCGGCGCACGCGACCGCGCAGTTCAGTCCCGTCTGTCCACCCAACGTGGGCAGCAGCGCATCCGGCCTTTCGGCGGCGATGACCTTCTCCACGAACTGCGGCGTGATGGGTTCGACGTAGGTCCTCGTCGCCAGCTCGGGATCGGTCATGATCGTGGCGGGATTGCTGTTGACCAGCACGACCTCGTACCCATCGTTCATCAGTACTTTGCACGCCTGTGCGCCCGAGTAGTCGAACTCACATGCTTGACCGATCACGATGGGCCCTGAGCCTATGACCAGGATCTTCTTGATGTCGTCCCTACGGGGCATGTCACTCCTTGTCGCTTCCGGCTGCCGCTGCCGCTGCCTCAGACGAACCGCACTCCAGTCCCACGATCGCGATCCTTGCGTCGTGTCAGGGCTGCACGACGACCGGACACGGGGCATCTTGGATGAGTCTCATGGAGACGCTCCCCATGAACCCCTTCGTGAGAGTCCCGCGGCCGCGCCTGCCGGTGATGAGCCCCGTCGCGTCGACGGAGGACACGTACTCGAGTATCGCCTCGGCGGGGTCTCCGTCGAGTACCGCCACGATGACCTCCACACCGTGCTCGGCCTTGGCCATCGACGCCAGACCAGCGAGTTGTGCCTCGACATCGGCGACATCGCTCCTGACGTGGACGAGATGCACCTTGCCCATGACCTCTCTCGGTCTCTCGAAGGCCGACAGGAACGCCCGCATGGCCGATGCCGAGAGATCGGTCGGGACCACGAGCGTCTTGCCGAAATCACACGCGACCTGCCGTGCGTGCTCGGGACTCTCCAGCAGATCGAAGCGCACTGTCATCGTGCGCACGTCGCCTCGCAGCGCGAGGTCCTCGGACACCGATCCTGAGAACAGGTAGTCAACCAGCGACTTGCCCTCTGTCCCCACGCACACGACATCCACATGCGCCTGGTGGGCGAGCGCGGATATCTCCTCGAACACCGAACCCATCACCACGCGGACCTCGACGGTCATCCCGCAACCCCGGTAGCCCTCAGCCATCTCGAGCAGTCTGGCCCGTGCGCGCTCGACCTCCCGGATGATCACCGGCGCTTCCTGTCCTGAACTGTCGACGACATGAGCGACGAGCAGCTCGCGCACACCCTGGGTGGACAGACCGCACGCGAACGCGAGCATCTTGTCGTCGCGAGGACCCAACGACAGAGGCATGAGCATCTTTCGGATCGGCATGGCTTACCCCTCCTTGGCGGGGACGTTCACGGGGTTCGACGACGCACGCGCCTCATCCATGAGCCGCGTGAACTCTCCGAACAGGTAGTGTGCATCGTGCGGGCCCGGCGCCGCCTCAGGGTGGTACTGGACCGAGAATGCCGGGACATCGAGCAGACGAATGCCTTCGACGGTCATGTCGTTCAGGTTCACGTGCGTGAGTTGCACCGGACCGAACGCATCGCTCGTCACGACCGGTGCGACGCCCGAGCGGACCCAAGCTCCGAGGTCGCCGGGATCGTGCTCGAGTCCCTGACTTCTCGCGACGTCCAAAGGCCCTATGCTTGAGAAGTCGACACAGAACCCATGGTTCTGACTCGTGATCTCGACTCGACCATTCCTCAGATTCATGACCGGCTGGTTCCCGCCACGGTGACCGAACTTGAGCTTGTACGTACCCGCACCCGCCGCGAGTGAGAGCATCTGGTGGCCCAGGCAGATGCCGAACACGGGCCTGAGTCCCAACAGGCCCCGAAGCGTCGTGTACAGGTAGTCCACGGCAGCAGGGTCCCCGGGGCCGTTTGCCAGGAACACGCCGTCTGGTTCCTGCGCGAGCACCTCGTCGACGGTCGTCGTGGGAGGGACGACCCGCACAGCGCAGCCCGCCTCGGCAAGGTTGCGCAGGATGTTGTACTTGATGCCTGAGTCGAATGCCACGACACGGTAACGCGGCGTCGCAGGCAGCACCCCGGTGTCCACGGGAAGCCCGGCCCCGGGAACGGGATCGCCCCACTCGTAGGGCTCGCGAACCGCGACCTCCGAGACGAGGTCGCGACCGACGAGACCCGGCGACGCCTTCGCTTTCGCGACGAGCGAGTCGCCGTCCAGGTCGACCGTCGAGATGACGACGTTCATCGCGCCCTTCTCACGGATGTGTCGCACGATGCGTCTCGTGTCCACACCTTCCACGGCGACGACACCATTGCGGGCGAGGAACTCAGGCAGGCTCTCCTCGCTGCGCCAGTTGGAGGGCTCGTGGCACATCTCGCGCACGATCACGCCCGTGGCGAAGCAGCCTCGCGACTCCATGTCCACACCGTTGACGCCGTAGTTGCCGATGTGAGGCGATGTCATGGTGATCACCTGGCCCGCGTAGCTCGGGTCGGTGAACACCTCTTGGTAGCCGGCCATCGATGTGTTGAAGCACGCTTCGCCGACCGCTTCGCCGTGAGCGCCACATGACCAGCCACTCAAGACCAGTCCGTCTTCGAACGCGACGATGGCCGGGATACGATCGGTCACCTAATCGACCACCTTTCCGTTGCGCAGTGCGAACCGGCCTTCGACCAAGACCTCGGACGCCCTACCCAGAAGCTGCATTCCCAGGAAAGCGGAGTTCGCCGACCGGCTCTCGAACAGGGCCGGCGAGACCTCGACACGCGCCTCGGGATCGATGACGGTCAGGTCCGCGACCGCTCCGGGTTCAAGGCGCATCTCGGGCAGACCAAGTGCGGCGCGCGGCCCGATGGCCATCACCCTAACCAAATCGGCCCAGCCGAGAACACCCGGAGTCACGAGGTTGGTCACGACCAGCGGGAGCGCGGTCTCAAGACCGGTGGTACCGAACGGCGCCAGCTCGAACTCGAGCGCCTTCTCATGAGGGGCGTGCGGCGCGTGGTCGGTGGCGATAGCGTCCACTGTCCCGTCGAGCAGCCCGGCGACCAGCGCCTCTCTGTCGGCGGGTGTACGCAAAGGGGGATTCATCTTGAGGTTGGTGTCGTAAGCACCGTCGAGCGCGGTCTCGTCGAGGAACAGGTGGTGCGGTGTGACCTCGCAGGTCACCGAGAGTCCACGCGATTTCGCCTCACGAACGAGCTCGAGGGAGCGGGCAGTGGACAGATGCGCCAGGTGGACCCGGCAGCCGGTGAGTTCAGCGAGCGCCAGGTCGCGCGCTACCATGACCTCCTCGCCCGCCGCCGGCCAGCCGGGCAACCCCAGGCGAGTAGAGACCTCGCCCTCGTTCACGACGCCCTTCTTCACCAGCGCGCTGTCCTCACAGTGGCTGATGACCGTCGTGCTGAACTGCTTGGCGTAATCCATGACGAGGCGCGCCATGCCCGAGTCCACGATGCCGTGACCGTCGTCAGAGAAGGCCACGGCGCCCTCAGCGACCATGTCACCGATCTCGGCGAGCGCCTCACCACGCTGGCCGGCGGTGCAGGCGCCGATGACGTGCACGCGAACCAGACCCACGGCCCTGGCGCGCTCTGTGAGGAAGCGCACGGCGCTTCCGGTGTCGCACACCGGCTTCGTGTTGGGCATGGCACACACGGCTGTGAAGCCGCCGTGCGCAGCAGCACGTGTGCCGGTCGCCACGTCCTCCTTGTACTCGAAACCGGGTTCACGCAGGTGCGTGTGGATGTCGACGAGTCCCGGGACGATGACCTTCTCCGCACACTCGATGGTGACGCCCTTCGGGATCGTGAGGTCGGAGCCGATCTCGACGATGCGTCCGTCACGTACGATGACGTCCGCAACGGTATCGAGTCCGACCTGGGGGTCGACGACCCGCCCGCGCTTAAGCAGCACCGCCACCGGGCTCACCTCCCAACAGCAGGTACATGGCGGCCATGCGCACCGCGACGCCCGAGTTGACCTGGTCAAGCACCACGCTTCTGTCCGAGTCGGCGACGCCGGCCGTGATCTCCACGCCGCGGTTCATCGGCCCGGGATGCATGACGAAGGCGCCCGCGGGCATTCTGGCCAGACGCACCTCGTTCATGCCGAAGAGCCGGGAGTACTCGCGAATCGAGGGGAACGGCATCCCTTCGGCCCGCTCCATCTGAACGCGGAGCATATAGGCCACGTCGATCTCACCGATCACCTCGTCGAGCGAGAAAGCGACCTCCGCCCCAAGAGCCTCCGGGCGTGCCGGCATGAGGGTGGGCGGTCCGACGACGATGGGCGTGGCCCCGACCGCCCGAAGTGCAGGGACGAGCGATCCCGCGACACGAGAGTGGACTATGTCGCCCACTATCGCGACCGTCAGACCCTCGAGACGGCCCGCTCTCTCGCGCATCGTGAACAGATCGAGCAGGGCCTGTGTGGGATGCTGGTGCATCCCGTCCCCACCGTTGATGACGTGCGCGTCCATATGCTCGGCGAGGATGCGCGGTGCCCCGGCGTACTTGTGCCTGACGACCACCAGATCACACGCCATCGCGGACAGAGTCTCGGCGGTATCAGCGAGCGACTCGCCCTTGACGGTCGCAGAGGTGCTGGCGGAGAAGTTGATCGCGTCGGCGGACAGACGCTTGGCCGCGATCTCGAAACTCGTCCGCGTGCGGGTGGACGGCTCCAAGAACAGGTTGATGACCGTACGGCCCCGCAGCGTGGGCAGTTTCTTGATTCGGCGCTCGTTGACTTCCTTGAAGGATTCCGCAGCATCGAGCACCGACATGATGTCGTCTGCTGTCAGGTCCTCGATGTCGATGATGTGTCGGCAGCTCAGCATGGCACGCGATCACTCGTCCCCGTCCGATTCGAGAATCTCGACCGCGTCCGTCCCGTCTTGAGCCGCGAGCAGTACCCGCACCCTCTCTTTGCGAGAAGAAGGGACGTTCTTGCCCACGTAGTCCGCACGGATGGGAAGCTCGCGATGGCCGCGGTCGACAAGTACCGCCAGCTGGACTGAATTCGGGCGTCCGTAGTCCATGATCGCATCGAGCGCGGCGCGTATGGTCCGGCCGGTGTAGAGGACATCATCCACGAGGACCACGTCGCGCCCTTCGACATCGAACGGGATGTTCGTCGTGTGCACCTCGGGATTGGGTCGCATCGCCACATCGTCGCGGTAGAAGCTGATGTCGAGGGTACCCACCGGGACGCGCTCGCCTTCGATGTCCTCGATCCTGTCAGCGAGCATCTCCGCAAGCACGGCACCGCGCGTCATGATGCCGACGATGGCCAGGTTCGCCGCACCCTTGTTGGCCTCGAGGACCTCATGTGCGATCCGTATGAGCGCCCGGGCGATGGCGTCGCCGTCCATGACCGTCGCTTTCGTGCGGTACACCGTGCCCACATGCCCTCCCGGTACGAAAAACGCCCCCTGCCCATGACGACGGCAAGAGGCGATGTGAGTCTGCACGACTTCGGGCGCGCGAGACTCCGCGCGCGGCTGCGATGTGGCTGTCACGGCCCTTGCCGGCCTCACGGGACCGGACTTAAAGGTCGAACGACAGCGTAGCGGAACCGACAGCTGGCGGCAACCGCTCCCACGAACCGCCTTGATGGACTTCGGACGGGGGGCCCGTGTCAGCTGACCCGGGCCACTTCCTGCACCAACACGAGTTCTGCAGCCCGACCATTCCAGTCGATGGTGTGAGAGAAGACGTGGACCGGGAAGTGTCGGCCCGACTTGTCGATGTGCGTCCAGATGCCCGCGTCCTCGTATTCTTCCGAGACACGTCTGACGTTGTCCTTGAGCAGCCCGACCTCATCCGGCGGGCGGATGTCCGCTATCGTCATAGACAGGAACTCGTCACGAGACCACCCGTACTTGGCCACCGCCGCGTCGTTGACCGCAAGATACCCGAGGGTCTCCAAGTCGTAGACCCACATGGGTTGCGGATGCTTCTCGAACAGTTCACGGTACGACCGCTCGCTGCGCTCCAAGGCATCTTCCGCCATCAGCCGCTGCCGATCGAGCGCCCCGCGCTCCACGGCGAACGCGAGTGTGGACCGCACCAGCTTCAGTACGGCGAGCTGGTCCGCGTCGAACGCGCCGACCTCGCGGTCCAAGAGCATCAGCGCGCACACGATGCCGCCCGGCTCAGAGACAGCCATCGAGGCGGCGGACCCGTGTCTGGCGACCTCGGGCGATTCCGACCAAGGTTGACCCGCTTCAGACAGATCCGGCCAGACGAGGATCTCCCCTTCGACCATCGTATGGACGAGTTCGCCGTTCACGTCGAACGCCGTCATGAGCTCAGGAGGGACGGCCGATGGAGACTGATGGGCCCGGAGGTAGACGCCATCGACGGACTCTTCGCCCTTCCCGTCCATGAATATCGCACAGGCACCTGAGTATCCACCCTTGTCGACTGCGAGGCGACACAGTTCCTCAAGCATCGCATGCCGCCCATCGCGCCTGACCATGGCGACCGAGGCCTCGGAAAGGAAGCGATAGCCGCGGGCGAGCCTCAAAGCCCGCTCCCTGGCCTCGCTCGCATCCGTCACGTCAGTCAAAGCGACCACCCAACCCGAGCCCGGTTGACCAGGCTCGACCTCGGCCGCCCGAGCGAAGACCGCCCGAGCGATGCGCCCGTCGGCCGCACGCAGCTTGAGCCCCTCTGTCTCCCCCGTGCACAGGAGCTCGCCTATGCTCACGCGTTCGGTCGGGCCCTCCGCCACAGGAAGCTCTTCGATGCGCAGACCGACGGCATCCGAGGTCGCGATGCCGAACAGCTCCTCAGCTGCGGGATTCATGAAGGTGATCGCGGCATCGTCGTTGAGCAGCACCACGCCCACAGGCACGGTCCGCACGACCTGTGACAGCATCTGCTCCGCCGACGCCGCGTGACGCGCCTCGACCCTGATGCGACGTGACCAACGGTCCACGAGCACCCATAGTGTCGAGGCCGTGACGCCGACGAACAGCAGTCCTTTGATCGTCTGAAGGGCGTTGTCTGCAGCCGGGAACAGCCATCCCACGACCGCATCCGACACGAGGATCCACACGCCCGCGGCGAGCACATAGATCGCCGCGACCCGCGTCGCCTCTCGTCCCTTCTTGAATCTCAACTCCTGCGTACTCCGTCCTCCCGCAGGTACTCGTACACCTCTTTCCCTGCAGGAGTGATACCCGTCGAGTACTCGGCGATACCCTGAAGGACCGTTGCGAGATCATCCGGGAGGGAATCGACGAACGCGAGCAGCTGGCCGGTCACCGGATGCGACAGTTCCAACCGATAGGCATGGAGGAACTGCCGTGTCAGCCCATGGTCCGCTTTGACGTTGCGCCTGCCATACGTCTGGTCACCGACACAGGGGTGCTTGATGTAGGCCATGTGGACTCTGATCTGGTGCGTCCTGCCCGTGTACAGCTTGCACTCGAGCAGAGTGAACCCGTCGTCGTACGGACCGGCGTCGAAGCGTTCAAGCACACGGAACGTCGTCACCGCCTGTTTCGCCTCAGGCTGGTCGGACACGGCCATGCGCATCCTGTCACGAGCGTCCCGGGCCAGCGGAGCATCGATGATTCCGGAGTCCGGCGCGATCCAGCCATGCACCAACGTGAGGTACCGTCGGTCCACGGCACGGACCTTGATCGCTTCTTGCAGCGCCTCTTGGGCATCATCGGTCTTCGCCGCCATCATCAGCCCGCTCGTGTCCTTGTCCAGCCGATGGACGATGCCCGGACGGTCCTCGCCCTGCAACCCCCCCAGTTGCTCGGCGTGGTGGAGCAGGGCATTCACGAGAGTGCCGGACCAATGGCCGTGGGCCGGATGCACGACCAGGCCAGCGGGTTTTGAGAGGACGATCATGTGGTCGTCCTCATACCGGATGTCCAGCTCGATGGGTTCGGGTTGCAACTCGAGACCGGGCGTCGGTGGCACCTCGAACTCGATGCGGTCACCCGCTCGCACCGCATACCGCTTGGCCGCTGGGGCCCCGTCGACGGTGACGAGTCCCTCCTCGATCAGCCGCGCGGCCGACGAGCGGCTCGCGATGGCCTCATGGCCTCCAAGCAGTGTATCGAGTCGCATCCCCTCTTCGACCTCAGTGACCACGTGCACGTACACGCCCTCGGACGACCAGTTCACTCCTGGTCCTCTCCATCGGGGCCGGGCGGAGCAGGGGCGAAGAGGAGCCACGCGATCAGTACGGCGGTGCCACACACTATGGCCGAATCGGCGACGTTGAACACAGGGAAATCGATGAACGCGAAGGACAGGAAATCAGTGACCCTGCCCGTCAACACGCGGTCGATGAGATTACCCACGGCGCCTGCAGCGATCAGAGACAAAGCCACCACGATCACCGACAGGCGCGGTCGTGCCCTGCGCCAGTAGCCCGCCAGGACGACGAGCACCACGACCGAGACCGCGATGAAGACGGGCTGCTGCCCAGGCAACAATCCGAATGCCGCCCCGACGTTGCGAACGTGAGTGAGGTCGACCACTCCCGGGACGAACGAGCGCAACTCGCCCACGGCGAGCGAAGCGCGGACCACGGACTTCGTCACTTGGTCGAGAGCCAACGTCGCCAGCGCGATCGTCCAGAAGACCAGCGCCGGACGACGCAGCTCTAGCGGCCCTCTTCGGCTTCCTTGCACGTCACACACAGGCTTGCGGTGGGCATCGCTTCGAGCCGTTCGACGGGGATCTGCGAACCGCAGCGATCGCAGGTGCCGTATGTGCCCGCTTCGATCCGGGCTAGTGCACCGCGGACTTCGGCGAGCAGGTCACGGACGTTCTCCTCGAGCGTCATGTCCAGTTCACGCTCGAATGTCGCCGAACCCTGGTCCGCCATGTGGTCGCGGTAGGCGTTCTCGCCGCTGGCCTCTGACAGGAGCTCGCGGTCCTCAGCATCAAGCTCGGCGACCTCGGCTTCGAGTCGGGCCAGCCGTTCCTGCAGGTCAGCCTGTAAACGCTTCACGACATCAGCGTCCATCGATGCAGTGCCTCCCGTTCGCGATGCAATACGCGAGCGCCCGGCTACGCAGGGCCGGGCGCTCGTATGAGACCGGATAGCGACAGTATACCCCAGCCGTCCAACCACTCCTGCCCGCGCAGCGACCGGCGTGTGGCGCGTGGCGCTATGCGCCCGAAGCCGCGAGTACCCCCGCGCAGCGCTCGCACACATCGGGGTGCGCGGGATCGACGCCGAGCTCTCGATGGTTCCAACAGCGAGGGCACTTCTCTTTGTCCGCACGCTTCACGACCACGTACGCCGCCCTGCGAGAGCCGTCAGAGGCTTGCTCATCAGCCGCGGCGACCGCGACCTCGGATACGATGAAGAACTCCTCGAGCAGACCGCTCCCCTCGTGGCGCTTGAGCGCGGGGAGGCCTTCTGCTGGCACGGACACCCTCAGTGCGGCCTCTTGGCTCTTGCCGACCACCTTCTCGTTGCGTGCGTCCTCCAGTGCCTTGGTGACCTCCTCGCGAACCGCGAGCAGGTATGCGTACTCCTGACGCAATTCCGCCATCTCGACGGCGGGAACGTCGACTGAAGGCCAATCGCTGAGGTGGACACTCTCGACATCGCGCAGTCCTGTCGGCATGAACTCCCAGACCTCCTCGCACGTGAAGGCGAGAACGGGGGCCAGCACGCGCACGAGCACACCGAGGATCCTCGCGAGCACCGTCTGGGCGCTGCGCCGCGAGCGGGAAGCGGCCGCATCGGCGTACAGGCGGTCCTTGAGCACATCGAGGTAGACGGCCGAGAGTTCGCCTACGTAGTCGGAGAGGGCACGGACCGCCTGATGGAAGCGCCATTCGTCATAGTGAGCCGTGACGCGCTCAAGTACGTCAGCGAGCTGCACCAGCGCCATGCGGTCGAGTACCGGCATGTCGTGCCAATCAACAGCGTCCTGCGGCGAGAAGTCGGACAGGTTCGACAGCAGGAACCTGAATGCGTTGCGGAAGCGGCGGTAGGCCTCGCTCGTCCGGTCGAGGATCTCGTCGGACACGTTGATGTCCTGACCGTAGTCGGCGGAAGCGACCCACAAGCGCACGATGTCCGCCCCGGACTTGGCGATGACATCGAGCGGGCTCACGACGTTGCCGAGGGACTTCGACATCTTGCGACCCTCACCATCGACGATGAAGCCGTGGGTCAGCACCCGCTCGAACGGAGCGTGCCCGTACGCACCCGCACTCGTGAGCAGCGCCGACTGGAACCAGCCACGGTGCTGATCGCTGCCTTCGAGGTAGAGCTCCGCGGGCCTGTGCAACTCGGGCCTGGCGTCGAGCACGCTCGTGTGGGACACACCACTCTCCCACCACACATCCACGATGTCGTCCTCGGGCACGACATCGTCGACACCGGCCCCACAGCGCGGACATACGGTGCCTTCCGGCAGGTACTCCGACGGCCTCATCGTGAACCACGCGTCGGCGCCTTTCGTCTCGAACAGCGCGATCACCGCATCAAACGTCGCCTCGGTGGCGACGGTTTCACCACACTTGCCGCACTTGTGCACCGGAATCGGGACACCCCAGGCACGCTGTCGGCTGATGCACCAGTCGGGACGGTCACCCACCATCGCCGAGATGCGGTTGACACTCCAGCCGGGAATCCACTCGACCTCGGATATCGCCTTCATGGCCGTCTCACGCAGCCCCGTCCGGTCCATGCTCACGAACCACTGCTCGGTGGCCCGGAAGATGACCGGTTGCTTGCACCGCCAGCAATGCGGGTAGCTGTGGCTGATCCTGGTCGCAGCGATGAGCGTCCCCCTCTGGTCGAGCCACTCGATGATACGTGGGTTCGCGCTGCGCACGTCGAGTCCCTCGAACGGACCGCCGCCCGCGTCGAAGGTGCCGTCATCCAGGACCGGCATCGGCATCGGCAGCCCGTGTCGCTGGCCCACGAGGTAGTCGTCCTCACCGTGTCCGGGAGCGGTATGAACGGCTCCCGTACCGGTGGTCAGCTCGACGTGCGATCCAGTGATGATGACGCCGGTGACCCCGTCATGGACCGGCTGGGCGTAATGCAGCCCCGCGAGGTCCTGGCCCTTGACGCGCGGGGATAGGACCTCGTGCCCCGTCCATCCCGCAACCTCGGCGACCGCGTCCACAAGCTCCTCGGCGAGCACCATCACCCGTCCGTCTGCGAGCTTGACGCCCACGTAGTCGGCACCGTCGGCGAGCGTGACCGCGACGTTGGCCGGCAACGTCCACGGCGTCGTCGTCCAGATGAGCACCGATGCCTCGCCGTACTCGTCCCACGGAGTGGGGTCGATGAACCTGAATGCCACGTAGATGGATTCGGACGTCTCGTCCGAATACTCGATCTCGGCTTCGGCGAGCGCCGTGTGACACCGGATGCACCAGTGGATCGGCTTGGCGCCCTTGTAGATGGCGCCATCGAGGTACATCTTCTTGAAGATGCGCACGTTGCCGGCCTCGTAGGCCGGGTTCAACGTGAGGTACGGATTCTCCCAGTCGCCGAGCACGCCGAGCCGCTTGAACTCCTCGCGCTGCACCCCCACGAAGCGCATCGCCCACTCTCTGCACTTCGCACGCAGTTCAGCCTGGGTCGTCTTCGCCATGCCCTCTGGGCCGAGCTCCTTCTCCACCTGGTGTTCGATCGGCTGGCCGTGGCAGTCCCAGCCGGGCACATACGGCGAGTAGAACCCGCGCATCGTCTTGTACTTCACGACGAGGTCTTTCAAGACCTTGTTGTACGCGGTTCCCATGTGGATGTGCCCATTGGCGTACGGGGGCCCATCGTGCAGGATGAAGGTCGGCCCCCCGGCACGGCGTTTCAGGGCCTTGCCGTGTACGTCCAGGTCGTCCCACTTCTCGAGCCACTGCGGCTCGCGCTGCGACAGCGACGCGCGCATCGGGAAATCAGTCGCCGGCAGGTTCATCGTGCTCTTGTAGTCAGTCACGGTCTCGGTCCCTTTCGCACCACACCCGAATTCGACAGGCACACCCGACAGACGCGAAGAAGCGCACCGCGTCCTCGGCTCCAACTCAGTGCCGGGACGAAGTGCGCTCCTGGATGCGCGCTCCGCGGTACCACCCAGCTTGCGCGGGTGCTCGCACGAACCACTGCGAGAACCAGCGCCACTCGGCTGCTCTGTAACGGGAGCTCCCGCCGAAGCCTACAGGGGCCACCGGACAGGAGGCCCGTTCAGTCCGGGGCTCAGGGGTGATGTGGTCCGCGACGTCGCACTCGCGGGCTCTCACCGGTTCCCGCTCGCTGTCGAGGCTAAGTGTCGCGTCACGCGTCCCCGTCAACGCCTAGGGGCGGATTGTAGCACGCCTGGAGACGCACCGCAGGACACGAATCCGACGCTCACCGACCGTGTCCCGGAGAGCGCCTGGGACCCCCGGACCTCGCCGGCCGGCTCAGTCGTTGAGCGGCGTCACATACGTGATCGCACTCAACGCGATGGCGACGAACTCCTGCTTCTGGCCCGCACGGTACTCCTGGCCCCGTTCGTTGATCATCACGTCCGAGAGGCACAAGAACTTCTTGTCGTAGCTGTTGAGGTGATCGCTCAGACGATACGTGTCGTCGATGATCGGCTTGTGGACCGTCCCCCGGAAGGTCCGTTCCGCGGTCTCGACAAGCACCCTGATCTGCTCGTGTGTCATCGTGACCCCGCTCCCTTCTCGGCGCGCGGCGCCGGCTCCTCAGTCGGTCGACCGGTCATGACAGCGGAGCGTCCGGAGTTCCGAACGCGTCCGTGATCTCACTCGTCCCGAGGCCAGAGACCTCGAGGGTCTTGTGCCTGGCCGTCTGACCGCGGACCACACTCACCGCACTCTTGGCGACACCGAGCGCGTCCGCGACTACCCTGCACACCGCGGCGTTCGCCCGCCCCCCTTCAGGGGCCGCGGTCACGCGGACCTGCAGCTCACCGCCACGCCACCCCGCGACCTCGTCGCGCGCGGACTTCGGAAGCACGTGCACGTGCAGCCGTGCCATGCCGGGATCAGTCGATCTCCTCGATGTCCAGATCGTCCTCACGCTCCCCGAGCGCGTCGAACGACGGCATCTTGAACTCGCCGGGGTCGACGAACGTCAGGTCGTCGGGCACGTCCGCGTCCCCGATCTCCCCCAAGGCCACGCTCTGGACGAAACCCGGTGCGGGGGGCTCAGGTGTCGTCTCCGCGGGCGGAGTCGTGTCGCCCGGCGACGCCGCTGGCGCCACGTCTGTCTCGACGGACACAGCGGGGCTTGTGACAGACACCGGCGCCGATGACGGGGCCGGCTGCGGTTTCACGGCGACATCGCCGACCACCCCCTCGTCCGTCTGGCCCAGCAAGACGTCCACGTCGCTCGGAAGTCCGATCTCGGCCACCTTGCTCATGTGCCCCTCAAGAAGCGCCTTGAACTTCGCCCGGAACTCCTCCTCAGCGGTCTTTATCCGAACGAGCTCGTTGGCGACCTGCTGCTTCTTCGCCAGAGCGTTGTGGATGATCTCCTTGGCCTTCACCTCAGCATCGCGCAGAACCGCGGCGGCATCAGCCTGAGCCTTGGCGATGATCTCGTCCGCCGAACGCTGCGCGGCCATGAGAGTGTTGTTGATGGTGTGACGCTGCATCTCGTATTCGTTGACCTTCGAGGTCGCCGCCTCAAGACGCTCGGACAGGTCGATGTTCTCCTTGAAGAGACGCTCGAGTTCGTCCGCCACCTCGTCCAGGAAGGCATCCACCTGCTCCTCGTTGTATCCGCGCAGCGAGTGACTGAACTCCTTGTGATGGATGTCGAGTGGTGTCAGCTTCATTCTCAGAGGTCCTTCCGTCTTCATTCCGGGCGAGGGATGCCCGGTCTACATCAAGGCTCCCGCCAATGCGCGGGCGGCGAACTGCAAGACGAGGATCGCCACGATCGGCGAGAGGTCGACCATGCCTATGGGCGGGATGATACGACGGAACAGACCCAGGTAGGGTTCCACGACGCTCGCCAGCACCCTGTGAAGGTCCCCGAACACCCCTGACACGGGGAACCACGAAAGGATGACGTAGCCGATGATGAGCCAGATGTAGAACTGCACCACCTGCACGATGATCGTACCGGCCACGACGTCACGCCCCCAACTCACGCGCACGACGTACGGCGGCGGCCACCGCGGCAGCGAATGCGGCCCTGACCGCGCCGGCCTCCAGTCGCTCGAGAGCGGCGATCGTCGTCCCACCCGGGCTGGCCACGCCGTCAACGAGCTCCTCGGGGTGAGCCTTCGTCTCGGCGAGCAACATGGCGGTACCGAGCATGGTCTGGACCACCAGCCTCTGCGCCACGGCGCGCGGCAGGCCTTCGGCCACCCCGGCCCGGGCCAAGGCATCGACGACGAGTGCGAAGTACGCCGGCCCTGACCCCGAGAGCGCGGTACCCGCATCCATCTGCCGCTCATCGATGACAAGGGTCTCACCGATGGCGTCGAAGAGCCCGGCCACGAGGGCGACGTCGTCCGAGGACGCCTCAGCTCCACCGCAGACGAGCGACATCCCCTCGCCCACCATCGCGGGCGTATTGGGCATGACACGGACCACCCGCGTCCCTTGCGGGAGCGACGACTCGATTCGAGCGGTCGAGATGCCCGCCGCGATCGAGACCACAAGCTTTCCTTCGAGATCGGCGGCGATCTCGGAAAGCACCGAATCCAGTACCTGGGGTTTGACCGCGATGATGACGAGCTGCGCCTCGAGCAGCGCCTGGGAGTTCCTGCGAACGCACATCACGCCGTGACGCTCCGAGAGCTCGGCTCGACGCGCCTCGTCAGGCTCCGCGACCACCACCTGTGGCGCGGGCACGGCGCCGGAGCCGATGAGGCCGGCGGCGATGGCCTCTCCCATGCGACCACCGCCTATGATGGCTATGACGCCGAACTCCGGTTCGTGAGGCATCGTGACGACGGTCATGGCTCCCACCTAGTCCGGGGCCGTGAACAGGCCGGTCGACTGGAGGCGACGCCTGTCTGCGTCAGACACCTCGACGTTGTGCGGTGACAGCATGAAGACCTTGTCCGAGACCTTCTGCAGCCCGCCGTCCAAGCCATAGGTGAGCCCTCCCGCGAAGTCGATGAGACGCTTGGCGACATCGGGTTTGGTCATCGTGAGATTCAAGATGATGGGCGTGCCCTGCTTGAACCTGTCAGCGAGCGCCTTGGCCTCATCGAAGCTCTTCGGCTCGACGATATGCATCTTGACCTGCGGGGCCGCACCCGAAGCCGCCGCCGGACCTGCGGGAACGCTGCGCAGCTGCGAGCGCTCCCTCTCGTACGAAGCGCTTCGGTCGATCCTCCGTACGGCTCCTACACCGGCGCCGGAGCCGTACGGTGACTCGTAGCCGACATGTCGAGGCACCGCGTCCTCGTCGTCAGCGTCATAGTCATCGCCGGAGTACTCATCATCCTCGTAGTACTCGTCGTCGTACTCATCTTCGAGCCCCAGCTTGACCTTGATGTTGTGCCACAGACCCACTCGTGACTCCTTCGGGCGGTTACCGGCCGAAGATGGCGCGGCCGATGCGAACGATGGTCGCCCCCTCTTCGATCGCGACGCGGAAGTCGTTCGACATCCCCATCGACAGTTCGTCTAACTCTACACCATTGAGCGGCATCTCCCGTAAGGAATCGCGCAGCTCTTTCAGGTCACGGAACACCCACCGTGCATCCTCGGGACGACCGAACGGCGCCATGGTCATGAGCCCGCGCACGCGAAGGTGCTCTCTGGAGCGCGACGCCTCGATGAGGGCCTCTCGGACGTCGTCAGGACGGAATCCATGTTTGCTCGACTCCCCACTGACATTGACCTGGAGCAACACGTCCTGGACCACCCCGGCAGCCGCCGCACGCTTCGCGATCTCTTCGATGAGGTGGAGCGAGTCCACGGAGTGGATCAGACAGGCACGTCCCACCACGTCCTTCGCCTTGTTCGTCTGGAGTGTTCCGATGAAGTGCCAGTCGACGTCGGGGAAGAGCCCGTACTTGCCCAGGAACTCCTGCACCCGATTCTCACCGAAGGCACGCAGGCCCGACTCCACGGCGCACCGTATGTCCTCGACGCCGACGGTCTTGGTGACAGCCACTATCGTGATGTCAGAGGGGTCACGGCCCGCGACATCAGCGGCGTCTGCCACCTGCCGCCGGACCGCCTCGAAACGAGCCGCGACGGCGCTCATCATCGCCCTCTATTCCGCCTTGACGGCTTCGGCTGACCAATCACGCTCGCCGGTGATCAGGTACGCGATCCTCTCCCCGATGTCCACGGCGTTGTCGGCGATGCGCTCGAGATAGCGGCTGGCGAGCACCATCGAGCTCGCCCATTCGATGTCCTCTTCCTCTTGAAGCCGCGCGAGCTCGCGGAAGAACTGCTTGTAGAGGTGGTCGATCGGCTCGTCCAGCTCCGGGAGCTTGCACGCGAGCTCCAGGTCGCGCTCCGCGAGCGCCGCACCTGTCGCATCGAGCACGCGGTACACAAGGTTTCCTTGGGCCTGGATGAGGTCGTACAACGTCTGTGGGCCCCGCCGTCCAGCCGTGCGCTTGGTCGCCTTGGCGATGTTTACGGCCAAGTCCGCCATCCGTTCCAGATGCATCGCGATGAACGTGAGAGACTGCAGCAGGCGCAGGTCACGTGCGACGGGAAACTGAGTGGCTATGGTCTCAAGGACCCGCTCTTCGACGCCCACACATCGAGCGTCGATCTCATCGTCACCGACGATGACCTCGCTTGCCAGGTCGACGTCGCCGTTTATGAGCGAGGTGACGGACTTGCGAGTCGCCGTCCCGACGGCGGCGACGATGTCGACGACCTCGGCATGGAGATCGGCCAACTCCTTGTTGAACTGCTCGCGCATCAGGAGCGCTCCTAACGAAGACGGGTCACGGGTGTTCTACCCAGTATAGAGGCCAAGCGCCGCGACGCGTGCTTCACGTTTGTGAACAAGAGATGACATCGCCGGGCAGGTGGCTGGACGCCAACACGCGATGACCGACTCACCCGAACCGGCCCGTGATGTAGTCCTCGGTACGTTTGTCACTGGGGCTCGTGAAGATCTCGCTCGTCCGGCCGTACTCGACCAGCACAGCGGGCTCTCCGGCGACTTCTTGAAGGAAGAACGCCGTGAAGTCGCTGACACGGGCCGCCTGCTGCATGTTGTGGGTGACGATGACGATCGTGACCTCGTCCTTTATCTCCGCCATGAGGTCCTCGATCTTCTGCACCGACGTTGGGTCGATCGCCGAGCACGGCTCGTCCATGAGAAGCACCTCGGGCTGGACGGCCAACACGCGGGCGATGCACAACCGCTGTTGCTGCCCGCCTGACAGAGTGAGCCCTCCCCTCCCCAGGATGTCCTTGACCTCTTTCCAGAGGTTGGCCCTGCGCAGCGATTCCTCGACGATCGCATCAAGGTCGGCTTTGCGCTTGAGTCCCTGTAGGCGCGGACCGTAGGCCACGTTGTCGTAGATGGACTGCGGGAACGGGTTGGGCTGCTGGAAGATCATCCCTACGCGACGTCGCAGGTCCACGGGGTCCACACCAGGCCCGTAGATGTCGGCCCCGTCGAGCAACATCGTGCCCTCGACCCGGGTGCCCGGGATGAGGTCGTTCATGCGGTTCATGCAGCGCAGAAACGTCGACTTGCCGCAACCCGAAGGCCCTATGAACGCCGTCACCGCCCTGCTCTTGATGTCCACGGTGATGTCGGTGAGCGCGTTGAAATCGCCGTACCAGAAGTTCAGCCCCTGGACGTGTACCTTCGTCTCTCCCACAGCGGCGTGGACGTGGTGACGGTGCGCCTCACCCGGCCCCCGCTCAGCCGCGGGCGCGGCAGCACCGGCCTCGGTGGCCACGGGAGGGGTTGCACCAGCAGCGTCGGTCATTCTCACACCTTTCGGTATCGTTTGAGGATCCATCTCGCACTCAGGTTGAAACCGAGGATCATGATCATGAGCAGGAGCGCCGTCCCGTACGCCGCGGGAAGGTTGATCCCGTCGACCGCGAGCAGGTACAGGTGGACCGTCATGGGCCGACCGGAGTCCAAGGGCGTGATGGGGATGTTGATCGCCTGCCCCATCGTGTAGAAGACCACAGCGGTCTCCCCCACGGCACGACCGGTCGCGAGCACGATGCCGGTGATGATGCGCGGTGCGGCCGCCGGCAGGACGACACGCGAGACCGTCTGCCACTTGGTCGCACCCATCCCGTAACTCCCCCAGCGGATGTAGCGCGGGACAGCGCGGATGGCCTCCTCGGTCGCCCTCATGACGATGGGGAGCATGAGCAGCGCGAGCGCCAAGGCCGCCGACAGCATCGAGAGCCCGATCCCCATCGCCTCGACGAACAGCGCGAAGCCGAACAGACCCATGACGATGGAGGGCACGCTGGCCAGAGAGTCCGCAGCGAAGCGGATCACGTTGACCACCCTGCCCTGATGCGCGTACTCCGCGAGGTAGACGGCCGCCAAGACGGCGACGGGTGCGCAGATGAGCATGGCGAGGCCGGTGACGTACATCGTCGACACGATGGTCGGGCCGATTCCGCCCTCAGCGTTGACTCCGTGCGGACGCGTCACGATGAATTCCGGTGACAACACACGAACACCGTTCACCAGCACGTAGAGGATGATGGCCCCCAGCACCGCCACCGTGATCCCGGCCGCGACCCACAGCACACCCACCGCGATGTTGTTGGCGATTCTCTTCTCCACGTGTTCAGTCCCTCAGTCTGGAGACGAGTCGCACCGTCAGGACGAGACCCATCGATATGAGGAACAGGATCGCCGCCATACCGAAGAGCGCGGTGCGATGGGTACCCGTCGAGTAACCCATGTCCATCACTATCTGGCTCGTCAGAGTGGAGATGGGCTGACCGATGCCCGCGAAGAACTGCGGTGCGTTACCCACGAGCATCAGCACAGCCATCGTCTCTCCGATGGCGCGCCCCATACCCAGGATGATGGCGTCGATGATGCCGATCTTCGCGGCGGGAACGACCACCTTGCGGATGGTCTGCCACGTCGTGGCGCCCATCGCGTAGCTCGCCTCACGGATTCCCATGGGGATGGACCGCAGCGCGTCCTCGGACAACGCCGCGATCGTCGGTACGATCATGATGGCCAGGATCACCCAAGCGGTCAGCGGGCCGAATCCGATGCCTCCGGTCAGGTCGCCCACGATGGGTCGCACCACGACGACCCCGAAGAACCCGTACACGACTGACGGGATGCCCGCCAGCAGTTCGACGGCCGGCCGCACCACCGCCCGCACCCCAGGCGACGCGATCTCGGACAAGAAGACCGCGGTGCCGACGGCCAGCGGAGTGCCGATCACCAGAGCGCCGAGTGTCACGACGAACGATCCCTGGATGAGAGGAAGGATGCCGTACAGCTCCTCGGAACTGGCCCACACACGACCGAACAGGAACTCCGATATGCCGACCTCGCTGAAGATCGGCCACGCCTTCCATCCCACGAATGCGAAGATGAGCGCCACGGCCAGAACGGCGACGAACGCACATGCGAAGAACACCGATGCGAGCAGCCACTCCTTCACCTGGGTCTCGCGGGAAACCAGACGCAGCGTGCCTCTGGCGACGCTCGATGATGTGTCTGTCGTGCTCATGGACGTCCTCGCGCCGACACAGGCACGAACCCAGCATCGACGACGACTCCGTCTTGCACCTCGTCCGAGAGCACGTACGCGACATAGCGTCCTGCGAGAGCGCCGACGTGGCCGCGTGTGAAGAAGTGCAGCGTCCGTGCGATCGGATACTCTCTGCTCGCCACCGTGTCCTCGCTGGGCACGACACCGTCGATCTTGAGGGCCTTCACACGGGTGGACGTGAACCTGGGTCCGACGAAGCCCACGGAGATGTAGCCGATCGCGCCACGTGAGCGCGCGACGACATCACGGACCTGTCCCGTACCGGGCAGCACGACCGCTGACCGGTCGAAGTGGGCGTCCTCGCCCATCACGATCTTCTTGAATGCCTCACGGGTCCCTGATGCTTCATCGCGATTGACCAGGTTGATGGCCCTGTCCTCGCCACCAACCTCGCGCCAATTGGTGATCTCACCGGCGTAGATCGCTCGCAGCTGTTCGAGCGACAGTCCGTCCACGGGGTTGGCGGGATTCACGATGACGGCGATCCCGTCGTACGCCACGGGGATGTCGACCAACCCATGGTCTGCCTCGCCGGGCTTGAGGTCCCGCGATGACGTACCGATGTCGCTCGTGCCGGTGATCACCGCCTCTATGCCGGCGGAAGACCCCAACCCGGAGACGAGCACGTGCGTGCCCGGGTTGGCGCGCTGGAAGCCCTCCGCCGCCTGCTCGGCTATGGGCAGCAGCGTCGTCGAACCCGTCACGATGACCTGGTCGACCCTGTGCGCACCCCGGTCCTGACAGCCTGCCGAACCCAGCGCTAGGACGAGTCCGCACGCCAACAGGACCGTCAGCCGGGCAGGATGCAGACGACCGCTCCGTGACGACCGGTCAGGCCGCCTTCGGCGCGATAGGAGAAGAAGCGGTCGGTCGCCTCGGCGGTGCACGTCCCAAGGCTTGTTATGCTGCACGGATCGACTCCTGCGTCGGTCAATGAAGCGGACACCGCGGCGCCGAGGTCGAGACCTCCCGATTCGGCTCGCGCAACTGTACCAAAGGTGTTAACGAATTGCGAAATGATTTCAGCACTGACCTGGTAGTGGCACGGACCGATATGTGCGCCGACGTAGGCACGTATCCGGCTCGGGTCGCAGCCTGACAGCTGCGCGAGCCTGCGGGCCGCAAGACCGGGAAGACCGGCGAGAGCACCCGCCCACCCGGCATGCACCACCCCTGCGGCAGGTCCGGCCGGGGCGTCATCTTCGGTCACGACAAGGATGATCGGAACGCAATCGGCGAAGCACAACAGCACAGGGATCTCGGGCGCAGACACCAGCAGCGCATCGGTCCGTGGGACTGGCGGCACGCCCGTGGTTCGCGTGTTGTCGGCGAACGCGCCCGAACCCGGTAGTGTGTCGCCTTCGCCGATCACCGCGGTCCCGTCACCGTGCACCTGCTCCGCAGTGGTGAGCCGCCCCCTCAGCCGGCCGAGTCCGAGCGCGTCCAACAGCCGCTCACGATTCTCGTCGACGGCCCGAGGGTCGTCCCCCACGTGGCCCGCGAGGTTCAGGGACGCGTACGGTCCGACGCTGACCCCACCGAGGCGTTCCGCGAAAGCCAGAAGCACCCCGGCTTCCGCCATCCTCTCATCCGTCCACCACGACACGCCTTGACGTTCACGGCGAACGAGCAGTCCTGTCGACCCGACTCTTCTCGCAGCACTCATCGTTCGACGTTACCACGTTCCTCCGAATGAACGCTGACATGGTCGGGTATGCAGCTGTGTAGGTCGGACTCATCCGCCAGAAAGGGGAAGTGATGAACAACCTGGACCTGGGTCGCGCACTGAAAGCGCCCCTCGGCGATTCCGAGTGGGTGAACAGAAGCCTCATGGGCTCCTTGTGGCTGCTGCTCGGTGTGACCGCCCCCGTCGTCTACGGAGCCCAACTCGAGTACATCCGGAGAGTGTCACGCGGCGACGAGCGTCTCCCCGAGTTCGACGACTTCGGGGGAAAGTGGGTGCAGGGCCTGCTGGTGGGCGTGGCGGGCTTCCTCTATTTCCTTCCCGTACTGCTCGTCGGCGGTCTGGTCGTCCTGCCGGGCGCCATCGCGGCCGTCTCACAAGGTGACTCGGACGCCGTAGGGGCCCTGCTGGGCGGAGGTATGTGCGTCTTTCTTCTCCTTGCGACCATCTACGCGACGGTGATGTCGGTCTTGTTCTCGGCCGCCATGACGCACTACGCCATGAAGCAGCAGTTCGGTGCATTCTTCGAAGTCGGTACGATACTGCAGAAGGTGCTAGGCGGTACGGGGTACTTCACCGCTTGGCTCTACGTCCTGCTCATCTCGTTCGGTCTGTCGACCATCACGAGCGTGCTGTCGGGGCTGACCTTCGGACTCGGTGCCCTCCTTGCACTGCCCGCCAGCTATCTCGCCACGATGATGATGGCCCACGTGCTCGGCCAGTGGGCCACAGCCGCATACGGGTCCGCCCACGGAGGCGACCCCACGATGGCAGCTGAGACCGCTACGTGGACTCCTCCCGCACCGCCTCCGCCGCCACCGGGCCTCTGACGCGTAAGGCCCAGCGTCCGCGGACAGGGTGCAGGTCGCCCCGTTCAGTGCCCATCATCGACGCCAGGACGCAGAATGGCCCCGTTCCGCAGAAGGGGGCCATTCTCGTGGTTCCAAGAGTCGGACCCGGTGGCGACGAGGTCCCGCCGTCGTCGCCACCGGGTCCATACCGGTAGGGATTCTATCAGAAGGACCGCTTCTTCAGAAACGCCGGGATGTCGAGGTCGTCATCGGCGATGGGTTCGAACGTCGGCACCGAAAGGCCCGCGTCCTCCTCAGAGAGTGTCGGGAAGGACATCGTCTCCTGCTTCTTGGCGCCATCGAACCCGGTGGCGATGACGGTGACACGGATGGAGTCCATCATCGAGTCGTCGATCACCGCTCCGAAGATGATGTTGGCATCGGGTGCCGCAGCTGCCGCCACCACTTCGGCGGCCTCGTTCACCTCGAACAGCCCGAGGTCGCTGCCGCCTGAGATCGAGAGCAGCACGCCCTGAGCGCCC
Organism: Actinomycetota bacterium; assembly: GCA_029265315.1. Classification (GTDB taxonomy): domain Bacteria; phylum Actinomycetota; class Coriobacteriia; order Anaerosomatales; family PHET01; genus JAJUJM01. Next base: position 125,014 of record JAJUJM010000001.1, on the reverse strand, counting down.
TGTATCGAGGACTCCAGAAGCGGGCTCGAGATCGCCGCCTTGGCGGCCTCGTGAGCGCGGTTGTCTCCGGTCGCGGTGCCGATACCCATGAGAGCCGACCCGGCATCGGCCATGATCGTACGCACGTCGGCGAAGTCGAGGTTGATCAGACCCGGCACCGTGATGAGATCGGTGATGCCTTGCGTGCCCTGTCGGAGTATGTCGTCAGCCGTCCGGAAGGCGTCAAGGATCGATGTCTTCTTCTCAGCGACCTGGAGCAGGCGGTCGTTCGGGATGACGATGAGAGTGTCCACCACATCCCTCAGTCGCTTGATCCCGTCGTCGGCCTGAAGCGCGCGTTTCCGTCCTTCGAAGGCGAACGGACGGGTCACGACACCGACCGTCAACGCTCCGATCTCCTCTTTGGCGATCTGCGCGATCACAGGCGCGGCGCCCGTTCCCGTGCCACCGCCTTCACCCGCGGTGATGAAGACCATGTCGGCCCCCTGCAGTGCCTCCTTGATCTCGCCGCGGTTCTCCTCAGCGGCCTGGAACCCGACGTCGGGGTCCGCGCCGGCCCCCAGGCCCTTGGTCAGGTTCACGCCGATGTGGACCTTGTAGTCGGCGTCAGACATGAGGAGCGCCTGTGCATCGGTGTTCACCGCGATGAACTCCACTCCCTTGACGCCCGCCTCGACCATGCGATTGACGGCGTTGGTGCCGCCGCCACCGACTCCGACGACCTTGATGACCGCGAGATAGTTCGCGCCTGTCTCGAGCATACTCGCCTCCCCCGGTTACCCGGCCAGAGCTGCAACCCTGAACCTCAAGTTGACCGTTATTGTTCGGGCGGAACGTTCAATCTTTGCATAAAGTGGAGTCTGCAGACAAGGGGTTCGGCCCAAAATGTATCAAGTATGGGTTGAGGTTCAACCATAACCGCAGCTCAGAAGGCGTGTCTATACCCTCAAGTTCTTCACCTTCGCGACTGCTCCACCCACGAAAGGTGACCCGAAGCCCCGATGTCCCGTGTCAACGCGAGACGATCTGTCGTCGATCACTCGCCGATACCCCGCCACGTGGGGCTTTCGACGACGCGGACGTTGACGTAGACGACCCTCCCCTTCTCGCGTCGCAGGATCTCGAGAGCGATGCGTTCCTTGGTGGCGACGTCGCGCGCCTGCCCGAAGAACACCTCGACTTCGTCTTTCGTCACGATCGCGGTACGCTCGATGCTTGGCGCAGAGATGTAGGCCGTCTGCGCGAGCATCTCGTCCGACAGCGCCGAAGCCAGCGAGGCCGCGTTGAGGATCTCTGGGGCCTCGACCCGCCGACCCGGTCTCGCGACGGGGCGTTCGACGTCGCGCACGACGGGCACGCCGGACTCCACTGCGCTGCGCTCTCCAAGCCACCGCCCGTCGCGGGACACCACCCATAAGTCCTTGCCCCCCGCATCGACGACGATGACCGGCACCCGCTCGGTGACGTTGACCCGCAGGCCATGCGGGAACTCGCGCGATGCTGCGACCTCTTCGACCCATGGCGAAGTGGCGACCGCGCGCTCGATACGACGCGTGGATATCGTGAACAACGTCGACCCATCAGGCACCTGTGCGAGCGCACGGACCTCGTCGGCCGTCAGGTGCCGAGTCCCGGATACGACTATCCGTTCCAACCGGAAGATCTCCGACCGGGCCAGTGCTGACACGGCCCACACGGAGACGGCGAGTGCGCCCACCATCAGCGCGCTGACGATCGATCGTCGTATGCGCAAGAGACGGCGTCGCCGTTCGCGTTCCTCACGCTTCGCATTGGCCAGTCGCCTGCCTTGCGCAGACCGCGGAGTCGCCCCCGCCTTGCCGTGCCCCAGTGTCGTCTCCCGTCGTCTCGTCGCATCCAGCGCGACACCTTGCGCGATGGCGCGTCTCGCACGTGCCGAACCGCCGCGGCCGCGAGCGGCACGCTCGGACTCCACCTTTGGCTTTTCGGCGTCGTAGTGAACGCGTAGCGTCTCGTGCGCGCCGATGACGACGCGCCTACGCGGGTTCGAACGACCCGAGGAACCGAATCTCCGGTTCGAGCTCGATGCCATGCGCTTCCCTGACGGTATGTCGAATGATCCTGACCAGCTCCAACACATCGGCTGCTGTCGCCCCGCCCGTGTTGACGATGAAGTTGGCGTGGACCTCCGAGACCGCGGCCCCTCCGACCGAGGTGCCCTTCAGTCCCGCTGCCTCGATGAGCCTGCCGGCAGAATCGCCTTCCGGATTCACGAACGTACTCCCCGCACTCGGCACACCGAGCGGCTGTGTCCGCTTGCGGCGTCGCAGGCTGGCCTCCATCGTCCGCCTGATGGCCTCGAGGTCACCTTCCCGCAACCCCAAGGAGGTCTCGACGACCACACCGCCACGAGGTATTCCCGCATGGCGGTAACCCCACGCGACCTCGTCGCCGCGCACTCGGAACAGGCCTCTATCAGCGGACACGACCGTCAGGCTCTCGACGATCTCCCCTATCCACCTGTCACGACTTCCCGCATTCATGGCAACCGCTCCACCAACGGTTCCCGGGACCCCGACAGCGAACTCCAACCCCGTGAGCCCGCGCCTGAACGCCTCTTGGACGACGACGCCCAACACCACTCCTGCGCCGCACCGGAGATGCTCGCCTTCGATCGCATAGCGCTTGAATTCGCGACCCAGGACCACGACAAGCCCGTCAAAACCCGCGTCGGAGGCGAGGACGTTGCTGCCCTTCCCCAGGACCGCCCACGGAATACCCTCATCCGCGGCGACGGAGAGGGCTGCGGAGAGATCGCCCAGGGAATCACACTCCGCGAACAGGGCGGCGGGGCCCCCGATGCGGAAAGACGTGTGTCGAGAAAGGGGCTCGTCTCGACGCACCGGTCCACTCAATCGTTCGCTGAGAAGCTCATATGCGGCCTCGATACTCATGGCCCTGATTCGACCTCCGAGAGCGCCGCCAGGAGCTCCGGGCCTATCGCGGTCACGTCCCCGGCCCCCATCGTCAGAACCAGGTCGCCTTCCGTCACGTGAGACGCGAGGTACGGAACGATCTCGATCCGGTGCGGCAGGTAGGCCGCCTGGGCCCGTGGAGCATGCAGCAACAGCGACGTGAGGATCGTCTTGCCATCGATTCCGGGAACAGGTGTCTCACCGGCGCTGTACACGTCCATCAACACGACTCTGTCCGCATCATCGAATGCCTGACCGAACTCACGCGCGAACGCAGCGGTCCTGGAGTAGCGGTGCGGCTGGAACAGCGCCCATACACGCGAGTAGCCGAGTCCCGCGGCAGCTTGAAGTGTCGCCTTGATCTCGGTCGGGTGATGCGCGTAATCATCGACGACCGTGACGCCCCGGGCCTCTCCCACGACATCGAACCGCCGGCGAACACCGGTGTAGTGCGCCAAGGCGGATGCGGCGGCCTTCAGATCGAGGCCGAGGGCATGCGCACACGCGAGCGCCGCCGTCGCATTGCTGACCATGTGCAGACCGGGCACACACGTCGTGACCTCGACACGCTGTACTCCGGAACGCACGATGAATCGATGCCCCATGCCTTCTCGCGAGTGGTCCTCGCAACGAACGTCGGCATCGGGATGAAACCCATACGTCACGACACGCCGGCCGCTGGCGTTGGCCACACGCACCGCGATCCCGTCGTCGGCGCACGCGACCACCGCGCCATCAGGATGCGTCCGCCGCGCGAACTCATCGAAGGTGCGTTCGATCTCTCCCAAGGACCCGTAGTGGTCCATGTGGTCCGCCTCGATGTTGGTGATGACAGCGACGAACGGGTCGAGGTGAACGAACGAACCGTCGCTCTCGTCCGCCTCGACGACATAGTGCTTCCCGGCGCCGTGGAACGCATTGGTGTCGAACCCGTCGACCTCGCCCCCGACGAGGAAGCTCGGTTCGAGACCCATGCCGGTGAGCATCTTCGCGATCATGGAGGACGTCGAGGTCTTGCCGTGGGTCCCCGCGACGGCCACCGTCTTGCGGTCGCCCGCGAGGTGGGCAAGCATCTTGGCCCGCGGCCAGACGTCGAGACCGCGTCTGCGAGCCTCCGCGAGCTCAGGATTCGTCTCGGGGATCGCGCTGGAGACCACGACGACCTCGGGGTCCCCGAGGTGCGACGCGTCATGTCCGATGCTGACGGGCAGCCCGGCGGCAGTGAGCGCACGTGTGTACCGTGACTCCTTGAGGTCGCTTCCGCTCACCGCGACGCCGCGCTGATGCAACACCAGCGCAAGCCCGCTCATTCCGGCTCCGCCGATACCTATGAAGTGTGCGTAGGTCTTGGCCATAGGCGAGAATCCGTCCTCAGGTGGCGAGCTGAGTGCCGCGTGCGACGGCACGTGCGAGATCGGCGACGCGTGCGGCGGCATCGGCAATGCTCGCCGCCTTCGACGCGGCAGACATGGTAGCACGGCGTCCACCATCTTCTATGAGCGACAACAGTTCGTCGGCGAAACCGGGACCATCGAGGTCGGCATCGGCCACCATGACCGCCGCACCCAGCTCGACAAGAGCTGAAGCGTTCCCCGTCTGGTGGTCGTCGGTGGCGTACGGGTAGGGCACGAGCAGGGCGGGTGCGCCCACGGCGGTGAGTTCAGCGATCGTCGTCGCACCGGCGCGTGCGACGACGAGGTCCGCCGCCCCGAGGACCGAAGCCATGTCGTCGAGATAGCTCAGCAGCCGCCAACGTGGGTGCGGATCACCTGCGCCCGGGGATGCCTTGGCATCACCAAGCGCCTTCAAGACCGCGTCTCGGGCGCGGTCGAGTTCCGTGCGGCCGGTGAGGTGCATCACCCGCAGTCCCTCGTGCGCGAGGAGGCGTGGGGCCAGCGCCGCCACCGCGTCGTTGATGTGGCGCGCCCCCCTGCTCCCGCCGAAGACAAGCAGAAGGAACGCGTCGTCAGGAATACCCAGCGCGAAGCGAGCCGCCGTCCTGTCGACGCGCAGGAAGTCCTCGCGAACGGGGTTGCCCGTCACGACCACTCGTTCCGCGCGAACGAAGTGAGCCTCTGACCCCGGGTACGTGACCGCGATCGCGCGGGCGTACCTCGCGAGCAGGCGGTTGGCCAGACCGGGAACGGAATTCTGCTCGTGCAGCAAGAGCGGCACGCCGGCTACGACAGCGGCCAATCCCACGGGGACGCAGACATAGCCTCCGAAACCGATCACGACGTCGGGTTTCTCCCGATGCAACAGCCCCAGCGAGCGGGACATGGACGCGAGGATCCCGAAGGAAGAGCTCACGAGCGTCCACGGGCGGGCGCGGTCGAATCCTCTCGCCGGGACACCGATGAACCTCACACCTGCTGCGGGGACTATCTCGGACTCAAGCCCATCGGGAGTCCCGACGAACACGACGTCATCATGCTCGGCGAGAAGTCTGGCCGCGACGGACAGCGCCGGATGGATATGGCCCGCGGTCCCGCCGCCGCTCACTAGCGCCTTCACGATTCGCACCCTCGCTTCTCGATTTCATGCGCACCGCGCGCGGAGCGAGCGCGCCGTACTCTGACACGGACAACAGAAGACCCAGACATGTCATCGTGACGAGCATCGAGGACCCGCCGTAGCTCACGAACGGCAACGGTTTGCCCGTGACGGGCAGCACGCCGGTCACCGCGGCGATGTTGAACAAGGCCTGGACTCCGAGCATGCCGGAAAGCGAACCGGCCACGAGTCGGCCGAACGGGTCCTTCGCTCCCGCGGAGATGCGAAGACCTGCCCAGACGAACACCGCCATCACCGTGAGCACGAACAGGGTGCCGACAAGCCCGATCTCCTCACCGATGATCGCCAGGATGAAGTCGGTATGCGCCTCGGGAAGGTAGAAGAACTTCTGCCGTGACAGGCCGAGCCCCACACCGTCGACTCCGCCGGTGCCGAATGCCAGAAGCGCTTGGATGATCTGGTAGCCGCGACCAGTCGGGTCCGACCACGGATCGAGGAAGCTCAAGACACGGGCCATTCGGAACGGCTCGACTATGATCATGGCTCCTGCGGCGAGCGCAGCGAGCCCGCCGGCCATGGCGATGTATCGCATCGGGATCCCCGCAAGGACCAGCACGAGTATCACCGCGAGCAGCAGGGTCACAGTCGTGCCGAGGTCTGGCTGGATGATGATCAGCCCAGCCGGCAGAGAGGTGAACAGAAGCGTGCTCACGAGCAGCGTCTTGGTCGGCACTCGCCCTCTCATCCACTCCACCGCGACGGCGGCGACCACGAGCACACACGCGATCTTCGCGAGCTCGGACGGCTGGAGGTTGAACAGGCCAAGCGGGATCCAGCGACGTGCCCCGCCCCGGACGGCGCCGAATACGAACGTGAGGACAAGCAGACCGAGGCTCGCGCCCCAGAGCGCGACAGAGCGACGCTGCAAGCGACGGTAATCGAAGCGCGAGAGCCACCAGGCGCCAAGGCCCGATCCCCCGATGAACAAGGCCTGTCGCCACAGGTAGTGCCAACTCGAGCCCTCGCGGACCGCCGCGGTTATGGATGACGCGGAGTAGATCATGAGCAGACCGAAAGCGCATAGGATGACGGCTGCGCTGAGCAACGTGTAGCGGGCCACAGCGCCGCCGGCATAGTGGTCGCGGTCCCTGGTCATCACGCTCGCCCACATTCGAGCTCGGCGACGAGACGCTTGAACACACGTCCCCTCTCTTCGTAGTTCGCGAACTCATCGAACGAGGCGCACGCCGGGGACAGCAGGATCGCGTCGCCCGGCTCCGCGAGCCTCGCCGCGGCATCGACCGCCTCTGTGAGTCCGGCCACACGCGTCACATCCGCTCCCCCAAGCCCGTTGAACGCATCCGCGATCTCTTCGCCCGCCTCGCCGAAGCAGACGACCGCGCGGGCCCGCCGGGCCGCGACGGATGCCAGCGGCCGCATGTCGCTACCCTTGTTGCGACCTCCCAGGAGCAGGATCAGTGGCCTCTCGTCGAAGGACGCGAGCGCCTTCAGGACAGCGTCAGGATTCGTGGCCTTGCTGTCATTGAACCATTCGCCGCCACACACCGCGCCAACGGGTTCAAGCCTATGCTCGATCGGGCGAAAGCTGCGCAACCCGGAAGCGATAGCCGACGTACTGGCGCCGAAGGCGTGAGCCGCTGCAGCCGCAGCCAGCGCGTTGCTCACGTTGTGTGGTCCGCGGATCAGCAGCTCCTCGATGGCGCACAGGTCGACGGTACCGCTGGGCGTGTCCAGCCGCAGAATCCCATCGGCAAGACCTGCGCCATCGCGGGGCACTGCTTCGCGCGATATCCGGGCCACATGCACCCCGGCATCCTGCACGACGTCAGCGTACGGCGCTGATCCGGGGTCGTCGATGTCGATCACCGCCACGTCATCGGCGCCGAGGTTCGAGAACACCTTGGCCTTGTCTTTCGCATACGCATCCATCGACCCGTGCCAGTCGATGTGGTCCGGCGTGATGTTCAGAAGTACCGCGACCCGAGGGTGGAAACGTTCCGTCAGCGACAACTGGAAGGACGAGACCTCGGCCACGAGTGCCTCGCCGCCTCCCTCTCGTACCGCATCGATCGCGGGTGGCCCGAAGTTGCCGACTGGCCGAGCGGGAATCCCCGCCTCGACGAGCAGGTGAGCGATGAGCGCGGTGGTGGTCGTCTTGCCGTTCGTGCCCGTCACCGCGACCCACGGGACCTTGGAACGCTGCCAAGCGAACTCGATCTCTGAGATGACGCGGTCACAGGCCCCCCGCGCGGCGACCATCAGGGGCGCCGTGGGCGGAATCCCCGGACTCGCTATCGCAAGGTCATAGTGTCCCGCTATGGCGTTCGTCCCTGTGTGGACGCGTACACCCAGCGCTGCGAGCCTCTCCGCTCTCGTGGCAACGCGCGCGGTCGGGCCGGAGTCCACGGCCGTCACCGAATCCACTTCGGTGCCGAGCAGTCCGGCACAGTACGCCGCTGCAGCTTCGCCGCTTGCGCCCAGTCCGAGCACCAGGATGTCACCGAGTGCGCCCATGCTCATCCCTTCAGTCTCACGCTTTGCGCGAAGTACAGGGCGAACCCGAGACCTGCCATGATGCCGGTCACGATCCAGAAGCGAACCATCACCTTGGTCTCCGACCAGCCCAGCATCTCGAAATGGTGGTGGATCGGGGCCATGCGGAAGATGCGCTTCCCTGTCATCTTGAAGCTCGCCACCTGCAGGATCACGGAGAGCGTCTCGACGACGTATATGCCGCCGATGATGACGAGCAGAAGCTCGGTCTTGGTGATCACCGCAAGCGCAGCTATCGCCGCGCCCAGTCCCAGAGAGCCCGTGTCCCCCATGAAGATGTCGGCGGGGTGGCTGTTGTACCAGAGGAACCCGATACAGGCGCCCGCGATGGCGGCGCCGAGCAGTGCGCTTTCGAGTGAGTTCTGCCTGAAAGCGATGCCGGCGAAGGCGATCGTCACGACGGTGACCGTGCCGGCGGCCAGACCGTCCAGGCCATCCGTGAGGTTCACCGCGTTGCTCATCGCGATCATCATGAAGGCGACGAAGCCAAGGTACAGCCAGGGGACGACGAGTGTGAGTCCGCCGCCGAGTGGGACTTCGCTCACGAGTGCGCGTCCCAGCTCGATCTTGACCGTGGTCAGGGGGATCTTGAGCCACGTCTGCACGCCGGCCCAGTTGACCGCGAGCAGACCGAACACCACAGAGATCACGCCCTGTCCAAGCAACTTCGCGCGGGGCTTCAACCCCAGCGACCTCTCATGCGCCACTTTGGCGAAGTCGTCGACGAAACCGAGCGCTCCGCAGGCGAGCGTGGCCAACAGCGCACACAGCGCTGGGCGCAGTCGTTCGGCGGCCAGTCCCTCTCCCAATGCCATGACCGTGAACGTCACGACCACCACGAACAGGATGAGAACGCCGCCCATCGTGGGAGTGCCCTGTTTCACGAGATGTCCCTGAGGTCCATCGGCGCGAACCTGCTGGCCGATGCTGCGCACCTTGAGCAGACGGATCCACAGAGGCATCAGCGCCGCGGAGGCGACGAGCGCGATCACGACGGCGAGAAAGACCTGGAAGGTCGGGTACTGCGAGATCCTAACCAACACGCGGGTCCACCAACCCCTCCACGACCGCCTCCAGGCCCATGAACCGTGAGGCTTTCACGAGCACCGCGTCACCGGCCGTCACGGTGTCGTCAAGGACCTCGATCGCCTCTTCGACCGTGGCACAGGGCCTGACCACCGCCGGGTCCATTCCTTCGGCACGGGCCCCCTCGGCTATGCGCCTGGCGCGTCTCCCGACGGTGACGAGCACGTCCACCGACGAACGTGCCACCCGCTCACCAAGCTCGAAATGAGCGAGGTCGGCGAGTGAGCCGAGCTCGCCCATGTCACCGAGTACCGCGATTCGCCTGCCGGGCACACGAACGCTTTCGAGCGTCTCCATCGCAGCCCTCATGGACACGGGGTTGGCGTTGTACGCGTCATTGATGACGTACACGCCTGTTGCGGTGACGAAGCTTTCCATACGCATCTGGGTCACGACGGCCGAACGCAGCCCTTCGGCCACATGCGACAACGAAACCGCCATCCGCAACGCCACACTGGCGGCAGCCAACGCGTTGTACACGTTGTGTCGGCCCGGAAGACCCAAAGACGTTTCCACATCGCCGTGCGGTGTCACGATCCGGAATGAGGCACGGCTCGCGTCGTCCATCGTGATGTCCACGGCACGAACATCGCACCCCTCAGTCAGACCGTAGCTCGTCACCGGCGCCGATGCTCGCCGTGCGAGTCGCTCACTCAGCGCATCGTCACCGTTCAAGAACACGGCGCCGTCAGACGGAACCGCCTCGACCAACTCGCCCTTGGCATCAGCTATCGCGTCGATGCTGCCCAGCAACTCGATGTGACTCACGCCCACGTTCGTGACAAGACCCATCGTCGGTCTCGCGACCGCGCACAAGGCGGCGATCTGACCGGGCCCTCTCATGCCCATCTCCACGACGAGCACGTCAGTCTCGCTGCCCGCGCGAAGGATGGTGAGCGCAAGGCCCAGATCGTTGTTGCGATTGCCCTCGGTCGACGTGACACGCATCTCCGTGGCCAACACCGCACTGAGAAGGTCCTTGGTCGTCGTCTTGCCGGTCGAACCGGTGATGGCCACGACCGGGCACACGAGCCTGTCCCGATGCCATGCGGCCAAAGCCGTGACGGCATCCGTCGCATCGTCGACCCGGACGACGCTCGCGCCTCGCGTCAGAGCCGCGGTCAGCTCAGGAAGGAGCTGCTCGCGCTCACGCGTGACGATCAGCACGTGCGCGCCCGCCGTCAACGCATCGTTGAGGAACTCATGACCGTCGGCCCTTTCGCCCGGCAGGGCGACGAACGCATTGCCCGCTTCGCATTCACGGGAGTCAATGGACAGGCCGAAGGCGTGCGCGTCCAGGCGGCCGCAGAGCAGTTCGCCCCCAACCACCCCGAGCAACGTGTCGACCGAGATCCTCAGCACCGTTCGAGCACCTCGCGAGCGACCTCACGGTCATCGAAGTGGATCGTCCTGTCAGCGAAGATCTGGTAGTCCTCGTGCCCCTTCCCGGCGATGAGCACAGCATCGCCGGGTTGCGCCAGACCGATCGCGCGCTCGATGGCGCGACGGCGGTCCACTTCGATCTCATAGGACCCACCGGTGGGCCTGATCCCGTCCTCGATCTGCAGGATGATGCCCACTGGGTCCTCTGTCCTGGGATTGTCGCTGGTGATGACGGTGTGGTGCGCTGCCTTACCCGCGGCGGCACCCATGAGCGGCCGCTTGTCGATGTCCCGGTCCCCGCCGCACCCGAACACGACGATCACACGACCTTCAGTGACTGCTTGCAGCGCTTCGACGGCCTTCGCGAGAGAGTCAGGGGTATGCGCGTAGTCAACAACCACAGAGAAGGGCTGACCGCAAGAGATGCGCTCCAGGCGCCCCGGTACCTGCGGGGCCGTTTCAAGACCCTCCACGACGACGTCCAGATCGATTCCCAACTCGATCGCGCAACCCGCCGCCACCAATGCGTTGCTTACGTTGTACGCGCCCGCCAACGGCATGCGGACGCGCCGCGTCCCGACGGGAGTCGCCAGCGTGAACTCGGACGCATCGCTTGTGAGGACCTCGTCTCGTGCCCGGATCGCGGAGTCCTGCGATCGGCCCACCGAAGTACAGTCGGGCAGGTCCTCGGCGATGCCAGCCCCGTACGGGTCATCGACGCAGACCACCCGTCGGTCAACCGAGAAGTCGGTGAACAACCGCTTCTTGACGGCGTAGTACTCCTCCATCGTGTGATGGTGGTCCAGATGGTCCTGAGTGAGGTTCGTGAAGGCCGCTACAGCGAACCGCGTCCCGTCGAGTCGATGCAGGTCGATCGCGTGGCTCGAGACCTCCATCGCGCATGTCGTCACCCCGGCATCCCTCATCTCTGAGAACAATGCCTGCAGGTCAGCGGATTCGGGTGTCGTTCGAGAAGCCGGTCGCCGCTCGTCAGCGATGCGGGTCTCGACCGTGCCGACCAAGCCCGTCGTCCGGCCGTCCGCGCGGGCGATCGAATCGAGGAGATACGTCGTCGTGGTCTTGCCGTTGGTCCCCGTGATGCCGACCACCGCGATCTTCTCGCTCGGATGATCGAACATCGCGGCCGAAGCGAGTGCCAGAGCCACGCGCGTGTCGGCCACCACGAATTGGGGCACATCGAGCACAAGCTCCCGTTCCACGACCAGTGCGGCGGCGCCGCGCCGCACGGCATCGGGCGCGAAGTCATGGCCGTCGTGCTGAAAGCCCTTGACGCAGACGAACAGGTCGCCGGGCCCGACGTCGCTCGACCGATACCTCACCCCTCTCACGGCGATGTCCGGCGCGCTCAACGGACGCGCGCCCACGCCGGCGAGTACGGTCATGGCGGTGGTCTCGTTCACACTCTCCCCAGTCTCGCACACAGGTCAGTCGCGGAATCCTACCATCTGTCACCGGGCATTGGTCGCCTCTGACACCCGACCGACACCTGAAGCCGTGGTCGACTCCTTGGAGCTGGGCGGGATCTTCAGATGGCTCATCGAGAAAGAGGCGATCCGCGAGAACGTTGGACCCGCGACGACGCCGCCATAGATCGCGTTCGTCGGACGGTCCAACGTCACGCAGATGAGGAGTTGGGGGTCTTCAGCGGGCAGGTACCCGATGAAGGAGCCCACGTAGCCCCCGCCCTTGTAGCCCTTGCCGTCAGTGCGGGCTTTCTGAGCGGTGCCGGTCTTGCCGGCCACTCGGTAACCCGGGACCGCCGCGGCCTTCCCGGTGCCTTCGGTGACCACCGCTTCGAGCATTCGCGTGACTGTCCGCGCCGTCTTCGGACTGATCGCGCGCTTGGTCGGCCACGTCAGGCGGGAGTCCGGCCTCTGGGGGATGTCGAGCAGGAAGTGCGGTGTCGGCATGATACCTCCGTTGGCGATGCCACTGATGGCCCGTGCGAGCTGCATCGGCGTGACCGACACGCCCTGACCGAAGGGGATGTTGCCGATGGACGCCGCTGACCACTGCTCCGTGGGTGGCAGCCAGCCCCTCGCCGTGCCAGGGAAATCGGTTCCCGGGACCTCCGTGAGCCCGAACCTGGAGAAGGACTCGTACAGGCCCTTCTCCCCCAGCTTGAGACCGATCTTCACCGTGCCCACGTTGCTCGATTCAGTCACGATCTTCGTCAATGTCCACTTGACCGCGCCGCGACCATGGGCCTCGTGGATCGTACGCCCACCCACGCGGATCGTCGGAGGCAATTCCAACACGCTCTCAGGTGTGAATAGGCCCTTCTCGATCGCAGCCGCCGCGGTCAGGCACTTGAGCGTGGAGCCCGGTTCGTACGGGTCCGTGAGCGGCCGGTTCCTCGTGGTTCCCCGTCGGGCCTCGCCGAAGAGGTTGGGGTCGAACCCCGGGGCCGTGGCCATCGCGAGGATCTCCCCGTTGCGTGGGTCCATGACCACGACGGAGCCGCTCTGCGCCCCCCATTTCTCGACCGCATCTGCGATCTGGACTTGAGCTTGGTACTGGATGTCCTTGTCGATGGTGAGGACGACATCGTTGCCGTGGGCGGGCTCGATGGTCTTCTGTATCCCGCCGGGAATGGGACGGCCCTGTGGGTCTCTTTCACCGATGATGACCCCGGGAGTCCCCGCGAGCACGTCGTCGTAGTACCGTTCGATGCCTTCCAGCCCTTTGTTGTCGACGCCGACGAAACCGAGCACCTGTCCCGCCAGCTCACCGGACGGGTACATCCGCCTGAAGTCGTCGACAAAGCCGATACCTTGGATGTCCCGCTCCTTGAGCAATCGCTCAAGCTCCTGAGCGCGTGCCAGATCGACCTTACGCTCGATGTAGACGAAGCTGTCCGCCTTGGCCAGAAGGCGTTCGTACTCCTCTGGCTCACCACCCAACGCCGCAGCCAAGGTCTCGATGGCCGCGGAGATGTCGTTGATCTGACGCGGAGAGGCGAACACCGTCTTGGCTTCGACAGACACCGCGAGCGGTTCGCCCTCGCGGTCATAGATCGTGCCCCGGCGCGGGGACAGCTCTATGTCGCGCATCCGTTGCGCTGTCGCCTTCTCGGCGTACGCGGAGGCCTCGACAACCTGGATCCACACGAGACGCGCTGCGAGCGCCACGAATGCAAGAAGGAAGAGCGCCATCAGTGCGGCATGACGTCCGTCGCCCGACGACACGCGTCCGCCCCGGCTCACTCGTCGCCTCTTCTCAGCTCCCGCCTTCACCGCGTCGACGCGAGTCCGACGTCACCGACGAGAAGCACCTGCGCCTCACCGGCCGCAAGACGAAGCGCGTCGTCAAGAAGACGCTCGACGCCACTCGGGCGCACGGGTCGCGGTCGCGAGGCGACCGTGGGCGCACCCTGAGTCGTGGGCAGATCGATGACGGTGACCTCATCGACCGCGGTCATGTCCATGGTCACACCGGCGAGGGCCCTGATCCGAGACGGCGACGAAAGTGCACTCTGCTGGATCTCGAGCATATCACCACGATACCGCTCCGCCTTGATCTCGCGACGCAACTCGTACGAGTCAATCGAAGCCTCGGCCGCCTGCACTGAAAGCCAGACGCGCCCCAGCCCCAATACCGTCAGCACGACGACCACCACAGCGAGCATCCGGAAGTTCTGCCTCGCCACTCCACCGGGCACGCAGCGCTTCCGGCGTTCCTTCTCACCGGCAGGGATGGCTTCCCGACGACGTCTCGACGGCACCGCCTTGAGGTGCGGACGGCGCGCATTCACGGTCCGTGGGTCCGACTTGCGTGCAGGAAGGGCCATCTCACACCTCCTCTACCGATCCGACGAGCGCGCACGCTCCGGTCTTTGGCTCAGTTCTTGGCGGCGACACGAAGCCTGGCGCTCCGCGCACGCGGGTTGCGCTCGACCTCTTCAGGCGTCGGAACGACCGCCTTTCGCGTGATGATGTGGAGTACCGGCGAATGACCGCATGTGCACACAGGCAGGTCAGGCGGACAGGTGCACCCCTTCGAGAGCTCAAGGAAGAAGCGCTTCACGATGCGGTCCTCGAGCGAGTGGTAGCTGATGACCGCGATGCGACCCCCCGGAGCAAGCCAGCGGACCGCGGCCTCGAGGCCGCGCCGCAAGGCCCCCAGCTCATCTTTCACTTCGATGCGCAAGGCCTGGAAGGTCTTCTTGGCGGGAGGCCCGCCGCTGCGCCGCGCGGCTGCGGGCACAGCGGCCTTGATCACATCGACGAGTTCGCCTGTCGTGGTGATGGGGCGGCGGACGCGCGCGGCTGCGATGAAAGCTGCGATTCGCGACGCCCACCGGTCCTCACCATACTCGCGGATGATCCGGGCGAGGTCTGCTTCGTCGTAGGTTGCGATGACCTCAGCTGCGGTTCGGGTCTGTTGACCCGGATCCATCCGCATGTCCAGCGGGGCGTCCTCCTTGAAGGAGAAGCCCCGGAGGGCGACATCGAGCTGGGGCGAAGAGACCCCTAAGTCGAAGAGGAATGCATCGGCATACGGGACTCTCGCCTCTGTGAGGAGACGATCGAGATCGCCGAAGTTCCCCTTCAGAAGGACGATGCGATCGGACGGTATCTGCTGGCCGAGGCGTAGTACG
The DNA here is from genome assembly GCA_029265315.1 of Actinomycetota bacterium. Classification (GTDB taxonomy): domain Bacteria; phylum Actinomycetota; class Coriobacteriia; order Anaerosomatales; family PHET01; genus JAJUJM01. The sequence goes on along the minus strand of JAJUJM010000001.1, from coordinate 109,882 downwards.
GATGCTGCTGCGGAGAGTGCTGCGTCATCTTGGTCGATGCCCACGAACATGCCGTCGGGCGCTATGAGGTCTACAAGCCGTTTCGCGTGTCCTGCCCCGCCTAAGGTGCAATCGACGACGATCGAACCGGGGTGCAACGAAAGCTGCTGCGTGACCTCGGCCAGCAAAACTGGGGTGTGCCGGTATTCCATTGTCAATCCCTACAGAAGACCGGCCTCAGCCAGCTCCTGTGCGAGCATCTCCACGTTCTGCGCCGTGGCGCCGTTGTACTCGGCCCAACGCTTGGCGTCCCACAGCTCGATGCGGTCGCCGTTTCCGATGACCACGACGTCCTTGCTCAGGCTCGCGTACTCCCTGAGCAGGGGCGACAGTGGCACGCGACCCGCCGAATCGAGCTGGACCTCAATCGCCCCCGAAGCGAAGAACCGGCGCACTTCGCGCACCTTCGGGTTGAAGTCCGACTTGGCGAGCAGGTCATTCATGAAACGTTCGTAGTCCTGCGGCTGGAACACGTAGAGCGAGCCCTCGAAGCCCTTCGCCACCGTGACCGTTCCGCCGAGTTGGTTGCGGAATCTCGCGGGCAGTGAGACACGTCCTTTGGCGTCCAGCGTGTGCTGGTATTCGCCCAGAAACATGTCTCCGACCTCCCCTCGCGCTCCCGGACTCCCTCGCTGCCGAGAGGTTCGCCCTTCCCGACAGCTGCCATGCTATGACACTTTGTGACACTGCGCAACTCTTTCATGGGAATTCATAACACTTCGGTGACACTTGTCCGAATACGCTCGAGGACGCGTTGCACGGGACTCATGGACGAGTGGAACACGCCGAGAACCAACGGGGCTTGCGCCACGTCTCAGTCCATGTGAGGGCCGTGCGCCCTTTGACAGCCGAACACAGGTGTACGAGCCGGACGAGCGACCGGCCGCCGAGAAGGAGCGGTTTGCCCCACGGCGAATGCAGCGAGTAGAATCCTCATGAGGGGTATCACCGCGAACCGGAGGTTGATCGCCGAATGACTGCTAACTGGGCTGGCGCTGTAGTCAACGTACTCGTCCTCGCGTTCTTCGCCGTGGTGGCCATCGGCGTCGCACTCGGCGCATACGCCGCCACCGCACTGAAGAAGTGCGAGGGTGACAAGGACTCGGCCGCATAAGGCCCCGACACACCCGCTCGACACCTGACGCCCTCCCCGCGATGCGCGGTGCGAGGGCGTCCGTGTTCGCCGGACGACCGGGCCACGCGTCATTGACCGGGCGCGACACAGGAGGTGCGTGATGAAAGGACACTTGAGGGCGGTCTTGGCGGTCGTGCTCACCGGAAGCGTCCTGCTCCCGGCCGGATGCCTCGCGACCAACGAAGGCACCGACACCGCCACCCGGTCCGCGCAGGTCTCCCCCGTGGCGCCGCCACTGCCCGGCGTGACAAGCGAGTACTCGGGCGACTCCGGCCCCGTGACGACTCCCGGCGACAGGAGCGCTCTGACCGTCGAAGACGCCGCGAAGTCATCGGCCGCGGGCGACGATCAGGCCCCCAAGCCGTCGGAACCCATGATCATCCGCAACGGTTCCATCGAGCTGCGCGTGAAAGACGTCGAGAAGTCACTTCCGTCGGTCCGGGCCGCAGCCAAGGCGAACGGCGCCGACATCGCCGAGATGTCACTCAGTGGCGGTTCGTACGCTGAGCCAGACGGAGCCGCACGGGCGACCAGCCCAAGTCATGCGACGATCACACTGCGGGTCCCGGCCGAGAGGCTCGATGCGCTCACGAGCGCGATCGCGAAGCTCGGCGAGGTCATCACCCAGACCGAGACGTCCAGCGACGTGACTGAACAGGCGGTCGACATGGAGGCCCGCCTGAAGAACCTGCGGGCAGAGGAAGCGCGCCTGCGGACGTTCTTCGAACGCGCGAACAAGGTCGATGACCTCCTCGCCGTCCAGCGCGAACTGGCCCGTGTACGCGGCGACATCGAGGCGATGGACGCCCAGCTGACCTACCTCAGACGCCAGGTGGCCCGTGCGACACTCGTCGTGACCTTGTCCGAACCCGGTCCGGTAGCAGGGCCCGAGAACCCGTGGTACGGCATCCGCGAGGCGTTCGCCGCAGGCGTCCAAGGTGCGATTCAGGTCGTGAAGGTGCTCATCACGCTGACTGTGGCCGCATTGCCGCTCGCCCTGCTCGTCGCATTCGCGACCTGGGTCATCGTGCGGCTCGTCCGGCGCTCTCGCGCGAAGCGCGCTGCGGCATGGGCTGCAGCTCAGGAGGCCACCGAGCGATCCGGTCAGCCCACACAGGAAGCCTGACGGGATGCTTCCGCGGCTACGCGTCCGGATCCCGTTGTGGGCGGCGCTCACGATTCCCGTCGCAGCCTATGCGACGAGGTCGCTTCTGCTGCGTGGCGGCGATTTCTCGCCCGACCTGCCACAGGACGCGATCGTAGGCGCGTTGGTCGTCGCGGCCGTCGTGCTCGTCGGCGTCGCACGAAGAACCACACGCGACGATGAGGCCACCGAAGACGCTCATCGCGACGCCTGAGCTGACGACGGTGTCTCCCTACCCTTTGGCTTTGTAGGGTTTGCCGACCGCCGCGGGTGCCACCGCACGACCCACGACGCCTGCGAGCACAACCACCGTGAGCACGTAGGGAAGCATCAGGAAGAACTGCGGCGGGATGTCGATGACGTCGCTGAAGATCTGCAACTTCAGCTGCAGGGCATCCGCGAACCCGAACAGAAGCGCGGCGAGGTATCCGCCTCCCGGCACCCAGCGGCCGAAGATCATGGCGGCGAGCGCGATGAAACCGCGCCCGTTGGTCATCCCCTCAGTGAAACTCCCGACCTGTTCAAGCGTCAGATTGGCGCCCGCAAGTCCCGCCATGAATCCTGAGGCGAGGACCGCTGACCACCGTCCGCGATAGACATCGATCCCCACGGTGTCCGCGGCCCGAGGGTGCTCTCCCAGGGAACGGAGCCTCAGACCCCAGCGCGTCCGGTAGAGTGCCCAGGTCAGGAAGACGGCGGCGAACATGCCGAAGTACACGATCGGTGTGTAGCTGAAGAGGACGGTATCGACCCACGTCCAAACGGTGGCGAGGGCTCCACTGCCACCTGAGGGGAAGTCGAACACGGGCCTGATCGTTCGCACCGGATCGGTCGTGCCCGGATGTCCGAACACCGTCTCCATGAGGTAACCGGTCGTGCCCAACGCGAGGATGTTTATGGCCGTGCCGGAGATGACCTGGTCGGCGCGCAGGTTGATCGAGGCCCACGCGTGCAGCGACGCGAACGCCATCGATGCCACGACAGCAGCCAGGACTCCCAGCCATGTCGATCCGCTCAAGAGCGCCACCGCGGTCCCGGAGAACGCCGCGATGAGCATCAGTCCCTCCATCGCGATGTTGACGACACCCGACCTCTCGCAGATCGAAGCGCCGACCGCAGCCAAAGCGATAGGGGTCGCAAGGCGCACCGCCGAGGCGAACAGCTCCGGCGTGATGATGTCACTGAGCAGCATCGTCGCCCCCCTTGCGGTCGCGCAAGCGTCCCACCGCCCAAGTCACGATCATCTCCGCCCCGACAAGGAAGATGATGACGCCCTGGATGATCGAGATGACCTTCTGCGACACGTCGGCGTCGAGCTGCATCGTACCCGCTCCCGCGGACAACGCACCGAACAGGACGGCTGCGGCGATCACCCCGATCGGGTTGTTCTTGGCCAAGAGGGCCACGGCGATACCGGTGAACCCGAAGCCGGAAGAGAACTGGTCGAAGAGTCGGTGGTGTACGCCCATGACCTCGACGGCACCGGCCAGCCCCGCAAGCGTTCCGGAGATGCAGAGCGACTTCACGGTGGTCGCAGCGACCGAGATGCCTCCCGTCTGCGCCGCGGTGGGATTGAACCCGACCGCTCGGGCCTCGAATCCGAGCACCGTGTACTTGAGTATCCACCAGACCACGAAGGCGGCGATCACGCCAAGCACGATACCGAGATGCGCCCTGTTCGGTTCGATGAACGTGAAGACGTCACTCAAACGGGGCAGCTGACTCGTTCCGGGAAGCATGGGCGTCTGGGGGATCGCACCCTTGTCCTTGAACGGCCCGGCGATGATCCAGGAGACCAGGTAGCGACCGATGTAGGAGAACATCATGGTAGTGATGACCTCGTGAGCGCCGATCCTCGCCTTCATGAGCGCCGGCAGGAACGCCCATGCCGCCCCTGCGAGCCCCGCGGCGACGAGTATGACCGGAACCGAGACCGCCCATGGCAGACCGGCGACCATGACCCCCACCCACGCTGCGGCCATTCCGCCCATGAAGAGCTGGCCCTCAGCGCCGATGTTGAACAGTCCGCTGCGAAAACCGTAGGCGACGGCGAGCCCCGTGAAGACGAGCGGTGTCGCCCTCAGAAGCGTCTCACCGATCTGACGCACGCCTCCGAATGAGCCACGGAACATCGCCGAGAACGCCGCCACGGGGTCCTTGCCCGCTGCAAGGATCACGAGCGAGCCCACAAGCACCGCTATGGCCACGGAGATGAACGGCGTCGCTACCGAGATCGCACGACGTACTCTCTCCTGCTCAGCGGCGAACCTGTGTTCCGCGGCTTCTCGACGTGCGTCGGGGTCGGCGCTCGAATCCCTCACGGCATCAGGCATCCGTGCCCTCACTTCCCAGCGCCTCCGCGCCCGGCCGCCCGCCGCCCGTCATGAAGACGCCCAGTTCCTCTTCGGTCACCGCGCCCCCTTCGAACTCGGCGACGACGCGTCCTTCGTACATGACGAGGATGCGGTCGGAGAGAGACATGACCTCCTCTAGCTCCATGCTCACCAGCAGCACGCCCTTACCGCAGTCCCGCTCGGCCAGAATCCTCCGGTGGACGAACTCGATGGCGCCGACATCAAGCCCCCGGGTGGGCTGGGCCGCGATGAGCACATCGGGGTCGCGCCCCAGCTCCCGGGCCAAGACGAGCTTCTGCTGGTTGCCGCCCGACAGGTTCGCGGCGGCCACGTGCTCGTCGGGCGTGCGCACGTCGTACTCGGCGATGCGGCGTCGGGCCTCCTGCTCGAGTTTGGCGCGATCGAGTATCCCGTACCTCGAGAACGGAGGGCGACGATGGTCTCCCAGCGCGACGTTCTCGACCAGGTCGAAGTCCAGCACGAGGCCACGACGATGTCGGTCCTCGGGCACATGACTCACCCCTGCGGCGATGGTTCGGCGAGGGTTGTCATGAGTGATGTCACGGCCCTTGAGTGTGATGGTCCCCTGAGTGGGTCGGCGAAGCCCCATGATCGCTTCGACAAGCTCACGCTGCCCGTTACCGTCCACACCCGCGATGCCGACGACCTCCCCGGCGCGCACGACCAGGGACACATCGCGCACCGCAGGCAGCTTGCGGTCGTCCAGCACGGACAGATTCATGACTTCGAGCAACGGCGAGCCGGGCTGATGCGGCGACTTCTCGACACGCAGGACGACATCACGACCCACCATCATCCGGGCGAGCGATTGTTCGTCGCACGCCGAAGGAACCGTCTCGCCCACGACCCGGCCCGCTCGCATGACCACGATGCGGTCCGAGAACGCCATGACCTCCTCGAGCTTGTGAGTGATGATCACCACGGCGAGCCCTTCGGAGACGAGCTCTCTCACGATGTCGAAGAGCTCGTTGACCTCCTGGGGTGTCAGCACAGCGGTGGGCTCGTCTAGTATGAGGATCCGCGCGTCCCGATAGAGCGCTTTCAAGATCTCGACTCTCTGCTGCCTGCCCACCGAGAGGTCGCGCACGCGCGCGTCCGGCTCCACCTTCAGGCCGTAGCGATCGGACAGTTCGACGACCCGTCGCCGAGCGACGTCGCGATCGATGACCCCGAACGCAGAGGTCGGCTCGCCACCCAACACGATGTTCTCCGTCACGGTGAGCGGCTCCACCAACATGAAGTGCTGGTGCACCATGCCGATACCGAGCGCTATGGCGTCACGCGGCGCACGAACGCTCACCACGCGACCGTCGACGAGCACCTCGCCGGCATCGGGCGCGAGTAGACCGTAGGCGACGTTCATGAGGGTCGACTTGCCAGCGCCATTCTCGCCGAGCAGCGCCAACACCTCGCCCGGCGCAACCGCGATGGACACGTCATCGTTGGCGAGCACGCCGGGGAAGCGCTTCGTGATATGCCTGAGCTCGAGAACCGGGTCAGGAGACGGGCCCGTTTCGGGTAGGTCGCACACGACCGGACCGGGGTCGGCAGTCATGGGTGCTCCAAGCACGGACTCAACCGCGGAACCAGCGGGCGACGACGCACGAAGCGCCCGCCCGCCGGTTCTCGCGGCCTTTGGCTGCTACGGCGGACTACTTGCTCTCGGGCACGGTGACCGTACCGGCCTTGATGTCGGCGATGGCCTTGTCCACTGCGGCCTTCACATCGGCCGGCATCTTGGTCTCCCAATCGTGATACGGCGCGAGACCCACTCCGTCCTCGGCGAGTCCGAACACGCGGTTCTCTCCGGCCTTGAGCTTGCCGTCCACGGCATCTTTGACGGTCAGGAACACGGCGTTGTCGACACGCTTGATCGCGGACGTGATGATCGTGTCACCGATGCCCTCGATGGTCTCGTACTGGTCCGCATCGACACCGATGAACAGGGCCTTGTTGTCCTTGCACGCCTTGGCGGTGCCGTTACCGGTGGCTCCGGCCGCCGCGAAGATGATGTCGGCGCCGCCCTCGATCAGGCTCTTGCCCGCCTCGATGCCCTTCTGCTGGTCAGTGAACGTACCAGTGTAGACGCTCTTGACCTCGGCATCGGGCAGAACCGACTTCACGCCGGCGATGAACCCGGCCTCGAACTTCTGGACGGGCGGGATCTCCATGCCGCCCACGAACCCAACGACCTTCTTGTCGTTGATCCGCGGGTCGACATCGGGCATCGCGGTGAGCTTGCCGGCGACGACTCCGGCCAGATAGCCGGCCTCTTGCTCCTTGAACAGCAGACCCAGCACGTTGGGCGTGGGGTTCTCGAAGAAGATGTCGATGCCGCCGAAGTTCACGTCAGGGAACTGCGGAGCGACCTTGATGACCGTGTCGGTCATGAGGAAACCGACCGCGAAGATCGGGTTGAAGCCGGCGTTCGCGAGTTGGTTGATGTTGCTCTCGTAATCGGTCGGTTCCTTGGACTCAAGCACTTCGATCTGGACACCCAGCTCCGACTCGGCGCGCTGAAGTCCTGCGTACGACATGTCGTTGAACGACTTGTCACCTAGACCGCCGACATCGGTGACCATCGCCGCTTTCACGTCGGTCGTGGGCTTCTCTTCTGCGGGCTCCTGCGGGGCCGGTTCCTGCGGGGCCGCGCAACCCACCGAAAGCGATGCGATGAGTGCGAGCGCGAGCAGAAGGGCGAGCGACCTACTCCACTTCGATTTCACGTACATCTCCCTCCCTATACACGGAACGCCTCTGCGTATGCAGTCTACCGCTGATTTCACAGAAGTGCTCCCCAACGTTACTCGCAAACCGCGGCTCAACGCTTACGAGCGCGAGGATGCGTCGATAGGTATTCTTCCCGAATGTGGCGCCTGTCCACATGGGTGTACACCTGCGTGGTGGATATGTCCGCGTGACCCAGCATGTCCTGCAACGCTCTCAGGTCCGCTCCCCCCTCGAGCATGTGCGTCGCGAACGAGTGACGCAGCGTGTGCGGATGCAGGCCTTCGAGTCCGACGCGCTCGCCGTACGTCCGAACGAGAGTGTGAAGCGACTGCCGCGACATCCGTCGGCCGCGCGTTGACAGGAACACGGCCGAGTCGGTGGCCGACACGCTGCGCGCCGGCCGCAGGTGGGGTCTGCCGGCCTGCAGGTATGCATCCAACGCGCGTGAAGCCGCGCCGCCGATCGGCACGATGCGCTGCTTGTCGCCCTTGCCGGTCACACGCAGCACGCCGGCCTCGAGGTCCACGTCGAGGACATCGAGTCCGACCAGTTCGCTCGCACGCAACCCGCACCCGTAGAGCACCTCGAGGACTGCGCGGTCACGCAAGCCTGAAGCACCGTCAGGAAACGGTTGCGACAGCAGCCTGTCGGCGTCATCGATCGAGATGACGTCTGGCAACCGCTCAGGCACTTTGGGCAGGGGCAGCCGCGCGGTGGGATGGTTCTCAGTGACGCCCTCTCTCACGAGGAACCGGTGGAACCCCTTCAGCGCCGCCGCCTGTCGTTCGACTGACGCCGGTGCGAGTCCGCGTGTGCGCAGGTGCACGAGATAGGCAGTCACGTCCTGTCTGGCGACATCATCCGGTTCCAGGACACCCCTGCTTGCGAGGAAACGGACGTACTCCGTCAGGTCACGACGGTACGCGGCGATGGTGTGGGCGCTCGCGCCGCGCTCTACCGACAGGTGACCAAGGTATTCGCTGATACGTCTTTCCACGTACCGGATGATACGGCATGGCCTATGAGTGAGCGCACCCTGCTGCCGCGCTCACGCGAGCAGCTCCTCAAGCGGCGTGTAGTCCATGCCGTGAGCGTCAGCGACCGGCTTGTACGTCACCTTGCCGTCCAGTACGTTCACGCCCTTGGCCAGCGCGGCGTCGTCGATGACGGCCTGCCTCCACCCTTTGTTCGCCAAAGCGAGACCGTAACGAAGTGTCGCGTTATTGAGAGCCAGCGTCGATGTGTTGGGCACGGCGCCCGGCATGTTGGCCACGCCGTAGTGCAGCACGCCGTCGACGAAATACGTGGGGTCGGCGTGGGTGGTCGGCTTGGTGGTCTCGATGCAGCCTCCCTGGTCCACCGAGACGTCCACCACCACGGAGCCGGGCTTCATGTTGGGCAGCATGTCCTTCGTCACGAGCCACGGAGTGCGGGCCCCAGGAAGGAGCACAGCACCGATCACGAGGTCTGCGGCGTATACCGCCTCCTCGATGTTGTGGGCATTGCTGTACAGCGTGCGGACCCGGTTGCCCCACAGTTCGTCGATGTAGCGCAGGCGGTCCAGGTTGACGTCCATCACCGTCACGTTCGCTCCCATGCCGACCGCCATGTACAGCGCGTTGATGCCGACCACACCCGCGCCGAGGATCACGACGTTGGCCGGGAGCACCCCCGGCACACCGCCGATGAGCACGCCACGGCCCCCGCGCGGCTTCTGCAGGTACTCGGCTCCGACAACAGCAGCCATGCGTCCAGCGACCTCGGACATGGGGGCGAGCAACGGCAGCGTGCCGTTCGCAAGCTCGACCGTCTCGTACGCGATGCAGACGGCGCCGGACTTCACGAGACCCTCGGTCTGCGGGAGGTCTGGCGCCAGATGCAGGTAGGTGTAGAGGATCTGCCCCGGACGCAGACGCGCGATCTCTACCGCCTGGGGCTCCTTGACCTTCACGATCATCTCCGCCCGCTCGAACACCTCGTCGGCGGTGGCCACGATCTGGGCGCCAGCGGCGACGTACATCTCGTCCGGGAATGAGGACCCCACGCCGGCGGACTGCTCAACGAGGACCGTGTGACCTGCTGACACGAACTCCCTGACCGAGCCCGGCGTCAGACCGACACGGAACTCGTTGTTCTTGATCTCCTTGGGGACTCCAATGACCACGGCTTTCGAACCTCCTTGACGAAATGGTTGCCGAAAAGCTATTCGATATGACACTTCCGCAGCCGCGAACGGCTCAAGCATCACACAGTGTAACGTGTCGTAACCGCGATGCAACGGTCTTCACAGAGTGATGCCAACCCTCAAGAGCCCGGGACCCGCAGACGCGACCTCAGAGGGCGGCTTTCGCGGCCACCTCGCCCGCTGCGAATGCGGCAGCGAAGAACGCGGGGTCCTCCGTGAGCCCGCGGCCCATCGTCGTCACCTCGACGCCCCGCATCGGCGGTGGAGGCACACGTCCGGCGTCCGCCTGCACCCTCTCGTGTCGCTCCCAGACCCCGGCTGACGACAGTGCGTCATCGATGACTTCGCGCATGTCGGCGGGCACCGAGGGGACCGCCACCCTGGCCGATGCCAAGGCGATGCGCGTGAGCGCGGCCAACGAGTGATGACTCACCCCTCGATGGCGTGGACGCGGATCGGCGAACGAGACCCGCAGGCACGCGACTGGAGTGCCCCCCAGCGCACCGACCGCGTTGATCGCCTCACCCTGAGAGACCCCGCCGTGACCGAACGGGGTCGCCGTACCCACCACGCCGGGACCGATGGCGGTGACGACCACGTCCGCGTCGCCGACGTGTCGCGCCGCAAGCAGGCCCGAGTACAGGTTCACGGCCTCCAAGGACCCGCCGAACGCCTGACCGCAGGTGACCGTGGCGTCGATCAGCCCGGACCCCACACTCGCCCTGATGACGTCGGAAAGTCCCAAGGCCAGCGCCGCTTGGTCGGTCATGCAGTAAGCGACGCGAAGGTCCGGGCGCGTGGCCTTGACCGCAGCTGCGACCAACGGTACCTGGCTGTGCAGCCCGCAGCAGACCACCGGGGTCCCCTGAAGTGAATCGGAACCCTTCATGGCCGCATGGTGGACTGATTCCTGAGACTCGACGGAGAGGACATCGACCTGCAAAGGTGAATAGCGCAGCTTCATGATGTGGCCGCCGGAATCAGATTCGTGGACCACGCCCGAACCCGTTCCCGCGCGCGCCACGACGAAGTGCGCACCGCCAGTGCCCAGCGAGAGGTCGACCGCTGTGGTGTTGAGCACGACACGCTCGCCGGCCTTGCACTCGCCGGTCAGCGCAACGTAGTTCACAGCCGTGCCTGACGAACTGTCGTCGAGGGCCACCTCGAGGCGCTGGGTGTCCTCGTAGGCCCCGACGACCGCCTCTACTGTCCCCCACACCAGTCTCACGCGATCAGCCCGCACTCATACGGACAGCCACGGCGACACACAGCCGTGCGAGGGACTCGAGCGCTGAGACCTCGATGTGCTCGTCAGTCCCGTGCACGCCCTCCATGCCGCATGACAGGGCCACCGTCGGCACTCCGTGGGCCGCGATCACGTTGGCATCGCTGCCGCCACCCGTCACGAACGTGCGGGCGACGAGGCCCACATCCTCGCATGCGCCACGAACGAGCGCGACGATGGAGGCGTCCTCGGAGAGCGAGAAGCCCTCGTACTCGAGATTCCACCGCACGTCGCATGACCCGCCCCGCTCGTGTGCGGCCGACTTCAGCGTGTGCTCCATCTGTGCGCGCAGTTCCTCGACGCGCGCGCGGTCGATGGAACGGCACTCCCCGGTGACCCGTGCTCTCGCAGCTATCACGTTGGTGGCCGAACCACCCTCGATCGTGCCGACGTTGGCCGTGGAGAGCTCGTCGACCCGTCCCACAGACAGCCGCGTGATGGCCTCTGCGGCCATGACTATCGCCGATCGGCCGTCCTCGGGAGAGACCCCGGCGTGCGCGGCGACACCGTGGAAATCGGCGACGAACGTGTAGTGCGTGGGCGCGGCCACGACGATGCCTCCCGGTGCGCCATCCGCATCCAGGACAAGACAGGCGTCACCGGCGACCGAGGAGGGGTCGAGCGCCTTGGCGCCCTTCAGGCCGACCTCCTCTTGCACGGTGAACACGCACTTCACGGTCGGGTGGGCGACCGAGGACTCCGCAAGGGTCCTCACACACTCGATGGCGGCTGCGAGCCCGGCCTTGTCGTCAGCGCCGAGGATCGTCGGACCCGCTGAGCGCACGTGACCATCCTCGATGACCGGTTCGACCCCCAACCCCGGGTCGACGCAGTCCATGTGGGCCGACAACACCAGCACGCCCGGCACGGTACCGGGAAGCGTGGCGATCAGGTTCCCGACATCCGATCCCGTGACGCGGGCGCTGTCGTCGAAGAAGACCTCGCAGCCAGCCTCGGCGAGCGCCTCCGCACACCGTGAGGCGCACGCGCCCTCTGAACCCGAAGGACTGTCCACCCGGACCAGGTCGAGGAACGTTGCCAACAGCCGATCAGGGTCGACCGGCGGGAGCTCCGACACGTGACTCACGCCCCCCGGGCGCGACGGTACGCCACAGCCGCACCCACGAAGTCGCGGAACAAGGGTGCGGGACGCGTCGGGCGGCTCTTGAACTCAGGATGGCCCTGGTTGCCCAAGAACCACGGATGGTCGGGCAACTCGATCATCTCCACGAGCCGCCCGTCGGGACTCACGCCGGATATGACCAGGCCCGCCTCAACCAGCTGGTCACGATAGGCGTTGTTCACCTCGTAGCGGTGACGGTGACGCTCGTAGATGATCTCCTCGCCGTACGCCGCCCAGCCCTTGGTGCCCGGTGTGACCCTGCACGGGTACGCGCCGAGTCGCATCGTCCCGCCCATGTCGGAGATGTCCTGTTGGTCGCGCATCAGGTCTATGACGGGATGCTCGGTGACCGGGTCGAACTCGCTGGAGTTGGCTCCGGGAAGCCCCGCGACGTGGCGTGCGAACTCCGCTACGGCGACCTGCATGCCAAGGCAGATACCGAAGTACGGCACGCCGTTCTCGCGTGCGTAGCGGGCAGCTCTGATCTTGCCCTCGACGCCGCGTATGCCGAACCCTCCGGGCACGAGGATGCCGTCGAACGCGGAGAACGTCGTGTCGACCTCCTCGGGCGTCAGCGACTCCGCGTCGACCCACTCCACCCTGACCTTGTGATCGTGGAAGATCCCGGCATGGTCGAGGGCCTCGGTGACCGAGAGGTAGGCATCAGGCAGGGCCACGTACTTGCCCACGAGGGCGATCCGCACCTCATCAGGAAGCGCCGCCGAGTGTGCGACGAACGCCTCCCACTCGGCCATGTCGGGCTCTCCCGCCGTCAACGCGAGCCGGTCCATGACCATCGTGTCGAGCTTCTGCTCGCGCAGCCGCATGGGCACCTCGTAGATGCTTCTGGCGTCCTGGGCCGACACGACCGCCTCGGGCTCGACGTCGCAGAACAGCGCTATCTTGCGGCGGATACCCACGTCGATGGGGCGGTCGGAGCGGCAGACGATGAAGTCGGGCTGGATACCGATGCTTCTGAGCTCCTTCACTGAGTGCTGCGTCGGTTTGGTCTTGAGCTCGCTCGACGCCCCGATCCACGGGACCAGAGAGACGTGGATGTAGCAGACGTTGTCACGTCCCTTGTCCTTGCGCATCTGGCGGATGGCCTCGAGGAAGGGCAGCGATTCGATGTCGCCCACCGTGCCGCCGACCTCGGTGATGATCACATCAGGCTTCGTCTGTTCGGACAAGCGGTTGATGCGTTCCTTGATCTCGTTCGTGACATGCGGGATCACCTGCACCGTACCGCCCAGGAAGTCTCCCCGACGCTCCTTGCTGATGAGGTTCTGGTAGACGGAGCCGGCTGTGACGTTGCAATCACGCGACAGCGATTCGTCCACGAAGCGCTCGTAGTGACCAAGGTCCAGGTCGGTCTCTCCCCCATCGTCAGTCACGAACACCTCACCATGCTGGAACGGACTCATGGTTCCGGGGTCGACATTCAAGTACGGGTCGAGCTTCTGGATCGTGACCTTGAGGCCACGCGACTTGAGCAGGCGACCGAGTGAGGCAGCGGTGATGCCCTTGCCGAGCGAGCTTACGACGCCACCGGTAACGAAGATGTGCTTGGTCATGGGCTCCTTCTTCTCCCCTTGCAACGTCAGTCGGCTCGAACGTCAGTCGGCTCACCGTCTGACGACGCCAACGGCTCCCGTGGCGATTCTATACGTGCGACGCCTCATCGTGCGCAACGGTTTGGCCCATCTCACCCGCATCGGTCGACACGTCCCTCAGCCGCCCGAGGCCGTCGATGCGCGCGAGGACCGGGTTCGCATCGATGACCGCGGAGAAGCTCACTCGCTCGCTGACCAGGTTCAGCGCCAAGACCGCCAGAAAGTAGATGACGAGCCACACCAGGGGAAGACCCGTCACGATCAACATCCCCGTGACCGCGCCCATGGGGTTCGCTCCGGCATCGCCGAGCATCCCGCGCTCACCCAGGTCATCGCGCCACACAGCGATGACGGGACCGACCAAGAACAATGCCAGCACACCCGCTTCGCGTGCGAGGCCGCTGGTGGACAGCGCTCCGACAGGCGAATCCGACGAAGCCGCGAACGCAACGGATGAAGCGACAGCCGTAGCAGCCAACAAACAGTAGAGCTTGAGCGCCCTGCCCGGCCGCAGATCAGCCAGATTGACCAGGTTCGAGGTCAGCGCGATGGCGGCGCCGGCGATGAGTGTCGCGGTAGCACGGCCGACCCAACCCCAAGGCCCCCCGATGCCGGTTGCCGCACGACCCCAGTCGCAGGCCGGAGACAGGACGAACGCGACCGCGAGGGATGCAGTCCCGATACCGACGAGCTTGAGACCACCAGTGGTCAAGCGTCCCCTGAGCATGGCGGAGACATGACCACGGAATCCGCGCGAATCGCCGCTGCCGTACGCGTCGTCCACAACACCGAACGCGAACGCGACCAGTGCGAGCGGGCCGGCGAGCGTGAGCAGTCGCGCTGTGAACATGCTCCATGCCGAACCGACGACGCTCCCGATGAGCGCCGAACCGGCCCAGATGAGCCAGACGACGCCCAGACCGTAGTGGACCGTGCGACCCCGGAAGTTGGTCGCGCGAGCCGCGGGCGATACCTCGAGCGAGGGTGCGAGCATGTGCATCGCGACCCACGGCACGATCACGCCGAGGAGGCAGGCGCCGAGCAACGTGGCGACGGACCGCATGATCAACGCACGTCCACCTGCTTCTCTTCGACACCTACGGTGGCGCGAAGGCGTGACAGCATGAGCCACGCGAGCGCGACACCCACGTAGAAGACCTCGAGTGCAGGGATCACGATCCCGGAGTCCTCGGTGAAGTAGGCGGCCAGACCCGCCACGAGCGAGACCGTGATGGCATCCGCGAAATGAGGGTTCTCGGCCAGGGTCTCAGCGAAATCTCCCTGGGGACGCCATCGCATGAAGGCCAGGAACGCGACCACCGCGATCAGGATGTAGGCCCACCGCGTATGGGTCAGGACGCGCATGTTCGTGTCGGCCTTGCGGACCACGATCTTCCACAGCTCGACCAGTCCGCCCGCGTCGGCCGATTCGATCGCACGAGCGAGATGCGTCTGTGGGCCTCCTCCGAACAAGTCCACGGCGGCGAACAGACCCAGGACGGCGACGATGACCAAGGCTATCCACACGACGGTCTTGAACGACACATGATGTCCGTTCATGAGGACCCACGCGAGCACGAAACCCACGGTTCCCCACGCCACCACACCGACGTTGGCGCCGAGCACGGGCGCCGCGCTGACCCCCACGATGACGATCGCGAGCACGGGGAGGACGAAACGCTTGGCCGGCGCGACCCACACGGCTTCCGGCCATTGGTCGAGCAGCAGCGCGAACCCGACGATCGTCGCTCCGAACAGGATCGCAGCGGCCTCGTTGCCGATCCCATAGAAGCGCGCCGCCATCAACGGCGAATACCCGAAGATGTTGGTGAACGACGCCGGAGCGCCCAGTAGCTGATCGGCGAGAAGCACAAGCGCGGTGAGCAACGACGCGAGGGCGACGGGCACCCGGTCGCCCCAGAAACGCAGGGCAAGAAGCGATAGGCCCCACAGGACCGCTGTCGTGATCAACAGGCTGCCGACGACCTCGCCCACCGTCGCCGGCCATCTGCTCCACGCGAACATCAACCAGGACGACACCGGGATGCACAGCGCGAACAGCAGCGCGCCACGCAACGCACTGACCGTGGCGACCGTGGTGCGCGGGGGCCACGCGCGGAACCGCACCATGACGAAGCTCGCCAGAAGCAGTGCGACCACCGTGAAGATCACGAAGGCGTTCACGACGCCGGGTTTGGCCGCATCCACCGAGACGGCGGTCCTGTTCATGCGGTCCAGGATCGCGACCCGTTCCTCGAGCGATTCAGGGGCCGGCGTGAGGGTCATCTCGTTACCGAGCACCTGCACCGGACGCTTCAGCCCCAGAACGGAGAGCACGCTGGCGGTCAGGTCGAGGTTGGTGACCAGACCTTGACGCTGCGTGGAGCTCGACGTCAGGAAGCCTTCCCAACCCCCACCGGACACGATGATGGGGCCGAGGCCCTCCAGTCGCCCGACCGTCTCGTCCCCGGTCGACTGCGAGGCGACGATGACGACATCGTCGGGAAAGTGCTGGACTGCCAGCTTCACCACCGTGTCAAGCGTCCACAGGGCCCGTTCACGATGACGAGCGGCGACACTCGTGGTCACCTGGGTCTCGAACTTGGTGGCCCGGTAGGCATCACCCGCATCCAACACGACCAGCGCGGGCCCGGTGGTCTCGCGGGTCGCCTCGGCCACCTCACGCAACGCACGGTCGAAAGCGTCCGGGTCGGTCTCGATTCCGAACGGCGCGTTCGGGTCCTCACGCAGCAGCCTAGTCGAGACATCTCCCAGTGCGACGAGACCCTGCTCATTCATGGCCGCGAGGGCCGCTGGACGCACTCGACGCTGCTCTGCTGTCACGTAGCCGACATCGGAGTTTCCCACTGCCGCTGTGAGACCGCCCGCGTCCTCGACGGCCTGGCCGAGCGTCCCCAAGACCACCTCGAACGCCCGCTCGGCGTTGACGCGCTGAGTGACCGGCATGCCAAGGAACACGATGCGGTTGCGCCCGACCTGGTAGCCCGTCGTCCGCCGGAACGCTTCCGCCGCATCGCCGACTTCGTAGCGCTCATCGACCACGTACGCCGCAGCGGCCGAGTATGAGGGCACAGCCCATGCGCCGGCCGATATCGTCAACGCCCCCTCGAGGGGCGACGAAGGCTCTCCGGGCTCTCGCGCCCGACTTCGTGCGTTGATGTCTCCGATCGCACCCGTCTTCGCGAGTGCCCAGATCGTCGGCGTGGAAGCGGGATTGACGTCTCCCCAGGTCAGGTAGGGGGCCAGGATGATGACGACGCGCCGTGCCGTTGACGGAGCGGCCGACGCAGAGGCGGGATGGCACCACGCCACGAGCGCGGAGACGAGGAGGGCTGTGGTGAAGAGGCGTCTCATCCACTCACATGATAGCCCATGGCGCCCGAGCGCCATGGTGACGAGGTGATGACGGGTCGTTGAACCTGCAGAGCGGAGTAGGAGCGCAAGCTCAAGCCTCGGGTACACTGGTCGCGTCATCACACCCGCCGATTCGCCCACGCGACCGACCGATGGAGACGAGCGATCGCACGACCTTCGATAGCACGTTCCACCGCGCTCATGTCCGTAGCGACCACGCTGTCGCGAGTCACGGGCTTCGTCCGCATGTGGGCGATGGCCCTCGCGCTTGGCGCGAGCGGACTGACCGCCGCCTACAACATCGCCAACAACATCCCCAACATGATCTTCGAACTCGTCGCCGGCGGCATCCTCTCGTCGCTGTTCATCCCGACCTACCTCGAGGTCAAAGCTCGACGGGGTGACGAAGCGGCCAGTCGTTTCGCCGGCCACGTGTTCACCATGTTCGTCCTCGCTCTGGGGGCCGTCGCGCTCATCGGGACCCTCTTCCCTCAGCCGTTCATCTGGACGCAGACATTCCGCTCCCCCACAGGCGCGGGAGCCGAGGTCCGCAGCGCCGCGGAGTTCTTCTTCCGGTTCTTCGCGATCCAGGTCGTGGTCTACGGAGGCGGCATGGTCATGCAGGGGGTCCTGAACGCCGAGCGTCAGTACCTCTGGACCGCTCTGGGCCCTGTGTTCAACAACCTCGTCGTCATCGCCACGATGCTTCTCGTCGCCACCATGCCGCTCGACGCGACCGGCCGGACCGTCCTCGCGGTCGGCACCACCTTGGGTGTGGTGGCGATGTTCGGGGTCATGGTGCCCTCGCTCATGAGATCGGGAGTCCGCCTGCGGATGAGTCTCGGACTCGACGACCCGGACGTTCGGCGGATGCTTGTGCTCGCGCTGCCGACGATCGCATACGTCGTCACCAACCTCGTCGCGGTCTCCTTCCGGAACGCGAGCGCGCTTGCGGCCGCACCCAATGGCCCTGCGGTCCTGGCCTATGCGTGGACCTTCTACCAGTTGCCCTATGGGATCCTCGCCGTCGCGCTCGCGACGGCGGTCTTCACCGAGATGTCGGACGCCGCAGGACGAGGAGACGATGACGCGTTCCGCGCGACGTTCGTCAAAGGGCTGCGTGCGACCGCCCTGCTCATACTGCCCGCATCGGCGCTTCTGGTCGCACTCGCCACCCCACTCTCGACCCTCTACCTGATCGGTCGCTTCAACGTCACCGACATCCCCGCCGTATCATCGGCCCTGCGCTGGTGGGCGGTGGGGCTCGTCTTCTTCGCCTGCATGATGTTCGTGCTCAGAGCGTTCTACTCGCTCAAGGACACACGCACGCCCATGCTCGCGAACCTCGCCACGACCGTCGTCCAGGTGGGTGGCTATCTCGTCCTCACCGCGGGTGTCGGAGCGTGGGCGGGCCTTGGTGTTGACGGTGTCCCCATCGCCGATGGCGTCTTCTACGCGCTGCAGTTCGTCACACTCACGGTGCTGTTGCGCAGACGTATCGGAGGATTCGACCTGAAAGGCTTCGCCGGGACGTTCATGAAGATGGCAGCCGCATCGGCGATAGGCGGAATGGTGGCCTGGCTGGTCTCCGGGGCACTCTCGGACCCGACTCCGGCCGCCGCGACCGCGGTCGTCCAAACCGCTGTCGGCGCAGCGGCCGGCCTGCTCATCACCTATGCGGTCGCACGCGTGCTTCGCATCAATGAGCTCGCCATCCTCGAGGGTATGGCCTTGCGCATCGCCCGCCGGTCGATGAGCTCGAAGGATGTGAGCTGATGGACATCGCGGTTCTGATACCGGCACACGATGAAGCGCAGCGCATCGCGGACACCGTTGAGGCCGCCTTGGCCATTCCCGGCGTGACGAGATGCGTCGTCGTCGACGACGCGTCCCACGATGACACAGCCGAGCGGGCCGACACCGCAGGAGCCAAGGTGGTGAGACTGACCTTCAACGTGGGCAAGGGGGCCGCCCTCGAAGCCGGGGCCGAGCGCGTCGCGAACGCCGATGTCGTGCTCCTGCTCGACGGCGACCTCGGCCACACCGCCTCCCAAGCCGTGAAGCTGCTCGAACCGGTCCTGGCGGGCCAAGCGGACATGAGCATCGCGACGTTCCCGAAACCGGCGGGCAAAGCGGGGTTCGGTCTCGTGAAGTCACTTGCCCGCTTCGGAATCGCCCGCATGGGTGGTGGATGGCAGGCCGAGGCGCCGCTCTCGGGTCAGCGCGCACTCACGAGCAGGTGCCTCGAGGCGGTCAGGCCGTTCGCCTCAGGGTACGGCGTCGAGGTGGCCCTCACCGTCCGTGCGCTGCGCAGGGGTTTCAGGGTGGTCGAGGTGCCGACGGAGATGGCACATGCCGCCACCGGACGCGACCTCAAGGGTTTCGTGCACCGCGGACGCCAGTTCGTCCATGTGGCGCTCGCCTTGGTCAAGCTGGCCCTTGAGCGACACTGAGATCGAAGGGGTCAGCGCCCTGGTTCCGGCACATCGGGGAAGGGCGACCCCGCCCCCGGGCCGGTGCCGTAGTATCCGCTCTTGGCCCCGGACAGCAACGCGACGAGGGTGTAGCGCCCGACCGGGGTGCCCAACGTGTCGAAGGCTGAGACGCCTGCTTCGTCCGCCGCGGCAGCCAATCCTGACTCCTCACCTGCCATCTGACCCGCGACGGCAGGACCGTACGCGATGAAGGCGCTGGCGAGATGTACGCCGGCCACCTCGACTTCGCCGTCGGCCAGCGCCACGTCCACCAGTGCCCCGATGGGCATACCCGGCTCAAGTCCGTCAAGCCTCAGAACGTCGGCGGCCACAAGCGCACTCGTGACCGGCATGTCGGGCCCTGTACCAGCCCACTCGGCGGCCAAAGACGCACAGACGCTCTCGAGGAGACGGTCCTTCTCGGCGGCGACGAGCGTGGCGACGCTGGAGCGTACCTGAGCATCCGTCAGACCCAGACCGGGTTTGAGGATGACGACGTTCACGACGACGCCACCGGCGCCCTGGATCGCTTCACGGGCCGCCTCGACACCACTCGCTCGACCCGCGTTGGAGACGACGAGCACCGTCTTGCCCTCAAGCCTGCCCCGGGTCCATGCATCGCTCATCATCTGAGAGAAGCGGTCAGACAACTCGTTCTCCTGGACGAGCGCACGGTTCTCGTCCCTCAGAGCCGCGAACTGCTCCTCCAGGTTCTTCACGAGGTTGGCCTGCTGCCGGGAGACAGTGCCGCGCTCGACGACGAGCCCGCCGAGCACCAGACCGAGCGCCAAGGCCAGGAACAGCGCGACGAGCGACGCGATGTGATATCTCAGGTTGTACACGAAGCTCCCTTCGGTCTACACGCCCAACGCAGCGCGCACGTTCAGGATCATGAGCTCGAGAAACGCCCGTACCTCAGCCGAGATGAGAACCACGGCGCTGGCGGCCACCAAGGCGGCCCCCACGAGCAACATGAGGTGCGCGGGGCCCACCGCCGAGCGATAGAGTTTGTTCACGCCCTTGGCGTCCACGAGCTTGGGACCGACCTTCAGACGAACGAGGAAGGTCGACGCCATTCCCCTGCGGCCCTTATCCAGGTACTCGACGAGGTTCGCGTGCGTCCCAACCGCCACGATGAGGTCCGCGCCGGATTCCCACGCGAGCAGTAGCGCGAGGTCCTCGCTGGTCGCGGTGAGCGGCCACGTGTGGGCTGCATCGGCAACCCCAAGTGCCTCCAAGCGCTCCATGCCCGGGGCACGTCCGTCCGCGTACGCATGCACGATGAGCTCAGCACCGCTCAGGAGCGCCTCGTCAGTCACGGAATCCATGTCGCCGACGATGATGTCCGGCCTGAATCCGGCCTCCATCAGGGCATCGGCCCCCCCATCGACCCCGACCAACACCGGCTTCATCTCACGGATGTAGGGCGTGAGCGCGGTGATGTCCTCCTTGAAGTCGTAGCCGCGTACCACGACGAGCACGTGACGCCCGTGTATCGGGACGTCGACGTGCGGCACCCACATGTCGTCGGTGAGGATCGCTCGCTCGCGTTCGAGGTACTGAAGCGTGTTGCGCGCGAAGGCGTCCAGCTGCTCGCCCAGATTGGCTTTGGCCTCCTCCATCCGGCGTTCGACCTCGGCGACCGACAGGCGGGTCCCCGTGGCGCAGACCTCGCCGTCCTTCAAGACGTCGTCGCCAACCACCTCGATGGTGTCACCTTCACGGATGCGTTCGAAGACGCCCGGTCCGACCGCATCGATCAACGTCACGCCACCGCGCGTCAGAAGCAGGGGCCCCACGTTGGGGTATGCCCCGGAGATCGATGGCGCGGCGTTGACCACGACCTCGACTCCGGTGGCGAGCAACGCCTCCGCGCTCACCCTGTCCATGTCGACATGGTCGATGACAGCGACGTCGTCAGGACCGAGTCGCTTCACAAGGTCTTTCGTGCGCTTATCGAGTCTCGCAGTGCCCTGATGACGCATGTCTGATCGATGCCCGCCCGTCGAGGTAGCTCGCGCTCACGCTTCGCGGCACGAGCGGCGAAGCCACGCGGTATCCTATCACGCGCTCGTGGTGCTTCCGTGTAGGCGTCAGACCGGTGTCCGCGCATCGCGGGCCTGCGCCAACAGTTCCGCCGCATGCGTGCGACTCGCCGCTGAGACACCTCCGGACAGCATCCGGGCCAGTTCATCGACACGCATCTCGCCCTCGACCGGGACCACGGTGGTCGCGACACCCCCGGATGTCTCCACCTTACGAACGACCAGATGGGCGTCGGCGAACGCCGCGACCTGGGCCAGATGAGTGACCACGATCACCTGGTGGCTTCGCGCGAGCGCCGCCAGTCGTGCACCGATCGCCATCGCCGTCGCCCCTCCGATACCGGCGTCAACCTCGTCGAACACGAGAGTCTCGACGGTGTCCGCACGCCCCAGAGCGCACTTGAGCGCGAGCATGACCCGCGAGAGCTCGCCCCCGCTCGCGATTCGCGCAAGCGGACGCGCGGGCACTCCGGGGGCTGGCGAGTACAAGAACTCGACCGTGTGGGGTCCCTCCTCGGTCCAAGCTTCGAACGGCAGCTCGGTGAAGGCGATCTCGAAGCGTGCGCCATCCATGGCAAGCCCTCGCGTCTGAGCTTCAAGGGCCGAACTGAAGCTGGGAGCAGCGGCCCTGCGCGCGGCGTCGAGCGCAGCACCGGCCTGTTCGAGGGCGAGACGAGAGTCATCGACCCTCGACTGCGCGCGCGCGTACGCCTCTTGCCCGGAGTCCGCGGTCTCCAGCGCGGCCACCGCCTCGCCACGCTTCGCGAGAACATCGTCAAGCGTCGGTCCATAGCGGCGCTTCAGACCCGTCAACGACGCCAAACGGGCTTGGAGCGCATCCAAGGCGGCCGGGTCGTGGTCCACATCGTCGCGATAGCGTCGCAATGCCGCACCAACATCATCGATGAGCTCGGTCACCTCAGCGAGTCGCAAGGCCAGTTCGTCCAGCGCCGGGTCGATGCCGGCCACCCGGCCCAGCACGTCGCGCGCGCCGGCGACCGAATCAAGCGCGGCGCCTTCACCACGCACGAGTGTCACGGCCTCGTTCGCAGCCTCAGACAGTCGCTCCGCGTGCATCAGCGTGGGCAGACGTGCCTCGAGCTCCTCGTCCTCCCCCGCCTCTGGAGCAACCTTGTCGATCTCGTCCACTATGAAGCGCAGGTGATCGACGTCCCGTGTGACCTCTTCGATTCGCCGCCGTACATCTTCCAGTTCGCGAACGGCCTGTGCGTACCCCGCATGGGCACGGACGTAAGCCGCTCGGAACTCTTCCACGGCGCCGGACGCCCAACGGTCGAGATAGCCGACGTGCGAGGACCTGGACAGAAGCGCTTGGTGTTCGTGCTGGCCGTGCAGGTCGACGAGTGGACCGATTCGCTCCACAAGGGCACCCACGGGCGCCATCTCGCCGTCGATCGCGCAACGACTACGGCCGTCCGCACCCACACGCCTTCGCACGAGCACTTCGCCCCCGGTGGTGACGAAGCTCCCCTCAACGAGCGCCTCCGCGGCACCCGCACGCACCATCGAGGAACCGGCACGCTCACCTAGAAGCAGCTTGAGCGCACCGAGCAGCACCGTCTTGCCGGCGCCCGTCTCACCTGAGAGGACCGTCATGCCCGACCCGAAGGTGAGCCACGCATCTTCTATGAGCGCGAGGTCGCGCACATGTAGTTCCTCGAGCATCTACCGACCCCCGAAGAACTCCTCGGCGACGGTCTCGTAGAAGTCACGGCCGTCGAGCTTGGCGAGCAGGACGTCATGCTCACCACGCGAGACGATGACGCGTTCGATGGCCCGTCGGCAAGGCAGCGTCTCGCCGTCCACGGCGATGCAGGCATCGGCCCGCCTCGGGTCGGCCAGCTCCACCTCGACCGTGTCGGCTTGGCCGGTCACGAGCGGCCGACTCCTCAGGGTGTGAGGTGCGAGCGGCACGACCACCATGCCGCCGAGACCGGGCGCGAGCACCGGACCACCCGCCGACAAGGCGTACGCCGTCGAGCCTGTAGCGGTGGCCACGACGACGCCGTCGCCCCGGAAGTCACACACCCGGTGTCCGTCGATGAGCACACTGAGCGCCACGACGCGTCCACTGGTGCCTCGCGACAGGACGACTTCGTTCAATGCCCGGTACGTGCCGGCGTTGCGGCCGTCCATGATGACCTCGACGCGCAGCGTCGCGCGCGCCTCGATCGAGACCTCGCCAGCGAGCGCCGCGGTCATCGCTTCACGCATCCGTTCGGGAGTGGCTCCGGACAAGAATCCCAGCCGTCCGAACTTGACGCCCAGTATCGGTGAAGCCGTGTCCCCGACGACGTGGAACGCTTTGAGTATGGTGCCGTCCCCGCCCAACGCGACAACGAGCGAAGGCTCACCGATCTCGCGCGCGGGAACACCGAACGACGCCAGTCCGCACGCTTCGGCGTCCGCGGTCGCGAGCACCGGCTCCAAGCCGTTGGCACCACACCACGTGGCGGCTTCGACAGCAGCGGCCACCGCGGCTTCATTGTTGGTGTCAGGCACCAGAAGGACGCGCACGTCCACCTCCCAAGGCCTCGTGTGCCGCCTCGACTATGTCCCGCGTCGACGAAGCGCTCGCCGGTCCTCCGAACGCGGCCCAAGCCAGGAACTCGATGTTACCCTGTGGCCCCGTGATGGGCGAGAACGTCAGCCCTCTCACCACGAGACCGGCACCGCCGAGAGCGTCCGTCACGTCATCGAGACAGGCGACATGGACCTCGGGGTCCCTGACCACTCCCCGTTTTCCCACACGACCCTTACCGGCCTCGAACTGGGGTTTGACCAGCACGATGAGGTCGGAATCTCCTTTCATGAGTCCCAGCAGACCCGGCAGGACCGTACGAAGCGAGATGAACGAGAGGTCCGCGACCACAAGGTCGAACGGGGCACCGAGTCGCGCGGGGTCCGCGAAACGGATGTTGGTCCGCTCGACGACGGTCACACGCGGATCGGTCCGAAGCGTCCACGCCAACTGCCCGTAGCCCACATCGACCGCGACCACCGACGCCGCACCGG
The DNA here is from genome assembly GCA_029265315.1 of Actinomycetota bacterium. Lineage (GTDB taxonomy): Bacteria > Actinomycetota > Coriobacteriia > Anaerosomatales > PHET01 > JAJUJM01. Next base: position 85,323 of record JAJUJM010000001.1, on the reverse strand, counting down.
CCTGGAGCAGACAGTCTGTGAAACCCCCCGTGGACGCACCCACGTCCACCGCGCGGCGGCCTGCCACGGGCAACCCGAACTCGAGCAACGCGTGCGCCAGCTTCTCGCCTCCACGCGACACGAACCTGCGGCGTTCGACGACCTCGATCCTGGCGTCTTCGCCCACCGGTTCACCGGCCTTGAGCACGAGCTCGCCGTCGACGCGCACCTCGCCCGCGAGCACCGCCGCCCGAGCGCGCTCCCGGGACGGGAACAGCCCGCGCTCAGCGAGAAGCACGTCGATGCGCCGACGCGCCATTCGATTCCGCCGTCCGGCCGTCACCATCGCTTTCAGGGTGAGGCGCGTCGCTCATCCGGCCGAGCACCGCCGCACGCACGCCTTGGGCAGTCAGCCCCACCTCGTCCAGCAGAAGGCCCATCGCACCGTGCGTGACGAAACAGTCCGGCACGGCGAGACGCAGAAGCGAAGCGGGTCGCCTCAGGTCGGCGAGCGCCTCGGCGACAGCCGCACCGAAGCCACCACACGAGGTGTTCTCCTCCACCGTGACGACAAGCCGATGAGTCTTCGCAGCGTGCAGGCACGCCTCGAGATCGAGGGGCTTGACCCACCGCATGTTGTACACGGATGCAGAGACAGCGTCTTGCGCCAGCAGCTCCGCCGCTTCTTCGGAGACGCCCACCATGCGTCCCACCGCGAGCAGCGCGACATCATCGCCTTCGCGTCGTCGCTGGGCCCGCCCTGAATCCCAGACCTCGGGCTCAGCAGGCAAGCCGACGCCAACTCCGGACCCTCGCGGGTAGCGTATGGCCACCGGCCCATCAGCGGCCAGCGCGGTCCGGAGAGAGTGGGCGAGTTCGCCCTCGTCCGCCGGGGCGAGCACGGACATGTTCGGGATCGACCTGAGGTACGTCAGGTCGAACACTCCATGATGCGTGGGGCCATCCTCGCCCACGAGCCCTGCCCGGTCCAGACAGAAGACCACGTGCAGATTCTGGAGCGCGACGTCCATGATGAGCTGGTCGTACGCGCGCTGCAGGAAGGTCGAGTAGATGGCGACGACCGGCACTCTGCCGCCCAGAGCGAGGCCGGCCGCCAGTCCCACCGCATGTTCCTCTGCGATTCCCACATCGAAGAAGCGGTCTGGGAACTCCGACGCGAAGCGGTCGAGCCCCGTGCCCGAGGGCATCGCGGCCGTGATCGCGACGATCCGGTCGTCACGTCGGGCCTCTTCGACGAGTGAGCGAGAGAACGCCTCGGTGTAGCTCATCGGACCTTCCGACCCGTTCGCACGGCCCGTCTCAACCGAGAAAGGCCCGATGCCATGGAACGCGTCCGGTTGCTCCTCGGCGTGCTCGTACCCGGCGCCTTTGCGCGTCACCGCGTGTATGATCACCGGCCCGTCACTGCGAGCCGCCGCGCTGACCGCGGACTCCACGGCCGCCACGTCGTGGCCGTCGATCGGGCCCACGTACTTCAGCCCGAGCTCCTCGAACAGCATCCCCGGAACGAGCAGCTGTTTCACCGACTCCTTGACCGCCTCGCCGGCGTCGACCATGACCTTGCCTATGGGGTTCGAGGCCAACCGCGACTCGACGCCGTCGCGCAGACGTACGTAGCGCGGGTCGAGCCGCACCCGAGCCAGGTAGCTCGCAAGGGCGCCCACGTTCTCCGAGATCGACATCTCGTTGTCGTTCAACACGATGACGATGCGCGCACCGAGGTGTCCGATGTGGTTCAGTGCCTCGAAGGCCATCCCGCCGGTCATCGACCCGTCGCCGATCACGACGAGCACCGTCTCGGTCCCTTGACGAGCGTCACGCGCCAACGCCATGCCCAACGCGACTGACAGCGAATCGGAAGCGTGTCCGGTGTCGAACGCGTCGAACGGGGATTCGCTGCGTTTGGGGAACCCGCACACGCCGCCATACTGACGCAACGTCGAGAAGCGTTCGCGTCGCCCCGTCAGCAGCTTGTGCACGTAGCTCTGGTGCCCCACGTCGAACACGATCCGGTCCGTGGGACAGTTCAGAGCTCTGTGGATGCCAAGCGTCAGCTCCACCACTCCGAGGTTGGGAGCGAGATGACCACCCGTGGCGGCGACGGTCGTGATGAGCTCCTCGCGGATCTCAGCGGCGAGCTGAGTGATGCCAGCCTGATCAAGCCCCTTCACATCACAGGGGGCTTCGATGGTGTCGAGTATGCGGCGTTCGCCGTCCACCCGTGTCAATCCGTCCCCGGTTCGTCCGCGGACCCGGGCTGTTCGCCCGAGCCGGCTTCGACATCGTCGCCAGCGCCGAAAGAACCCTCGCCGCCTTCGACCGGATCGTCGCCAGCGCCGGTCGGATCGTCGCCAGCGCCGGTCGGATCGTCGCCAGCGCCGGTCGGATCGCCTCCGCCGTCAGTCGAGGCATCCTGCGCGCCGCCCTCTGGCGGCGCCGCTCCGCCCGACGCCTCCTCCCAGTCCGCATGGTCGATGAGTTCGGTGCACTGGTTGGCGAGTCTCACGCCCTCCTCGAGCAGGTCCAGACTCTTCTCAAGGGAAGTGTCCTTCTTCCGTACCTGGGCGACGATCTCCTCCAGACGCGCACGCGTCTGCGAGAACGTCTTAGGCTCCTCAGCCATGTGTCTCCCCTGCACTCCTGTGGCGCTCGGCGATCCGGCCGAGAACACCATTCACGAACTTCGATGAGTCGTCTCCTCCGTATACCTTCGCGAGCTCGACGGCCTCGTTGATGGCCACACTCGACGGCACATCGGCGAGGTGCAGCAACTCGAACGTGGCGATCCGCAGGATGTTGCGGTCCACCAGCGGCATCCGGGCGACCGCCCAATGCTCGGACGTCTCGCCGATCACCCCGTCGATGGTCTCCAGATGCTGTTCGACGCCCGTCGCGAGAAGCCTACAGAACTCGTCTGGCGGTCCGTTCTCAGGCGAGAAGCTCTCATCGGCCAGGATCCGCTCTATCGAATCGCCGGTGACCTCTCGCTGGTAGAGCATCTGCAGCGCTTGGATGCGCGCCCTGTGTCGCTCCGGGCGTGGCATGGCCTACTCAGGGAAGACGAGGCCATCGACGTACACGTCGACGATGGCGACCGGCACACCCACTTGGCTCGAGAGCGCCTCCGTCACCGCTTCTTGGACGCGCTCCGCGACTTCGCGTATCCGATGTCCGAACCTGACTTGGATATGCACGGCGACGGAAAGCTCGCCGTCCTCACCCATGCAGACATCGACGGCGCGCGACGTGCCCTTGCGGGCGCCCTTCTGAACCAGTCCCGCGATACCCGGCGCCCCGACGGCAGCGACCCCTTCGACCTGCTCGGTCGCAACGGTCACTATGGTGTCGAGAACGCCCGGCGCGACACCGAGCCCTTCAAGACGTATCTCATCAGACATGCTGCTCTCGCTTCTGGCGGTACGCCGGATCATCCGGCATGCATCTCGGCCTCGATGAAGTCAGTATAGACCTCGCCCCGTCTGAAAGCGGGAACGTCGAGTACCCGCAGGTGGAAGGGGATGGTCGTGGGGATGCCCGTGACGATGAACTCGTCCAGTGCCCTGTGGCCTCGGGCGATGGCCTCCTCGCGTGTCTCGCCCCACACGATCAGCTTCGCGAGCAGTGAGTCATACGTGGGTGGCACGCTGTAGCCCGAGTACAGGTGGCTGTCGACGCGAACGCCGAAGCCTCCCGGCGGATTGAACACCGTGACGGTCCCGGGATGGGGCCGGAAGCCGTGTTCGGGGTCCTCCGCGTTGATGCGGAACTCGATGGCATGCCCGCGCAGGACGATCTCCTCCTGACGCGCATGCTTCATCGGCAGTCCGGCTGCGATGCGGATCTGCTCCTTGATGATGTCGACACCTGTGACCTGCTCGGTAACGGGGTGTTCCACCTGGACACGGGTGTTCATCTCCATGAAGTAGAAGCGCCCGTCCATGTCGAGAAGGAACTCGATCGTGCCGGCGTTGACGTAGCCCACATTGCGCACGAGCTTGACAGCGGCCTCGCCCATCGCGGCACGCGTCTCCGGGTCAAGGGCAGGGCTCGGCGCTTCCTCAACGAGCTTCTGGTGCCGCCGCTGGATAGAGCAGTCCCGTTCGTAGAGGTACACGGCGTTGCCGTGAGTGTCGGCCAGCACCTGTATCTCGACGTGACGTGGCCGGGTGAGGTACTTCTCGAGGTAGACCTCGTCGTTACCGAAGGCGGCGGCCGCCTCGGTCTTGGCGGCGGTGAAGTTCGCCGTGAGCTCCGCCTCATCGCGTGCCACTCGCATGCCCTTGCCGCCTCCGCCCGCCGATGCCTTGATCAGCACGGGGAAACCGACCTCGCGCGCGAACCGTAGCGCCTCATCGACGGTTGCGAGCGGGCCATCGGAACCAGGCACGCACGGCACGCCCGCGGCCATCGCCGTCGCACGCGCCTGGGCCTTGTCACCCATGCGTTCTATCGAATCCGGCGTCGGACCGATGAACACGAGCCCTGAGTCCGCACACGCCCGTGCGAAGGCGGCGTTCTCTGACAGGAAACCGTACCCGGGATGGACGGCCTGCGCGCCGGTCGTCAGGGCTGCCGCGATGATGTTGGGCATGTTGAGGTAGGAGTGCACCGACTGCGCCGGCCCTACACAGACCGAGTGATCGGCCATGCGCGCAGGCAGCGCGTCACGGTCGGCCTCCGAGTACACGGCGACTGTCTCGATGCCCATCTCGCGCGCGGCCCGAATCACCCGCAGTGCGATCTCGCCACGGTTGGCGATCAGTATCCGGTCGAACACACGCCCCGCCTTCCTGCCGCTAGACGGGCTCGTAGTAGAACAGCACCGTACCGTACTCGACCGCTTCGCCGTTCGACACCCCCACCTCGCGGATGATGCCGCTCTCTTCCGCGGTGATCTCGTTCATGAGCTTCATCGCCTCGACGATGCCGAGCGTCTGGCCCTCGGACACCGTGTCGCCGACGGTGACGAACGGAGGCGCGCCAGGAGACGGCGCTTCGTAGAACGTCCCGACCATGGGGGCGACGACAGTCTTCCAGGTGGAGGGTCGTTGACCTGTCGGTTCGGCGGTCGGTTCAGCCTGCGCGGAGGCGGCAGCGGGCGCGGCCTGCGCCGCAGAAGGAACCGTGGCCGGTGCCTCAGCGGGCACCGCTCCCGCCTTGCGGATCGTGATCTTGGAGTCGCCTTGCTCGATCACGATCTCGGCCACATCCGAAGCCTCGAGGACCTCGATCAGCTCACGGATCTCTTTGACGTTCACAGCGTCTCCCTCTCCGGTGGTGTCAACGGTACCTCCCATGAGGAATACCGCGTCCTCTGCCCCTTCACGATGCGCTTCGAGGTATGCGCGCGCCTCGTTGGGGAACAGCGCGTACATCAGCACATCCTCCTCGCTGCGCGCGAGGTCGCCGATCTCGGCCTCCGCATCAGCGTACGTTCCCCTCGCCAACGAGCCGGGCCTCACGTCGGGACCGAGCGGCTGTTCTCCGCCAAGCACCTTGGCGACGACATCCTTGTCCATCGGGCCCGGTGCCTTACCGTACAGGCCGCGGATGTAGTCCTTCATCTCCTGCGGGACTATGTGCCAGCGCTTCCCGGTCAGCACATTGATGACCGCCTGCGTCCCGACGATCTGCGACAGCGGCGTCACGAGAGGCGGGTACCCGACCTCCGCGCGGACGCGCGGGATCTCCTTCAACACGTCCGGCAGGCGATCAGAGGCCTTCTGGAGCTCGAGCTGACTCACGAGGTTGCTCATCATCCCGCCGGGTACCTGGTGGCTGAACACCTCCATGGACAGCAGGGTGGTGATGCCCCGCTTCAAGCCCTTCTTGTGCCGGACGTCCTCCCAGTACTCGGCGATCTCGAACAGCAGGTCCAGATCGAGTCCCGTGTCGTACTCGGACTCCTTGAGGGCCGCCACGATCATCTCGACCGCGGGCTGGCTGTTGCCGAACGCCAGCGACACGACCGCCGTGTCCACGATCTCCGCTCCGGCCTCTGCCGCTTTGAGGTAGTTCATCGGCGCCATGCCACCGATGTAGTGACAGTGCACGTGGACCGGCAGCCCGACTTCCTCGATGAGCGCCCTGACCATGCGCTCCGTGCGAAACGGCGTCAGCATGCCCGCCATGTCCTTGATGGCGATGGTGTCGGCGCCGAGCTCCTTCAGTTGCTGCGCATAGTCGATGTAGGCATCCAGCGTGTGCACCGGCGAGAGGGTGTAGCTGATGGCCCCTTCGAAGTGGCCGCCGGCGTCCTTGACCGCACGTGCCGCGACCTCCACGTTTCGGATGTCGTTCAGCGCGTCGAAGATGCGGAAGACATCGATGCCGTTCCGCTTCGACGCGTGCACGAAGCGTTCGACGATCTCGTCAGAGTAGTGACGGTAGCCCACGAGGTTCTGACCCCGCAGGAGCATCTGCAGGGGTGTCTTCGGACAGTGCTGCTTGATGATGCGCAGTCGCTCCCACGGGTTCTCGTCGAGGAACCGCAGGCTCGCATCGAACGTCGCGCCGCCCCAGACCTCGAGCGACCAGTAACCGACCGAGTCCATCTTCGGCAGGATCGGCAGCATGTCGCCGATCTCCATGCGCGTCGCCCACAGCGACTGGTGCGCGTCGCGAAGGGTCGTATCCATGATGTGAACAGGTCGCATCGCGACTCCCTTACGATGGTGCAGGCGAGCGGCCCCGGCGCGCGGGAAGTGCGCCGCGTAGTCCGAAGATTATATACGAGCGTGTGGCGCGCCGACAGCGACACCGAAACGGACCCTCGACGAGCGTGAGCGTGCTCTCAGTCCTTCAGACTCGGGTGATGTAGCGACCGTCCCGCGTGTCTATCTTGAGCCGGTCTCCCGGGTTCACGAACATGGGCACCTGCACGACGGCACCGGTCTCGAGAGTCGCGGGTTTGGTGCCACCCTGGACGGTGTCGCCCTTGAAACCCGGGTCGGTCTCGACGACCTCGAGCTCGACGAACATCGGCGGCTCGACACCCATGTACTCGCCATCGGCGGTCAGCACCTCGACCTCGTCGTTCTCCTTGAGCCACTTGGCGCCGTCACCCACGAAATCGCGGTCCAGTTCGATCTGCTCGAAGGTGGTGTTGTCCATGAAGTAGTACGTGGAGCCGTCGTTGTACAGGTACTGCATCTTCTTGGTCTCCACGCGCACGTCATCGAACTTCTCGCCCGCCCTGAACGTGTAGTCCACCACGCGACCGCTCTCGAGCTCCTTGAGTTTCGTGCGGACGAACGCACCACCTTTGCCAGGCTTGACGTGCTGGAACTCGATGATGACCCAGCGCTTTCCCTCGTGCTGGATGCACATCCCGTTCTTGAACTGCGCAGTGGTTACAGGCATCGTATGACCTCAGCTTTCCGTTCGCGGCACATCGCGCGCCGACTACCCTGTCTCGATCAGCGTCTTCTCGGAGCGAGACAGCACGCGTGCTCCCTGCTCTTCGACGACCACCAAGTCCTCGATTCTAACACCACCGAATCCCGGCACGTAGACGCCCGGTTCGATGGTGATGACCGAACCCGCCGGTACGCTTCGCGTGGCCCGGGGGCTTACACTCGGCAGTTCGTGGACCTCCATGCCCACGCCGTGACCCAGCCCATGCCCGAAGTATTCGGCCAGTCCGCGGGCCTCGAGCACACCGCGGGCCTGAGAATCGATCACGTTGCCGGGCACACCGGCACGGACTGCGGCGATGCCCGCAAGATTCGCCTCGAGCACGGCGCTGTGCAGCTCGCGCTGACGATCACTGGCGCGGCCGGCCACGATGGTCCGTGTCATATCGGCACAGTAGCCATCGACGCGCGCTCCGAAGTCGAGCTTGACGAAGTCACCCGCCTCGATGACCCGGTGCGTGACCCGCGCGTGCGGAAGCGCGGAGTTCGGGCCGCTCGCCACGATGGGCGCGAACGCGACACCGTCACTCCCCTCGCGACGCATGAACATCTCCAGCTCGAGTGCGAGCTCCCATTCGGTGACACCGGGTACGACGCGGTCGAGGATGTGGCTGAACGCCCGGTCAGTGAGCTCCGCAGCAGCCGCGATACGCCTGACCTCCTCGGAGTCTTTCACCTGCCTCGCATCCTCGACCCATCCGTCTATGACCTCGACACGACCCGAGAATCGCTCGGAGATGAACCGGAAGCGCCCGTACGGCACATTGGCTTCGAGCGCCACGACCTCGATGCCTTTCTCGCCCAGACGTTCGCACAAGGTGACGTAGAGGTTCTCGCGCACCAGGACGACCTCGAACTCCGTGCCCTCCGCTGCGCGCGAGAGGGCCTCGAAGTAGCGCGAGTCGGTGAGAAGCGAGGCCTCCTCGGAGGTGATAGCCAGCGCGTGTGCGTCCTCACCGTCGAAGACGTCGTCGAAACCCGTGACGTAAGCGAGATTCGTCGGGTCGCACACGATGAGAGCATCGAGCTCCTCTGCGGACAGGCGCTGCCGCAGCACGCTCAGGCGTCGCGCGCTCATCGTTCGTTCGCCGCACACGCGGCCGCCGCCCGCAGACCCATGAGGTAGCTATCGGCTCCGAACCCGCTGATCTGCCCGACGCAGACAGGCGCGATGACACTCGTGCGTCTGAACTCCTCGCGCGCATGGATGTTGGAGAGGTGGACCTCGACCACCGGAAGCCCTGAAGCGACGACCGCATCCCTCAAGGCGTAGGAGTAGTGCGTGAACGCGCCGGGGTTGAACACGACCGCATCACACGTACCCCGAGCCTCGTGCAGCGTCTCGATGAGTACTCCTTCGTGGTTGCTCTGCACGAACCGCAAGGTCACGCCCAACTCCTCGGCGAGTGACGCCATCGCGGCCTCGATGTCTTGAAGAGTCGCCGCCCCGTAGACGTCCGGCTCGCGCGTGCCAAGCAGATTGAGGTTCGGTCCGTTCATGACGAGGACCCGCTTCATGCGCCCTCCCCTTCTGATTTGGTGCCCGCCCACGCCTCGAGGTGCTCGTCGATCACGGCGCGTTCCACAGCAACGCAACTCCACGTGCCCGGCTCCGAGACCAGAACCATCCGGACCTCTCCGCCGCGCGCCTTCTTGTCGGAGCGCATGGCGTCGTGCAGCACGGCCGTCGGCAGCGCGACCTCGAGCGCACCCAGACCCAGCGCGTCGAGCAACCGGTCCTGCCTACGTACGAACGATACATCAGCGCCGGCGAGCTGCACCGCCACCCGCGAGGCGAACCGCATGCCCTCCGCCACCGCCGCCCCGTGCGTGAAGCGCCCGTACCCGGCAACCTTCTCGATGGCATGGCCCAGCGTATGCCCGTAGTTCAGGCACTCACGGGGTCCTGACTCACGCTCGTCGGCGGCCACCACGCCCGCCTTGAACGCCACACAGCGTTCGACCGCCTCGATCACCGCATCGGGATCGCGGTCGAGCAACCGACGCGCGTTCCCCTCCATCCATGAGAGCATCTCCTCGCCCGAGAGCATCGCGGTCTTCGCGACCTCCGCAAGCCCGCTTCGCCACTCCTCATCGGGCAGCGTCTTGAGCGTGTCGACATCAGCCACGACGAGCAGGGGCTGCTTGAAGGCGCCCACGAGGTTCTTGCCCGCCGGCAGGTCCACCGCCGTCTTGCCTCCGACCGAGGAGTCGACCATCGCAAGCAGCGTCGTAGGCACCTGCACGAGGTCGATGCCGCGCAGATACACCGCCGAGACGAACCCCACGAGGTCACCGGTGACTCCGCCACCCAAGGCCACCACGATGTCGTCGCGGGACAGGCCCTTGGCGGCGAGCGCCTCGAGCAACTCGCCAGCGAGCGACCACTCCTTCGAGGACTCACCTGGCGGTACGGTGAGCGACGAGACGCGGAACCCCGAGCGAGCCAGCGAGACGTCGACGCGTATCGCATAGCGCTCCGCCACGTTCTCATCGCTCACGAGCGCGGCACAGCGCGCCCTCGTCACCCCGCGCACGAGCGGTCCGACCTCGTCGAGCAGACCAGAGCCGATCAGCACGTCGTAGGCCGTATCGGGAAGTTCGACCCGCACCCGTCGGACGCTCATGACGCACCTTCGAGAGCCGCTGAGACCGCCTCGGCCACCTCATCGGGCGTCTTGCCCTCGGTGTCGACCACGATGTCCGCCACGGAACGGTACAGTCCTTCACGTGCCGCCAGCAGAGCGGTCGCCGCAAGTGAGCCACCGGCGCCGGAGAGCAGCGGTCTCGTCGACACGTCACCGATGCGCGCGAGGGCTTCGGCCGCGCTCACCGACAGGAACACGACCGTTCCCATGCGCCTCAAAGCCGCACGGTTCTCGGGACGGAGCACCACGCCGCCACCGCACGCCACCACGGACGACGGTCGCTCGGACAGCGACAGCAGCGCCTGGGTCTCGGCATCGCGGAACGCCTCCTCGCCGTCCTCAGCGAAGATCTCGGGGATTGGCCGTCCGCTACGCTGCTCAACCATGTCGTCGAGGTCGACGCTCGGCCTCCCGATGGCCGCAGCCACCAACCGCGCGACCGTGGACTTGCCCGAGCCCATGAAGCCTACGAGAAAGACGTGTCCTTTCGTCATCTGGCGATCCTCAGCCGGTAGCGCTCGAGCGCGTCGAGGATGTCCGGCACGCAGTCGCCCCCGAACTTCGCCATGTACGCGCGAGCCAGTGCGAAGGCGACCTCGGCCTCCGCGACCACGGCGGCAGCGGGCACTGCGCACACGTCGCTGCGCTCCTTGCTGGCATCGACCACCTCACGGGTGTCGAGGTCGACCGTCGACAGCGGCCTCATGAGCGTGGGGATGGGCTTCATCGCTGCCCGCACGACGAGTGGCTGCCCGTTGGTCATGCCGCCCTCGAGTCCGCCGGCCCGGTTGGTCGCACGCCCGAAACCCTCTTCACCCCACGTGATCTCGTCGTGGACGAGGGAGCCTCGCCGCGAGGCCACGGCGAATCCGTCTCCGAACCCGACTCCCTTGATCGCGGGAATCGAGACCACGGCAGCCGCCAAGGCGGCATCCAAGCGGGCTTCGGCCTCAGCGTAGGAACCGAGCCCCGGGACGAGTCCCGTCGCGAAGACGACGAAGCTGCCTCCCAGCGACTCACCGTCAGCACGCGCGGCATCTATCGCACGCCGCATCTCTTCAGAGACCCCGGGGTCGGGACAGCTCACGTCGCTCGCGGTTACGGCCTCCCAGTCGATCGCTTCAGGGTCGCGGGGCACCTCCCACTCCACCCCGCCTATCGAGTCGACGACGGATCGCACCATGACGCCGAGGTGCGCGAGGAACGCCTTGGCGATGCCCCCCGCCGCCACGCGCGCCGCCGTCTCACGGGCGCTGGCGCGCTCGAGCACGTCGCGTGCATCGTCCGACCCGATCTTGAGGACGCCGGGTAGGTCAGCGTGACCCGGGCGGGGGTGCGTCTCGCGGATGCCGTCCGGCTTGACACCGGATGTGGCCATGACGTCGGTCCAGTTGTCCCAGTCGCGGTTCGCCACGGCCAGCGCCACCGGACTTCCGATGGTCCGGCCGAAGCGGACGCCGGAGAGCACCGAGACGCGGTCGGTCTCGATACGCTGCCGTCCACCCCTACCGTAGCCGGCTTGGCGCCTGGCAAGGTCGGCATCGATCGCCTTGGTGTCGACGTCGATCCCCGCGGGGACGGACGAGACGATGGCGGTGAGCACGCGCCCGTGCGACTCACCGGCCGTGGAGTAGCGCATGCAAAAACCCCTTCATCAAGACCAGACGCTCGTGTACGCCGATTCTAACAAAGGGGCCCCAAGAGGGGTCGAACGGTCACCTGTGTCACTTGCCGGTGGCCTGACCGACCGTGAGCGTCACACGCGAGTCACCGAAGAGCATGACGGCGGTTCCCTCGGAGAGCGACAACACCTTCCACGGAGTGCCCTCGAGCACCTCGTCCTCGCCCACCGTGAAGGTGGCGCCGTTCCAGATGAAGGTGCCTTTCGGCTCCCCGTCGACCACCGAGATCGACTGGAGGAACAACGTATCAGGCGGCAGGGTGGGCACAGCGCCGCCGGACGCATCAACCGAGCTCGAAGACGGCACGGACGGCTTGACCGTCGGCCGGAAGATGTTGCGGAAGGCGAAGTTGTCAGACAGGCGCGGTGCGGGGCGCTCCATGGGCACCTCCGCGGCCGGGGCCGTCCCCGTCGCGACGACCGCCCCACCGTTGAGCGCGTCTTGGACCGCGTTGTTCATCTCGGAGAACAGGAACACGAACGCGGCAGCGGCGACAGCACCTCCTATGAGCAGGACCAACACGCCGCCCACGACCAGTTTGCCGAGCGTCGTTGACAGGAATCCGGCGATTCCGCTCTTCGGCGCCTCAGGCGCTGCCGATGGGATGTCCGGCGTGTTCAGTGGTCCGACCACGGTGTTCCTCTCGCCCCCTACTGGGTCGGCGCGGGCGCAGGCGCCGGCTCAGGCGCGGGCGCACTCGTCGCTGAGACGCTTCCGGCAGGGATGATGTATGCGGTGAGTTGGATGTTCGCTTCAACCTGGTAGTACGGAGGTACGGTGATGCCCGGCTCAGCCGCGTCCTGCTCGCTCGGCTCTGGAAGGATGCCGACGTTGACGTCGGTCACACGGAGCTGTCGCGGCAGGCGCTGAAGCTGCTGCAGGTAGTCCACGACATCGACCCAAGGCCCTTGGACGACAAGCGTCACCGGCATCCCGACATGAGGAACACCCTCGGTGATGACGAGAGCACCCGGCTGGATGGAGCTGAGGAACACGCCAGAGCCCGAAGCCAGATCCTGCAGGTCGATCACCAGAGTGGGAAGGTCGGGGTTCTCCGGGACAGCCACAGCCAGCTGGAGCGCCTGAAGGTCGGTCGAGGCCGCGCGGTCCCGGATCTGGCGCCTCTGCTCGAGAAGCACCTTGGCGGAGTCCGCATCACTCGTCGCTTGGTCGATCTTCTGCCGCACCACGCTGATCTGCTGAACAGCCGGAACCACCAGGCCGGCGATCATGGCCACCGCCACGAGAAGGACGATCCCGATGAGCACCAAGAGCTTGTTGCGTGGAGAGAGGTTCATCCGTCCACCTACTGCCCGGTGCCCTGCGAAGCCGGAGACTTCAGCTGCGCCTCGATGACGAACTCGACGCACGGGACGATCGGACGAGGACCCTGTCCGTCGGCCAGCCCTTGGAAGTCGCCGTACGTTTGCGCCTGCGCCCTGTTGAGCCAGACGTCCTGCAACGAATCACTCAGGGAGGCCAGCCTGACGAGCGTCGACGCGACGGACTTGAATGCTTCAGCGGTCTTGGACGCCGACGGAGCGGGCGCGTACCCGGTGAAGCTCTCGACCGCGTCCGCCGTCTGGTCCCCGGTCGTCACTGGTGCGTGCAGCTCAAGCTGCGTGAGCCACACCTCCTCTGGCAGGACGAGTGATACCTCTTCTGCGACGCGACCGATGTCCACACGACCAGCCAGTGCGGCGTTGGCCGCCTGCTGTCGTGCCTTGAGCTCAGTCTCTTTGAGCTCGAACACCGAGAGGACCTCCGCTTGCTTGCGAAGGTCAGCAGCGGACTGTTCGATTGACTGCAACTCGGCGGTACGGGCGCCGTTCATGAGTTGGAGGTATCCCCACACGGCAAGGATCACGAAGGCGAGCACCGCCCCGACGATCAGTACGTACGGGTAGTAGCGCTCATACTTGCGCTTCTCGATGATCTCCGGCGGGAGGAGGTTGATGCGTATCATCTACGCGATCCCCCCCAGCGCAAGCCCGAGGGCGGGAGCACAGCCCATGCGATCGGCGATGATCGCGCTTTCCGTGGACGGCTGCATGACGATGCGCGCCAGCGGATCACCCAAGACGATCTCGGTCTGAAGCCCCTTCTCCAGGTAGTTGGGCAGGTTGCGAAGCATGGAGCCGGAACCCGTCAGGACGATGCGTTTGATCGTCCTCACCTGGGTGGCCTGGGTCAGGTAGTAATCGATGGACCGTCGGACCTCACCGATGAACCGGTTCGTCTCACGCTCGAGCGCCTGCTGAGCGACCTGTGCGACCTCCGGCTCGACGCCGGCGGGCGGCGCTCCCTGGCCGTCGACGCTCGGAAGACCAACGCGAATCTTCAGGTCCTCTGCCTCGTCGTACGTCAGGTTCATGACATTCGCGATCGCCTGGGTGAACTGCTTGCCAGCCAACGCTGAGACACGCGTGAAGCGGGGGACGCCACGCTCCACCACCACGATGTTGGTGAGCCCGGATGTGATGTGGATGAGACCTGTCGCACCCGAGACCTCTTCGTCCGGCAGCACGGCTGAATCCAGGCCCATGAGCGCGCGGACGAGCGCGAACGCCGTCAGGTCGATGCGTTCGAGTTTGAGACCGGCCGCTTCGACCGTGGCCACTGCACTGTTGATCATGTCGCGGGAAGCCGCGACGAGCAGCACCTCCATCATGTGCTCGTCGGCCGGCGTCATGTAGTCGCCGATGACCTCGTAGCTCAGGATGGCTTCCTCGACCGGGATGGGGATGTAGTCCTGGGCCTGGTATTGGATCGCTCCGGCAAGCTCAGTCTTCTCCATGAAGGGCAGGTCGATGAGGCGGACCACGACCTTCTGGTTGGCCACACCGATCGCGACTTCCTTCTGGCGGAAACCCGCTTCACGCCACAGTTGTGACACGGCGGACGCGGCCGCCTGAGGGTCGACGATCTCGCCCTCCACGACGGCGCCGAAGGGCATGACGGCTCGACCGTAACCCGAAAGAGCCATCCCACCTGCGGCGGGACGGATGCGAGCGGCGCGGACGTAGTCGGTGCCGATGTCCAAGCCGATAGGTGGCTGTGCCAAGCCGAGCCCGACAGGAGCCAACGCTTCCTCCCTCATCCACTGCTGCGTCAAGTGCTTCGTCTAATGGTGCTGCGATGGTCCCTCGGAGATGATACCAACTGCGCCCGATGTCAACAACATCCCCCGCGATCAGCGTCTCACCCAGTCGCCGCGCGCGACGAAACCGGCGAGCTGTGGCATACCGGCCGGCAACAGGTCACCCAGTCCCGGCTGGGTGGCCAAGAGACAGTTGGTCGTGTCAATCAAGATGCTGTTCGTGATCATCGAGCCGCGGAAATCGCTGTGCCCGCTGGACGGTACGATGTAGTTACCGTTGAGGAACACCGCGGCGCAGACAGTGTCACCCTTGCCGTTCGCGTTGAAATCGCCTTGCGACAGCAGACCCAGACAGTTCGTCTCATCCATCTTCGGGACCGTGTTGCCATACAGAGTCTCCGTCAGACCATTCTGAGGAACCAGGCTGCCTTGGGTGACGAAGCCGTCCTTCGCGACGATGGTGCCGCTGCCACGGTAGCCCACGATCGAACTCCCGAAGGTCGCGGTACCGTTCACGTAGATGATCGCGTCCTCTTTGAGGTAGACGACACCGCCGCGCACGGCGATGGCATCGTTGGTCGTGTCACCGAAATCGGAGTTGAACGTCGTGTCCCCGTTGAACACCGTGTAGTAGGTCGCGTCTTGGTTTGCCGGCTGGGTTCCATACAGCGGAGTGGTCCGCGGATTCGCCACCGCGTAGTCCTTCGCACCCTGCAGGTACGCCGCCATGTTCTCATCGGTCAGGCTAGGGATCTCCAAATCCGGCGCCGTGCCCTTCAGATTGGTGAAGTAACGGCTGTTGTCGCTCGGGACAGGACCGTACGCGTCGACGCGATCGGTACTCGAGCCGACCTGACCGTTGCCGCTCGCGTTCCAGGCACCATCCTTGATGAATACGGGCCCCCCCCACATCCGGCCGTTGGAGCCCCAGTCCATGTCCCCGTTGACGTACAGCGACCCGATGATCGTGCTGTTGCCGTTGAAGCCGTTGCGCACGCCGATCGAGGACTGTGCGCCGCCGGAGATGTTCATGTCCCACAGGTTCAGGTACTGGAAACGCGTGAGGACCGTCTCCTCCTGGGTTCCCACGGTTCCGCGGACGGCCAGTTCATACACGCCACCACCCAGGTCATTGACGCTCGCGACATACGTGCCGCCGTCCATGTTCACCGTCTTCGGGTACTGGCCCAACCTGTCCTTGGTGAAGAACGAGAGTTCCTGCTCAAGCCCGGTGCTCGCGAGCTGGTATGCTCGGTTCACGTCCATACTGACACCTGAGTCGTGGAGGGTCTGGTTCGCCAGCATGTAGCCACCGACGGCAACGGCGGTGATGAGCGCGACCGCACCCATCGTGAACACGAGCGCGAAACCCTCATCCGAACGTCTCACAACACTCACCACTCTCGATCGGCTCTCTCTCATCGATTCCTGAAGAACACGCGCCGCGCATCGGAGAAGGTGTGTCCATCGCGGCTGGTGGCCACGCGGATCACGACGTTGTCGATGAGCGCCGCATTGGTGGCGGCGACGCTCCCATTGAAGTACGTGAACAGTGGCACGTTCGCCGCCCGGTTAGCGTTCTCGCGGGACCAGGTGACGGTACGCACGAGCGTGCGTGTCGCGCCGGTGACGCGATAGATCTGCTGCGTGAGCGTCCCGTCCGTGTTGGCCGAGAACGTGTGTTCCTCGATCGTGCCCGGACGGTAGTCGGCCGGCAGCCTCACAGTGGCCGTGTACGGGTCCATGGTGAAGCCCACCATGGGGACGCGCTGTGAGAACGATGCGTCCATCGCGGTGAGCGGTGCGGTCACGTTGCGCGCGAACTGTGACTGGGTCTCGGCCACCGCCGTGGCGCGGTAGCCGAACTGGATGCCCAGGTAGACGATGGCCAGCACGATGCCCATGAGCAGGGTCACCACGAGCATCTCGGTGAGCGTCACGCCACTGTCATCGCGGAAGTCCACGGCCTACAACCCCCAATCGAGCGTGAGGTTGTACGTCGTGTTGGCAGCAGCGGCGGGCATCTTGGCCGCATTGGTCTCGAGAGCCGGAAGGGCCGTGCCTCCGGCATAGCCGGTTGGCGTGACTCCGCTGACACCGACTTTGAAGTAGTAAACAGAGAGGCTGAGCGATGCGGTGCTCGCAAGCGTCACGTAGTTCGTCGACTGCGTGACGGTGACCGCGCTCGGCCATGCCTGCCATGCGCTCGTCGGCGTGCGGTACTGCACGGTGTAGACGGGCGTGCCGGTGTAGGGGAAGTTCGGCTTGGTCACCTTGAGCGACAACGTCAGAGGATACTTGCTACCGGACTTCGCACCCACCTTGGCCGTGCTCTGTGCGCTCGAATCGCAGATCAGCTCAGGCCGCGTCACGACGAGAGCAGTCGAATCGGCGTAGGCATCACCCATGCCGCGAGGCGAGCCCGAGTACACCCTCACGAAGAACCGGCTGAACGGGAGCGACGAACGCGACAGCGCGGGGCCTCCGGCGGTGACCGACGCGTCTCGGGTGATCGGTCCCGCATTCATGATCGATTGGGCCGCGGAGTCCCCTGCCGCGAACGTCTGTTGCGCCGCCACCGGCCAGCTAGTGGGAGCGCCTCCACCGGTGAGCGGTTCACGGTAGAGCGTGTATTGGTACTGGCTCGCCCAGTACCACGCCGCGGGGTCCGTGCCCACACCACCGTCACGAGCCGCCGCCCAGGTCAGGCGCACCGTCTGCGAATCCAGAGGCACGCCGCTCGGGACTCCTGGCGCGAGCGGCATCGAGTTGTCAAGGATGAAGCGGCGCTTGACCGTGGCCGTGCGCTGCTGGTTGTCCTCTGCGACGGCGACGACGGTCTGGAAGCCGTCAGCCAGACCCCCTGCCGCCGTGTTCCACGTGGGACTCGCGAAGAAGGGGTTGTTCGTGGGTGTGAACACGGCAGAGACGCCACTGGCTTGGATGAGCGCGGTGTTGCCCACCTGGTACCTCACCTCGGTGAGCCCGTTCGGAGGACTGTACGCACGCGTCTTGAGGAAGATCGACCCCCCGTTCAGACGCTCGGCCCCGAAGAACACCTCATCTGCCGCCGGCGCGTCGGCGGTGAACTCGATCTGAGGCGCATCCGGGTCGGTGGCAAGCGTCATGTTGTTCTCAGGGTTCCTGATCACGATGCTCGTCCGATACGTGAGCGACTGGCCCTGCATCGTTCCCGTGGCAGCGATACGTACGATCTTGTAGTACTCGCTGCCCATCGCGGTCTTGGTCTCGACCGTTTGGGTGATCTGCACGAGGACCCCGTTGTAATCGCGTTCGACGTCGCCTGTCTGGATCTCGTCGAACGGTAAGGCCCTCAGTCTGTCGATCTCGGACGCGACGGCGTTCACGAGGATGCTCTTCTGCTTGGCCTGAACGGTCATGTTCGAGGACACGCCCATGAGCCCGACGAGCGCGGTCAGGACGAAGAACATGATCGCAGTCGCGATCACGACCTCGGCGACCGAGAACCCATCGCTTCGTCTGAGTCTGCTCATGGCCTCAAGCGCCTCCCGCTCGACGCACGCGACCTTCGCGAGGCGCGTGCAAAGACACATACCCGCACTTCCTCTATCGGCAACAACAGTCCCTCCATTGAGTTCTTGGATGGTCATTCTGTGACGGTCGTCACGCGAGCAGACCCGCGTACCAGAGCCACAGAGCAGGCCCCGCGACCGACACCATGACCGCCGCTCCCGCAAGGAACGGGCCGAACGGCACGCGCATGGCCATGCCTTCAGTTGAGCGTCGCGCGGCGATGACGCCGACCACGGCGCCCAACATGCTGCCCAGGAAGAGGACCATGAGCGTGTACGGGCCCAGATACGGTCCCATGACTGCGAGCAATTTCACGTCGCCCATGCCAAAGCCTTCGCGCCCGCGGGCACGCTCATAGATGAGCGCGATTCCCAGCGTGATCACGGCCGGCGCACCGCAACCGACGAGCGCGGACACGAGTGGCGACGAGAACACACCACTGGCCGGCAGCAACGGCAACACGGGCAGGCCCGCCATCGAGGCCGCGACCCCCGCGACACCGATCGCCCCCATCAGGCCGATGAGCGGATTGGGCAGTCGATAGGTGTCCAGGTCGATGGCCGCCAGGATGAGGAGAAGGTAGTAGAAGACGATCGCACCGAGCGTGCGCGGACTCAGCCCGAACTGCGCCCAAGCCAGCAACCACAAGAGCCCCGATGTCAGCTCCACTGCCGGATAACGGACAGGGATCGGGGCACTGCACGAGCGACAGCGCCCCCTGAGGATGAGCCAGGAGGCCACGGGAACGTTGTCGTACCACGCGATCGGCCCATCGCATTCGGGGCAGTGCGACGCCGGATACGAGAGTGACTCACCACGCGGCAGCCGCCAGATCACCACGTTGCCGAAACTACCGAAGGCAAGCCCCAGCACGAACACGAGAACGCCGATGATCAAGCTGTATTCCACTGATCTCCCGCCGCGCGAATGTGCATATGCATCGCTGCCAAGACAATCCTAGCGCATAGAGCCTCACGAAAGCCGCGCGGGGACGCGCGACGCGAAGAGGCCCGCGGCATCCGCCGCGGGCCTCTTGAACTCGTGGTCGAGGGTATGGACCCGCTATCCTAGTAGGTGTGGCCGTTCGGGCAGGCGAACGTACCGTCGGTGACGGTGTAGCTGCCACCGGCCGGGCACACCGTGGACTTGGCCCAGTCCTTCACGTAGCCGCCGATGGCGGTGTTGGCCGCGGCGAGCGTGTCCAGCGTGGCCGGATCGTTCGTCGGGGCGGCAGCGCGCCACTGCTCGACAGCGCCGTCAAGCGTACGAAGGTTGGCCTGGCAGGCGCGCTGACGCGCCGTGGAGGACGCTGCGTTGAAGACCGGGATGGCGACTGCGACAAGGATACCGATAATAAGCACGACGACCATGAGCTCGACGAGGGTGAAGCCCTCTTCCTTGCGGAACATCTTCATGTTGCCGCACCTCCTTTCCCCCTGCTGGGGACCGCGGGTGGCTCCCACCACCCTCATTCCGACACCCCATGTATCGGCACGCGGGGCGCGGACTTTAGCGTGTCGGTCACGAATTCCTCGAAACCGTCACTTGACGAGCGTGATGACGTTGAACATCGGCAGGTAGAGCGCCACGACCATGCCACCGACCACCACGCCCAGCGTGGCCATCATGAGCGGCTCGATGAGCGAGGTCAGGCCCTCGACGGCGGTCGAGACCTCCTCGTCATAGAAGTCCGCGATCTTGTTGAGCATCGTGTCGAGCGCGCCGGTCTCCTCACCCACCGCGATCATCTGGACGAGCATGGAGGGGAACACCTTGCTCTCGGAGAGCGGCTTGGCGATCGTCTCGCCATCTTTGATCGCTGCCCGGACCTTGCGGACCGCTTGCGCGACCTCCTCGTTGCCCGCGGTGTCCGCGACGATGTCCAGGGCCGACAGAATGGGCACTCCCGCGGTCACGAGCGTACCGAACGTCCGCGTGAAGCGCGCCAGAGCGATCTTGCGAACGAGAGGCCCGAACACCGGCATCCTCAGTGTGGCGCCGTCCCAGATGAGGCGCCCCGGGCCCTTCGACCACCACTTGAACGCGAAGATCAGCGCCGCGAAGACCACCACGGTGACGATGCCTCCGACCCCGGCGACGAAGTCGGACGCGTCGACGAGAAGCTGGGTCATGAACGGGAGCTTGCCGCCCATCTCCGAGAACATCTTCTCGAAGGTGGGCACGACGAAGATCATCATCGCAGCCAGGATGACGACCACCATGCCGCCCATCGCGACCGGGTACGTCATCGCCGACTTGATCTTGCCCTTGAGCGCCTGCTCCTGCTCGAAGTGGTCGGCGACACGGTTCAGGACCTCGTCGAGCACACCGCCGGTCTCGCCCGCCCGCACCATGTTGATGAAGATGGGCGGGAAGACCTTGGGATGACGCGCCATCGAGTCCGACAGCGACTGGCCGGCCTCGACGTCCTTACCGATCTGGCTGATGATGTCGCGCAGGTACGGGTTCTCAGTCTGACCACCGAGGATCGCGAGACACTTCGTGAGCGACAGGCCCGCATTGATCATCGTGGAGAACTGACGGGCGAAGATCGTGATGTCCTTGGGTTTGACGCCGGTGCCGAACGTGATGTTGTTGAGCGCGGCCAGACCGCCCTGCTGGTCAAGCTCCAAGATGATGTAACCCATCTGGGTGAGCTTGGCCTGAACGGCCTCTTTGCTCTCGCCGTCGAGCTTGCCCTTGGCAACCTTGCCGGCCTTGTCCCGCACGGTATAGGTGAACGTCGCCATCTGCTGCTCCTCGTTCTACGTTCGGCGGCCGAACCTAGACTATGACTCTGACGATCTCCTCGATCGACGTCAGTCCCATCCGGACCTTCTCAAGCCCGTCCTGACGCAGCGTGAGCATACCCTGCTGCATAGCGACCTGCTTGATCTCTTCCGCGGTGGCCTCTTCGACGCACAGGCGCGAGATCTCCTCGCTCATGAGCAGGACCTCGTGCACGCCCAGTCGCCCGCGATAGCCAGTGCCGCCGCACTTGCGGCAACCCCCGGCCTTGTAGACGACCTCCGGGAGATTATCGGCAGCAAACCCCGCCTCTATGAGCACTTCGGGTTTGGGCCGCCACTCCACCTTGCAGTCCGAGCACAGCTTGCGTGCGAGCCGCTGCCCGAGGATGCAACCTACCGCAGATGAGACGAGGAAGGGCTCCACGCCCATCTCAATCAAGCGCGTCACGGCACTCGGGGCATCATTCGTATGAAGCGTCGAGAGCACGAGGTGGCCCGTGAGCGCTGACTCGATGGCGATCTGCGCCGTCTCCTGGTCACGGATCTCGCCCACGAGGATCACGTCCGGCGAGCAGCGCAGGAACGACCGCAACGCACGGGCGAAGTCGAGCCCCGCCTTGTGGTTCATCTGGCACTGGTTCACACCGGGAAGGCGATACTCGACGGGGTCTTCCGCGGTGAGGATGTGACGGCCGGGATCGTTCAGCACGTTGATCGCAGCGTAGAGCGACGTCGATTTGCCGGAACCCGTGGGTCCGGTCACGAGGATGGCTCCGTACGGCTTCTTGAACGACGACTCGAAACGCTCGAGCGACGCCGGCAGGAAGCCCAGGTCCGAGAGCTGTAGCAGGATCGAGTCCTTGCGCAGGATACGAAGCACGATGCGTTCGCCGTACACCGTGGGAAGCGACGAGACGCGGAAGTCCATCTTGTGGTTTCCCACCGTGACGGCGCAGTGCCCGTCCTGTGGACGACGTGAGTCCGAGATGTCCATCTCGGCCATGATCTTGAAGCGCGAGATCATGGCCTGCTGCGTGGACTTGGGGCTGCGCATCACCTCGTGGAGCACGCCGTCGATGCGGAACCGGACACGCAGGTCGTTCTCCTGCGGCTCTATATGGATGTCGGACGCGCGGTCTGCAACGGCCTTCTGGATGATGTAGTTGACGAGCTTGACCGCAGGCGCCTCGGATTCGACATCCGTGAGCTGCGCGAGCTCGTCCTCGCCGATGTCCTCGGTCGCGATGAACTCGTCGTCGGTGGTGTGCTCTGCGACCTTGTAGTACTCCTCGATGGCCGCGATGATGTCGTCCCTGGTCGAGATGGCCGGCTTGATCTCGTGGCCGGTGATGATGCGCAGGTCGTCGAGCGCGAGCACGTTCTGCGGGTCGGCCATCGCGACGAGCAGGGTGTTCTCGGTGATGGCAACCGGCATGAGCGTGTAGCGTTGTGCGAGGTCCTTGGGGACGGCGGCCACAGCGGTCGGCTCGGGCGGGCGCTCGGAGAAGTTGATGTACTCGATGCCGATCTGCTTGGCCATCACCGACAGGATGGCGCCCTGCGTGGCATATCCCAGGTCGACGAGGACGCGCCCGAGCGGACTCCCCGTCGCTCGATGGACCTCGAGCGCGTCGTTGAGTTGCTTCTCCGTGATCACGCCGGCCCGCATCAGCAGCTGGCCGAGTCTCTGTCCTGCTTCCGCCACTGAAAGACGTCCCTTTGAACGGCCGAACCCATGGGCCCGGCGGGAAGTAGAGCTCCCGTGTGACCTTTCACATGATAGCGCGTGAGCGACGCGCGCGGGACTAGCGCGTACGGGCGGATGCCTCGCGAAGGTCCGCAAGCAGGACGTCGGCGTACTTCTTGAAGCGTTCGTACGTCGCGGTACCCGCCTTCACTCCCACGCGCGAGTCCCCGAACCACATCTCAACCGGCGCTTCCATGACGAGATCGGGCGCGCTGGCCCTGCCCGCGCTCACCTCGGGCGCGACGACGGGTTGCTCCAGCGTCGCGGGGTCATATCGCAGAACCTCGCCATCGGCAGAGCGCACGCGTGCGACCGGGCGCGGAGGACGCGGAGGCGATGGTTGCGGCGTTGGCTCGGGCGAAGCGATCCGAGGCTCCGCCGTCGCGACCCGGACCTCCGGACGCGGCGCAGGGGGTCGCGGCTCGACACGCGGCATCGGTGCGCCCTGTTGCTCACGCAGCAGGTCCTCCCAGTAGGTGTCGACCACCGGCTCGACGGGCTGAGGGGTCGAGACTGGCACGGAGACCGGTTCCGGGGCTGTAACGGACTGCTGTATCGGCTCGGGCGCCGGAGCCGCAACGGGCGGCGGGACAGGCTCAGGGGCCGGAGCGGGCGGCGCTACCGGCCCGGGGGCCGCAACGGGCGGCGCTACCGGCTGTGGCACGAGCTCGGGCACCGGGACGGGAGCTGGGACGGGCACCGGAGCTGCGGCAGGCGGCGCTACCGGCTGTGACACGGGCTCGGGCGCTGGAGGGGGCAGCGGAACAGACACGGGCTCCGACTTCGGAGCGGTTGGCACCACCGGTTGCGTGACGGGCTCGGGCGCCAGGATCGGACCGGGCACTGAGACAGGAACCGTCTGCGGTGGCGGCGCGGCCGAAGGTACCGGAGTCGGCTCGACGGCGACCGGAGCGAACTCGGTCGTGGGCATGAGGGCCGCGAGTTCTCGATCGAGATCGTCGTCTGATGCAGCGACCGCCTCCATCGCGGGCTTCGGGGCCGACGCGGTCGAACCTGTATCGACTCTTGGAAGCGTGAGCGACAGCGGTAGGGCCGTCGTCTCCGACGGCGTCTCGCGCACCGGCACGCCGGGCGTGGACGGCTCCACCTGCCACGGTTCGTACCGGTCCACCGTGAAGCTGGGCTCAGGGATGTTCGGGACGGGTTCGAACTGTGCGATACGCGCATCGAGCGACGCGTCCGCGAGGCTGGCGGCCGGCGCCGGAGTGGGTGGCGGCATCCATTCACCCGCCCGAAGCGGGGTGAGAAGGGCTGCACTCGGCGAGTCCGCCGCCACTTCCACCTTCAGCCCGTCAAGACTGGTGTCGAACGTGCCACCGGCCTCTCCCGTGGAGAACTCGACCTGTTGCAGATCGCCTGCGAAGCGTCGCATCCGCCGGAACCGCAACACCGAGGAGATGAACGTGACGAGCGAGACGACCAGAAGTCCGAACGTTGCGGCGATCGCTATGAGCCCAACGTCCACGGGCGAGTTCACTCCATGCTTTCGAGGATCTCATAGAGCAGACCGAGCAGGACCGCCTTCACCGAGTCCTTCTTCCGCGCGTCGACCGGAAGCAGCGGGATGCGATCGGCCAACTCCAGCTCGGTGCGCACCGCCCGAATCGTGTCGGTGTCGTCCGCGTCGACCTTGTTGGCGGCAACCACGAAGGGCACGTCGGACATGTTGGTGAAGAAGTCGATCATCTCTTTGGCATCCGCGAAGGTCTGAGGCTCGGTCGCGTCCACGAGCAGGACGAAACCGAGCATCCCTTCTGAGAGCGTCTCCCACATGAAGGAGAAGCGCGCCTGTCCGGGTGTTCCGAACAGGTAGAGGACCACATCGTCAGACACGGTGATGCGTCCGAAGTCCATGGCGACGGTGGTCTCTCCCCCGCCCTCACCGGAGATGTCGCTCACCTGGCGCTCCGTCGACAGCACGGTTATCTCACTGACCGCCTTGATGAAGGTGGTCTTGCCGGCGTTGAACGGCCCGGTGACCACGACTTTGACCGACTGCATGGTTCGCGACTCCTCTTACAGGCCCTTGATGCCCTCGATGATCTTGAGAACGGTGTCCTTGTCGACGCGCGCATCCCGCTGGATGGCGCCCCCTGCCTCGGGAATGGCGTTGACGCTCGCCTGCGGGCGCGCGGGCTGGCGGCGCTGCGCCCCGGTCAACGCCGACAACTCGTCGGTGAGCCCTCCCGAGAGGCCGAGGTCGTCCATACCGATGTCTTCCAGGAATGCATCAGTCGAGATGACGCCGCCAGTGGCAGCCGGCTCCTCGTCGCGGAGCAGCTCTTCGTCGAAGCCCGCGTCGACGACCGACGGCGTCTCGGCGCTCTCAGCGTCCACGTCCAGGGACTCGAGCAGCGCGCTGAAGTCCGGCTCTCCTTCGGTGATGGCGGCCCGCTCAGCTTCTGCGATGGGTTCCGGTGTGGGCACGGCGCCGCCCGGTAGCTCGAGGTCGACCAGGCTCCCGAGGTCCTGCTCTTGCCCAGCAAGCGGTGCGGCCTGTGACGCAACCTCAAGCTCTGTCCAATCCGAAGCAAGTTCGCTCATCGGCTCCACCGGCTCCGGGAGCGGCGGTTCCACGGGCGCCGGGGCAGGCTGAAGCGGCTCGAGGAGGTCGGTCGGCATCTCACCCAGACCCAAGGCGAGCAACTCCTTCTCGAAGTCGCGTTCGGCGCCTTCTTCCGGCGGTGCGACCGCTGGCGACGTCACCTCGAGTGACGGCCCGGTTTCCAAGCCGAGTTCGGTGGCAGGAGACGCCTCCGGCTCGGACGTGGCGACCGGCTCGGCCCCGACTTCGGCTCCGGCCCCGACTTCGGCTCCGGCCCCGACTTCGGCTCCGGCCCCGACTTCGAGTTCGGTCAAGGACTCGGAAGGCAGCTCAGTCGCTTCGGCGGGGTGGGTCTCCGTCTCGAACGACGCCGCGATCGCGTCGATCTCGTCAGGAGCAGCACTGATCTGAAGGCCGGGCAGAAGGTCCTCCACTGACGGAACCGGGACCAGCGGGATCTCGGTGTCCTCCGCGTGCTCTGCGCTGATGAAGGCGGGCTCTTCAACCGGCACGTATGGGGCCTTCGTCGGCTCCGGAACGTCTTCCACCACGGGCGCGGGAGGCGCTTGGAGGACGGCGCCCATGAACTGTTCGAGCACCGCTTCATCCTCGGCGCTGGGCGCCGCCGCAGCGACCCCCAGGAACTCCGGCACCTCAGCAGGCTCACTCGGCATCGACGGCACCGCTGTCCCGGCCGGCGCCGATGCCTGGGCTTGAGCGGTGTCCGCCTCGATCCGCTTCTGAGCTTGAGCGGCCAGTCTGGCCTCGCGCTCCAGAGCCGCCTGCTGCTCGGCCTCAAGTGCGCGGCGTCTCGCCTCCTCGATCTCTGCGAGCTTGGCTTCGCGCTCCGCCCGTTCCGCGCGGTTGCGTTCGATCTCCTCTTCTGTGGCGAACTCGAGCAGGCCTGCGGAGAACAGGCCGTACAGCACCCGTGCGACCTCGAAGTCCGTTCGCCCGGTGGCGCGGGCGAGGTCGGCCACGGAACGAGTGGCGTCCACAAGCAGCAGCAGCTGCCATTCAGTGGGTTTGAGGGAGATCTCGAAGGTCCCCTCCCCCGGAGCGGTGGCCATCTTGAAAACCACGTCCGTGGACGGGATCTTCTTCTTGATCCGTCCCCACTCCTCGAGGCGCCGCGAACCCTCCATCACCACGTTCTCGATGGAGACCGTGAGCCCGATGTCCTCCTCGACGACCTGAGGCATGGGCTCGAAGTCGAACTCGCCCTCTTCCCACCTCATGAGGTCGAAGATCGTGTCCTGGATCTGCTCGGACACGAAGGTCTCCAGCACCGCCTCCGTGATGTAGCCCTCGTCGATGAGGATCTGACCCAGGCGACGGCCGTCCGGCGGCTCGGCGGCGCGCAGCTCCAAGCCTCGCTTGAGGGCCTGAGGGGTTATCCGATGCGCCTTCACGAGCCGTTCGCCGAGCGGCTCCGCATGCCAGTTCGAGCTGGCGAAGAAGACCTCGCCGTCCCTGAACCACACGCTGCCGACCGCGCCGTCTTCCCGCTCGATGCGAAGCACGCCCGTCTTGCGACTGAACGTCACCAGCTGGAAGACGTCCGGCAGACTGAAGTCTCTGAGGTTGCCGCGCAGCGCCATCGAGCGTCCCGCATCCGTTCTTTCTTCAGGCCGTGAGGGCCGAACCGGTCATCGACTATCCGAGAATGGCCGCGATCGCCTCCGCGGCCGCACGCATGTCATACAACACGAGCCCCAACTTCGCGTCGCTGTCCGCAAGGCAGGTCAGAACCGCTCGCTCGCCGGCCGCTATGAGAAGGACGTACCCGCCCTCCCCCTCGATGAACACCTGCGAGAGAGAGCCGCGACCGAGTTCGGCTGCGGCACGCTCGCCCAGGCCGAGGATCGCGGCCGACATCGCTCCCACACGGTCCTCCTGCATCCCCTCAGGAAGCGCTGAGGCCATCGTGAAGCCGTCGAGGGAGACGAGTGCCGCCGCTTGGATCTCCTGACTCTCCTGCATGAGTTCGTTCAACGCGGCAGCGAGCCGTTCCTCTCTGGACGCTTGGCGCGCCTGCGCAGCGGGCCGCGGAGCCGGTGCGGAAGCCACGGGCGCGGCGGCCGGAGTCTGTGATGGAGCGACCTGGGCGGGCGCCGGCGCCTGAGGGACCGCGACGGGTGGCGCCACGGGCGCCGCTGGCTCGGCGGCCTGAGGTACCGGCACCACGACGGGTGCGGCTATGAGATCGTCATCCTCCTCGAGCAACTCATCATCGACGTCGCTCAGGAAGAAATCGCCGAATGCGTTATCTGCCACGGCGCCACAGCACCTCCCACCTGCTGTCGAGAAATGCGACCACGCGCCTGGGCGCGCGATGCCAAGCCCGCCTGACGGCGAGCGAACCCATGTTCTCACGAAGGAGGTGTCGCTACAACCGACCTGCGGTTATGTGGTGGCCAAGACGCGTGGGTCGCATGTGAGCGACATCACACGACGACTCGCAGGATCTCCTCGATCGACGTGAGCCCCTGCAACACCTTCGAGAACCCGTCGTCGCGCAGCGTGAGCATGCCTTCAGAGATGGCCTGACGCTTGATCTCGTCAGCCGACGCGTTCTCGACCGTGAGCCGCTCGAGGTTCTCAGACATCGACATCACTTCGTGCACGCCCATGCGGCCCTTGTAGCCTATACCGTTGCACTTCTTGCAGCCACGGGCCCGGTAAAGCTTCGGGGGATTGCCCGGCTCGAACGGGAACCCGATGCGTTCGAGTGCGACTTCTTCAGGGGTGTACTGTTCCTTGCACTCCGTGCACAGGCGACGCGCAAGACGCTGCGCGACGACGAGCGTGACCGCCGACGCTGTGAGGAACGGCTCGATGCCCATCTCGGTCAGACGGGTGATCGCGGACGGCGCATCGTTGGTGTGAAGCGTCGAGAGGACGAGGTGCCCCGTCAGCGCGGCCTCGATGGCGATGGTGCCCGTCTCGCGGTCACGGATCTCACCGATCATCACCTTGTCGGGGTCCTGCCTCAGGATCGACCTGAGGGCCGCGGCGAAACTCAGGCCGGCCTTCTCGTTCACGTGGACCTGTGACAGGCCGGCCAGCCGGTACTCAACGGGGTCCTCGACGGTGATGAGGTTCGTCTTGGGGTCGTTCGTCTCGTTGATCGCCGCGTACAGCGTCGTCGACTTACCCGAGCCCGTCGGACCGGTGACCAGGATCGCGCCGTACGGCAGCGAGAGCGCGTTGAGCAATCGTTCCATGTTGTGCTCGCCGAAGCCCAGGTCCTTCAAAGACAGCATGATGGAGTCCCGCCGCAGAAGTCTCAGGACAGCCAACTCGCCGTGGACCAGCGGCAGCGTCGCGACGCGGAAGTCGACCGCCTTGCCGTCCAACACGACACCGAACCGCCCGTCCAACGGCACCCGTCGCTCGGCGATGTCCATGTTCGAGTTGATCTTGAGGCGGCTGATGAGCTGCCGGTGCATGGACTTGGGCGCGGTGAAGACCTCGCGGCACACGCCGTCGATGCGGTACCGGACACGCAACTGGTTCTCGTGTGGCTCGATGTAGACGTCGCCGGCCCCCTGGCGGATGGCGTCGGTCACGATCTGGTTCATGAGCTTGGCGACCGCGGACTCCTCGCTCTCATCGACCTCTTCTTCGCGCTCGATCGTGCCGACGCTGTCCTCAAGGTCGCCGAGCATGTCGTCCACGTTCGT
This sequence comes from Actinomycetota bacterium, assembly GCA_029265315.1. GTDB lineage: Bacteria > Actinomycetota > Coriobacteriia > Anaerosomatales > PHET01 > JAJUJM01. Next base: position 56,174 of record JAJUJM010000001.1, on the reverse strand, counting down.
CTGGTTCGTCATGAACCGTTCGATGGCAGCCGTGAGCTCACCTTCGGCCGCGACGACGGGCCGTATCTCCTTGCGAGTCACGATGCGCAGGTCGTCAATGGCGAAGATGTTCGCCGGATCGGCCATCGCGACCATGAGCGCATCGTCTTCGAGACGTACCGGGAGAACGGTGTACTTACGCAACAGGTCGCCTGAGACGAGCATCGCCGCATTCGGGTCGATGTCATACGAGCCTATGTCGATGAACGCGAGGCCCATCTGCTCGGCCACCGCTTGGGCGACCCTCGTCTCGTTCGCGTACCCCAGCTCATCGAGCGTGGCGACGAGCGAGCGTCCGGCGCTCTGCTGGGAGGCTTCGGCGAGCTGCTCTTCCGTGATCACGCCCGCGCGCACGAGCATCCTGCCGAGCCTCTGTGCGGTGGCCTGCGCGCTCATCGCTCACCCCCCTGGGCGCGCCGGGCGGACAACGCCGCCTCTGCTGCGGCTCGCATCACGTCACGCGGTGTTCGGATCTGCTTGCTGTCGTTCCAGATGTCGACCGCGGTGGCCCCTTGGCACACCAACATGCCGAGCCCATCGAAGGCCACGGCCCCTCGTGCGCGTGCGCCTGCGACGAGAGCCGTGGGCTCCGCCGTCCCGTACACCATGTCGTAGACGACCTGCCCCGGCCCCAACCAGTCGACCGGGATGGGACTCGGTTCGCCGGGGTTCATGCCCAGAGGAGTGGCGTTGACGATCAGGTGCGCCGCTCTGACCTGCTCCTCGGCCGCCATCACCGAGATCGCGGCCGCCGTGGTCGCGCCCAGATGTCCGCGCATGCGGTCGAGAAGCTCGTCGGCCCGGTCCATGTCGCGGTTCACGATGACGATGGACTCGGCTTTTCCGAGCAGGAACGCCACAAACGCAGCTCCTGCGGCCCCGCCGGCACCCAGGATGACGACTCGCTTGCCGGCAGGTGCGAACCCCGCCTCGTTCTCCAGAGTCTCCAGCAGCCCTCGCCCATCGGTGTTGTAGCCGACCAAACGACCGTCAACGACGTGCACCGTGTTGACCGCCCCGGCCATGTTCGCCGCCATGGCGACTTCGTCGCAGAGTTCGAGTGCCGCCTGCTTGAACGGCATGGTCACATTGAAGCCCACACATCGGAGCGACGGCACCAGGGCCATGAATCTCCTCAAACCGATCTCGTCACTGAACTCGAACGGCAGGTACACCCAATTGAGGCCCAGTCGCTCGTAGACCGCGTTATGCATCGCCGGCGACAGGGAGTGCGCGAGCGGCCGCCCTACGACGCCAGCGATCTTCGTGGATCCGTCGATGGTGATCATTCGCATCCTAACGTCAACGCGAAGAGACCAGTCCCAGTGCGAGTCTAGGGCACCGGCTGCCTGTCTGCCAGCAGAAGGCGTTCGATCCGCCTGAGCAACAGTGTGTGCGGCAGATCGGATCGCGAAAGCGGCACGACGAGCACCGTCAGCATGCCGAGCAGCTTGCCTCCGAGCACGTCTGTGAAGACCTGGTCACCGATGACCGCGGCCCGTGAGCGATCAGAACCCACGCGGCGCAGACCGCGAAGGAAAGCGAAAGGCAATGGCTTGAGCGCCTTGGCCACGAGGTCCGCACCCAGTTCGCTTGCCACCGCGTGCACCCGCTCGTGCCAGTTGTTCGAGACGAGGCACACCCGGAACCCACGGTCGGCCAACTGAGCGGCCCACTCGCGCAACTCGTCCGGGACGACACTCGTGTCACGCGGCAGGAGCGTGTTGTCCAAGTCCACGAGCAGCGTGTCTACGCCGCGGGCGCTCAGCTCATCGAGGTCGATGTCGAGCACGCTGCGATGATACAGGTCGGGAGAGAGCATCTAGTGGTCCTGCTTCCCGTCACCATCGTGGTCATGGTCCCCGAGCCCGATGCCCGCCTCGCGCATCCGTGCGAGCACGGCCTCGATGCGCTGCGCCCGCTCGATCTGACCCATCGCACGCAAGGCGTCTCGCGCGGTCGCCAGTCCTTCGAACCGTTCCTCGCGGTCCACCCACTCAAGCGAGCCGCCGGTGACGGCATCTATCAGTCTGCCGATCTCAGGAGCGTTCTTCGATGCATCCTGCAAGAACAACAGCTGCAGCAGGTTGCTGTGCATGAGTCCCGATCGCGGGTTGGCGGCCAGCCCATCACGTGCGATGGCCAGACCCTGTTCCTTGCTCACGCGGGTGTAGGCGATCCACGAGGCCACGTAGTACGCCTGCTGGAACTGTGGGTCCAAGCGGATGACCGCATGAAGCGTGGGCATCATGTACGTCTGTTCAGCGAGGGGGACTCCCGCGTAGTACGCATGGAACACCGGCTCGAGCCGGTTCCACAGCACCGCAGCCGCGAACCTGCGCAACCCCCCCAGGTAAGCGAACCCGGTCTGCCCGACGACGGTTCCGGTCGCAGACGACGCGGACGGGGCGCTCACCGCGCCCAATGCGAGCGAAGCGACGAGCAGCAGCGCGAACAGCCCTGTCAGCACCGGTCGCGTCATGCGCACGGAGACGCCCATCTCACAGGTCCCTTCGCTCCAGTAGCGCACTCGCGCCGACGAGGGCAAGCCCGCTGAGCGCGATGAAGAGACCGAGCATGCTCAGCGCGTAGCCCACGCCGTACCCCGACCCGTGGGCGACAGGGGCGATGACGTTGAACGCCTCAAGCGACGGCACCCATCGCGGCGCGGAATGCTCCGACGGAGGCGCCAGAAGTCCGGATATCGAGTGTCCGATGAACACGAATGTCAGTGCCCCGACGGTATTGGTGACCGGGCCGAAGGCGCTGGAAAGTCCGACGGTGACTGCGGCGATCACGCCCATCTCCAGCCACACCGCGAAGGCCGCCTGAAACAGTCTCCACATCAGCTCACGATAGACGACGCCGCCCACCACCATGGCGACGACCGTGAAGGCGAGCAGCGCCACGCCGACGACCACCACGAGCCCCGACCACGTGGCGACGAGGTAGTGCCACCTGCGCACGTCTCGGGCGAGCACGTTGAAGACGGTGCGACGCTCGATCTCTGACGGTATGCGGGTCGCCGCCAGCGCCACGGTCACCACGAGCGCCGTGACGAACATGAGCGCTATCGCGACCTCGCGGTATACCGCTGAAGCGACGCCGACTCCGTAGCTGGGCAGGCTAGGTGCGACAAAGGACAGCAGCCCGGCGAACAGCACGACGACCCAGACGACCTTGCGGCGTACCGCATCGGCGGTCACCGCGGTCACAAGCGCGAGGAGGACATCGGTCATGACTGAACCTCCCCTCCCGGCGCCGGGTTCTCGAGCAGCCTGGCGAAGTACTCCTCAAGGCTGTCGCGCTTGGGCTGGACGGACACGAGCTTGAAGCCTGAATCGTCCAGGTCGTCGATGACCCGCCGTATGGCTTGATCGGGAATCGAGAAGATCATGACGTCTCCGTCAACCGCGAGGTCGGTCGCTATCGCGCGCACGGACTCGGGAAGCCCTCCTGAGCCGCGCGCACGCACCGAGGTCTGTCCTGCGACATTGAGCAGGTCGTCGATGTCACCGCGAGCAGCGACACGACCGCGATCGAGTATCGTCACCTCGTCACACACCGCTTCGACTTCGGAGAGCTGGTGCGAGGAGAGCAGGACGGTCGTCCCGCTCGCCTTGAGCTCGAGCATGAGGTTCCGCACGTCCCGCTGACCGACGGGATCGAGGCCCGAGGCCGGTTCATCGAGGATGATGAGCTCCGGCTCCCCCAGAAGCGCCTGCGCCAGACCGAGACGCTGAAGCATGCCACGAGAGAAACGTGCGAGCGTCGTGCTCTCCCTGCCTTCCAGCCCCACCCGCTCAAGCAGACTCGGTATCTGCGCCGCAAGCTCATCACGTGGCACGCGAGCCAGCCGTCCGTACAGTCGGAGCACTTCACTGGCGGTGAGCTGCATCGGGAAATAAGGTTGTTCGGCAAGGAAACCCACGTTCGAGCGGGCCCCGGGTGCGTGCGCGTCGCGTCCGAGCAACGTGAAGGTCCCGCCTGACGGCCGCACGAGCCCCAGAAGCATCTTGAGCGTCGTGGTCTTGCCGGCCCCGTTCGGTCCGAGAAGCCCATGGATGGTGGCGCGCTCGACGCGGATCGACACGTCCGAGACCGCCTCGGGTCGTCCGACAGCAGCGCGACCGTAGTCCTTGCGCGCGGACACGATCGAGACCGCGGCCGAGGTGGTCGAGCCAGTCTCATCGGTCACCTGCCGAACACCTCCTTCGACTTCTTCTTCGCCTTGAGGAAATCCTCAAGGTTCCTGGCGAAGGTGTGTGAACCGTCCTTACCCGTCAGCACATAATAGAGGTAGTCCGATTCGGCCGGCTGCGCTGCGGCCTTCAGTGAGGCGAGTCCCGGGCTGGCTATCGGACCCGGCGGGAGGCCCTTGTACCGGTACGTGTTGTAAGGGCTGTCGATCTCCAGGTCACGGTAGCGCAACCGGAAGCGGTTCCCCGGCAGAACGTACTCGACCGTCGCATCGATCTCGAGACGCATGTCACGCGCGAGGCGGTTCATGATCACCGAGGCGACGAGCGGCCGCTCCTCGTCCAACTGCGCCTCCCTCTCGATCATGGAGGCGAGCACCACGAGCTCGTTCAAGCTCAGGCCCCGCTTCTCGGCGGCGGACGTATCGACCTGCGCGATCTCGGTGTCGAACTGGTCCAGCATGGTGTCGAGAGCCTCGCGCGCCGTGACCCCTTCGACGAAACGGTAGGTCTTCGGGAACAGATACCCCTCCAACGAACCAGCGTACGCGTCCGCAAGGTAGGGGTGGTCGTCCACGAACTCCGCGGCACCGCCTTTGGCCAGCGCAAGGGTCTCTTCGGCGGGTATGCCGGCCTGCTTCTCCAATCGTGCAGCGATCTGGTCGACCACGAACCCTTCGGGAATCGTGACGGTCACGTACTTGACCGGCGGCCCTTTCACCAGACGGTCGATCACGAGGTCGTAGGGCATGCCGGTGGCCAGGTCGTACACGCCGGCCTTGAGACGATCATCAGCGCCTGCGAGTCGGGACTGGACGCGGAACATGGCGCTGTTGGCCACCACGCCCTTGCTCGCGAGCAGCTCGCCGATCCTCGCCGTCGTCGCGCCATCCGGGACCTCCACCTGGACAGGCCGTCCAGCGGGCACTGGACGCTCGACCCGATACAGCAAGGCCCAGGCACCCACCCCGATGAGTAGCACGAACAGTGCGAGCGCGACCAAGACGACGGCCACGAGCGTTCGAAGCAGCCCCTTCGTCTTATGTCTGTCTCCGCTCGCCCTCACGAGCCGTCCCCTCCATCACCGGACATCGGCGCATCGAGGTACGCTTGCAGGATCAGAGCGGCCGCTACCATGTCCTTCATCCCACGCTGTCTGCGCTCCGAGAAGCCGGCCTCTCGCATCCTCATCGCGGCCTCACGCGACGTCAGCCGTTCGTCGACGAACCGCACCGGGATGCGCAAGAAGCCTGCCAGCCGTTCTGCGACCTGCCGGACACGTCGAGCCTGGGGGCCCTCAGTCCCTTCAAGGGTCAACGGAAGCCCGACCACGACCTCAGCGACTTCGTACTCCTCGACGAGGCGCACCAGGTCCCTACCGTTCGCGAGCAACGGCGCAGCGTCCCAGACCGCATGCGGGGTCGCCACCCGACGATCAGGGTCGGAGAGCGCGACCCCCACGCGCTTCTCGCCGATGTCCAGAGCGATGATCCGCGAGGCCACTCGCGCGCCTACTGCCCGCGAAGCGTCTCTCGGGCCAGTGCGAGGGCCTCTTCGATGCGAGCGGCGTCTTCGCCACCGCCCTGCGCCATGGCGGGTTTGCCGCCGCCACGGCCGCCCAGCACCGGCGCGATCGCTCTGACGACGGCCCCGGCGTCGAACCCGGAGGCGACCGCCGTGTCGTCTCCTGCGGCCAGGAATATCGGTTTGCCGCTCTCGGTGTCCGCGGCCACGAGAACGACGGCCTGAGTACCACGCGAACGCAACGCGTCCCAGACCGCACGCATGTCGGCAGCCCGCATATCGGCGGCCCGGGCGATCACGACCCGGTAGCCGGGCGCATCGGTCGACTGGGCCAAGAGTGCGCCGATCGTTTCGTCCGAAGCCGCCTCGATCCGGCGGGACGCCCCGGCCTCGAGCTCCTTGACCCGCTTCATGAGGGCCGCGGCCTTGTCGGCGACGTCCCGCGGCGAGACCTTCATCGCCTCTGCCGCCCCGAGCAGCGCCTCCTCTTCGGCGCGGACGAGGTCGTAGGCATCGAAGCTCGTCACCGCCTCGATGCGGCGCAGATTCGCACCGACCGAGCCTTCGGACACGATCTTGAGAAAGCCGATCTCGCTCGTGCGCGAGATGTGGGTGCCGCCACACAGTTCACGGCTGAAGTTGCCCACCTCGAGCACGCGGACGAAATCGGAGTACTTCTCGCCGAACAGGGCGGTCACACCCTGTTCTCTGGCGGTCGCAAGGGACGTCTCGTACGCGAGGACCGGATGGTTCTCGAACACCTTGGCGTTGACCATGCGCTCGATCTTCTCGAGCTGCTCACGCGAAAGGCCCTCGAAGTGTGTGAAGTCGAAGCGGAGGCGCTCCGGCGCGACATGGGAGCCGGCCTGCGTGGCGTGCTCTCCGAGCACGAGACGCAACGCCCAGTGCAACAGGTGTGTGGCCGTGTGGTTGCGCCGGATGCGCTCACGACGCATGACGTCGATGGACGCGTGCACCGCGTCACCGACCGCGATCCGACCGGCCTCCACGACTCCGATGTGCGCGTGGATGCCCGACTCGGGGACCTTCGTGTCCTCCACGCGGACGCGCGCGCCGAAGGAGGTCGTGAGCACGCCCGTGTCGCCGACCTGACCGCCCTGCTCGCCGTAGAACGGCGTCTTGTCCAAGACCACCTGGACAGCGGTTCCCTCGGTCACCTCATCGACTGCGGCTCCATCGACCACGAGCGCGACCACGACCGCGTCGGCCTCGTCGCTCTCATAGCCCACGAACTCGGTCTTGCGTCCCTCTTTGGCGAGCGCCGCGAACGTCCCGCCGTACGCCGACCACGACTCGTCCTTGACGGCGGCGCGGGCACGCTGTCTCTGCGCCTCCATCTCGGCCGCGAACGTGGCCTCGTCGACGACGTAGCCCTTCTCGCCCGCTATCTCGGCGGTCAGCTCGTACGGGAACCCATAGGTGTCGTGAAGCGTGAACGCCACCCGGCCATCGAGCGTGTCCGCTCCGGAGGACGCCAGCGAGGCGAGCTCCGCCTCAAGGAAGCTCATGCCGGTCCGAAGCGTCGAGCTGAAGCGCTCCTCTTCGCTCGAGACGATCCGGTTGATGAGCTCACGGTGGGTGACGAGCTCAGGATACGCATCGCCCATGCGCTCGATCACGTCCGCGACCATCCGGTGCATGAACGCGTCCTCCACGCCGAGCAGTCGCCCGTGACGAACGGCACGCCTGAGCAGACGCCGCAGGACGTAGCCGCGGCCTTCGTTGCTCGGCAGGATGCCATCCGCGATCATGAAGGACACGGCGCGCGAATGGTCGGCGAGTATGCGCAGGGACGTGTCGCTGCGCTCGCCCGAGCCGTACTCCACGCCGGTGATGCTCTCCGCGAGCGCCATGATGCCGCGCAGGATGTCGGTCTCGAAGTTCGAGTTCACGCCCTGCAGGATCGCCGCGATGCGCTCCAGCCCCATACCCGTGTCGATGTTCTGTTTCGGCAGCGGCGTGAGCGTCCCGTCCTCCGCGCGGTCGTACTGCATGAAGACGAGGTTCCAGTACTCGAGGTAGCGGTCGCAGTCGCACCCCGGAGCACATGTGTCGCTGCCGCAGCCCAACGCGGGACCCTGGTCGTAGTACAGCTCTGAACAGGGGCCGCACGGACCGGTCGGGCCCGCGGACCAGAAGTTGTCCTTGGCGCCCATCCGCACGATGCGCTGGGCAGGAACGCCCGATTCCTCGAGCCACAGGCCCTCGGACTCGTCGTCGTCCTCGTAGATCGAGGCCCAGATGCGGTCGGGGTCCAGGCCCAGCACGTCGACCGAGTACTCCCAGGCCCACCGTATCGCCTCGCGTTTGAAGTAGTCGCCGAAGCTGAAGTTACCGAGCATCTCGAAGAAGCTGTGGTGTCGGCCGGTGGTGCCGATGATGTCGATGTCGGTGGTCCGAACGCACTTCTGCACCGTGGTGGCGCGAGTGAAACCAAGGTCCTTGACCCCGAGGAAGACCGGCTTGAACTGGACCATGCCGGCGGTGGTGAGCAGCAGCGACGGATCGTCCGGGACCAGCGAGGACGAGGGCCAGCGTCGGCTCCCCTTCCCCTCGAAGAAAGTCAGGAAGCTCTCACGTATCTCAGCCGATCTCACGACAGTGCTCCTCGGGTTCCAGATGGCGTGTGGTCACTCGTGGTCTTCGTGGGTCTCGTCCTCGCACTCGGCATCGTCAGCATCGCCGTCCCCGCACGCAGAGGAGCGGAACAGCGCTCCGTCCTCCGTGGCGAGCGACCTGTTCGTCCGGCGCTCCCAGTAGTACACGAACAGCCCCTTGGCGGTGGCGGCCACCGGGATGGCCAGGATCATGCCCCAGAACCCGGAAAGGGCCCCGCCGACGAGCAGCGAGAATATCACGAGCGTCGGATGCAGGTCGACCTGCTCGGACATGACGCGAGGCGTCACGAACAGGTCGGTGAGCTGCTGGGCCGCGACCACCACAGCGATCGCTCCGAGCGCCTGCGGCCAACCCACGAACAGACCGACCACCGAGGCCACGAGCCCTGAGACCAAGGGGCCGATGTAGGGCACGTAGTTCAGCACGAAGGTGAGGAATCCCAGGACGAGCGCGTAGGGAACACCGATCACCGCGAGACCGATGCCTGCGAGTCCTCCTGTCACGAGGGACGCGATGGTCTGCCCCTTGAGGTACCCGCCGACCACACGCCCCACCGTCGAAAGCAGGTTCTCGAGGTCGTCTTCGTACTGATCGCCGGCGAGCACCCGCAGTTCGGCACGGATCTTGGGCAGGTCGCGCAGGGTCCAGTACGCGATGATCGCCCCCAAGAAGAGGTCGAACACGACGGTGGCAAGACCGCTTCCCGTGGAGACGATGCCCCGAGCGATGGCGTTACCGATGTTGACGAAGACCTGGGCCGCGGAGCGCGAGATGGTGCTGGCCGCGTCCTCCAGCCACACGGGGACGACGATGCCCCTCAGGTCGCCAAGGAGCCGTGAGGCGAGCAGTCCGTCGATGAACGCCTGGGCCTGGTCACGATACGCGGGAATCGCTCGGGCGAACGAGATGAGCTCCCGTCCCACGAGCGGGAACACGAACACGACCACGAGCGAGACCAGGACGAACGCGCCGGCGAAGCAGGCCGTGACGGCGACGCCCCGCTTCATGCCACGGGCTTCGAGCGCAGCCACCAACCCCTGCGTGAGGAACACGAACACGAACGCCAGGCCGAAAGGCACAAGAGCGCCGGAGATGCGACCGATGGCCCAGAGCGCGACCGCCATGATCACCAGTACGCCGATGACCGCCCATGCTCCGTAGGCGAGAGTGCGCCAACGCACGAGTCTGCCTTGGTTCGACTCCACGACGCTTCTCACTCCCTCACGATGTTGTCTCGCAGGACCTTGAGCGTCCGCCTGAGCAGACGCGAGACCTGCATCTGCGAGATGTTCAGCTGGCGGGCGATCTCGGTCTGCGTGCGCCCTTCGAAGAAGCGGAGGTGAAGCACCCGCTGTTCCTGTGGCGTGAGCTGACGGAACGCCGCCTGCAGGGTGGTGCGGTCGTCTACGGCCGACATGAGCGCGTCGTCTTTGCCCACATACTCGAGGATCGAGAAGGAGTCCGACCCTTCGCCCCCGCGGTCACTTTCCAGCGAGACGAAGTTGTACGCCTCGCTCGTCTCCATTGCCTCAAGGACCTCCTCAGGTGTGACCTCGAGGTACTCGGCGATCTCAGGGATGGATGGCGAGCGCTGGAGGCGCTGCGTGAGCGCGTCGACCGCTTGGTTCACGCGAAACGACAGCTCCTGCAGACGCCGCGGGACCTTGATGGCCCATCCCTTGTCACGGAAGTAGCGCTTGAGTTCGCCGACGATCGTGGGGGTCGCGTACGTGGTGAACTCGACCTGACGCTCTATGTCGAAGCGGTCGATGGCCTTGATGAGCCCGATGGTCCCCACCTGCACGAGGTCGTCGACCGGCTCGCCCCGGTTGCGAAACCTGCTCGCGAGGTACTTGACCAGGTTGAGGTACATCGTGATGAGCTCGTCCCTGGCCGCCTCGTCTCCGTCAAGCCTGTATCGCCGGAACAGCTCGCGTGTGTACGCCTTGTCCCAGCTCAGCTTTCGGGACTGCTTCTCGGGACGACGGCTAGACGGCATCTGCGATTCCCGCGCACTTCTCGACGACGAGGGTACGGACACCCGCCTCATCGCTCGTGAACTCGTAGCGGTCACAGACGGAATCGAGGATGAAGGTCGCCAGCGCGGCCCGGTCGGCCTCGCCTTCGGCATCCGATTGCATGGGACCGAGACATACCCTCATGGCCATGGAGTCCCCACACACCTCGAAGACGACCGTCACCTCGTCGCCTTCGGCAAGGCTGTCCACGGCGTACACGAAGGCCTCCTCCGCCGCCATGCGCACGTCCTCGACCTCGTCGTACGTCATGCCGGTCCTGCTGGCCAACGCCGCGGCTGTCATGCGCACGGCACGCGCATACTCGCCCTTCGCGGGCACCGTGAGTGTCACGCGATCACCCGTCATGCTTCCTCCGTATCAGAGCTCATCAGACGCGGGAAGGTCATCGTACGTCGTCATACCCACGGGCACACGACGCATCGTTCATCCTGATGGGTGCTCACGTCGCCGGCCCTTCCACGCACGCCTCGCACGCCCGATCATGTCGCTCACGATCTCGCCGGGCGCGCTCACGATGTCGCTGATGGTGCCTGAGGCCGAAGAGACCCGCTCGCTCGCATCCTCGACCGTGGTGATGATCGAGTCGATGCGCAGCAGCTCGACGTTGACGGCGTCCACGGTGACATCGATCTTCTCCAACAGCGGCACGGCCCGGTCACGCAGCTCATCGCTCGTCTTTCGCAACGACCGCAAGGTCAGGACGGCCTCTCGCGCAGCCCAGACCAGCGCGCCGGATGCCACCACGGCGGCGGCCAAGGCCACGATCGACACCACTTCCACCGGCTCCACGCGGCACCCTCTTCCACGAACCGTCGCACCTGAGCGGCAGTGTATCAGAGGCGGGCCTACCGCCCTTCGCCGCCTTCCCAGCCGCGATCGGTGGGATTCCAGAACACACCGGGCTCGAGCCCGTCCGGCAGATAGCGCTGCTCAACCCGTCCGCCGGGATGGTCATGGGGATACAGGTAGGGCCCGTATGTCTCGCTGCCCGGACGGTGCCGGTCACGCAAGTGCGACGGGACTTGGCGGGCGGGGCCCGAGCGCACCTCGGCGAGTGCGGCGTCGATCGCGCGATACGACGCGTTGCTCTTCGGCGCTAGAGCGAGGTAGATCGCCGCTTGCGCAAGGTTGATACGACACTCCGGCCAGCCGATCGATTCAGCCGCCTTGAACGCTGCGTGGGCGATCAACAGGGCCTGCGGGTCCGCGTTGCCGATGTCTTCCGAGGCGAAGATGAGCATGCGACGTGCGATGAACTTGGGGTCCTCGCCGGCGTGGACCATACGAGCGAGCCAGTAGACCGCCGCGTCCGGGTCGGAGCCTCGCATCGACTTGATGAAGGCGCTGATCACGTCGTAGTGCGTGTCGCCGTTCTTGTCGTAGGCGAGGACCCTCGACGGCGACGCGTCCGCCACGTCAGTTCGGCTGATGGACGAACGGCCCGCTGCGGCGGCGCAATCGGCCGCGAGCTCGAGTGTCGTGAGCGCTTGGCGAGCGTCCCCTCCCGCCATGAGCACCACCGCGGCCGTCGCCTCCTCTTCGAGCGTGAACCGACCGGCCAGACCGTGCGGCGCGGACAGCGCTCGCTCGATGAGCGTGCGGACGTCCTGGTCACCGAGGGGCCTCAACTCGATCACCCGTGAACGACTCAGGAGCGGGGCGTTGACCTCGAACATCGGGTTCTCGGTCGTCGCGCCTATCAACACAACGACCCGGTCTTCGACCGCGTGGAGAAGCGCGTCCTGTTGCGACTTGCTGAACCGATGGATCTCGTCGACGAACAGGATCGTGCGCTGGCCTGAGAGCGCGAGCCGGTCGGCGGCCTGGTCGATGGCCTTGCGCAGGTCGGCGACCCCGGACGTCACCGCTGAGACCTCGGTGAAGTGGGCCTGCGTGGCCTCGGCGATGATGCGGGCCAGGCTCGTCTTGCCGGTCCCCGCGGGGCCGTAGAGGATGACCGAGGCCAGTGCATCGGCGGCTATCGCCCGCCTGAGCCACGTCCCCTCGCCCACGACATGTTCTTGGCCTACGAACTCCTCCAAGGTGCGTGGGCGCATGCGCGCCGCCAGCGGAGCCACAGCAGCACGATGCGCCGCGGCGCTGTCGTCGAACAAGGAGTCCATCGGCACCTCGCCAGGCGCTAGTCGACCAAGCGCTCCATGTGCATCTCGAGAAACGCTCTGTCGACCAGGCCACGATGACGGAAGACCACGTACCCTTGGTCGTCCGTCATGATGATGTAGGGCGTGATGCCCACCTTCAGGGCGGCGGCCAGGGCGATCGCCTCAGGCGCCTTGGGGTCCTCCGCGAACTTCTCGGTGTCCACGAGCGCCTGCCCCGAGGCGTCCAGACTCACGTACTTACCGAGGTCGTATACGACGAGGTCGATGACCCCCCCATTGGCTTTGATCGCGTCGTCGAGGGCCGAGCGGACCTCGTCGGTCACCTGCTGTGAACCGTCAACGAACAGAATCGCCATCGGCTGGCGATCGGCGATGCGATCGGTTATGGCCTTGGGCAGGCCGGTCGCCTCAGGGAAGGGCTCGAAGACGGTGGCGTCCTCCGGGGCGGAGCGGTCCGTGACCCCCGCTGCAGGAGCGGGCGCCGTGGGAGACGCCTCGGTACCGGGAGCCGGGGCACCGGCGTCCGCGGGGGGAGCCTCTCCTCCTCCGCCACCTCCACAGCCGGAGAGCAGGGCGACGATGGATACCACGATGAGTGCTACGACTGGTCTGCGTATCACTGCTGCCTCCAAGTGCGACGACGTGGCCCGCCCTGCCGCAGCTCGACCGGGTGAACCTGCCTCAGCAGGTGGGTGCCCGCACCGGGACTTCCAGCTTCCCCAGTCAAGGGGATCCCTGTCCACCCCGAAATGTAAGGCTCCCGGACGAGAAGTGTTGGTTCGACCGTATGCGCCGAGCCACGGGCAAGGCGTAGCCTGCCTCGCAGTGTAACGCCTCCCCACGTGCTTCAACAACCGCGGGCTAATCGACCTTGAGGTGGACGTCGCGGAGCTGGCGCAGGCCCACGGCGTCCGGGGCTCCGGTGAGTGGGTCCCCACCAGATGAGGTCTTCGGGAACGCGATCACGTCGCGAATGGACGACGCGCCCGACAGCAGCATCACCAGCCGGTCCAGTCCCAACGCTATGCCACCGTGCGGCGGCGCGCCGAACGAGAGCGCCTCCAGCAGGAATCCGAACTGGGTTGACGCTTCCTCGTCAGACAGGCCGATGGTCCTCAAGACCCTCTTCTGCAGGTCGGGGTCGTGCATGCGCAGCGTCCCGCCGCCTATCTCGAAACCGTCCATGACCAGGTCGTACGCGTACGACAGGACCGCGCCGGGGTCGCTTTCGACCATCTCGACGTGCTCGTCGAATGGTCGCGTGAACGGATGGTGGTTGGCCGCCCAGCGCTTCTCCTCGTCATCGAACTTGAACATCGGGAAGTCGACGACCCACAAGAGCTCGTGGCCTTCACGCGGGAGTTCCAGCTCATCAGCTAGGCGCAGACGCAGAGCTCCGAGCACTTCGTTCGCCAACGAGCGCGCATCAGCCACCATGCACACGAGGTCGCCGGGCTCAACGGCGAGCGTCGTCTTGAGTGCCGCCATCTCGTCATCGGTGAAGAACTTCACGACAGGGCTCTTCACTTCGCCGGTCCCGGTGAAGGCCACCCACGCGAGACCCTTCGCGCCGGCGTCGATCGCGGCCTGGTTGAGTGCGTCGATGCGACCACGGCTCCAATCGCCCGCACCCTTCGCGTTGAGCGCTTTGATGGCTCCGCCGGCAGCGAGCGCGCCGGCGAACACCTTGAACTCGCTGGCGGCGAAGACGTCGCTCACGTCTGCCAGCTCCAAGCCGAAGCGCGTGTCGGGCCGGTCGGAGCCGTAGCGCTCCATGGCCTCCGAGTACGTGAGGCGGCGCAGTGGCATGGGCACATCGACGCCGGCCTCGTGAAGGACCTCCCGCATGACGTCCTCCATCATCTGGAGAACGTCATCCTGCTCGACGAACGACATCTCGATGTCGACCTGCGTGAACTCAGGCTGTCGGTCGGCACGCAGGTCCTCGTCGCGGAAGCACCGCGCGATCTGGTAGTAGCGCTCGATACCTCCCACCATGAGCAGCTGCTTGAACAGCTGGGGCGACTGCGGCAGCGCGTAGAACTTGCCGGGATTGAGCCTGCTCGGGACGATGAAGTCGCGAGCGCCCTCAGGGGTGGACTTGGTGAGGATCGGAGTCTCGACCTCCATGAAGCCGCGGTGCTCCAGTGCGCGCCGGAACCGCTGTGTCACACGGTCTCGCAGCTGGAGCGCGGCGAGGACCTCGGGGCGCCGAATGTCCAGGTAGCGCCACTTGAGGCGTGTGAGTTCGTCCGTGTCGATGCCCGCCTCTATCTCGAACGGAGGCGTCTCGGCCCGGTTGAGCACGGTCGCCTTCGTGATCACGACCTCGACCTCGCCGGTGACCATGTTCGGGTTCTCGGTCCCGGCAGGCCGCTTGCGCACCGCTCCATCGAGCAGCACGACCCACTCGGGCCGAACCTGCTCCGCGGTGACGAACGCGGCACCCGATTCGTCCGGGTCGAACACACACTGCACGATGCCGCTGCGGTCGCGCAGGTCGAGGAAGATAAGGCCACCGTGGTCGCGTCGCTTGGCCACCCACCCCGCCAACCGTACCTGTTCGCCGACCACGGCCTTGGTGATCGCTCCGCACGTGTGCGAACGAAGCGAATAGCGTCCATCGAGCATGTCGAGTTCCTCCGGTCGTCGCGGGCGCACCTGTGAGCCCGCTGTCGAATCGTCTAGTCGATGCCTAAAGCACGACGCACTTCGGTCGTCACGCCGTCACGCGAGACCCTCGTCTCAACCTTCGTTCCCATGTCACGCAACGTGAGCTGCCCCTCGGCCAGCTCATCCGGGCCCACGACGACCACGAACCGGGCACCGATACGGTCCGCCTGCTTGAACTGAGACTTCAAAGAGCGGGCCTGGTGATCGCACTCGGCAGCGACACCAGCGTCCCGAAGCTGAGAGGCGAGCGAGAACGCCTGCGCCCGGACCGACTCGTCCACGGCGGCCACGTAGACGTCCGCCAGAGCAGGAGAGGGCACTCGGGCCTTCGCGGCCTGCATCGCGAGCAGCGTGCGCTCGAACCCGAGCGCGAAACCCAGGCCCGGCGTCGGTGAACCTCCGTACTGCTCCATGAGGCGGTCGTAGCGACCTCCGCCGCCGATCGCGTTCTGCGAACCCAGCCCGGCGTCCGCCTGCACCTCGAACACGGTGCGGGTGTAGTAGTCCAGGCCGCGCACCAGCTTCGGTTCCTCGGTGAAGGGCACGTCGAGCACGACAAGCGCCTCCTTCACAGCGGCGTAGTGCGAGGCGCACTCGTCGCAGAGCTCATCGCGCAGAAGCGGTGCATCCGCCATCACCGCGACACAGCCCGGGTTCTTGCAGTCGAATGCGCGCAGTGGGTTCGTGTCCGCGCGCCGGTCGCACTCCGCGCACAGGTCGGCTGCATGAGCGCGGATGAACTCCGCGACCTTCTCCCGGTATGCGGGACGACACGCCTCGTCGCCCATGGAGTTCACGAGCAGCCTCATGTTGTCGGCCGGGATCCCGACCGCTTCGAAGAACCGCCACAACAGCACGATCAGCTCGGCATCGGCCGACGGTTCGGCCATGTTCAGGGCCTCGGCCCCGATCTGCCAGAACTGCCGCTGACGCCCCTTCTGTGGTCGCTCGTAGCGGAACATCGGGCCTGCGTAGTACAGCTTGGCGCCCTGGCCGTTGGCCGTCAGGTTGTGCTCGAGTGCCGCACGCACCACGCTGGCGGTGCCCTCGGGACGCAGCGTGATGGAGCGCCCGCCCTTGTCGAGGAAGGTGTACATCTCCTTGCCCACGATGTCGGTCGCTTCGCCTATGCCGCGAGCGAAGACCTCGGTGTGCTCGAAGATCGGCGTGTAGATCGGCGAGTAGCCGTACCTCGCGAACAGCTCAGTGGCCACGCGCAGCATGTGCTCCCATGCTCGCGAGGTGTCACCGAGCAGATCGACGGTACCTTTCGGTGCTTGGAACTGACTCACGGGTCGCCATGGCCCTTCACGCGACGGCTGGCAGGTGCAGGCCGCCAGTGTAGCGGGAAGCAAGCGTTCACGCACGCGGCCAGAACGGGTTGATGCGAGCCTCGCGACCGATGGTGGTGTCGGGACCATGACCCGGGTGGACCAACGTCTCCGGCGGCAGCGGGGCCAACTGGCGCGCGATCGACTCGGCAAGGGTGCGGCCGTCCCCTCCGGGGAAATCGGTCCGGCCCACGCTGCCCGCGAACACCGTGTCACCGCTGAACAGGTGCCCTGTTCCCCCATTCGGGTCGCGCACGTACAGGCTGATTCCACCCTGGGTGTGACCGGGGGTGTGGAGGACATCGAACCGCAGACACCCCGCCTCGATCACATCGGCATCGCGCAGAAGAACGTCTGCGGGCGGTGCCACCACCACACTGAAACCGAAGAGCGCACCCCCCGTCCCATGTGCCGCATCGTGCGTGATCCGATCCGCATCGGCCTCGTGGACCATGAGCGGAGCGCCGGTGGCGTCCTTCACCGCACCCGCGGCACCCACGTGGTCGAAGTGCGCGTGCGTCAACACGATGGCGGCCACAGTCCCGCCTTCGAGCGCACCGAGCACGCGATCGGCCTCGTCGCCGGGATCGATGACCACCACCGGGCCACCCTCGCCGTCGTCGACGAGCCAGCAGTTGACCTCGAGCGGCCCCACTGACACGCGCCTGACGTTCACGAGCGCGCACTCTTCCTCTGGGTGGCCTCGCCCGGAAGCATGCGACGCGCCTCGAACACGCCGTCCACGGCACGGACGTCCCGCAACAGCGCGTCAAGCCGGCCCATCTCACCGATCTCGAACAGGAAGCGCATGTCGACGATGCCGTCCTTGTGGGTCGTGGTAGCCGAGGACAGGATGTTCACGCCCGATTCGGCGATGGCCATCGTGACGTCTTGCAGAAGCCGAAGCCGATCGAGCGCCTCGATGTGGATCTCGACCTGGTAGGTCGCCTTCGAGCTCGAGTCCCACTCGACCTCGATGATACGTTCGGGGCTCGCAAGCAGTTCACCGGCGTTCGGACAGTTCTTGCGATGTACCGACACGCCACGCCCGCGTGTCACGAAACCGATGATATCGTCGCCGGGGACGGGATTACAGCACCGGGCGAGTCGGACCAACACGTCGTCGATGCCCTTGACCACCACACCGCCGCCGACGCGCTTGCGCGCCCGTCTGGGGGGGATCATCGGTTGGTCCAGGGGCAGTTGCTCGTCAGGCTGCCTGCCGGCCTCGGGGCCCTCGGCCTCCTTGCTCATGCGCTTGAGCAGACGGGTGCCCACGAGCTTGGCCGAGAGTTTCCCCGCTCCGATCTGGGCGAGCAGGTCCTCGCCTTTGGCGTAGTTCATCTCCTCGGCGACGGCGTCGAGCGCCTTCTCGGCAGCCTTGGAACCGATGCCCAGGCCGTGTTTTCGCATGACCTTGGCCAGCTCATCGCGACCGTGCTGGAGGTCGTCGACCCTGGTGACCTTGCTGAAATAGCTGCGGATCTTGCTTCTCGCAGACGACGTCTTGACGATGTTGAGCCAGTCCCGCGAGGGTTTGGCGCTCTTGTTCGTGAGGATCTCGACCCGGTCGCCCATCTGCAGCTCGTAGGCGAGCGGCACGATCGAGCCGTTGACCTTGGCGCCGACGGTCCTGTTGCCCACCTCGGTGTGGATGGCATACGCGAAGTCGATCGGAGTCGACCCGCGCTTGAGCGAGATCACGTCGCCCTTCGGTGTGAAGACGAAGACCTCCTCCTCGAACAGGTCGATCTTGAGCGCCTCCATGAATTCGCGGGGGTCCTTGAGCTCGGTCTGCCATTCGAGCATCTGGCGCAGCCACGCGAGGCGCTCATCGAAGGACTCATCGCCGCGCAGGCCTTCTTTGTAGCGCCAGTGCGCGGCCACGCCGTACTCGGCGGTCCGGTGCATCTCCTCGGTGCGGATCTGTATCTCGAGCGGGCGTCCCGAAGGCCCGATGACCGTCGTGTGCAGCGACTGGTACATGTTGAACTTGGGCATGGCCACGTAGTCTTTGAACCGCCCGGGGACCGGCTTCCAGATGCTGTGGACCGTGCCCAGTGCACCGTAGACGTCCTTCACCGAGTCCACGATGACCCGAAGCGCGATGAGGTCGTAGATCTCGTTGAAGTCCTTACCCTTGCCCACCATCTTCTGGTAGATGCTGTACAGATGCTTGGGCCTGCCGCCGATCTCGGCGTGGATGCCCACCTCGGCGAGCTCGGCGCGGAGCGTGTCGATGACCTGTTTCGCGTAGGCCTCACGCTGGTCACGGCTCTCAGCGACCATCTTCGAGACCTGATGGAACTTCAGTGGCTCAAGGTAGTAGAAGGCGAGGTCTTCAAGTTCCCACTTGACCTGGCTGATGCCAAGGCGGTGGGCGAGCGGCGCGTAGATCTCCATCGTCTCGCGCGCCTTGTCGATCCGACGCTCAGCGGGAAGCGCCGAGAGGGTGCGCATGTTGTGCAGGCGATCGGCCAGCTTGATGAGGATGACCCGGATGTCCTTGGCCATCGCGATGAGCATCTTGCGCAGGTTGTTGGACTGCTGCTCGGAAAGCGACTCGAACTCGATGCGACCGAGCTTGGTGACGCCATCGACGAGCCCCGCGACCTCCGGGCCGAACCGCTCCTCGATCTCATCAAGCCCGATGTCCGAGTCCTCAACGACATCGTGCAGGAGCGCCGCTTTGAGGGTGGCGGTGTCCAGGTGCAACTCCGCAAGGATCAGGGCCACCTCAAGCGGATGATTGACGAACGGCTCGCCGCTCTTGCGGACCTGGCCCTCGTGGGCGCGTACCGCGAACTCGTACGCCTCATCCAGCCCGCTCAGGTCCGCGTCAGGGTTGTATGCCCTGACCTGCGCTTCGATCTGTTCCAGTGTGGCGGGCACGAGCGGCTTCCGAGTCTCCTCTGCTGCGGGTCAGACGCGTGTCGGCAGGATAGGACGGTTGAATCGTGCCAGCAACTCCTGTGCGCTCGCCGAAAGCGCCCACTCTTTGAACGCGGCGAAATCGGCGATCTCATCAAGCCCTTCCGCATAGCGTACCGACTGGGACAGCTCCACGCGTCCGGGCCCCTCGACCAGCGTGAGTCTGCGGTACGCGCCATGGCCCTCCCCGGTGAGCAGACCCAGTTCACGGAAGACGCCCAGCCCGCTCGAGACGCCCCGGTCGTCCAGCCGGCAGCCTTTGGCCTCACGCGCACACCGTTCGGCGAGTTCGGCGTTGGTGATCTCGAAACCCGGCCCCTCGGCCGCCGCGATGGACCTGAGCGTCCGATAGAGCACCACGAGGTCCTCACGCGAAGGTGCGAGCGAGGACAGGATCATCTCGTTGATCCTGGCGTCCTTCTCCCCGAACAGCAGGTGGATGCGAGCCATCGCGCCGTCGCGGCCAGCGCGGCCGGCCATCTGGTTGAACTCGACGTCGTTGAAGGGCAGGTGGTAGAGCACCACGTTGCGGATGTCCGGGATGTTGACGCCCTCACCGAACGCGCTCGTCGCGACGACCAGACGCACGTCACCGTCCCGAAACGCGTGTTCGACCGCATGGCGCACCGGACGGGACAGACCGCCGTTGTAAAACGCCGTGCGCCACGCGAGCTCTGGCACCTGTTTGCGCAGGAGGCGGGCGAGTCGCACCGACGCATCACGGGAGTTGACGTAGACCACCGTCTTGCCTTCCCCGCTCGCGACAGCGAGCAGTTCGGCGTCACGCCGCTCGGTCCCCCGCCGGTCCACCACAGCGAGGTTGTCCCGCACGGTGGGGTCGAGCACGACGCGCTCGATTCCGAGCGTTTCACGGATCTGCGCCGCGACCTCGTCTGAGGCCGTCGCGGTGACCGCGAGCACCGTGGGGCCACCTATAGCCGCGAGTGCCTCATCGAGCCGCGCGTATGCGGGCCGATTGCCCGCTCGCGCCAGACCCACATGGTGCGCCTCGTCCACCACCACGAAACCGACCCGCCCGGTGGCGGCGAATCGCGCCGCATGGAAGTGCAGGAACTCGGGCGTCGTGAGGACCACGTCGAGGGCGCCCGCCGCCAACGCCTCGAACGCGGCGGTTCGCGCGCCCTCGTTCGTCTCGCCCGTGACCACCGCGACCGACAGGCCCACACCTGCGAACGCATCGGTGAGGTGGTGGGCCTGGTCGGCCACGAGCGCGCGGAGCGGGTAGACGAAGACGCTGGCGCGCCCACGCGTGAGCGCCTCACGAGCGGCGTGCAGGTGGAAGATGAGGGACTTGCCCCGGCCGGTCGCCATCACGACGAGCGTGGAGCGGCCTTCGGCGAGCAGCTCGAGGGCCTCTTGCTGCGCGGGATGCAGTCGTCGTTCGCCCAGAAAGCGCCTGACGAGTTCAGCGGAGAGCTCATCCGGCGCGAGGGACGCGAGCTCCTCACGTGTGGCCGTCACGACCTCGCTGCTCAACGAGTCGTCAACCGCGGCGTCCCTTCGGCTGACCAGTACGTTGACGCCACGCGAGCGGCCCTCTTCACCGCCCGTCACGTCCGTGACCTCGACGTCGTAGACGACCCCGCGGTCGATGGCAGGCGCCAGCACGGCGGCGAGCCTCCTGTTCAGGTAGCCCACCTGCTCCCCGTGGGCGTCGAACAGCGCGCACGCGTTGGCGTCGTACGGGTTGTCCGGCTGGCGCACCAGCCGGAGTGGGACCCCGGGCGACAGCCGTTCGGCCACGTCCTGGCGACCGTCGAACGTGACGCCGGCGAGCTTCGTGTGAAACGACGGCGCGTCCTCGATCCCGGCGTACTCCTCGCGCGCGAGAAGCTCGTCCGCCCGCGCGAACAGGTCGTCGACGAGCTGGGCGGCCGGTTCGCCCGTTCGGTCGGGTTCGACGACACGTATCTCGCGGACGAGCAGCTGCGCTCTCTTACGCCCACGCCATTCGTCGACGTCGAGCTCGAAGGCCAGATCGACCGCACGCTCCTCGAGCGCCGCCGTCTCGATGTCACGACACCGGAACGCGATGGCTGGCACCGACGCGACACCATCGAACGCGGTGAACCTCAGATGGGTCGCCGACTTGCCGACGCGTTCTCGTCCATTCATGAACACGCGCTCAGCGAACAGCAACGGACGCCGGTTCGCCTGTCCGAACGGCTCGAGAAGCGCGAGTTCGGCCCCGAGCTCGACGCTGATGTCCTCCAGCGCGACCGGAGCATCCAGCCCGACCGCGACATCGAAGGCCGTGGCGGGCAGCGAATCCAGGTGGGCGACGAACGCCTCACGGAACGCATCGAGCCGGTCAGCGTGGACCGTGAGCCCGACGGCCGCCTCGTGCCCACCGAACCTCACCACGTGGGTAGAGCACGCGGCCACGGAGCTGAACAGGTCAACCGTCCCGACTGAACGCCCTGAACCCTTGGCCACGCCGTCCTCGATCGCGAAGAGTATGGTGGGGACGCCGTAGAGCTGCGAGAGCCGGGACGCGACGATCCCCTTGACCCCCTCATGCCAGCCCTCGCCGGCCAGGACGAGCCCTCTCTCGCCGCGATACGTGCGCTCGGCGAGTGCGACTGCCGCCTCGAACAGATCGGCCTCGACCGACTGCCGCAGACGGTTGTGTTCGTCCAAAGCGACGGCGAGGACCTCGGCTCGTGAGGGCTCGTCCGTAAGGAGGAGCTCAAGCGCCAACGCAGCGTCCGCCATCCGCCCTGCGGCGTTCAGGCGAGGCGCCAACGCGTACGCGACCCGGTCCGCCGCCAGAGCCGCCGGCGAGACGCCGGCCACCGCACACAGGGCAGCCATGCACACACGCGGGCTCGCGGCTGCCGCCGCGACGCCATCACTCACGAGCGCACGGTTCTCCCCCGTGAGCGGCACGATGTCAGCGACCGTCCCGAGCATCGCCAGGTCCGTGAGACCTCTCCACAGATCAGGCATACCGAGAGAAGCGCCGACAGCCTGCACCAGCTTGAGTGCGACGCCCGCACCCGCCAGGTCTCGCGACGGGCACTCCCGCGTGAGCTTGGGGTTGGCGACCGGCACGTCGTGAGGCACGTCACCCGAAGGCTCGTGATGGTCGGTCACGACCACGTCGACCCTTCGGTCCCTGACCATGGCCACCTCGCGGGCGTTCGAGATCCCGCAGTCCACCGTCACGAGCAGTGACGGACCGGTGGCGAGAGCACGCTCGAGTGCGGCTTCGGACAGGCCGTACCCCTCAGTGAAGCGGTGCGGGACGACAGCCTCTACCGAAGCTCCCATCTCACGCAGACCCCGGGTGAGCACAGCCGCCGCACTTATCCCGTCCAGGTCGAAATCACCGAACACGATGATGCGCTCACCCGCCTCGACCGCCTGAGCGACTCGTCGCGCAGCCTCGGACATCCCGGGGATCACGACGGGGTCAAGCCAATCGCGTCCGAGTGAAGGCTCGAGGAAGCGCCGGGCGGAAGTCGCGTCCGTGATACCCCGGCTCACGAGGATACGCGACGTGGTCCGCGTGAGCCCAAGTTCCTCGGACAGCGCCTCAACGGCATCATCATCGGCGGGCGCGAGAACCCATGCTGCAGCTCGGGGGGTCATCATCGTCGTATCGTAACGGACGGGGCCGACACCGTGATGGTGCCGACCCCGGGAATCCGTTTGCTCGCTGGATGGTTCAGCGTCACGCGCTCGCGTACTTCTTGCGCAACGCCGCGTACTTGGGCTCCGTCTCTTTCCAGATGGCGTAGAGCGGTGCGGCGACACCGATTGACGAGTACGCACCCACGAACAGACCGATCGTGAGGGCCAACGCGAAATCGCGCAGCGTCTCTCCCCCGAAGAACAGCATGATGAGGACCGGGATGAGCGAGGTGATCGTCGTGTTCATCGAGCGGACGATGACCTCGTTGATGGACGCGTTGGCCATCTGCATGAAGGTCTGCTTCTGCAGATGCTGCGCGTTCTCCTTGATCCGGTGGAAGACCACGATCGTGTCGTACAGCGAGTAGCCGAGGATCGTCAGCAGGGCCGCGATGGTGTTCGGCGTCACCTCGTAACCGGCCAACGCGTAGATGCCGAGCGTGATCAGGATGTCGTGGATGAGGGCCACGACGGCGGTGAGCGACATCTTGTACTCGAAGCGGACCGAGACGTAGAGCAGGATCGCGGCGATCGAGATGGCCAAGGCCATGAGGGCGCGGTTGGTGATGTTGGCGCCCCAGCCCGGACCGATGGTCGTGACCTGGAAGGCGTTGGCGGGCAGCTTCACAGCCTTGGCCACTTCAGCGACCTGGGCCGCCGCGGTCTTCGGGTCCGTCTCCGGCGTGCGGATGATGAATCCGCGGACACCTTGCGCCTGGGTGGTCTGGACGTTGGGCACATCCACCCCGGCCTTCTTGAGCGCGTCCGTCATCTGCGCGGCCGTGACCTCGCCGGCGTTGATGACACTGATGGCGGTGCCGCCTTGGAACTCAACGCCGAACTTCAGCCCGGAGACGATCAGCGAACCGATCGCCACGGCAAGCAACACGCCGGAGATGGCGAACATGATCTTGCGGTTCCCCATGAAATCGATGTTAAGCACCTGCGACACCCCCCTTCGTGCCCTTCACGCTGGGCGCTTTCTCCACCGGCTTTGGCACGCCCCACAGCGACGGGGCCTTGGAGATGACGCTCTCGGCAAGCAGCATGAGCGAAGGCCGCTTGAACAGGAGCATCATCGCGATGTCGCAGAAGATCCCGATCATGAGCGTCAGCGCGAAGCCCTTCACGGGACCGATGGCCACGAAGTAGAGAGCGGCCGCGGAGACGAGGGTGACGAGGTCGGCGTCGATGCTCGTGAGGATGCCGTGCTTCGAGCCGGAATTGGCCGCCGAACGCACGGTCTTGCCCATACGGACCTCCTCGCGGAAGCGCTCGAGGATCAGGATCGATGAGTCAGCAGCCAGACCGATCGTGAGTACGATGCCGGCGATTCCCGGCAGGGTGAGGGCGAAGACGTCGGCACGGGACATCGTGGCGAGCACCCCGAGGAAGAACGACGCGAAGGTGACGAGAGCACCCACCGTGAGCAACCCCAGACCCCGGTAGAACACGAGCACGTAGAGGCAGACGAGCGCAAGACCGGCGACCGCCGCGATGACGCCCTGACGCAGGGAGTCCTGACCGAGCGTCGGCCCAACGACGCGCGACTCCTCGGGAATGAGGCTCACCGGCAGGGCGCCCGTCTCGAGGACGGTCTTCAGGCGCTTGGCCTCGTCAGCGGTGAATCCACCCGAGATGGCGGTCTGACCGTCGGTGATCGCGGAGCGGACCACGGGTGCGGACTTCACGACCCCGTCGAGTACGATGGCGACCTGCTTACCGATGCTCCGGCTCGTGTAGGTCCCCCATGCCTTGGCCCCATCGGACGTCATGGAGACGTTGACCTCTATCTCAGCCGTCTGAGGGTTCTGCGACACGCTCGCGCTGCGCACGACGCCACCGGTCAGAGCCACGCCGTCGACGCTGATGGGCGCGTATGTGCCGGGCTTGAGCTCCACATCGGGCTCGTTGGCCCGTATGGCCGCCAGCGCGGCCGTGTCCGTGATGGATTCCACGTCCACGAACTCCAACCGCCCGGTCTCGCCCAGGACGCCGAGAGCCTCCTCAGGGTTCTTGATCCCCGGAATCTGGATGAGGAGCGAGCTGTTGCCTTGGCGCTGAACGGTGGCCTCCTTCACCCCAAGTCCGTTGACACGGTTGATGACGATGAGCTCGGCGCGGTCCATGACCGCAGCGGTCACCGGCGTGTCAGAGGTCTCCTGCGCGGTGAGGATCACCGACAGGCCGCCTTGGATGTCAAGGCCCTGCGTGATCCGCTTGCCCGGGGGCCAGAACAGCGCCCAGGACGCGATCAGCAGGACCACCGTCGCCACGACCAACAGGACGTTTCGTTGCTTCTGGTCCATGCTCCTACCTTCCGTGCGTACACATCATCATCCGACCCCGTCGCCGGGGCGTCACTCACTCCCGGCCTTCTAAGTCCTTCGCCGCCATGGACGCATCCGGTCCTGCATCGGTCTCGTCCTGGCCGCCGTCCTCCGTGGCCTCGTCGGCACCATTCGACCCCGACCCGGCCGGACTCACGATGCTCGCGACCGCTTGTCGCGCCACGTCGATCCAAGCGCCGCCGCCTACCTCGATCCGGACACGCTCATCGACGGAGACCACCCTGCCGTACAGGCCACCGATGGTGACCACCTCGTCCCCGACCGAGAGGGCATCAAGCAGGTCCCTCTGGGCCTTGGCCCGCTTCTGCTGGGGCCGCAGGACCAGAAAGTAGAAGATCGCCAGCATGGCGAGGATGAACAGCAGGTTCGAACTCTGGGTGTTCATCGCGATCGGTCTTCGCTCCCATGCTTGACGATGCATCCGTCGGTCGCTGCGCTCAGGCAGTCGGCGTTCAATGATACCCGCGGTTCGTCCGATGCGAAAGGACGAAATGGCCGTCCGCCCCTAGTAATCGACAGCCGCTGGAGAAGAGCACCACTCGGCGAGAAAGCGTGCGTACGTGCCCTGCGTGATCGCCCGGCGCGCCCGGCGCGTGAGCTCGAGCAGGTAATGCAGGTTGTGCATGCTCAGGAGTATGGCGCCGAGCATCTCCTTCGTGTTGACGAGATGCCTCACGTACGCGCGAGTGTACGTGGCACACGTCGGACACTCGCATTCCGGGTCGAGCGGGCCGAAGTCCCGCGCGAACCGAGCATTTCGGAGGTTGAGCCTCCCTTGGCTGGAGAAGGCCGTGCCGAGTCGCGCGGTACGTGTGGGCAACACGCAATCGAACATGTCGATGCCCAGCCCGATGGCCTTGAGCATCGTGGTCGGGTTCCCGACCCCCATCAGGTAGCGCGGACGGTTCGCAGGCAGGGCTTCGCAGACCGGGACAAGCGACTCGAGCATGAGATCGTGCGGCTCGCCGACCGAGTACCCGCCGATGCCGTAACCCGGAAACCCGATCTCTGAGAGGAGCTCGACGCTCCGCAGCCGCAGGTCTTCATGCACCCCGCCTTGGACGATCCCGAACAGCGCTTGGTCCTCTCGCGTGTGCGCAGCTTTGCAGCGGCCCGCCCAGCGGGCGCTCCTGAGCACCGCAGTCTCGACCAGCTCACGTTCGGCCGGATACGGAGGGCACTGGTCGAGCTGCATGATGATGTCCGCGCCCAAGCGCTCTTGGATGGCCACGTTCTGCTCGGGCGTCCAGAAATGCCACGCGCCGTCCACTATCGACCTGAATCGCACACCGTCATCGGTGAGCTTCAGGGTGTCCGCGAGGCTGAATATCTGAAAGCCCCCCGAGTCGGTGAGCATGGGACGGTCCCAGCCGGTGAACGCGTGCAGTCCCCCGGCTTCGGCGATCAGATCATCACCCGGGCGCAGGAACAGATGGTAGGTGTTCGCGAGGACCACTTGGGCGCCGATGTCACGCAGTTGGTCCGCCGTGACACCCTTCACGGTCGCTCGCGTGCCGACCGGCATGAACACCGGCGTCAGTACTTCGCCGTGCGCCGTGGCGAACCGGCCGGCGCGGGCGCCGGTGCTCGGGTCGCGGGCTTGGACCTGGAATTCGAAGAGTGCCATGGCGGCGATTGTACACGCGTGACCAGCTGCTACGCGCTAGACTCTTGCAAGGCGAGAACCACGGGCCCGCACCTGACGTCTTACGGAGCGACATGGACCACGAGAAGGCCGACGACGCCGTACTGGTGGCTAGCGCGCGCAATGGAGACCTCGACGCGTTCGAGGCGCTCGTGCGACGGCATTCGCGTGCCGTCTACGCCCATGCACTTAGGTTCTTCGGCGATCCGGCCTCGGCCGATGACATCACCCAGGAGGTGTTCATCAAGGTGTACCGTTCCATCGCCACCTTCGATGAACGCGCACGCTTCACGACGTGGCTGTACCGCGTGACACGCAACACATGCCTGGACGAGGTGCGCTCCGGGCGTCGTCGCCCCGTGCCCGCCGACCCCTTCGACACCCCCCGGGTCTCCGGCGATTTCGCCGATGAGGTCGTCCTGACGGCCGCCGTCGAACACGCGATGCGAAGCCTCGCTCCCGAGGACCGGGACGCGTTGTCCGCCGTCGCGCTGTTCGGGCTGAGCTACACGGACGCCGCCGAGGCCCTCAACGTGCCGGTGGGCACCGTCAAGTCCCGCGTGTTCCGCGCGCGCAAGAGTCTCGCCGCGACACTCGAGCTGACGCGAGGAGGTGCCGCATGATGGACTGCTTCAAAGCCCAAGAGCTCATCTCCGCGGCTCTCGACAACGAGGTCGACGACGCCGATGAGCTCGAGCTGGCCAAGGACCACTGTCGCCTCTGCCCGGAATGTGCGAGCTACGTGCGCGCACTCGTCCACGTGCGCAGAGCGCCCGCACCGGAGCCGCCCACCGACCTGACCGAGCGAATCATGGCGGCCGTTCGGGCCCAGGCGCGGTCATCGGCGACTCCCGGCGAGACGATCGATGCGCTGACCACTCAGTCCACATCGGGCCCGGCGGACGTATCCGACGCGCACGACTCCGTTTCGGCCTCCACCGTCTTCGAACGGCTCCTCGAGCGTCTGACCGACCCACGGAACCGACGGGCGGTCGTGGCCTGGTCAGCCACAGCGGCGGTGGTGCTGGTCGCCACCGGCGTCGGCGCGGTCACCGGAGTGCGGATGATACTGGGACCTCGCCCAACCGACCCGGGCACCATGATCACGTACGATGCAGCAACTCTTGCACAGACGGAACCGACGGAGACCAACAGAAGCGCGGCGGCCACTCCTGAACCGACGTCCGCTCAGGCCGGTTCGCTTGCGATCAGCTCGCCCGGCGGATACATCACAGTGGACGGCGTCGTCTACCGCTCCACCGGCGTTGATGGCTCGGTCACGCGAGGTGACCTCACGCCGAGTGGCGTGGTCGACACAGCACTGGACACGGGTGCCGCGCCGCAGCGTCGCACCGTGTACGGACGCGGAGACCCCGCCCGCGTGTTCGTGGAGAACGACAACGGTGAGCTCATCGGATTCGACCGCGTCACGACCACCTTCGGCGGCAACACGTACGTGCTCAGGAGTGGTCCGATCCCGTCGTTCAGCGACCCGGTGACCCTGCCGCGGGAGGTGCCGGAGCCTGCCTCCGAAGACGGTCGACCGGTATTCGAACCGGTCGACCCCGACCTACAACCTCCCGTGTACGTGAAGGTCGGCTCCGATCCGTCCGCCGGGATCGCGTTGCCTCCGGGAGCGCGTTCGGACGTCAGCACAGGCTGGACGTTCTGGACGCCAGTGACGCCCTAGTCACCCTCACGCCCACGCTAGAGGATCAGCATCGCGTCGCCGAAGCTCAGGAACCGATACCGCCGCTCGATCGCCTCGCGGTACGCGCGCATGAGCGTCTCCCTGCCGGCGAACGCACTCACCATCATCAGAAGCGTCGAACGCGGGACGTGGAAGTTGGTGATCATCGCATCGGTCGCGACGAAGCGGTATCCGGGCAGGATGAACAGCCTAGTCGGACCCTCCATCGGCCGTACCGACCCGCTCTCGTCCGCGGCGCTCTCCAGGGCCCTCACGCTCGTCGTACCCACCGCGATGACGCGTCGGCCACGTGCCCGCGCCTCATTCACGACATCAGCGGCCTCACCCGACACGCGGTAGTGCTCTGAGTGCATGACGTGGTCACGTGGGTCGGCTTCTGAGACTGGCCTGAACGTGTCAAGCCCGACGTCAAGCTCGACCGCGGCGATACGAGCACCGGCTTCGCGGCAACGTTCAAGCAGCTCAGGGGTGAAGTGAAGGCCCGCGGTCGGAGCGGCCGCACTGCGCTCATCACGCGCGAACACCGTCTGGTACTCGTCCGGGTCCTTGAGTGGCTCGGTGATGTAGGGAGGCAGCGGCATCTCCCCTATCTCGTGGACGAGACTGAGGAAGCTGACATCCTTCTCCGTGCGGAACTGTATGAGCCGCCCACCCCGGTCATCGATGACATCGACCACAAGACCTGTCATCCGCCCATCGGCGAACACCAGTCGGGTACCCGGCTGCACGCGGCGGCCCGGCTTGACCAAGCACTCCCATGCACCTTCGTAGCGCTCACGCAGCAGCAGCACCTCGACCGATCCACCGGTCTCGTCCTTGACCGCGCTCAGCCGGGCCGGAAGCACTTTCGTCTCATTGACCACGAGCACGTCCCCGGCAACCAGGTACTCGGGTAGATCGGAGAACGTGCGATGGTCCATCTGCCCACTGGCCCGGTCCAACACGAGCAGCCTGCAGGCGTCCCTGGGTTCCACAGGGTGTTGCGCGATCAGGCCACTGGGGAGGTCGTAGTCGAAGTCGTCGGTTCTCATCTGCGCTGTCCACTTCACGCACATCATTGCCGGTCGTCGTGGAGTGTAGCGCACTGTTCACATCGTCATCGGTCCACGGGTGCTAGGATGGACGCACATGCGACGCATCGAGTCCTCGGCAGACCTCCACATCCATACGACCGCCTCCGATGGGACGGCCGAGGTTCGCGACGTACTCGAGTGGGCCTCAGAGGCGACCGACCTGGCCGTCGTGGCCATCTGCGACCACAACACCGTTGAAGGCGGGCTCGAGGCCGCCGCGATCGCTCATCGCTACAGAGTCGAAGTGGTCGTGGGTCAAGAGGTCGAGAGCGCAGACGGCCACATACTCGGCCTGTTCACACACACGGACATCAGGCCGAACCTGAGTGCAGCTGACACCGTCTCGGCCATACATGCTCAAGGCGGCCTCGCCATCGCGGCCCACCCGTTCGCCCCGCGTTGGTGGCACAAGCACGGCCTGTGCAGAGGAGAGCGCGAAGTCTACGAGCAGACGCCGTTTGACGGCATCGAAGTCGCGAATTCCACGCCGCTGCTGTTCATGGCCAACGTGCGCGCCCGGCACTTCTGGCGGACACACCGTCATCGGCTCGCGGCGACCGGCGGCAGTGACGCCCATATGCTCTCCGTCGTGGGCACGAGCCGGACGTACTTCGCCGGCTCGACCGCTGCGGACCTGCGCCGGGCCCTCGAAACACGAACGACGACCGGCTGGGGGCCGAGCTTCCAGCCGCTGCGCGCGCTGCGCTACGCCCGCAAGATCGGCGAGATCAAGGAGCGCGACGCGGACCGCAAAGCGCGCGAAGCCACGCGCGGCGTCCGCTGCGAAGGGTGCACCGGATGCGACCCGGGCCCGCTCGATTCCGAGGGGACCGCGACGACGGCGTGAGCCTGTGCGCTGGACGCCAAGGCGGGCGCTTCAGTCTCGCGGGCGTCTTGCCTTGCGCGCCTGCCGGCGGGCCGCTCGCTCAGCCGCCGCTTCGTCCCCGCTCGCCAGACACCCGCAGTAGCTCTGGCGATACATCCCCAAGTCGCGCGAGCGTCGTGTGGCGTCCGCATAACGGTCCCGGTAGTCACGTTCGAGGAACCGCACCCCTGCCGCCTCTGCCACGGCCGCGCCCGCGCGCGCGATGGCCGCAGCATCCTGGTACGGACTCACAGACAGCGTGGTCGCGACCAGCTCGATCCCGGCAGAAGCCGCCCATTCGGACACAAGGCCCAGACGCACCCGATAGCACGCATGACAGCGAGCCGGGCGCTCAAGTCCCGATGTCGCGGCTCGCCAGAGCTCTTCGCCTGTGTCGATCTCGACCACCCGTATGCCCCGTGAGTCGGCATAGGACCTCAGTGTCTCGAGGCGCAGAACATATTCGCCCTTCGGCTCGATGTTGGGGTTGGCGAAGACGATGATGGGGTCATACCCCTCGGCCAAGAGCGCATCAAAGGGTTCCAGCAGGCAAGGCCCGCAGCAGGCGTGCAGCGCGAGCCGCGAGCGTTCATTCCTGGTGTGCGCGCACACCCGCGGAGCGCCCCCTCACCACGACCACCGCCAGCACCGCGGCCACCACGACCACAGCGATCGCCAACGCGACGAGCAACCTGTCCGCACGCGAAGCGGGTGTCACCGGGGCCTTCGCGCGGTACTCCACCGACACATCGAGCCCCTCGCCCAGCTTCAGGGTCTGTGTCTCGAGCGCGTGAAGAGACTCGCCCGTGACATTGACCGCCGGCTTGCCAACGGCCCGTGGCACGGAGTCCTTGAGTTCGTAGCCCGCGGGGACCCGAACCGAGAAGCCGGTCTCGGTGGAAGGCGTGCTCTGCACGTAGCGCATGGTTACTCGCGAGGCGTCGCCTTGCACGGTGATCGGCAGCGCGGAGAGGTCCGCCTGCGCCTCGCGGTACTTCGAGACCTCGAACTGGACGTATCGTCCCCCGTTGGCCCGTCCGGTGGTGAACTCACGAGCCACATCAGACGCGGGGTTCGAAGGCGCGATCTCACCGGCCCAGTCCACATTGAGACCTTCGGGCAGCGGCAGGCGGACCGTGGCAGGCAACCTGACGGACTCATCCAGTCTCGTCGAGATGATGACGACGGCACCTCCGGGGACCTCTCCGGGCCACACCTGGACCTCGACCGGACCGGTGACGACGGGAGCCGCCGCGCCCGCCGCGGCCGGCGAGCTCAAGCAAAGCGCAAGTGCCGCCACGGCGGCCATGCGTCGAGCGACTGACGATACCCGGCTTGAGGTCGTTGAGAGCGTCATGCTTCCTCAACACCCGCCACCCTGGCAGCGGCCAAGGCGGTGTTCATCACGAGCATCGCACGTGTCATCGGCCCGACGCCGCCGGGTACAGGGGTGATGGCCGAGGCCACCGGCGAGACGTCCGCGAAGTCGACGTCGCCCACCAGACCGTCCTCGGTCCTGTTGATGCCCACGTCGATCACGACGGCGCCGGGTCGCACGTACTCCCGCGTCACCATCTTCGCCCGCCCGACCGCCGCCACTATGACATCGGCCTCACGACAGACGGCCGGAAGGTCCACGGTCCTGCTGTGGCAGATGGTCACCGTGGCGTTGCGCTCGAGCAGCATCAGCGCTTGCGGCTTGCCCACGATCGACGAACGACCGATCACGACGGCGCGCTTGCCCGAGACGTCGATGCCATAGTGGTCGAGCATCGCCATGACGCCCCACGGGGTGCATGCGCGCGGACCCGGCAGACCACGGACCAATCGTCCAAGGTTCTCGGGGTGCAGGCCGTCGACGTCCTTGGCGGCCGATATGCGAGCGAGCGCCGACTCCTCGTCCAGGTGGCTCGGGAGCGGCAGCTGCAGCAGGATCCCGTGCACGCTCGAATCGGCGTTGCATGCGTCGATCAGGGCGTCGAGGGCATCTTGGGTCGTGTCAGCAGGCAGCCTGTGGTCGAATGAACGGATGCCGACGTCCGCGCAGTCGCGCTCCTTCATGCGCACGTAGCTCAACGAGGCGGGGTCATCGCCCACGAGGACCACCGCCAGGCCCGGATCGACTCCGGCGTCCTTGACGCGGGCGACGAGCGCAGCGGCGCGCTCTTTCGTCGCGCGCGCGACCACCTGTCCGTCGATGATCGTCGTCACCTGTCAACCATCCTCTCCGACGCCACGCGTCCACGACACCCGTCTAGAAGAGTCCCCGCACCGTACCGTCGGGCTCGATATCGATGTGCTCGCCGGCGGGCCTCGCCGGTAGGCCGGGCATGGTCATGATGTCACCGCACAAGGCGTACAGGAACCCGGCCCCCGCAGACAGTCGCACGTCGCGGACATGCAGCGTCCATCCCTGTGGTGCGCCTTTCAGGTTCGGGTCGTCCGTGATCGAGAGATGGGTCTTGGCCATGCAGACCGGAAGGTGACCGTACCCCATCTGGGTGAACGACATGATCGAACGGCGAGCAGCGGGCGCGAACTCGACCCCGGCAGCCCCGTACACACCTGTCGCGATCTTCTCGATCTTGCGCTCGACCGGGTCATCGTCAGCGTACGTGAACCGCAGCTCGCTGGGTTCCTCGCAGGCTGCCGCGACAGCGTCCGCGAGCTCGGCCCCGCCACGGCCGCCGTCCCTGTGCAGCGTGTGAGTCACCGCTGCATGCGCACCCGCGTCGAGTGCCGCCCGAGCGATGAGCGCATGCTCGGCGGCGGAGTCGGTGGGGAACGTGTTGATGGCGACGACGACCGGGGTGCCGAAGGCACGCACGTTCTCGACGTGCTTCACGAGGTTTGTGAGTCCCGACTCCAGCGCCGACAGGTCCTCTTGCATGAGAGCGGGGTCGAGCGGGACACCAGGACGGATGTCGAAACGGCCTGAATGCGCCTTCAGGCCGCGAACCGTCGCCACGAGGACCGCGCAGTCGGGTCGAAGCCCGCTCGCCCGGCACGTGATGTTGACGAACTTCTCGCACCCCATGTCGGCGCCGAAGCCCGACTCCGTCACGGTATAGTCGGCGAGCTTCAGACCCATCCGGTCGGCTATCACCGACGAGTTCCCGTGCGCGATGTTCGCGAACGGCCCAGCGTGAACAAGGACCGGTCCACCCTCGAGGTTTTGAAGCAGGTTCGGCTTGATCGCATCCTTCAGCAGCACGGTCATCGCGCCGGCGACCTTGAGGTCCTCGGCGGTCACCGGGCGACCGTCCCGTGACGTGGCGACGACGACGTTGCCCACCCGCCTGCGCAGGTCCTGCAGGTCGTCCGCAAGGGCGAGGATCGCCATGAGCTCACTCGCGCTCGTGATGTCGTACCCGCTCTCCCTGGGTACCCCGTTCGCACGGCCCCCCAGCCCTATGACGATGTCGCGGAGCGCACGGTCCGAGATGTCGACGACACGCCGCCACGTGATCGCGGACGGGTCGATTCCAAGGGAGTTGCCGTGGTAGACGTGGTTGTCGATGAAGGCGGCGCACAGGTTGTGAGCGGCTCCCACCGCGTGGAAGTCACCGGTCAGGTGCAGGTTGACGTCCTCCATGGGAACCACCTGCGAGTAACCGCCGCCGGCGGCCCCTCCCTTGATGCCGAACACGGGACCGAGCGAGGGCTGCCTGATGCAGGTGACCGCACTCCTCCCCGTGGCTCGAAGCGCCTGACCGAGACCCACCGTCGTGAGCGTCTTGCCCTCCCCCAACGGCGTCGGGGTGATCGCGGTGACGTCCACCAAGCGTCCATCCGGACGGTCGGCCAGACGATTCAGCACGTCGAGGGAGACCTTGGCCTTCAAGGGGCCGTACGGTTCGAGTTCGTCGTAGAGGATGCCGATCTCCTCAGCGACCTCTCGAATCCGTCGCAGAGCGGCTTGATGCGCGATCTCGATGTCCGATAACACGTCCGGCCTCAGACCTTTGAAGTCGATTGCCATGCGAGAAACCCGCACAGTGTAGCACGCGTGGTGCGGTCAACTCGGTCCCCGGTCGACCCTAACAGCGAGCGGCGTCGGCCAGCTTGACCGCCGCGAGCAGCCGTTTGAACTCAGGCGTGCCCGCCCGACCCACGAGCTCGTAGGCCACCGACTCGGCCAGCGTCACCGAGGCGCCGGCCGCGGTCAAGCGAGCGATGGCCATGTCGTGACTGTATGGACGACGGCTGCAGCACGCGTCGGCAACCAAGTGGACATCGAAACCCTCCTTGAGCCCCGACAGAGCCGTCTGCGTGACGCAGATGTGCGTCTCCATGCCGGCGATGAGAAGCTGCTTGCGCCCCGTCGCACATACAGCCTCGACGAAACCGGACTCGGCCATGCAATCGAAACTCATCTTGTCGACGACCTGGACCGTCGCGCCTTGGTCGATCACCTCGTCCAAGACCGTCGTGACAGCCGCGTGGGTATCGCCCAGACCTTGCGGATACTGGCGAGTGACCACGATCGGCATCCCGACGATGGCGGCGCTCCTGATCAACAGGCCCGCAGTCGCGACCACCTCTTCGCGCCTCTCCATGACGGCGGCGAGCCGATCCTGGATGTCGATGATGATGAGCACGCCGTCCTTGGAAGACGCGGCACTGAGTGCTGGCAGCATGGAGAAGGTCCCTTCGTCGAGCGCATCGAGGCGCTTGGAGATCCCCGAACCGTACCGTAGGGCCGATTCTAGCGACGTACGCATACGGGTAAGAACAGTGAAGCCGGCGAACGGCCGGTGATCGGACCACGAATGACACGGGAGGGACCACCACATGAGCGATGCCCCGATTCTCGCCGGAATCAACAAGGTCGCCGACCTCGAAGCAGCCGGGGATTTCGAGAAGAAGCACACCCCGTACATCGAGTGTGTGCGAGACGGCGATACCGTGCGCGTGACGGTCAAGGTAGGCCACTACGTATCGCACCCCAACCTGCCGGACCACTTCATCGAGTGGATCGCCGTGCACGCGGCAGGCGTTCCCGTGGCCAGGTTCGACCTCTCCGCGGTTGCCACGGACCCGGAGGTATCGTGTGTTCTCCGGGTCGAGCCGGGCACGGCCATCGAGGCCATGGAGAGCTGCAACCTGCACGGTATCTGGGTCGCCGAGACGGTGGCGCCGTAGCGCGAGACACCGCGCCGAGCACAACCGATCCGGCGTGACGGCCGAACGCCCTCGTTCTGGCAGGGCGAAAGCGCCCCCTCCTGTGAAGCGGTGTCAGTTCGCCCGTTCGGGATCGAGCAGCGCGCGCACGGCGTCGGCCTGCGCGCGCCTCAGTCTCGCATCGATGATCTCGCCATTGCGCTCCAGGATCTCGGCCTCGACCTCCAACGCCTGCACGACGAGCTCGAGCACGCGATCATCCGTCATACCGATCTCGATGAGCGACGCCAGCGAGTCCGGCGACAGTCTCCGTGCCACCTCGGGTTCGAGCTCCAACGCGAGCCCGACCGCGCGCTCGACCTCTTCGAGCGACTCGGCGTCTCCTCCGCCGACCCCGATGCGTGCGAGAGCCGAGCGTATGAGTGAGCCCATCTGCTCGATCAGCCTCAGGATGTAGTCGGACTGGTACTGCACACCTGAGCCTTCCACGCCGTGTCGAGGGTCACGACAACGGTTCAGCTGCGATGCCCTCGGTGCCCACGACCTCACGAAGACGGTCATGGCGTCTGCGCTCCGCTTTCTCCACCTGAGCCGTGCCACTGGTGGCTACGTAGAAGATACCGTCGTAACTCGAGTCTCCATCCGCAACCAGGTTCGAGGTCCTCGATGCCTTGGACAGCGCTGACAGCATGGAAGCGGGGTCCTTGAGCAGAAGCATCCCTTCCGCGTCTGCCTTCTCATACGTCGTCCGGTGCAGCACCCGTCCCCACAGGGTCACGATCCATGCGGCGGACACCACGGCAACGTACGTGAGCGCCGCGACCACCGCCAGGAACACGGCGATGCCGAGTGCCCCAAGACACCCGCTCGAATCCGCGTCTCCAAGGTCGAGGCATCCACTGCAACCGGAGTCCGTGCAACCGTCACCCACGCATCCGGAGTCGGCGCACCCCGCGTCAGCCGCGGCGGCGGCCACGCCTCCCGCTGCGGTGTTGAACTCCCGTATCGCCCGGATGGGACCCATCAAGGCAGCCAAGGCGGTGCCGAACATGATGTCGCCTGCCACGATTCTGGCGACGAGGGTGGCCGCCACCGCCCGCAGCTCACCCTCGCTCATGACCGCCAGAAGTCCCGGCGTGACCCCGATCACGGGTTTGGACCGCGTGGTTCCGACCGCCAATGCGTTGACCGAATCAGGTTCCGCCCCCTCGAGCACGATGATGCGAGGCGTTTCGGGAAGGCCCGCTGCGATGGCCATGTCGGTCACCGCAGCGACCAACGCCGGCGCCTCGCCATCGGCTAGATCGCGCCCACGGAACCGCGACCTCACCCAGTCCTCGGCATTCGACAGCTGAACGGCGGCGATCAGCGCGCCAATCGCCAGGACCGATCCGAACGTCACTGCCACAACCACGGCGAACCGGGAGAAGTACGCCTCCACATCGGCCGCGAGTAGCGAGAGCAAGGTCCCAGGCAGCACGATCATCGCCAGTTCGAGAAGCACAGCAGAGCCCGCCACGAACAGGACGACGAACACGACCAGCTTGGTCCTGTTCGCATCCACCCTGACCCATAGAGGCTCGACCCTGAGCGGACGAACGCCGCGCCGCGACACCTCACACCCCCTCGTTTCTCTGCTGCGAGAAGCTGTTCGCGCCAAACGCCGTGAAGGCCCGGCGCCGAAGGCCCGGTGCTATACGACGAAGGGGCGGTCCCGGTGGGACCGCCCCTCACGTGCGTCATTCAAACGCCGTTGTGGCTCGTCGGCTAGAGCTTGCGAACGTTGCTCGCCTGATCCTTGCCGTTACGGCCCTGGGTGACGTCGAACTCGACGGCCTGACCCTCATCGAGGGTCTTGAAGCCTTCACCCTGGATCTCGCTGAAGTGGACGAACAGATCGTCGCCACCTTCACGCTCGATGAAGCCGTAGCCCTTGTCCGGGTTGAACCACTTGACGGTACCGGTAGCCATGCAAACCCTACTTTCCGCCCCCCTGTGGGGCAAAACAAAGCGGCGAGACGCGCGTTGCGCGGATTGCCAACGCGAATCCTACGCCGCAAACCAACGGAACCGCTTTCGGCTCCGCGCGATAGTATGAGCGAATATCTCGCCACTTGTCGAGAGGTCGATTGTTCTCGACGCATCGCAGCGTCACGAAGGGACCCGTCCCGGTCACGATGGGGCCGATCGACTCCGGTTCGTCCTCAACGGAAGAGGAGTGTTCCCGCCGCGACGAGACCGCACAGCATGAGCACTCCCAAGGCGACCTTGCGGCGGACATCCAGCACCGGCGTTCGCCAGAGGATCAAGAATGCGAGCGGGAAGAAGAGCAGATAGGCGAGGATGATGCCTAAGAGCACCACTCCCCCGTCGCTCTCCTGGGACAGGCCGGCGGTCCCGTCGGGAGCCCAGTCGTCCACCTTGGTCAGTTGCAGCCCCGTGTCGCCGAGCAGACCCTGTGGACGGTTGGGAGGAAGGGGTGCTCCCGACCCCTTGTCCAGCTCGCGCTCGAGTTCGACCGGGTCCACGGCCATCAGAACAGTCCGCCCTGTTCGGGTGCGCTGATCGGCGATGGCAGCCCAAGATGGTCGTACGCCCGCGCCGTGGCTTGACGCCCTTTGGGCGTGCGGACGATGAACCCGAGCTGCAGCAGGTACGGCTCGTAGACGTCCTCGAGGGTCTCCGGCTCCTCGCCAGTAGCGGACGCGAGCGTGGACAGACCCACCGGACGCCCGGCGAACGTCTCGGTCAGCGTGGTGAGGATGCGCAGGTCCATCCAATCGAGTCCCATGTGGTCCACGTGGAAGAACGCGAGCGCCTCTGCGGCGACATCTTCCGTGACGACGCTCGCATGCTTGACCTGGGCGTAGTCGCGCACCCGCTTCAGCAGCCGGTTCGCCAACCGTGGTGTGCCCCTGCTGCGCCTCGCGATCTCGGCCGCCCCGCCCTCGTCCACAGCCACCCCGAGGATGCCGGCCGACCGCAAGACGATCGCCACCAGCTCCTCGACGCCGTAGTAGTCCAGTCGGAACGCCATGCCGAACCGGTCGCGAAGCGGCCCTGTGATCAGACCGGTCCGAGTCGTCGCTCCAACAAGCGTGAAACGCGCGAGGTCAAGCCGGATCGAACGCGCAGCGGGACCCTTCCCTATCACGATGTCGAGCGAATAGTCCTCCATCGCCGGGTAGAGGACCTCCTCGACCACCCGGTTCAGCCGATGGATCTCGTCTATGAACAGCACGTCCCCGGGCTCGAGGTTCGTGAGTATCGCTGCGAGGTCCCCGGGGCGTTCGATGGCCGGACCACTGGTCGTCTTGAGATGTACGTTCAGCTCAGCCGCGATGACACCCGCCAGTGTGGTCTTGCCGAGCCCCGGCGGCCCTGACAGAAGGATATGGTCGAGCGGCTCCCCGCGCTGGATGGCGGCCTCGATCAGGATGGACAGGTTGTCTTTGACCCTGCTCTGGCCAAGGTACTCTTCAAGTCGTCGAGGCCGGAGCGATCGCTCGATCTCGAGGTCCTCTTCGACGACGTCAGCGGAGACCAACCGCTCCACGTCCTGCGGGTCATCGGGCGCGCCGGCCTCCCAGACCGTACTCATCGCCCACCCCCTAGACGGGCGAGCGCCGAACGGAGGAGCTCGGCGGCGGTGTCACCGGACGCACCGCTGATGGCCTGGGCGGTTTCGGCGGCACTGAAGCCCATGCCGAGGAGCGCCTCGCGGACCTCGGTCACAGCGGGGTTGGCGCCCCGCCGCGCGGCTGTGTCCGCACTCGCCGCAGCCTCGGTCGGTAACCTCCCGGCAAGGTCCACGATGATGCGCTGCGCGGTCTTGGACCCGATGCCGGGGACGCTCGAGATGAGAGCGACGTCCTGGGTGGTCACGGCCTGAGCGAGTTCGTCAGGTGAGAGCGCTGAGAGCACCCCCAGCGCCACCTTCGGGCCGACACCGGACACCCCGAGAAGAGCCTCGAACGCCTCGCGTTCATCCTGGGTCGCGAACCCATAGAGCGTGAGTTCGTCTTCGCGGACGTGCAGATGGGTGAACACGCGCGCTTCGGACCCGTCTGCCGGTAGCGTCGACAGCGTTGGAGTGCTCATCAGGAGCCTGAACCCCACGCCGTGCACATCCATGATCGCGAAGGTCGCACCTCGAGCGATGATGCGCCCGGACAGATGAGCGATCAACGGGCCACCGCCCCCGATACCAGACGTTGATGGGCGGCCAGCCGCGCATGTGTGACCGCGACGGCGAGAGCGTCAGCAGCGTGGTCGGGTGTCGGGTCGTGATCGAGCTTCAGGACCGCGCGAACCATGAAGGTGACCTGGCGCTTGTCGGCCGTGCCCGAGCCGACGACGACGCTCTTCACCTGCACCGGCGAGTACTCGGCGAGCTCGATACCGAGGCCCGCCGTCGCGAGCAGGGCCACACCGCGCGCTTGGCCGGTGGCGAAGGCGCTCTTGGCATTGGTGCCGAAGTAGACGCTTTCCACGGCACAGGCGTCCGGGCCCCACCGCTCAACCACTGCGCGCAACTCACTGTGTATGGACGCCAGTCGCGCAGCCAACGGCTCATCCGCATGGGTGGTGACGCAGCCGTACGAGAGCGCCTCGCATGCCGAACCACGCGTGCGCACGACGGCCCATCCCGTGTCAGCGAGCCCCGGATCGATGCCGAGGATGATCATCGAGCCCGCCCTCCCGCGCCGCATGGACCATGGACCACTATCGAACGTATGTTCAGGTTAGCGCAGGGCACTGACACCGTAAAGCTCGAGAGTCGCCTGCGGGCGACTCTCGAAGGAGCGTCCGATGTCGACGACGCGCGATCATTCAAGCGCTGCCGCGATCTCGTCGGTGAGCTCCATCGTGTGGTACACGTTCTGGATGTCGTCGCTCTCTTCGAGCTTGTCCACGAGCCTCAAGACCTTCTGAGCATCGGCCACCGAGACGACCGTCGTGTTGATCGGCTCCATC
This sequence comes from Actinomycetota bacterium, assembly GCA_029265315.1. Classification (GTDB taxonomy): domain Bacteria; phylum Actinomycetota; class Coriobacteriia; order Anaerosomatales; family PHET01; genus JAJUJM01. The sequence continues at coordinate 15,272 of JAJUJM010000001.1, read as the reverse complement.
ACGAGTTCGGCGCCCCTCACTGGGGCCCCCGCCTGCTCGAGTGCACGGCTCACCGCCGCGACCTCGGACGGTGCGGTGTACACCAGGACCTCGTCCTCGCCGACCTCGAAGTCCTCACCGCCCGCCTCCGCGACGAGCATGAGCATCTCGTCCTCGTCGAACCCATCGACCTTCTCAAGCGTGACCTGACCCTTGCGCTCGAACTGGAACGCCACCGATCCCGTGGCGCCCAGGTTGCCTCCGGCGCGGGTGAACGCGCTCCTGACATCGGCAGCGGTCCGGTTGCGGTTGTCCGTGAGCGCCTCGATGTAGATCGCGACGCCGGCAGGACCGTAGCCCTCGTACACGACCTCCTCGAACTGGGTCGCCTCAGCACCCGCGCCGAACGCCTTGTCGATGGCGGCGGCGATCTTGTCTTTTGGAAGCGAATAGCTCTTGGCCTTGGCGATGGCGGCCGCGAGCGACGCGTTGTTCTCCGGGTTCGGATCGCCGCCCGTCTTCGCAGCCACGGTGATCATCCTTGACAGCTTGGAGAACAGCGCCGAGCGCTTCTTGTCCTGGGCCGCCTTGCGATGCTTGGTGGTGGCCCATTTCGAGTGTCCAGACACGTCTTGCTCCTAGGTTCGATGATTCACGTCACGCCGGCGAAGCGCCGACGACTCTTTCCATGAAGTAGCGGTGGATTCGCGGGTCACCGGTCAACTCAGGATGGAAGGCGGTGGCGAGCAGACGTCCCTCGCGCGCCGCGACGACCTTGCCCTCATGCTCCGCGAGCACCTCCACGCCCGGTCCGACCGACTCGATCCAAGGCGCCCTGATGAAGATCCCCCTGAAGGGCCGGTCGAAGTCGTCGAAGCTCACGTCGACCTCGAAGGAGTCCACCTGACGGCCGAAGGCGTTTCGCCTGACCTCGATGTCCATGAGCCCGAGGGTCGACTGATCGGCGACCCCATCGACGACGGTGCGGGCGACGAGTATCGCTCCCGCACACGTGCCCCAGATGGCCATGCCCTCTTCATGGCGGCGAAGAATCGGCGCATGGAAGCCATATGAGTCCATCAGCTTCGCGATCGCCGTCGATTCGCCGCCAGGGATGATGAGCCCGGCCAGGTCGTCGAGCTGGTCAGGCAGTCTGACAGGCACCGCGTGTGCGTCAAGGGCCTCGAGCGAGTACACGTGCTCGCGAAAGGCTCCCTGCAACGCCAAGACCCCGATCTTCACCTACCAGCCCCGCTCCTGCATTCGCTCAGCCTCGGGGATCTCGGAGATGTTGATGCCGACCATCGGCTCACCTAGGTCACGCGAGACCCGAGCGATGATATCCGGGTCCTCGAAGTGGGTCGTGGCCTCGACGATTGCCTTGGCCCGCTTCGCAGGGTCCCCGCTCTTGAAGATGCCGGAGCCGACGAACACACCGTCACAGCCCAGCTGCATCATCAACGCGGCATCGGCCGGCGTCGCGATGCCTCCCGCGGAGAAGTTGACCACGGGCAGGCGTCCGTTCTCCGCGACCCACTTGACGAGTTCGTACGGCGCCTGGAGTTCCTTGGCGGCGGTGAACAGCTGCTCTGGTCGCAGCCCCTTGATCCACGCGATCTCATCGGTGAGGGTGCGCATGTGGCGGACGGCCTCGACCACGTTGCCCGTGCCGGGCTCGCCCTTCGTGCGCACCATGGCGGCCCCTTCAGCGATGCGTCGCAACGCCTCGCCCAGGTTGCGGCAGCCGCAGACGAACGGGACGGTGAAGTCCCACTTGTTGACGTGATGCTCCTCATCAGCCGGAGTGAGCACCTCGGACTCGTCGATGTAGTCGACCCCCAGGGACTGCAACACCTGCGCCTCGACGAAGTGGCCGATGCGGCACTTGGCCATCACGGGAATCGTCACGGCCGAGATGATGGCCTCGACGATGGTGGGATCGGCCATGCGTGCGACGCCGCCGGCTGCGCGGATGTCCGCCGGGACGCGCTCGAGCGCCATGACGGCCACCGCACCAGCATCCTCGGCGATCCTGGCCTGCTCCGGGGTCACGACATCCATGATGACGCCGCCCTTGAGCATCTCGGCCAGGCCGGTCTTGACCCTCAGGGTCCCTGTCTCGCGCTGAACGTCAGACACGGGCGTAACGACTCCTTCCGAAGCGCGACGTGACGCCGCGCCGTGCAGTTGGCTGACGGTTTACGGATTGTAACCGCGCCCTCCGCGCGGGTACAACAGCAGGCGGTACGGCACAGGACCAGTCGTCAAGATCCATCGGCGCAACGCCGGATGCCCACTGGGCGACAAGCATCCAACGACCTGCTAGCGCATGATGACGCGACCGTCGAGCGGGATGACCTCGAACCAGGTACGCCCGACCGCGAGCTTCAATGGTGTGCCGTCCTTCGCACGGAAGACCGGCGGGGCGTCGGGGCCTGCCCGCCACTCGCCATCGAACCGTGTCCCGTCCCGGAAGATGCTGACCCGTCCCTTTCCGCCCAGCTCTATGTCGTAGGTGGTCGAACCGACCTTGTCGCGACTGACGGGACGGTACCTGACCCACATGACCACCACGTTGTCAGCGCGAACCTGCTGTCCTGTCTCGCCGTCACGATGTTCGCGACCATTGTTGCTCCTCAGATAGGTCCCGCTCGCGGCATCGTAGACCCACGTGACGGAACTCGCCGGCGAGAAGGGGATGTCGATGCGTGCTACCGCGGGCGTGGACTCGAGGCTGCGCCGGTCGAACGCGAGCGGCTCGAGCCGGGCGGTGGTGGCCAGTCCTCGGGCCTTCGCCTCGGCCCGAGCCTTGACGGTGTCGAGCATGAGGTTGTGAGGCGCCGACCGCTCGCGCGAGCGCCAGTACGGACGGGACACGCCGGCGTCCTCGGAAAGATCGGGGAGCCCGGCGCTGCGCACCCGGGCGTTGACGCTTGAGCTCGCGCCCGAGAAGAAGAAGAGCGCGTCGTATTGGGGCACCACCCACAGGTCCGACAGGCGCGCACTGCGGACGGGGCCGACGGTCGCCGGGACCTTGGAATGGAAGATGCAGTTGAACCGGGTGATGCCGCCCTCCGTGATCGTCTCGTAGACGACGTCGGCCGAGTTGATCCCGATCTGTGGCCGCGCCTGCGGCGAGTTCTCGATCTTCACAGAGAGCGGACGCCTGCTGATCGCCGACTCGCTCGACGCGTCAAGGCCGGTGTAGGGCCATCGCGCCGGTAAGGGCGGACGCGACACCGTGCGCTCAGCGTCGGCCCGTGGCCACGCCGAGGTGAGCTGTGCAGGAGGGCGTGAGCAGGACACGAGAACCGCTGCACATAGACAGACCACGAAGAGCACACCTATGCGTCGGAATCCACCGGACACCAGATCCTCCCGTCACGTGCGTCGGCGTGAGTCTACCAGCTCTGAACGGGGCGAGGCCTTCGTGTCGTGCGTCACACTCTTGTCAGAGCGGGTCAGCACGTCGCGCATTGCCCGCTCACCCCGCGCGCAGGTAGGATTCGTGACACGAACCGAAAGGCATCGGATGCCCTGTTACCTGCTCCACATGATCGAGGCTCCTGACCCCGCGCCATACGACGATCCCGATCTCAAGGACGTCGTCGGCCAGATGCCTCAACTCTTCTGCGCCTACTGTAACCCTCCGAAGTCGCTGCGCCCGTCCGAGAGCGCTCGCTGCCTTGACCGCGATGCGCCGTGCTGGAAGCCCGCGGACACCATCTGCGCGGACGAGAGGTCAGGGGCCTGACGCGCAGCGCAGCATAGACCGCCGCGGCTCAGCTCTCGCCGCCGGACTCGGCCACGACAGCACGGCCAAGCTGCGGCAGCCCCCGACGACGCGCCGTCACGATGAGGGCGGCACCGGCCACCACCATCGGCACACTGAGCAACATCCCCATGGTCAACCAGTCGCCGAAAAGGAATCCCAACTGAACGTCCGGTTCACGGAAGAACTCCGCGATGATCCTGAAGCAACCGTACAACCCGAGCAGCCATCCCACCAGCTCGCCCCGGGGCCGGGGTGGCATGCGCAAGGCCAGCGCGATCATGATCGCGAGCAGGACGACGCCCTCGAGCGCAGCCTCGTAGAGCTGGGACGGATGACGCGGTAACGGTCCGGCCGCGGGAAAGACCATCGCCCACGGAACGTCGGCCACACGCCCCCAAAGCTCTCCGTTGACGAAGTTGGCGAGTCGCCCCAGCGCGAAGCCCACAGGTGCCCCGACGGCGCCGATGTCCCAGAGCGTGAGCATCGGCATCCCCAGCCGCTTGGACACGACCCAGCCCGCCAAGAGTATTCCGATGAGCCCTCCGTGGAACGACATCCCTCCCTCCCACAGGGCGAACACGGCGAACGGGTCGCGCAGATACGCGCCATCACCGTAGAACACCACGTAGCCGAGCCTGCCTCCGGCGACCACACCGATGACTGCTGCCAGCAGGATCGACAACAGGTCATCGTCGCTCAGCGCGAGCGACCATCGCCTGATGAGCCAGCGGGCGATCGCCGCGGCGCTCACGAAGGCCACGAGGTAGGCGAGCCCGTACCAGTGGATGGCGAGCGGCCCGATGCGCAACGCAACGGGGTCGATGGATGGATAGGGCACTGCAGCCAGCGGCACCGCGATCAGAACTGGACCTGGGGGGCGGTCGCTGCGGCCGGATCAGCCTCGAAGTACTCACGAGCGGTGAAACCGAACACGCCTGCGAGGAGATTGGCCGGGAACGACTGTATCGCCGTGTTGAAGCTCATCACCGTGTCGTTGTAGAACTGCCGCGCGTACGCGATCTTGTTCTCAGCGTCGGAGAGCTTCTCCTGCAAGTCGAGGAAGTTCTGGTTCGCCTTCAGATCGGGGTACGCCTCTGCGACGGCGAACAGGGACTTCAGTGCTCCGGTCAGGACGTTCTCGGCCTGCCCCTGCTCCGCTACGCCGTGTGCGCCCATGGCCATGTTGCGCGCTTGGACGACGGCCTCGAGCGTCTTGCTCTCATGGGCCGCATAGCCCTTCACCGTCTCGACCAGGTTGGGGATGAGGTCGTAGCGCCGCTTGAGCTGGACGTCGATCTGGGCCCATGCGTTGTCCACCCGGTTGCGCAGTACGACGAAGCGGTTGTACATGGCCGCGAGGGCCACAGCGACGACCACTACGAGAGCCAGCAGACCGCCGCACACAAAGACGAACCCGCCCATGCGACTCCTCCCTCATGGCACGAAGCCCCGTCATCGGGGACGGGTGCATGGTACCACGCGGCCCCAGCGCGCGGTCACGCTCTCCGGATTGGTGCGGGGTCTTGGAATGTCAGCCGGTGAAGGAGTTCTTCGAGTCGATCTCATCCAAAGCGTCCTCGACGCACTCCACATGCTCGAGTTGACGCCTGAAGTACTCGCAGTACGCATCGGTGCGCGCATCGGACTGGACGACGTCCGGTCGGTCTTCAGCGGACTCGGCGGCGTTCAGCACGACGATGTGCTCCGAACTCGTGCCGGCCTCTACCTCCTCAGCCAAGGCCTCGATCGCCGCGAGCAGGAACGTGGGCACGATGGCCGTCACCGTGATCCGCGTGCCACAGTGCGGACACACGAAGGTGATGTCGGCGCGGTCCGAGTCACGAAGCACCACCGTGTCGATGTCCTCGAGGCTGACCTCGACGACGCCGTCGATGGGACAGTTGACGGAGAACTCCACGTGTCGTTCGCCTCCTGCGACCCGCTACCGACCGACATTGTAGCGCGTCCGCCAGCCTAAAGAGACTGGCGCGCGGCCACTGTGATGAAGAGCCGCAAGAACCGCGCCACCGTGCTACCATCCGCCCCATGACCACGCTCCGACAGGCGAACAGCGGCGATGCGGACCCTTCGTCCACGAAGGACGCGGATGCGGCACCCACCTCACACGCCGGCGAGCGGTTCTCGCGCGGCATGCGCTTGGGCTTCCCGATATTCCTCGGATACGTGCCTGTCGGGGCCGCATTCGGAGTCCTCGCGGTGCAGCTCGGCTTCGACGTGTCGCAGGCCGTGCTCTGTTCCGCGACCGCACTCGCGGGAGCGGGTCAGTTCATCGCCCTGTCCGCGCTCAAGGGCGGAGCGAACGCGGCGTCGGCCATCGTGGCGACCGCCGTGGTGAACCTGCGCTACCTCCTGTTCTCGACGACGCTCGCGCCCCACGTCCGCGACGTACCCGCCGGGCAACGAGCTTGGCTCGCGTTCACGTTGACCGATGAGACCTTCGCGGTGAACGTGTCGGACATGCGCGCGGGGCATGCCACCCCGACCTCCATGGCCGGCGTCGGAGCCATCGCATGGGCCGGGTGGGTCGTGGGCACCCTGTTCGGAAGCGCAGGCGCCGCCTGGATCGGAGACCCGACCCGCTGGGGCGTCGATTTCGCCATGCCTGCGATGTTCTCAGCGCTCTTCGTCGCCCTGGCCGACGACGTGCGTCACGTCACGGTCGGCTTCTTCTCGGCGCTCATCGCCCTGGCGCTACCCCTTGCGGCGGGACTGGGTGTACGCATCGACCCCGCGTGGCACGTGGTCATCGCATCGATGGCCACAGCCACGATCGCATCGGTGGTGCACCGGCGTGACTGAGGTGTCCCCGTCGACCATCATGGCGGTCATCGCCGGGATGGCGGTCATGAACCTGCTCATCCGCGCCACACCAATGACGCTGCTCGCCCGCTTCCGCGAGCTCCCTGGCCCCCTTCTGCGTTGGTTGTCATTCGTCCCCGTCTCAGTGATGGGAGCTCTGGTGGCGACCGAAGTGTTGCGCCCCCGCGGCGAGTGGGCGCCGCCCTTGTCAAACCCCGGGATCCCCGCCGCGCTGCTGACCGCCCTCACGTTCCGCCTCACCAAGAGCTTCATCGTAGCGACGCTCGCGGGCATGGTCGCGTTCATCGCATTACGTGCGCTCATGTGAACACCCGCTTTTCGTCGCGCATGTCCTGCGATAGACTGGCGCGCACGGTCGCGCCTGGCGGCCACCCACCACCTGCAGAGGAGTCCGCTCCGCATGGCACGAGTTCGACCGTTTCGCGGCTGGCGTTATGCCGTTGAGGGCACGGACCTCTCCACACTCACCGCGCCCCCCTATGACGTCGTGAGCGACGAGGACAGGGCCGCCCTGCTCGCCAGAGACGAACACAACGTGGTCGCGCTTGAACTGCCTGAAGGCAGTCTGGACCCCACTGCGGCCTCCAACAGGTATGTGACAGGCGCCAAGAGGTGGGACGCATGGCGAGCCAGTGGCGTGCTCGTCCAGGACCCCGTGCCCATACTCTACGTGCTGACCCAGAGCTACGACCTCGGCGGCACCCAGATCGTGCGTCGCGCCATCATCGCCGAAGTGGGTCTGGAACCCTTCGAGGCCGGTATCATCCTGCCCCACGAGCGCACGCTTCCCAAAGCGCTCGGCGACCGATTCGAGCTCACGAAGGCCACGCGCGCCAACCTGAGCCAGGTCTTCGGTCTGTTCGATGACCCGGAGCAGCTCACCGACAGCATCTTCGAAGCCGCGATGGCCGCGCCGCCCGCTGCAGCGGCGACCGACGATGATGGCGTCACTTCGACGCTGTGGACCGTCACCGACCCCGAGATCGCGGCTTGGTTCGAAGCGTTCATGCGAGAGCGTCGCATCTTCATAGCCGACGGGCACCATCGCTATACGACCGCGCTGGCCTACCGCGACCTGATGCGGGGACTGCACCCGGACGCCGTCGATCCAGCCTTCGACTACGTGATGATGGCGCTCGTCAACATGGACGACCCCGACCTCGTGGTGTTGCCCTACCACCGCATAGCGGATGCGGACGGCGAGTTCGATGCCGCCTCGTTCACCGACGGTCTGGCCCGGCAGTTCGACATCACGGACATCGGCCCCGGCCATGCGGCGGATGCCCTGGACGGACACGACCGTACGGCCTTCGTGTTCCGCGCGGGTGCTGCCTGCGGGCCGCGGCTCGCGGTCCTCAAGCCGGATGTCGACCCCGTGCGCGCCCTGCCGATGGCGATGTCTGAAGCATGGAAGTCACTCGATGTCACCATCGTCCAAGAGCTCGTGCTGTGGCCGCTGCTCGGCATCCATCCGGACCGGCCCCAGTCTTTGGAGCGGCTCGCATTCACCAAGGACCCGCACGAGGCCCTGAAGGCGCCCGACTCGGGTCATGACGTAGGCATCGTCATGCGGGCGACTCGACTCGACCAGCTCCGCGACGTCTCGCTTGCCGGCGAGATCATGCCGCAGAAGAGCACGTACTTCTACCCGAAGCTCCTGTCGGGACTGGTCTTCCGCTCGGCAGAGTGAGGCCGCACGCCCACGCCGGTCGGGTTCAAGTGCACCCGCCGGGCACACGCCCCAGACAACCGGCATGAGTCGCATGCCGGGAGACGCGGCCGACACCACTGGCGACCCACGAGCCACGCGGGAAGGTCCAGTGTGCCCGGCGAGCCGGGACACCAGCGCGCCGCCGCCGCCTCGATCGCCTCTCTGGAGTCCTCATCAGCAAGGCCGCTTCGTAGGAACACCCTCCTGACGTGAACGTCGTAGGCGACTTGGCCACACTCTCGTCCCGAAAGCTCGACACCGAAGTGACGAACGAGGATCTCCACGGCCATGACCGCCTTCTTGCGACCGATACCGTCAAAGACCGCGAGCCTCTCGGTCACGTCGATCACATGACTGCCGGGCGGCCAGATGCGTGCCGCGTCCCCCCCGTAGTCCTGTATCAGCCGATCAGCCGCCGACACGATCCAGCGTGGCAGGGTCTCCTTGAAGCGGTGCAGCATGGGTGCGGTCTGCACCGCCCGGCGCACGGCCTCAGGATGCTCGGCCAGATACCGAGGGTCCAGGGTCCCCAGACGGCGCTCGAGCTCGCGCGGCGCCGACCAAGCGCGCTCCGCCGGAATCCCCTGCGTGAACAGCACGCCGATGAGGAACGCGTTGGATGATCGGGCGATCAGCTCGTCGGCGTCCGCGTCTCCGGAGAAGGACCCCCCGACCTGCGCCGCTCCCTGCGCCTCGAGTTCGCGACCGAAATCGACCAGAAGACCCGCGACCTCGGCCGTGGTCATCGGCAGTCCTCCGCCGGCGAGCCGAAACCGCCTTCGAGAGCTCGCCCGGTGCTAGTAGCGCATGGACTCATACTTGATGCGATGGATGAGGACCTCGCGCTCCTCGGGCGTATACGCTTCAGAGAGCTCCCGATACGCAGCCACGCGGCCGGATACTGAGAGTCCGTGTCCGATGCGATGCATCGCCCACAGAAAACAGGTGACCGACGCCGCGACGAACAGGTCACGCACCAACCCATACACCGTCAGCTCGTCGTTGTAGTAATCCATGAGCCTGCCTCCCGATCCCGGCGCCGCCGATTCGGCGCAACCGTGTGAGAGTATCCCCAAAGCCCACGTCACACGTGCGCGGACCGAGACACTCAGGGAAGACGCGGAGCGTTTCGCAGGAAGAACGAGCAGTGAAGGCAAACATCTTTGATGGCGGCATCACGATCGATGTCGACGGCGAAGATGAGTTCAGGGTCCGTCGTCAGCTCGAACGTGGGCCTGTCACACACCGCGAAGGCGCACTTGTTGGGGCAGCGGTCATGGAGGACCTGAGGATGTGGACATTCGGCCTGCATCTCTTCGTCACACGACCTGAGCTCCCAGCACTTGGCCATAGTGGGTGGTCCTTTCGCAGACGCGATTCGCGGAACGTGATTGTACAACGCGTACGGTAGACTGGACGGGATATGGAGATCGAGGACCTTCCACGAACATTCGACACCTTGGTCATCGGCGCGGGTCCCGCAGGTGTGATGGCGTCGCTCCACGCGAGCGAACGGGGACCTGTCCTCCTCGTTGACGCAGCGACCCTGCCTCGCGACAAGAGTTGTGGCGGCATGCTCAACGAATACGCCCAGGAGTTCCTTTCCGCCTACGGCGCCCTTCCGGACACGATGCGCCTCGAACCGCACTGGGTGAACTTCCGCTACCACGACTGGGACCGGCGCATCCTCAAACCCACCGCGCTGCGCTTCGCCAACGTGGACCGGAAGTCATTCGACGAGTGGCTCGTGTCGCTGCTTCCTGACGAAGTGACGGTCGTCGGAGGCGCGCAGGCCGTGAGGTTCACCGAGGACACGGACGGCGTGGACGTCGTCCTGAAGGGAACGGACGGCGCCGAGACCACGGTCAGGTGCGAGAACCTGATCGGCTGCGACGGTCCACGTTCGTCAGTCAGGCGCTCGATCGGCGCCGGGAGCGTGGCGACCTACGTGACACTTCAGGACTTCTGCGTGCTCGAAGGGGACATCGAGCCCTACTTCGACTGCATCTACATGCGACACATCGGTGACTCCTTCGCCTACGCGTACGTCGTTCCGAAAGGCGAGGTCGCCATCGTGGGCTCCGTGTTCTATCCCAAGACGAGGCACCCCCATGTGAAGCACGAGGAGGTGCTGAGTGCTCTTCGTGCCGCGCTGCCGCTTGGCGGCTCAGTCAAGCGTGAAGCGTGGGTGGCGCTGTCGGTCCGTCACACCCACGACGTCGTACGAGGTCGGGGCCGCGTGTTGCTTGCCGGAGAGGCAGGCGGATTCATGTCGCCGACGAGCGGCGAAGGCATCTCGTATGCGCTGAACACGGGGCGGTTGGCCGGCCTAGCGGTCGCCGGTCACGACCCCGCACACGCACTTGATGCGTACCACGGCATGACAGAACACATCGCCGCCAACATCTCGCGGAAACTGAAGTGGCTTCCATTCATGGAATCACGTGTCGGCAAGTACCTGGCCGGCTTCGTGCCCACGCCGGTCGTCTCCAACGTGACGAAGGGTCTGTGAACGCCACCCGGCTACGATCACGACCCGCCTGACCCCGCCTCGGACGACCACTCGGCCTGACCGCCGCGCGTGGTGCGCGGTCGACATACTCACGGCCGGCGGTTCAGGTACATGCGGCTGGGCGTGGCGGCGTCCTGGCCCAGATACTTGCTTCCCAGGTCCGGATGCCCGTAGGGCCTGTCGACCTCGCTCGTCATCTTCGCGAACGATATCTGCCCTATCTTCATCCCCGGTACCAGCAGGATCGGCAGGTTCGCGACGTTGCTCAGCTCGAGGGTGAGCCTGCCGTCCCAGCCCGGATCGACGTAACCGGCCGTGGAGTGGATGAGCAACCCCAAGCGTCCCAGCGAGGACTTGCCCTCCAGGCGGCCGACGATGTCATCCGGAAGCGCGATGCGCTCAAGCGTCGTACCCAGCGCGAACTCGCTCGGATGAAGGACGAACGGTTCCTCGGCCGACGCGACGACCGGCTCGGTGAGGCCCGGCATCTCGCGGGCCGGGTCGATGTAGGGATAGCGCGAGTTGCGAAACACCTGGAAATCACTGCCCAGATGAAGGTCCACGCTCGATGGCTGGATGTCATCGGGGTCACACGGTTCGATGACGATACGCCCGGCCGCCATCTCCAGTTTGATGCTGCGATCTGAAAGGACCACGCGTCCTAGACCTCCTTGTGGACAGCTCGACGCGACCGACCAGAGTGCACATCTGCCACGAGGGGCACGTCGCCGAAGGGCGATTCGTATCCGCTCAGGAGCACTTGCTGAAGCCACAGCTGCGACAGACCGCGCAGCCGCTCTCGTGCTCGAGAGACCCGCCGCATTCGGGACAGGCCCCGGACAGGTTGTCGAGCGCGTCGGTGTTCTTGGACACGACCGTAGCCGCCTGCCCTGTGCTCATGAACTGGATCGCGTGCTCCATCACGATCCCGACCGCATCCGCGCACGACAGCACCTTGCCCCCCTCGGCCCACGAGGGAGAGGGGCAGCGGATACCGCGCAGATGCTTGACCAGCGCCTCCGGGTCCACACCGGCACGCAGCGACACCGAGATCATGCGCGACAGTGCTTCCGACTGTGAGGCGGCGCAACCGCCCGACTTGCCCATCTGCGTGAAGACCTCGCACATCCCGTACTCGTCCCAGTTCACGGTCACGTACAGGTTCCCGCAGCCCGTCTGTATCTTCTCGGTGCGACCCTGCGTGATGGAGGGCCGCTCCCTGGGCTCCAGCTCTCCGGGTCGGACGGGGCCCGAGACATCAGGTGCGGCCTCGCCCGTCTTCGCGGTCTTGCCGGTGGAGAGCACCTGGCCCGCCTTGGAGCCATCTCGATAGATGGTGACTCCCTTGACCCCCAGGGCATAGGCGAGGTCGTAGACGTGCCTGACGTCTTCGGTGGTGGCCTCGTTGCTGAAGTTGACCGTCTTTGAGACGGCGTTGTCGCAGTGCTTCTGGAAGGCGGCCTGCATGCGGATGTGCCACTCCGGGGCGATGTCGTGGGCGGTCACGAACACCCGGCGGACGTCCTCCGGCACCTCGTCCAGATCGTGCACTGACCCGTGCTCGGCGATCAGCGCCATGAGCTCGCGGGAGTAGAAGCCACGCTTGACCGCGATCTCCTCGAACAGGGGATTGACCTCGATGAGGCGGTCGTTGTCCATGACCGTACGGACGTACGACACCGCGAAGAGGGGCTCCACCCCGCTCGAGCAGTTGGCGATGATCGAGAGGGTCCCTGTGGGAGCGATGGTCGTGACCGTCGCGTTCCTCATCGGAGTGCCCTCGGGAGTGTCGTAGATCGAGCCCTCGAAGTTCGGGAATGAGCCGCGTACCTCTGCGAGCTTGCGTGACGCTGACTTCGCTTCGGCGTCGATGAATCCCATGATCTTCTGGCCCAATGAGACGCCCTCATCGCTGTCGTAAGCGATGCCCAGCTTGATGAGCATGTCCGCCCACCCCATGACGCCCAGGCCGATCTTCCGGTTACCGCGGGCCAGCGCGTCTATCTCCGGCAGCGGGTAGTTGTTCACCTCGATGACGTCATCGAGGAAGCGGACGGCCCGATGGACGACGTCACCCAGCCGGTCCCAGTCGACATCGGCGCCGCTCTCGGTGATACGGACCATCCTGCTCAGGTTGATCGAGCCCAGGTTGCACGCCTCGTAGGGCAGCAGAGGCTGCTCGCCGCACGGGTTGGTTGACTCGATCTCCCCCAGATGCGGTGTCGGGTTGTCGCGATTGATGCGGTCGATGAAGATGATGCCGGGGTCCCCGGTCGCCCAAGCCATCTCCACGATCAGGTCGTAGACGTCCGGGGCGAAGAGCTGGCCCGACACCTCGCGGGTGCGGGGGTTGTACAGGTTGTAGCTCTGCCCGGCCTTCACCGCCTCCATGAACTCTTCAGTGAGCGCCACGGAGATGTTGAAGTTCGCGAAGTCCCCGTCGGCCTTGCACTTGATGAAGTCGAGGATGTCGGGATGGTCGACGCGCAAGACGCCCATGTTCGCACCCCGGCGGGTGCCGCCCTGCTTGACCGCCTCGGTCGCTTGGTTGAAGACCCGCATGAACGAGACCGGACCGCTCGAAACGCCCTGGGTCGACCTGACGCTGTCCCCGGCGGGCCTGAGTCGGGAGAAGGAGAAACCGGTTCCGCCGCCGGACTTGTGGATCAACGCGGTATCGCGGACCGCTCCGAAGATGGACTCCATCGAATCGTCGACCGGCAACACGAAGCACGCGGAGAGTTGCTGGAGCTCGCGGCCCGCGTTCATGAGCGTGGGGGAATTCGGCAGGAAGTCGAGTGATGTCATCAGCTCGTAGAAGTCATGGGCCACCTCAGACACCTCGGCAGGAGTCGCACCCCACGTCGCCTCTGCAGATGCGATGTTCTCCGCGACCCGGATGAACAGATCGCTCGGCGCCTCGACCGGGTTGCCCGACTCGTCCTTGCGCAGGTAGCGCTTCTGGAGCACCTTGAGCGAATTGGGACTCAGGATCTCATCGATCGCCCTCGAATAGCCGGTTGCTCCAACAGAGTCGGACATGGTGAATCCCCTCTCGAATGAAACCGCACGTCAGACGGTGAGTCGAGTGCCCCCTGACCCGGAAGCACCATATCTTGCGGCTTCGCTATCGTAGGAGTCCAGATATTGTGCGTCAATGATGGTTCCGATGAGCGGATGCCGACATCCGCTGTACGGCAAGCCCACCTTCCGGCAAGCCAGCGACCGGCGGCAAGAGAGCACCAGCGACCATGCCTCTTTCCAGCGGCGCCAAGGGTCCAGGTGAGACGAGAAGGCCGCCCTCGACGCGCGAAGGCGGCCTTCGTATCGTTGGATCCTACGACTGCCGTGAGGTCACACCGGCTCTACGCGCGCGACCTCGGGGATCTGCTCCTTCAATACCCGCTCGACACCGTTGGCCAGCGTCAGCTGGGACATCGGACAGCCGCGACACGCCCCTTGGAGGGCGACTTTCACCACGCCGTCCTCGGTGACATCCACGAGCTCGACGTCTCCGCCGTCGGCCTGCAGGGCCGGGCGGATCATGTTCAGGGCCTCCTGAACGCTCTCCTTCGAAAGTGCCATCGTTTCCTCCTGGTGATGAGCAGGTTGCTCCGCGGTCGACTCGTGACCGCGGGGTGAGCGTACAGCTCTTTGCGAGAACTGTACCACAATCCTTACCTGATCAATAAACATTCTTGGGGAACGCGTGTGGCCCGAGGCGGGCGAGGTCATCGAAAGCCAAAGAGCCGCCGGATGCGCTTAGCAGCGTCCTACTCTCCCAGGCCATTACAGCCCAGTACCATCGGCGCTGGAGGGCTTAACTTCCGAGTTCGGAATGGGATCGGGTGTACCCCCTCCGCCATAACCACTAAGCGCATCCGACGGCTCTCGCACGTCGAAGCATGAGTATGCTCCTGTCAAGGGCGCGCGACAGACGCGTCGGCCACCCTGAATGCTGCATAGCGCTTGGAAGTCACGCGAATGAGATCAAGACCTCGGCCAATTAGTACTGCTCGGCTGAACACATTGCTGTGCGTGCACCTGCAGCCTATCAACGTCGTAGTCTACGACGAGCCTTACCTGGTCAACCCAGTGGGTGAACTCATCTTTGGATGGGCTTCCCGCTTAGATGCTTTCAGCGGTTATCCCGACCGAACGTAGCTAACCAGCGGTGCCGTTGGTCGACAACTGGTACACCAGAGGTTCGTCCGCTCCGGTCCTCTCGTACTAGGAGCAGCCTCCATCAATTCACCTACGCCCACGGTGGATAGGGACCGAACTGTCTCACGACGTTCTAAACCCAGCTCGCGTACCGCTTTAAATGGCGAACAGCCATACCCTTGGGACCTACTCCAGCCCCAGGATGCGATGAGCCGACATCGAGGTGCCAAACCTTCCCGTCGATGTGGACTCTTGGGGAAGATCAGCCTGTTATCCCCGGAGTACCTTTT
>JAJUJM010000013.1 GCA_029265315.1 Actinomycetota bacterium | reverse complement strand
CGGTTCATCCCGGTGTCCACCTTCAGGTGGAACGGTGCCTCGACACCTCTCGCGACCGCCGCCCGTCCCAGCGTCCCGGCGAACTCCTTGGTGGTGACGGCCGGCGTGAGAGCATGGTCCAGGACGAGATCGACCGCGGATTCCGGGGGCTCAGAGAGCAGCTGGATGGGCGCGGTGATCCCGGCTTCGCGCAACTCGATCGCCTCGGTCACCGTAGCGACTCCCAGCCGGTCGGCGCCGGCCGAGAGCGCGGCGCGCGCGACTTCGACAGCGCCGTGACCATAGCCGTCCGCCTTGACGACGGCCATGAACAACGTTCCCTCGCGAGTGAGCGCTCTGAGTGCGGCCACGTTGTGACGAATCGCATCCAGGTCGATCTCGACGTACGCCCACCGCTCGGGGGTCATGTCAGCTCAGTCCCCCGGCGATCGCCTTGACGATGTCGTGCTTGCTCACTATGCCCACGAGTCTCTCGCCGTCCATCACGGGCAGACGTGACACGTCCTTCTCGGCGAGCAGCGTGGCGACGTCTTCGATCGGCGCGTCCGCGGAGACGGTGACCGGATGCGCCGACATCACATCGCGCACCTTCGCAGCGACCGCCTTCTTCAGCTCGTGTTCGAAACGAGCGTGCGCGGGCGGATACATGATGAAGCCATCAAGCAGATGGATGTAGGTGGGGAACTCGAGCTTCACGTCCTGCATGATGAGGTCGCCCTCGGTGACGATTCCCACGAGGGCCCCTGACTCATCGACGACCGGCAGTGCACCGACCGACCTCTCTGCCATCACCCGTGCAGCGTCCGTCACGCCGGTGTCCGGACCCACGGTCACGGGGTCGGGGGTCATGATGTCGCGCGCCCTCAGATCAGCCATCCTCGCACCATCCTTGTCGTCACCTGCGTCGTGTCGGCCGCGCCTCCAGCAGCCGTCGCATCGCTACAGGTATGTATGCTGGCAGGTCCTCTGCGGTGACGCCGAGCTCGGTGAGGTCCTCGGCAGCGGCTTCACCCGCAAGACCGTGCAGGTACGTTGCGAGCGACCCGGCCTCGAACGAAGACAGCCGGCGCGCCAGGAAGGCGCCCACCATGCCTGCCAACACGTCACCGCTTCCCGCCGTGGCCAGAGCCGGCGTTCCCGACGTGTTGATCAGGCAGTGCCCCTCGCCACAGGTCACCGTCCCCGCGCCCTTCAGCACGACCGTCCGCGTCCGCGATGCGAACCTCGCCGATGAGAATACCCTATCGGACTGGACCTCAGAGACGCTTGAGCCGAGCAAGCGAGCAAGCTCGCCGGGATGCGGAGTCATCACGGTGGGGGCGGTCCGTCCGAGGATGAGTTCCTCGGCGTCCACGAGCGCGTTCAGCGCGTCGGCATCGATGACGAGCGGCACTCCAACCTGCGCGACGATCTGGCGCGCCGCGGCGACCGCTCCATCAGTCAGGGTGAGACCCGGGCCCAGCACGACCGCGTCGTAGTCGTGCGCCAGGTCGGCCACGACGGTTGCAGCCCCCGACGACAACGCCTTCGTGCGCGAGCTCGGAAGCCCCACGACCGGCGCCGCCACGAGATGACTCTGAGCGACACCGACAACAGGCTCAGGGGTGGCGAGGGTCACGTAGCCCGCGCCCGCCCGCATCGCGCCACGCGCCGCGAGCACCGCGGCGCCCGGGTACCGTCCGCTGCCCGCCACGACGAGCACCCGTCCTCGCGAATTCTTGTGCGCATCAGGCTGCAGCGGCAAGAGGAGGCGCGCGAATTCTCGCTCCTCCCAGACCTCGGGTGCGCCGGGAACGTCACGCAGCTCGTCATCGACTCCGAGCGTGTCAAGGACGATCTCGCCACATGCCCCTGCCCCCGGATACGTGACGTGGCCACGTTTCAAACACAACAGAGCGACGGTGACGTCCGCGGTCAGCGCTCCCGGATTGAGGGCACCCGTGTCCGCATCCACACCCGTGGGCAGGTCAACACTCACCACGAAGGCCCCCGCAGCCAGGATCCGCTCGCACCATGTGAGGACCGAATCGCGCAAGGGCAGTCTCGAGCCGGTGCCGAGCAGAGCGTCGACGATGCACTCGGCGCCGGCGAACGGTTCTGGCCCCGGATCGTCATCCGTGAGGACCGTCACCCTGACGCCCGCTTGAAGTGCCGCGAGGGCCGCTGCGCCTGCGGGCTGCGGCAGATCGGAGGGCTCCCGCATGGCGATAAGCCGCACGTCACGCCCTGCCGCGTGCAGGACTTCGGCCGCGACCCAGCCGTCGCCACCGTTGTTCCCGGGACCGCACGCCACGACCACACCGCCAGAGGGCACGCGAGCCATGACCTCTCGAGCGACGGCCTCGCCCGCACGTCGCATCAACGTCGAAAGCGAGACACCAGCCGCGACAACGCGCCCCTCGAGGACGACGGCCTGCTCTGCTGAGAGAACGCGCTCCATCCCGCTACCGCCTCCTATGGTCCCACCGACATGGACGCGTCGCGCGTTCCCGTCATTCGTCCAGCAGTGCTTTCGCCGCCTTGAACGAACGTGTCAGCTCTGCCATGGGGTCCACCTTCTCGGGTTTGCGGGGGCGGGCCGACTCGGTGATCGCCACCGCGGATGCCACGGCGGTCGTGTGAGTGAACGACAGCGACAGGTGCATCTCGACGATACCCAGTTCTGCCGCCCTCGCCGCCGCCGCCCCGTGCAGTATCGGCACCGGACGGCCCGTGGAGTCACGCGAGACCTCGACGTCACGGAAACGCATCCCCGAGAATCCCGTACCCAATGCCTTCAAGACCGCTTCCTTCGCGGCGAACCGAAGGGCGTAGTGTACCGCCGGGCGCGAACGCTTGTCGCAGTAGCGACGCTCCTCTTCAGAGAAGAGGCGCTCCTTCATGCGCGGCCTGCGTTCGAGTGCGGCGGCCATCCGGTCCACCTCGACGATATCGACGCCCAACCCGAGTACGCTCATCGCAGGTTCTCTACTCCACTGTCACTGACTTCGCCAGGTTCCTGGGCTGGTCCACGTTGCAGCCACGCTTCTTGGCTATGTGGTAGCTCAAGAGCTGCAGCGGCACGGTCGCGGGGATGGCTGAGAGCGCCTCGCTCGTCCTCGGCACCATCAGCACGTGCTCGGCGTGCTGCCGGATCTCGTCGTCCCCGGCGGTAGCGACCGCGATGACCTGTGCACCGCGGGCCCTCACCTCTTGGATGTTCGACACCACCTTCTCATAGGTGTGACCCTGTGTCGCGACGACGACCACCGGCACCTCGTCCGTGATCAGAGCGATGGGACCGTGCTTCATCTCGCCGGCGGCGTACGCCTCCGCATGGATGTAGCTGATCTCCTTGAGTTTGAGCGCCCCTTCCATCGCCACAGGCACGCCTATGCCGCGGCCCAGGAACAGCGAGCTGGCCGCGTCCACGTACTCCTCCGCACACGCCTCCAGATCTCCGGTGTTGGCGAGGATCGCTTCGACCACGTCGGGAAGGGTCGAGAGCTCAAGCCAGATGCGCTCGACCTCCTCGCTGCCGAGCGTGCCCTTGGCCTGCGCGAGCTTGAGCGCCAGCACGTTCAGGGCCGCGATCTGGGCCGTGAACGTCTTCGTGGCCGCCACGCCGATCTCGGGCCCCGCATGGGTGTAGATGACGCCGTCGGACTCGCGCGTCACGCGGCTGCCGACGACATTCGTGATCGCTATGACCTTGGCCCCGCGCTCACGCGCCTCTCGGACCCCGGCCAGCGTGTCAGCGGTCTCCCCAGACTGGGTTATCGCGACCACGAGCGTCTCATCGTCGACGATGGGGTCGTTGTACCGGAACTCGCTCGACACTTGGACCTCGACGGGAATGCGTGCCCAGCGCTCGATGAGGTTCTTCGCGACGAGGCCCGCATGGAACGACGTGCCACAGGCGATGATGAACACCCTGTCGATAGCCGAGACCTCGCTCGGGGTCATCTTGAGCTCGGACAGCTCGATCTCACCGTCGACGAAGCGTCCGCGCAGTGTCTCTCGAAGCGCGGTGGGCTGTTCGTGGATCTCCTTCAACATGAAGTCCTCGTAACCGCCCTTCTCGGCGGCGTCGAGGTCCCACTCCACATGCATCATCTCGGGCTCGACCGGCTCGAGGTTGACATCGACGACGCGCACGTCGTCGGGGGTCACGATCGCGATCTGACCGTCGTTGAGCACGACGACCTCGCGTGTGTACTCGAGCACCGCCGGAATGTCGCTTGCCACGATGTTCTCGCCATTCGCGGTACCGATGATCAGCGGGGAGTCGCGGCGGGCGGCGACGATGGTCCCAGGGTCGTCGAGGTGTATCACCGCCAGCGCATAACTGCCCTCAAGGCGTCTGATGCTTTTCGCGACGGCCTGCGCCAGGTCACCGTCGTAGTAGCTTTCCACGAGGTGGACGATGGCCTCGGTGTCCGTCTCCGAACGCAGGATGTGGCCCGCCGCGGCCAGCTCGTCGCGCAGTTCGAGGTAGTTCTCGATGATGCCGTTGTGGACGAGTGCGATACGGCCCGTGCAGTCACAGTGAGGATGGGCGTTCTCCTCACTTGGACGACCGTGGGTCGCCCACCGCGTATGACCGATGCCCACCGTCGACACGATGGGCGCGCCGTCCAGCGCGGTCCTGAGGTTCACGAGCTTGCCGACCCGCCTGACGACGGCCAACTCGCCACCGCGCACGCAGGCGACACCGGCCGAGTCGTAGCCGCGGTACTCGAGACGCGCGAGGCCCTTGATGAGCACCTCGCTGGCGACCCGGTTTCCCGTGTATCCGACGAGTCCGCACATGTGCGTACCGACCTTTCGGTTCGAGGATGGGATCAGGTGGTCCTGTGGTGCCCTGAGGCACAGCGCGCCGCACGCGTGATCACAGGCCGATGAGATCGAGACACGGACTCGCCGTCACTTTGTCCCTGCGGTCACCCGCAGGATTTGTTGACGACGTCACGACCACCGATGGGG
This sequence comes from Actinomycetota bacterium, assembly GCA_029265315.1. Taxonomy (GTDB): domain Bacteria; phylum Actinomycetota; class Coriobacteriia; order Anaerosomatales; family PHET01; genus JAJUJM01. Next base: position 40,546 of record JAJUJM010000013.1, on the reverse strand, counting down.
CCGGAGGGCCATCCGCCGAATGCTTCGATCGACCCTCTCCTCGTCGACTGGCGCGACACGCACGCGCGGTGCGATCGCGGTCTCGAACGGCGCTGTGCATCGAGACTGATCCAGTCCTGGCGCTTGGTCATACGGTCTTGGGTGGGCGCTGCTCCTCTCGTCTTCGCGGAGATGTTCCGGCTACCACCATTGTAACCCGACGCGCCCACGCCGCCGGAGCGCCACGGACGGCGCCACTATCGGTCGTCGGCCGTGTAGCGGTCAAGATAGGACTCGGCGAACCTGGCGAAACGCCACACATCACCGAAATCACTCGCGATCCCCAGCGAGATGCGAATGGTGTTGGGCACTTTGCCGCTCGCATCTTCGATCAGACGCTGGCACTCCTTGAGCGTCACCGGCTCTCGCGATGAGCGCTCGCCCTGATCGAAGCACGCTTCCATCTCAGCGGCGGTGATACGATGCGCCACTTCACCATCTCCAGGGTTGCAGAAACACCCCGTGCGCAAGGAGATACCGTGCTCGCCGGCCCGACGCTCCACGCGGTCGACATCGAAGATACCCCCGTCAGGATCGAGCAGGTAGAACGCGATCGTGGCCCCGCGGGCCTCGACGTCGCGCGGGCCGAACACACGGACCAGAGGCGCCCCGTCGCTGTGACGCGCTTCACGCATCCAACGCAACAGCCAGCCCGCCAGTGCCGTCACGCGGGCGTTGATCGTGTCGATCCCGATCCGCGCGATGTGCTCGAGTCCCATTGTGACTGCGGGGAGCCCCAGGTAGTCGACGGTGCCGTCCTCGAAACCGGCGTGGCCCGGAGCCAGCGCATACTTACCACTCTGCACCGACGCGAGCGTTATCGTGCCCCCGGCGAACCACGGACGGACGAGCTTGGCAAGCGCCTCGTGGCGTGCGACGAGGGCACCGATCCCGGTCGGGTAGCCGAACATCTTGTAGAACGACAGCGGCACGTAGTCGGGCTTCACCGATGAGAGGTCGAGCCGATTGGTGGGCGCGAAGGCCGCGCAGTCGAGCAGCACATCGAAACCGCGCCGCTTAGCCGCTTCGACCCACTCGAGCGGATGCTTCACACCGCTGAAGTTCGACTGAGCGGGATAGGCGAAGAGCTGCGTGCCGCACGCTGGACGTTCGAGTTCGCGTTCGACGAGCGCTCGGTCGAGGCGAAGATCGGATGGCCGTACGGGCACGTAGGACACCGTCGCTCCGGCGCGGCGAGCGAACTCACGTATGCCGTTGACCGAGTTGTGGTTGTCGTAACTGACGAGGTAGCACGAGTCGCTGCTGAATGGGTACGCCTCGCCGACGAGTTTGAGCGCACCGCTCGCGTTCTGGGTGAAGACCACGTCATACTCGGCGGGATCGGCGTTCAGATGCCGGAGCACGGCCTCACGCGCCTGTTCGACAAGCGCGGTCGACGCGAGTGACGTGGGGTTGTGCGAGTGCGGGTTGCCGAACACGCCGCCGGCGAGCAGCTGGCCGTGCCGGGTGATCTGGGACACCGCATACAGACCGCCACCCGTGTAGTCGAGGTAGGTCTGCCCGAGTTGCTCGAGTCGCCCGTACTCCTTGAGACGCAGCTCCGCCAGTGCGTCCGAGTCGAACCCGGGGTTCGCCGCTTGAAAGGCGGCCCGTTCGTCTTCGAAGGAGCCGAGCACGGTCAGATCGTCCCACCCAGCTCACGGATGACCAACGTCACCAGGGAATCGACGACCTCTCGCGCCGTGGCCTCGTCTGACGCCTCGGCCATCACTCGGACGACCGGCTCGGTACCGGAGGCCCGGACCAAGACGCGTCCCGAGTCACCCAGCCGCTCTTCGGCAGCGTGGATGGCGCTGCTGATGGCCGCACTCGTCCCCAGTCGCGTCTTGTCCGCGACGCGTACGTTGACGAGGACCTGAGGGTAGCGCGACATCACCTCGGTGAGCGCAGACAGTGGCCGCCCTCCATCTCGGAGTGCCGCGGCCAGCTGCAACGCCGTGACCAAGCCGTCGCCGGTGGTGTTGTGGTCAAGGAATATGATGTGGCCGGACTGCTCGCCTCCCAGGTTCGCCCCCATCGCCTGCATCTGTTCGAGGACGTACCGGTCGCCCACCTTGGTCTTTACCACGGTGATCCCGTGTTCGCGCATGGCGACCTCGAAGCCGAGGTTGCACATCACGGTCGACACGACGGTGTCGCCGGCGAGGCGGCCCTCCTGCTTCATGCGAAGCGCGGTGACAGCCATGATCTGATCTCCGTCGACCTCTTGGCCCAACTCATCGACGGCCAACACACGGTCCGCGTCACCGTCGTGCGCGATGCCCAGATCGAAATCACCTTCGCGCACGAGTTCGGCCAACTGACCGAGGTGGGTCGAACCACAGCCCACGTTGATGTCCATGCCATCGTAGTCGGCGTTGATCTCGGTCACCGTGGCGCCCAGACGCTCGAACGCCGCACGCGAAGCCACCGTCGCCGCACCGTGCCCGCAGTCAAGGGCGATACGCATTCCGGCCAGCTCTCCACTCACCGTACCGACGGCGTGCGCGATGTAGCGCTCGACTGCGCCTTCAATGGTGCGGGAACGGCCCACACCACCTCCGGTCGGGCGCGTCCAGTCCCGGGACGAGGTGCAGAACGCCTCGATCTCGTCCTCAAGCTCGTCGGGAAGCTTCAAGCCCTCGCGGCTGAACAGCTTGATGCCGTTGTATTCAGGCGGGTTGTGGCTCGCCGAGATGACGACACCGCCGTCCGCGCCCAGTTCGCGTACCAGAAAGGCGACCGCAGGGGTCGGGATGACTCCGGCAAGCAACGCGTCACCGCCGCCGGCGGTGATACCCGCGACGAGAGCGGCTTCGAGCATCTCGCCGCTTCGGCGGGTGTCGCGACCCACGACGATACGACCGGCGCCCCGGTCGCCCAGGAAGTGTCCCGCCGCTTCGCCCAAGCGAAAAGCGAGTTCGGGTGTGAGCTCCGCGTTCGCGATTCCTCGGACACCGTCCGTTCCGAACAGGCGCGTGCTCATGGGTGGCCCTCCTCGTCCTTCAAGAGTGCAACGGGGGCCCGCCGCATCTTCGGCGAGCCCCCGTCTGGAATCGGTGGTCGTGCGGCCGCGAACTAGCGCTTGGAGAACTGCGGGCGCTTGCGGGCCTTCTTGAGACCGTACTTCTTGCGCTCGACCATACGCGGGTCGCGACGCAGCAGGCCGGCCTTCTTCAGCTCGCCACGATACTCCTCGCCGGCCTCGAGCAACGCACGGGCGATGCCGTGACGCAGCGCGCCGGCCTGCCCCGACACGCCACCACCGTGAAGAGTGGCGACGACATCGAAACGATCGACGGTGTCAGTGACACGGAACGGCGTCGCGGCGAAGTTGACCAGCGCCTCGCGACCGAAGTACTCGACTGCGGGCTTCTTGTTGCAGGTGATGACGCCGGTGCCCGGCATCAGGCGCACGCGGGCGACCGCATTCTTGCGGCGACCGGTGCCCAGATAGACTGCCTTGTTCTCAGCCATGCGCTATGCCTCCAGCGTGATCTGACGCGGCTTCTGGGCCTGGTGCGGATGCTCCGGGCCGGCGTAGACCTTGAGCTTCTTGCCCATGGCCCGGCCAAGGGAGTTCTTGGGGAGCATGCCCCTCACGGCCTTCTCGACGATGCGCTCGGGGTGCTTCGCCAGCATGCGCTGGAACGAGACCTCCTTGAGGCCACCGGGAAAACCCGAGTGGGAGAAGTAACTCTTCGTGTTCGCCTTGTTGCCCGTCAGACGGACCTTCTCGGCGTTGATGATGACGACGAAGTCGCCGGTGTCGACGTGGGGCGTGTAGACCGGCTTGCGCTTACCCTTGAGGATCTGCGCCACCTCGCTTGCGAGCCGGCCGAGCACCATGTCCGTAGCGTCGACGAGCAGCCACTCGCGCTCGACTTCGCCGGGCTTGGCATGGTAGGTCTTCAACGTGGTCCTCCAACTGCGCGTGGAATCCAGTGTCCGTATCACGGGGCTGGCGGAAACGAACCCTGCCATTCTATCCGCGCCTCAGGGCAGCGTCAACGATACACGCGCCCGGGCGTGTCCATGGTGCGCCTGGACGAGATCCTCCCCTTCGATCACAACCACACCTCGTCAGGGTAGGAGACCGCGTGAAACGTCAGCCCGTGCGCAGGCGCCGTGGGCCCCGCCGCCGCCCTGTCTCTGGCAGCGAGCACCTCGCCCAGCCATGATGCCTTCCTGCGGCCAGCGCCGATCTCAACGAGCGAGCCCACGACCACACGCACCATGGAGTGAAGGAACGCGTTCCCCACCACTCGTATGCGAACGCAGGTTTCTCCCAGATGCTCCTCGGACACGATCTCCAGCGCGTCGATGCGACGGACGGTGTTCTTCCCTTGCGCCGACTGGGCCGATGTGAACGAGCGGAAGTCGTGCTCGCCTACCAGGACGCTCGCCGCTTCGCACATCCTCGTGACATCCAACGCCGTCGGCACATGCCAAGCGAACCTGGCCAGGAACAGCGGCGGCACCTTGCCGTCGACGATCCGATACCGGTACTCGCGAGCCAGTGCATCGAAACGGGCGGAGAAGCCGGCGCGGGCCATTCGGACGTCTCGGATGACGACATGGCGCCCCGTCAGCGCCTGCAGAGAACGCCTGAGGACGGCCGGGGGAGGCTCCTCGCCGTCCGCATCGAAACTCACCACCTGACCCAGTGCGTGAACACCCGCGTCAGTACGACCGGCCCCCGTCGTCACTACATCTCGGCGCAGCACCGTCGCCAACGCCGCCTCGAGGCGCCCTTGGACCGTATCGCGCCCCGGCTGACGCGCGAACCCGCTGAAGGGCTCTCCGTCGTACGCGATCTCGACTGCGAAGGCGTGTGGCGCCACGTGTGTGTCCGCGACGGCTGACGGCGTAGCGGTCGGTCTCACGGTCCCACCTCCCCTGTCACAGGTACATACCGCCCCCGATGGCCAGTGCCACCCCCGCGACGAGCACCATCCAGTCGACCGGACGCAGAGATGACACACGCAGATGCGTACGACCGACGCCGGTGTAACAGCGAGACTCCATGGCTATGGCCAGGTCATCGGCGCGTCGGAACAGCCGCACGAACAGAGGCACGAGCACGGGTACCCATGCGCGCGCCCGTCGCACCGGTCCTCCCAGGTCGAACCGGGCTCCGCGCGCCGTCTGCGCGATGACGATGCGTTCGGCCTCCTCGGCCGTGGTCGGGATGAAGCGCAGTGCGATGGTCAACATCATGGCGGCGTCGTCAGCCGGGAACCCCATGACGCTCAAAGGCCACATCAACCGGGACAGCGCATCAGTGAGGTCCACGGGCGATGTGGTCAGGGTGACGAGTGAGGTCCCTGCGACGAGGATGACTATCCGTACAGCGAAGAAGACGCCTCGCATCAGGCCCTCCTCCGACACGCCCAACGGTCCGGCATGCCACCGCACGCCGGTCCCGCCCCATGTCAAAGCGTTGGCCAGCACCGTGAACACCATGAGCCACGCGATCGGCCGAATGCCCCGCAGCACGAGCCGTGGGGGCACAGAGGAGACCGCGACGACCGCGACGACCGCGATGGCGGCGCCTGCAAGCCCCATCCATGTCTCCATCGCGAAGAGCGCGACCGTGAACACAGCGGTCACGCCGATCTTCACGCGCGCTTCCAGGCCATGTACCGGCGAGGAGCCCGGTACGTACTGGCCGAACGGGACCGGCACACTCACGGCGAACACCTCATCACCTGGCTGATCCGGTGCGCCGCCTCGGTGGGGTCCAGTGTGAACGGCTGGTCGTAGCGTCCACGTCTGTGCAGCTCCGCCTGTACGCTGAGCACCGGAGGCAGCCGCAGCCCGGCCCGCACGAGCGGCGACGGCTCGGCGACCAAGGCACTCGCCGGCCCCCACCACGACGTGCGCCCACCGGTGAGCAGGAGCACCTTGTCGGCGTGCGGCAGGAAGTCATCACTGGAGTGGCTCACGACCACCACGCCGGCGGACCGCCGCGCCCGCAGCAGGGCTTCGCGAACCGCCTTCCGGCCTGACGCGTCCAGGCCGGCCGTCGGCTCATCCGCCAACAGGTACCTGGGGCCCATGGCGAGCACCCCGGCGATGGCCGCCCGTCTCGCCTCTCCGCCCGACAGGGAGAACGGTGACCGATCACCGAACTCGTCCGGCTGCAGACCGACCGTGCTCAGCGCTTCATGTGCACGCCCGGATGCTTCAGTGGGGTCCACACCAAGATTCAGCGGGCCGAACGCCACGTCGTCCATCACAGAATCAGCGAACAGCTGAGACTCCGCGTCCTGGAAGACGAGACCGACCGAAGAGCCCACATGCTCTCGTCCCAGCGTGGCGCCATCGATGATGGCCTCGCCGTGCTCCGGTTCGACGAGACCAGAGGCCACGAGCAGAAGTGTGGACTTGCCCGAACCCGTCGTGCCGAGCACCAGGACCAATTCGCCGACACCGACGTCCAGATCGACGGAGTCGAGTGCGCGTACGGGCGGGGGAACCCGATCGTATGAGTACGAGACATTCACAAGGTTGAGCGACATAACGCCTCGATCACCGCCGTCTCGCTCATTCCGTCGACCACGAGCCCCGCCGCCGCCAGACTCTCGGCCATCCGAACGATGGAGGGAAGCTCGAGCCCGACTGCATCGAGATCCAGCGCCTTCGTCATCTCGGAGGGACGACCGTCGAAGACCGCCCTCCCTGACTGCAACACCAGAACGCGATCGGCGACGAGTGCCTCCTCGAGGTCGTGAGTGATGAGCATGACCCCATGACCATCCTCACGCAGTCGGCTGACCACGCGCATGACCTCGCCGCGCCCCTTCGGATCGATCATCGATGTCGGTTCGTCCAAGACGAGATAACGCGGCGCGAGTGCGAGTGCGCCGGCCAGCGCGAGTCGCTGTTTCTGGCCCCCTGACAGCAGGTGCGGTTCTCGTGCTTCCAGTCCCGTCAGGCCCACCGCGGCGAGAGCCTGATCTACACGACGACGGATCTCGTCCCGTTCAAGCCCGAGGTTCTCGGGGCCGAACGCCACATCGTCTTCCACCGTGGTAGCGACGATCTGATCATCCGGACGCTGGAAGACGATGCCCACGAGAGTCCGCACTCTCTGCGAGCGTGTGGCGGTGTCGATGCCCTCGACGAGCACCCGGCCCGAAGCGGGGAGCAGCAGGCCGTTCGCAAGGCGGGCGAGGGTCGACTTGCCCGAGCCGTTGGCGCCTACGACTGCAAGCATCTCGCCCGGCCCAAGGCTGAAGGTGACATCGTCGAGGGCCTTCCGACGCCCTGACGAGGTCCCGTATGTGTAACTCACTGAGTCAAACCGGATCACGTCGAAAAGTCCCTTGGGCTGGACGGCATCTCCCGCGAACGGAGTGAGGGCCCCTCGGTGGGGCCCTCACATGGTAACGCGGGTGCGGTGTGTTGGCCGACTCTAGTCGACAAGCTCCATGATGACCATCGGAGCAGCGTCTCCCTTACGCGGGCCGAGCTTGAGGATGCGCGTGTACCCACCCTCACGACCCTCGAAGCGCTCCTTCTCCGCGAAGATCTTGGTCACGACCTTCTTATCACCGAGCGCTGCGATCGCGAGGCGACGGGAGTGCACATCGCCCTTCTTGGCCCAGGTGATCGTCTTCTCAACGAGCGGACGAACCTCCTTGGCGCGAGTCTCGGTCGTCTTGATACGGTCGTGCGCGAGCACGGCGACCGCGAGACTCCGAAGCATCGCCTTGGTGTGCGATGCGTCAGTGCCCAGCTTGCGGCCCTTCTTGAGGTGTCTCATCTTGATGCGTCTCCTACGGCTTCAAGCCCAGGCCCATGCCCTGGAGCTTGTCCTTGACCTCTTCGATCGACTTCGCGCCGAAGTTGCGGATGTTCAGCAGGTCCTGCTCCGAACACTCGGTCAACTGACCGATCGTGTTGACGCCTTGGCGCTTCAGGCAGTTGTACGAGCGGACCGACAGGTCCAGTTCTTCGATGGGCGTGTCGAGCATCCCCTCGTCTTCGTCGACCGCGGCGGAGAAAATGCCCTCTTCCGGCAGCGCGCCGGCGGCCTGATCGACGAACAGCATCATGTGCTCATCGATGATCTGGCCCGCTCGTGCGACGGCGTCGCCGGGCTCGATGGCTCCGTTGGTCTCGACCTCGAGAGTCAGACGATCATAGTCGGTGCGCTGACCGACACGGGTGTTCTCCACGACGTAGGTGCAACGCACGACCGGTGAGAACAGCGAATCGACGTTGATGACGCCGATCGGGTCCTCGGCCCGTTTGTTGCGGTCGGCGGACACGTAACCGCGCCCTACGCCGATGCGGATGCTCATCTCGAGCTTGCCCTTGTCGTTGAGCGTCGCGATGACGTGCTCGGGATTCACGAGCTCGAACTCGGAGGGAACCTTCAGGTCCGCACCGGTCACGGTGGCGGGGCCCGAGACGTTCAGCGTGGCGACCGCCTCACCAGCGCCGACACCGGCGTCGCGGAACACGAGTCCCTTGACGTTCAGGACGATGTCGGTCACGTCTTCCCGAACGCCATCGATTGACGCGAATTCGTGCTGTATACCCTCGATGCGGATCGAGGTCGCCGCAGCGCCCTGCAACGAGGAGAGCAGCACGCGGCGCATGCAGTTGCCGAGCGTGTAGCCGAAGCCCCGCTCGAGCGGCTCCACGACGTAGCGAGCGACCCGGCCATCGACCTGGTCGACCGTGACCTGGGGCCTCATGAACTCAGTCATCAAGCAGCCTCCCTGGCTAACGGTTCCGTCACTACTTCGAGTAAAGCTCGACGATGAGCTGCTCGCGAACCGGCGCATCGATCATCTCGCGCGTCGGCAGCGACAGGACCTTGCCCTGCAGCTTCTCGATGTCCACCTCGAGCCATCCCGGCACCGAGATCTTCTCGGATGCGATCAGCGCCGTCTTGATCACGAGCAGGTCCTTGGACTTCGGCGCAACCGCCACGAGGTCGCCCGGACGCACGCGATACGACGGGATGTTGACACGGCGGCCGTTCACGGTGATGTGACCATGACGCACGACTTGACGGGCCTCGTCACGCGACTTGGCGAAACCGAGCCGGTAGACGACGTTGTCCAGACGGCTCTCAAGAAGCCGCAGCAGGTTCTCGCCGGTGATCCCGGACTGACGGCTGGCGGTCTCGTAGTACGAACGGAACTGCTTCTCGAGCAGACCGTACATGCGCTTGGCGCGCTGCTTCTCGCGAAGCTGAACGCGGTACTCACTGTCCCGCGGCCGTTTCTTGCCAGCCTGGCCCGGCGGGAACGGGCGACGCTCGATGGCGCACTTGTCGCCGTAGCAACGGTCGCCCTTGAGGAACAGCTTGATCCCTTCGCGGCGGCACAGACGACAGTCCGCCCCGGTGTAACGTGCCATCTCTTACGGTCCCTTCAGGTATCGACTACACGCGGCGGCGCTTGCGCGGCCGGCAGCCGTTGTGCGGAACAGGGGTGCAGTCCTGGATGCTCGCGATCTCGAGGCCAGCGGCCTGCAGTGAGCGGATCGCGGTCTCGCGACCAGAGCCAGGGCCCTTCACGAAGACCGAGACCTTCTTCAGACCATGCTCCTGGGCCATCTTCGCTGCCGCTTCAGCTGCGAGCTGTGCGGCGAACGGCGTCGACTTGCGCGAGCCCTTGAAGCCCACGGTGCCAGCCGACTGCCAGGAGATCACGTTCCCGGAAGGGTCGGTGATGCTCACGATGGTGTTGTTGAACGTGCTCTTGATGTGCGCCTGACCCACCGCGATGTTCTTGCGCTCACTGCGCTTGAGGCGGGTGCGCACGTTCTTCTTCTTGGCGGCCATCCGTCTACTTGCCCTTCTTCTTGGCGCCGATCTGACGACGCGGCCCCTTGCGGGTGCGAGCGTTCGTATGGGTACGCTGCCCGCGGACCGGCAGACCCTTACGGTGGCGCAGGCCGCGGTAGCAACCGATCTCCATGAGGCGCTTGATGTTCTGCGCCACCTCACGGCGAAGGTCTCCCTCGATCTTGAGATTCTTGTCGATGTACTCACGGAGGCGGACGACTTCCTCCTCGGTGAGGTCACGTACGCGCGTGTCCGGATTGATCCCGGTCTCGCGCAAGACGAGCTGGCTGGTCGTGAGACCGATGCCGAAGATGTAGGTCAGGCCGATCTCAACGCGCTTCTCGCGCGGGAGGTCGACACCTGCGATACGGGCCACGCGTGCTCCCTCCTAGCCCTGGCGCTGCTTGTGACGCGGGTTCTCACAGATGACGAGAACACGGCCATGGCGCCGGATGACCTTGCATTTGTCACACATCTTCTTGACTGAAGGACGTACCTTCATCGCTTTTCCGTTCCTTTCGGTGATACCGATCTATCTACACGCCCAGCCGCAGGCGTGGGTTTTCGCTCTCAAGCGCATCGGTCCGACGGACCGCACGGTTCGTACTTCACACGCTCCCGGGAGTATCTATTGCCCCGGACTCACTTGTAACGGTAGGTGATACGTCCACGCGAGAGGTCGTATGGCGAGAGCTCGACGACCACCTTGTCGCCGGGAAGGATACGGATGTAGTGCATGCGCATCTTCCCGGAGATGTGCGCGAGAACCCGATGGCCGTTCTCCAGCTCAACGCGGAACATCGCGTTTGGCAGGGGCTCGACCACGGTCCCCTCAAGTTCGATCGCGTCGTCCTTCTTCGCCACTAAGCGGCAACTCCTCACAAGAGCCATCAACCCGCAAGTGCCCATGGTAACGCAGTCTATGAGCTCACGTCCAGACGGAATGGTCCTCGCTTCATGTCTCGGACGTCAGAACGAGCGGGCCGTCTGCCGTCACCGCCACGGTGTGTTCGAAGTGCGCCGAGAGCGATCCGTCTCGTGTGACCACCGTCCAACCATCGGGCAGGGACTCAACCGCGTGGCTCCCCGCGTTGATCATCGGCTCAATCGCGAAGACCATGCCCTCGGCCAGAACCGGGCCCTTACCCGCCACGCCGTAGTTCGGCACATTGGGGTCCTCGTGCATGGCACTGCCTATCCCGTGGCCGACGTACTCACGCACGACGCTGAATCCCGCGCCCTCGGCCACTTCCTGCACCGCAGCGCCGATGTCGTACAGGCGGCCGCCGACGACACACTTCTTGATACCAGCCTCAAGCGAGCGCTTCGTCACATCGAGCAGCCGAAGCGCCTGCTCCGAGACGGTACCGACCGGGAACGTCGCGGCGTTGTCACCGTAGTACCCCTCGAAGATGGCTCCTACGTCGACGGAGACGATGTCGCCTTCCGACAGCACGCACGTCGAGGAAGGGATGCCATGGACGACCTGGTCATTGATCGACGTGCACAGCGTCGCCGGGAAGCCATGGTAGCCCTTGAAGGCAGGAACGGCGCCTTGCGACCGGATCGCCTCTTCAGCGATCTCATCGAGCTCTTTGGTCGTGACGCCCACGCGGACCGCCTCGCCCACCATACGAAGAGCCCGGGCGCTGATGCGCCCGGCCTCTCGCATGGTCTCTATCTCTGCGGCGGACTTGCGGACGATCACAGAGATGCTTACGCCTCCAACACCGCGCGCACGTCCGCCCAGACGTCGTCCACAGGACGGTCACCGTCGATCACGTGAAGAACACCGCGACCACGGTAGTAGTCGATCAAGGGCGCCGTGGACTTCTCATAGACGGACAGCCTGTTGCGCACCGTCGTCTCATTGTCGTCGTCACGCTGGTAGAGCTCGCCGCCGCACGCGGTGCAGACGGACCCTTCCGAAGCGTTCGTGATGCGCCCGCACGCGCGACACGTGCGCCGCGATGTCAGTCGACCGACGATCACCTCGGGATCGACGGTGATGGCGATGGCCGCCTCGATGCTCCTGCCGAGCGCCTCGAGCTCGTTGTCCAACGCCTCGGCTTGAGCTGTCGTGCGGGGAAAACCGTCCAGGATGAATCCGTTCTTCGTGTCGTCCTCGAGCAAGCGCGCCTTCACGAGCCCGATGACCACGGAGTCGGGCACGAGCTCGCCCGCATCCATGTAGCGCTTGGCCTCGAGACCGAGCGGAGTCCCGGCCGCCACCGACGCGCGAAGGATGTCACCCGTGGAGATGTGCGCGACGCCATACGCCTCGATGATCCTCGCCGCCTGAGTGCCTTTGCCGGCGCCGGGCGCTCCGAGAAGAACGATGTTCATCCCTACCCCTCCCTCTTCCTACTTGAAGAAGCCCTCGTAGTGACGCATCTTCAGCTGGCTCTCGATCTGGGTCATGGTCTCGAGCGCGACGCCCACCATGATCAGGATCGACGTACCGCCGAACTGCTGCACCAACGCGTTGTTCGTGGCCATGAACACCATCGACGGCACCACCGCTATCGTGCCGAGGAACAGCGCGCCGGGCAGCGTGATACGGTTGAGCACGTTCTCGATGTAGCGCACCGTCGCGGAGCCCGGCCGCACCCCAGGTATGAACCCGCCGCTCTTGCGCAGGTTGTCGGACAGATCGATGGGGTTGAAGACGAGCGCCGTGTAGAAGTACGTGAAGAACACGATCAGTACGAACTCAAGCGCCCAGTTCACCGGACCCCGGGCCAAGGCGTTGGCCACCGACTGGAGCCAATCGACGCCCGGGAAGAAGTAGATGAGCTGGCTGGGGAAGAACAGCAGCGCTGAGGCGAAGATGATCGGCACCACGTTCGCCCCGTTGATCTTGAGCGGTATGTAGGTGCCGGAACCGCCGTAGACCTTGCGTCCGACGACCCGCTTCGCGTACTGCACGGGAATGCGACGTTGAGCGCGCTCCATCATCACGATCGCAGCGATGATGAACAGCGTGATCACGATGAGGGCGAGCGTGAACAGACCGCTGCCGAACTGGATCGACTGTACGATGGCGATCGGGAAGCGCGAGACGATGCTCGTGAAGATGAGCAAGGACATACCGTTCCCGATTCCGCGCTGCGTGATGAGCTCACCGAACCACATGATGAGTGCGGTGCCCGCGATCAGCGTCACGACTATGACGGCGTTCGTGAACCACGTGGGCAACGAGCCCGGCGCCGCACTCGAGGCGAGCGCCTGCCTGAACACCGTGAGCAGACCGAACGACTGCAAGAGGGCGATACCGAGCGTCATATAGCGCGTGATCTGCGTTATGCGACGCTGGCCGCTCTCACCTTCCTTCTGCCACCGCTCGATCTGCGGGATGACCCCTTGGAGCAGCTGCATGATGATGGAGGACGTGATGTAGGGCATGATGCCGAGCGAGAACACGGCGAACTGCTCGAGCGCGCCTCCGGAGAACAGGTTGAGCAGTCCAAGCGTCGCCTGGCCCTCGACCTGGCTCTTGATCACGTCGAGGTTCACTCCCGGGACCGGGATGAATGAGCCGACCCGGTAGAGCCCGATGATCGCGAGCGTGAACAGGATCTTGCGGCGAAGCTCGGGTACGCGGAACGCGTTGGCGATCGCGGTTAGCACAGCGTCTCGACCGTCCCTCCTGCTGCCTCGATCTTGGCCTTCGCGGGCGCCGAGACCTTGTCGACCTTGACGCTGAGCTTCTTGGTGAGTTCACCGTCGCCGAGCACCTTGACAGGCTCCGAGGCCGACTTGATCACGCCCTTGGCGACCAACGTCTCGCCATTGACCACGTCGCCATCGGCGAACAGAGCGTCAAGCCGGGACACGTTGACGACTGCGTATTCGACACGATTGCGGTTCGTGAAGCCCGGGAGCTTGGGCAGCCGCATGTGCATCGGGTTCTGACCACCCTCGAACCCGGGGCCCTTTCCGCCACCGGAACGAGAGTTCTGTCCCTTGTCTCCACGGCCCGCTGTGCTGCCGTGTCCGCTGCCGTTGCCGCGCCCGACGCGCTTACGCGGCTTGCGCGACCCTGGGGCGGGAAAGAGGTCGTGGATCTGCATGTGTGTTCGATTCCTCTCTGTTTCGCTTGACGGCGGTTCCGCCCGCCGTCCGCCGGCCGCTCGCCGCCGGCTGACTTCCGTCACAACGTCGTCCTCAGACGCCGAAGGCCCGGTGCGGGTGTCGCGCCGGGCCAGTGGTCGACACGGATCAGAGCTCCTCGACCTTGACGAGGTGCTTGACCTTGAAGATCATCCCTCTGACCGTGGGTGTGTCGACCTGCTCGACCGAGTGGTTGATGCGCTTGAGCCCCAAGGCGCGCACCGTCGCCTTCTGGTCGGCGGGGGCACCGATGGCACTCCTCACCTGGGTCACCTTGAGCGCCTTCTTCGGCGCAGCCTTCTTGGCCGGCATGGCTACTCCTCCCAGCCGTAGATCTCAGAGACCGACTTGCCGCGGCGACGCGCCACTTCATCAGCGCTGTTGAGTGACTTCAGACCCTCGGCGGCGGCCTTGACGATGTTCAATGCGTTGTCCGTGCCGAGCGACTTACTCAGCACATCCGTGATGCCGGCGAGCTCGAGAAGCGCACGAACCGGTCCGCCTGCGATGATCCCGGTACCGGGGGCAGCGGGCTTGAGCATCACGCGGCCGGCTCCGAACACGCCGTACACCTCGTGGGGGATCGTCCCGTTGACGACCGGCACCTTGAACATGTTCTTCTTGGCGTCCTCGATACCCTTCTTGATGGCGATGGGTACCTCCTGCGACTTGCCCATGCCGACACCGACGTTGCCGTCACCATCGCCGACGACCACCAGCGCGGTCAACGCGAAACGGCGACCGCCCTTGACGACCTTGGACACACGGTTGATGTATACGACCTTCTCCTGGAGCTCCGACACCGGGGCTTCTCTGCGCGCCATGTGAACTATCCTCCCTTAGAACTTCAGTCCGGCGCTGCGAGCACCGTCCGCCAGTGCCTTGACCCGACCGTGGTACAGGCGCCCACCGCGGTCGAAGACGACCTCGGTGATGCCGGCCTCTATCGCGCGCTTGCCGACGGCCTCGCCGACGGCCTTCGCTGCATCGCTGTTCGAGCCGGACTTCATCGAGTCCTTGAGCTCCACGTCGATGCTGGACGCGGCGACGATGGTGCGGCCGCTCACGTCGTCGATCACCTGTGCGTAGATATGGGCATTCGTGCGATTGACGCAGAGGCGCGGGCGCGCGGCCGTGCCGCTCACCTTGCCGCGTACCCGGCGGTGACGGCGAGCGAGTGCTGCCTGCTTCGCCTTGAGCTTATCCATGACGTCGTTCTCCTCGCTTCATGCGACCCGGCGCGTCGGCCGAGCCGTCTCATCACTGCGGTTACTTGGCGGCCTTGCCGAGCTTGCGGCGCACGTACTCGCCTTCGTAACGGATTCCCTTGCCCTTGTACGGCTCAGGCTTGCGCCACTTGCGGATGTCAGCGGCGACCTGACCGACGCGCTGCTTGTCGATGCCGCTCACCGTGATCTTGTTGGGGGCCGGCACATCGAACGTGATGCCCGGTTCGGGAACCACGACGACAGGGTGCGAGAAGCCCAGCGCGAGCTCGAGGTCCTTGCCCTTGAGCGTGGCGCGGTAACCGACACCGACGATCTCGAGGTTCTTCACGTAGCCCTCGGAGACGCCTGTCACCATGTTCGCGAGCAGGGTACGTGTCAGGCCATGGAGAGAACGCGCTTCGCGGCTCTCATCGGGACGCTCGACGTACAGGACTCCATCTTCGAGCCTGATGGTCATGATGTCGGAGAAGGTCCGGCTGAGCTCGCCTTTCGGACCCTTCACGGTCACGGTGGAACCTTCGATCTTGACGTCGACCCCGGACGGAACCGGGATGGGCTGTTTGCCGATACGTGACACGGCTACTGCGCTCCTTTCCTGGTTCGCGGGACTACCAGACGTACGCGACGACTTCGCCGCCGACGCCAGCCTTGCGAGCGTCGCGGTCGGTCATCACGCCGGCCGAAGTGGATATGACAGCGATACCGAGACCGCCCAGGACACGAGGCAGCTCATCCTTCTTGGCGTAGACGCGCAGGCCCGGCTTGCTGATGCGTCGCAGCCCCGTGATCGTACGCTCCTTGCGCGCACCGTACTTGAGGGTGATCTCGAGAGTGTTCTGAGGCTCTCCCTCGATGACACGGTAGTCGGCGATGTAGCCCTCCTCCTTCAGGACGCGGGCTATCTCGACCAGCTTGTTGCTGGACGGCATCGACGTCGTGGCCTTGTACGCGGAGTTCGCGTTACGGACACGTGTCAACATGTCTGCGATGGGATCGGTCATGCTCATGCTTGATTCCTCCTATGGTCCGGGATGCCCCTTACCGCGGTCCGCGACGACCCGTGGTCACCGCGCCGGTCCGGCAGGGTCTCCGCCGGGACATGCGTCGAAAGGTCGGCCTACCAGCTGGCCTTGCGCACGCCGGGGAGCTCGCCACGGCTGGCCATCTCACGCAGGCATACACGGCACAGGCCGAAGTGGCGGTAGAACCCGCGCGGCCTGCCGCAACGACTGCAGCGGTTGTGCTGGCGAACGCTGAACTTCGGCGTCCGCTTCGCCTTGGCGATCATCGACTTCTTAGCCACGTTCCTTATCCTCCGTTTCGCGGCGGAGCACTCACTCCCGCCGAGGGGGTCCTTGACTCGCAGTGCTCACTATCGCTTGAACGGGAACCCGAAGGCGTCGAGCAACGCCTTGGCTTCCTCGTCGGTCTTCGCAGTCGTGACGAACGTGATGTCCATACCGCGTGTCCGATCGATCTTGTCGTAATCCACCTCAGGGAAGATCAGCTGTTCGGTCACGCCCATCGAGTAGTTCCCGCGACCATCGAAGCTCTTCGTTGAGAGACCACGGAAGTCGCGGATGCGCGGGATGGCTGCGGCCACGAGGCGGTCGAAGAACTCCCACATGCGGTCGCCGCGCAGGGTGACCTTCGCCCCGATGGGCATGCCCTGGCGGATCTTGAAGCCGGCGATGGACTTCTTGGCCCTTGTGACCGTCGGCTGCTGGCCCGTGATCGTACGCAGGTCCTCGATCGCCGCATCGAGCTGCTTGATGTCAGCCACGGCGGCGCCAACGCCCATGTTCACGACGATCTTCTCGAGGCGCGGGACCTGGTTGACATTGCCGTACCCGAGCTGCTCGCGCAGCGCCGGCGCCACTTCCTTCAGGTACTTCTCTTTGAGTCTGGGTGCCATTGGTGGTGCTTCCTCCATCTGGGGTTCTTCCGCACAGGATTTCTGACCCTGTGCCCCCCCGCCGTCTTACGGCGGGGAGCCGTATCCGGTGACTCCGACTACTTGTCGATGTCGTTTCCGCACTTCTTGCACACACGTACGCGCGTGCCGTCCTCGCGCCTACGACCGACGCGAGTGGGCTGTGAGCAGCTCGGGCACACGAGCATGACGTTGCTCACGTGGATCGGCGCCTCAATCTCGAGGATCCCGCCTTTGGGGTTGCGCTGGGTCGGGCGCGTCGCCTTCTTTACCATGTTGATGCGCTCGACGAGCACGCGCTCCTTATGCGGCAGGGTCGCGAGGACCTTGGCCTCCTTGCCCTTGTCCTTGCCGGCCATGACTTTGACCTTATCGCCGGTACGGATGCTCAGTTTCGCCATGTTCCTTCAACCCTCCCTTACAGCACTTCAGGCGCGAGAGAGACGATCTTCATGTAGCGACGGTCGCGCAGTTCCCGTGCGACCGGGCCGAAGATGCGCGTTCCGCGCGGGTTGCCCTGCGGATCGATGATGACCGCCGCGTTGTCGTCGAACCGGATGTAGCTGCCGTCCGGACGGCGGATCTCCTTCTTCGTGCGCACGATGACCGCGCGCACGACCTCGCCCTACTTGACGGTGCCGTTCGGAATCGCTTCCTTGACACTGCAGACGATGACGTCTCCGACGTGCGCGTAGCGACGCTTCGAGCCGCCTAGGACCTTGATGCACGCGACCTTGCGAGCGCCTGAGTTGTCGGCGACCTTCAGTCGAGTCTCTGCTTGGATCATCTCTTCGCTTTCCTCCGTGTCGTCCGCTGTCGCGAGAGGTGCGCCGCCATCGCAAGGCATGACGCACGTGCACGATGCGGCTTGTCTACTTGGCCCGCTCGACGATCTCGACGAGGCGCCAACGCTTCATCTTGGACAGCGGGCGCGTCTCCATGATCACGACGGTGTCGCCGACCCCGCACGTGTTCTCCTCATCGTGGGCGTGCAGCTTCGTGGTCTGGGTGATCATCTTGCCGTAGAGCGGATGCTTCTTGCGCTCTTGGATCTGGACGACGCAGGTCTTGTCACCCGCGGTCGAGACGACCACGCCTTGACGGACCTTGCGACGATTGCGTTCCGTAGTCATTGAGGTCTCCTCCACTCGCCCTACGACACCGCCGCGTCACGCGAAGCGGCGATCTCGCGTGCGCGGATCTCGGTGTGCAACCGGGCGATGTCCTTCTTGACCGCAGCGATGCGGCCGGTGTTGTCGAGCTGGCCCGTTGCGAGCTGGAACCTCAGGTTGAACAGCTCGGCGCGCATGGCCTTCAGCTTATCGGCGAGTTCTGCGTCGCTGAACTCACGAATCTCAGTCGTCTTCACTTATGCCTCCCCGCCGCTCTCAGCACGGGTCACGAACTTGCACTTGATCGGAAGCTTGTGCGCAGCGAGACGCATGGCCTCTCTGGCGACCTCCTCCGACACACCCGCAACCTCGAACATGATCTTGCCGGGCTTGACGACGGCGACCCACTTCTCGGGGTTGCCTTTGCCGGAACCCATGCGGGTCTCGGCAGGTTTCTGCGTGATGGGCTTGTCCGGGAAGATGTTGATCCAGACCTTTCCGCCACGCTTCATGTACCTGGTCATCGCGACACGCGCCGCCTCGATCTGGCGGTTGGTGATCCACGCGCTCTCGAGCGCCTTCAGCCCGTACTCGCCGAAGTGGACCTGCGTGCCACCTTTCGCGGCACCCTTCATGGAGCCACGCTGCACCTTGCGGTGCTTCACTCGCTTCGGAAGCAGCATCTAACGCCTCCCTGTGCGGTCGCGGTTGTCACGGCCACCCTCACGGCGCTGGCGGGGAGGCCGGCTCGGGCCTTCGATCGCCGGACGCGGAGACTCCTGGCCGGGAAGGACCTCGCCGTGGTAGACCCACACTTTGACGCCGATGGCGCCCATGGTCGTACGGGCCTCGGCGGTGCCGTAATCGATCTTGGCGCGCAACGTGTGGAGCGGGACGCGCCCCTCACGGTACCACTCGCGGCGACCCATCTCGGCCCCACCCAAGCGGCCCGAACACTGGATACGGATGCCGAGCGCACCGCTCTTCATGGCTGACGCGACGGCCTTGCGCATGGCGCGCCGGAACGCGACACGACCTTCGAGCTGTTCGGCGACCGACTGTGCCACGAGCACGGCGTCGATCTCCGGCCGCTTGATCTCGACGATGTCCACCTGCACCGGGCCACCGCTCACACGCTCGAGCTCTTTGCGGAGCACGTCGACCTCGGCACCCTTCTTGCCGATGACGATACCGGGGCGAGCGGTCCACAGCTCCACCTTCGTACGGTCGCCCTTGCGCTCGATCTCGATCCGGGAGAGCGCGGCACGCCGCAGCTTACGGTGCAGGTAGCGACGGATCTCGACGTCACTGGCCAGCGTCGTGGCGTAGTCCTTGTCGGCGAACCAGCGGCTGCGCCAGTTCTCGACGATGCCCAGACGCAGCCCGACGGGCTGTACCTTCTGTCCCATGCGGCCTCTACGCCTCCTCTCGCTGCTTGACGACCACCGTGATGTGGCTCGTACGCTTGTTGATCCGGTACGCGCGGCCCATGGCCCGCGGCTGGATGCGCTTCATGGTCGGACCCTCATCCACGAAGGTCGTGCCGACGATCAGGTCGTCCGCCTTCACGTGAAGGTTGCGCTCGGCGTTGGCCACCGCGCTGTTGAGCGTCTTCTCGACGATCTCGGCGGCAGCGCGGGGGGAGAACTTGAGTATGGTCCGGGCCTCGTCCACGGACTTGCCGCGGATGAGGTCCACGACGAGACGAGCCTTGCGAGGGCTCACTCGCTGGAACCGTGCGATCGCCTTGGCTTCCATCGCTTACCTCTTGCCCTTCTTGTCGGACGCCTTGTGGCCGCGGAAGGTGCGGGTCGGCGAGAACTCGCCGAGCTTGTGACCCACCATCGACTCGGTGACGTAGACCGGTACGTGCTTGCGGCCGTCGTGCACCGCGATCGTGTGACCCACCATCTCCGGGAAGATCGTGGACGAGCGCGACCAGGTCTTGATGACCTTCTTCTCGCCAGCCTCGTTCATCGCTTGGATGCGCTCGAGGAGGCGAGGCTGTACGAACGGCCCTTTCTTGAGGCTGCGGCCCATGTGACTTGACTCCTCTCGCTACTTCTTGCGCCGACGGATGATCAGACGGCTGCTGGCCTTCTTGTTGGAACGGGTGCGGTGACCCTTGGTGGGAACGCCCCACGGAGTGACGGGATGACGACCGGCGGACTTGTTCTTGCCTTCGCCACCGCCGTGCGGGTGGTCGACGGGGTTCATAGCCGTACCACGCACGCTCGGGCGCTTGCCCAGGTGACGGTTGCGGCCGGCCTTACCGATCGACAGGTTGCTGTGTTCGGCGTTACCGACCTCACCGACCGTGGCACGGCAGGTCACGAGCACGCGGCGCATCTCAGAACTCGGCATGCGAAGAATGGCGTAGCCCGCCTCTTTGCCCATGAGCTGGACCGAGGTGCCCGCCGAACGAGCGAGCGCCGCGCCCTTGCCGGGCTGGAGCTCGACCGCGTGCACGACGGTACCGACCGGGATCTCTGCGAGCGGCAGGGCGTTACCCGGCTTGATGTCGGAACCTGCGCCGCTCGTAACGGTGTCGCCGACCTTCAGGCCCTTCGGCGCGATGATGTAGCGCTTCTCGCCATCAGCGTAGTGCAGCAAGGCGATTCGGGCGGAACGGTTCGGGTCGTACTCGATGGTAGCGACCTTCGCAGGCACGCCGTCCTTGTTGCGCTTGAAGTCGATGATGCGGTACTGACGCTTGTGCCCGCCGCCCTGGTGCCGAGTGGTGATGCGACCGTTGTTGTTGCGGCCGCCCTTCTTCGGCAGTTTCTCGACGAGCGACTTCTCGGGCGTGCTCCGCGTGATCTCGGCGAAGTCCGAGACCGACTGGAACCGGCGACCCGGTGATGTCGGCTTGTACTTCTTCAGTCCCATTCACGTACTCCTTCCGTCCGATCGCCGGGTTTCGCGTGGGACGTACGCGATCCGACTCCGGACTACCACGGTGCCGGGCGGCTCCATTCATGGCCGACTCGGCACCCCAACATGCGGGGCGCGATGCCCCACCGCCTGGCTACACGCTCGGGAAGATGTCGATCGTGTCCCCCGACTTCAGGGTGACGACGGCCTTCTTCCAATCACGCGTCTTGCCTTTGGCGTACCGAAGGCGACGCGGCTTGCCCGTGACGTTCATGGTGTTCACGCCTGTGACGGTCACGCCGAAGATGTCTGCGACCGCTTGGGCGATCTGGGTCTTGTTGGCGGACTTCGCCACCTCGAAGGTGTATCTGTTCTGACCGATCAGGTCGTAGGACTTCTCCGAGATGATCGGGCGGATGATGATATCGCGAGGATCGTACATTACGACAGCACCCCCTCAAGCCAGGTCAGTGCCGGCTTGGTGAACAGCACGGCGGTGTTGTCGACGAGATCGTAGGTGTTGGCTTCGGATGCGCTGATCACACGGACCTTCGGCAGATTGCGGAACGACAGCATCGCGTTCACATCGTCATTGGCGACGACGACAGTGACCTTGCCCGTGATTCCCAGGGCCTTGAGGACTTCGACGGCGGCCTTCGTCGCAGGCGCATCGAAGCCGAGATCCTCAACCACGTGAAGCGCCCCGTCGGCGAGCTTGGCGGATAGCGCGGACCGCATCGCCAGCTTGACCACCTTGTTCGGGACCTTGAACGCGTAGCTGCGCGGGTGCGGGCCGAAGACCACGCCGCCGCCCGCCCACTGCGGCGCCCGGGTCGTTCCCTGGCGGGCACGGCCGGTGCCCTTCTGGCGCCACGGCTTCTTGCCGCCGCCCGAGACCATGCCACGGGTCTTGGTGTCGTGGGTGCCGGCGCGCCGCGCCGCCATCTGGCTGCGCACGACCTGATGCACCGCGAACGTGTTCGGCTCGATGCTGAAAACGCCATCAGCGAGGTCGGCGGTGCCGGCCTTGCCGCCCTTGGCGTCCTTTATCTCGATAGTAGCCATGTCTCTTGGTCTCCTCGTGTCGTACGGTCGGGCGCGCCTACGCCGTGCGGATGGTCAGAAGCGCACCCTTGGCGCCAGGAACAGCACCCTTGACGAGAAGCAGGTTCTGCTCCGGGTCGACGCGCACGACGTCAAGATTGCGGACGGTCACGGTCTCCGAGCCCATGTGACCGGGCAGCTTCTTGCCGCGGAACACACGCGACGGGGTGGCGCACTGGCCCACGGACCCCGGCTCACGGTGGGCATGCGAACCGTGGCCACCGGGACCGCCGCGGAAATTGTGGCGCTTCATGACGCCGGCGAAGCCCTTACCCTTGCTGACGCCGCTGACGTGCACCGACTTGGCGTCCGCGAACGCCTCCACGGTGATCTCATCGCCCGGCTTGAACGTGTCGCCTTCGCCGATGCGAACCTCCATGAGGTGACGCTTCGGCTCGACGCCGGCCTTGTCGAAGTGGCCAGCCATGGGCTTGTTGACCTTGCGTTCAGCGATGTCGCCAAATCCGATCTGGACCGCCGAATAGCCATCCTTCTTCTCGGTCTTGACCTGGGTGACCACGCAGGGGCCGGCCTCGATGACGGTTACCGGGACGAGCTTGTCGTCGTCGCTCCAGACCTGCGTCATCCCCAGCTTCCTGCCAAGGATCGTCGTGACCATCGTCCTTCCTCACTACTCGTGCGGTCATGGGGCTCGTCGGCGCCCCCTTGGCGCCCCTCCCAGCGGACCGCGACTTCACCGCCGGCTGAAAGCGCCGACGGGGTTACCACACACTACAGCTTGATCTCGATATCAACGCCCGCAGGCAGGTCGAGACGCATGAGCGAATCGACGACCTTCGGGTTCGGATCGACGATGTCGATGAGACGCTTGTGCGTCTTCATCTCGAACTGCTCCCGGCTGTCCTTGTTCACGTGCGGCGAGCGGATGACGCAGTACAGGCTGCGCTCCGTCGGCAGCGGAATCGGACCCGATACCTTGGCGCCGTTCTTCTGGGCCGTCTCCACGATGAGCTTCGTCGACTGGTCGACGATCTCGTGGTCGTACCCCTTGAGGCGGATCCTGATCTTCTGGTTCGCCAACTCTTTCACCCTCCGTCGTTCCGGCGCCCGGCACATGGCCCGGGCTCGCAGGCCGGCTGTCGGTCCTCTTCGTTACTAGGCGTTGCCGCCGACCTTGCTCACGATCTCATCGGCCACGGACTTCGGTACCTGCTCGTAGGCCTTGAATTGCATGGTGTAGGCCGCACGCCCCTGCGTCTTGCTCCGCAGGTCCGTCGCGTACCCGAACATCTCAGAGAGCGGAACCTTCGCTCGTACGACCTGTGCGTTTCCGCGCGGCTCCATGCTCTCGATATGTCCACGGCGACGATTCAGGTCGCCGATGACATCACCCATGAACTCCTCGGGCGTGTTGACCTCGACGGCCATCATCGGCTCAAGAAGGACGGAGCCTGCCTTGCGCAGTCCTTCCTTGATGGCCATGGAACCGGCGATCTTGAATGCCATCTCCGAGGAATCGACCTCGTGGTACGAGCCGTCGATGAGCTCGACCTTCACGTCGACGACCGGGTAGCCCGCGAGCACGCCCGAGCCGAGCGCCTCCTGGATGCCCTTGTCGACCGACGGGATGTACTCCTTGGGAATCGCGCCGCCGACGATCTTGCTCTCGAACTCGTAGCCGGCTCCGGGCTCCTGCGGCAGCACGTTGATGACGACGTGGCCATACTGCCCGCGACCGCCTGTCTGTCGCGAGAACTTCATGTCGACGTTGTTGGCCGCCTTGGACACCGTCTCGCGATAGGCGACCTGCGGCTTGCCGACGTTCGCCTCGACCTTGAACTCGCGCAAGAGGCGATCGACGATGACCTCGAGGTGCAGCTCGCCCATGCCCGCGATGATCGTCTGCCCCGTCTCCGCATCGGTGCGCACGCGGAAGGTGGGGTCCTCTTCGGCGAGCTTCGCAAGCGCCTGGCCGAGCTTGTCCTGTTCGGCCTTCGTCTTCGGCTCGATCGCGATGTCGATGACCGGGTCGGGGAAGACCATGGACTCGAGCAGCACCGGAGCGTCCTCGGCGCACAGCGTGTCACCCGTGGTGGTGTTCTTGAGTCCCACCGCAGCCACGATGTCTCCGGCGGACACGCTGTCGATGTCCTCGCGATGATTCGCGTGCATCTGCAGCAAGCGACCGATGCGCTCCTTGTGACCCTTGGTGCTGTTCAGCACGTAGGAACCCGAGTCGAGGCTGCCTGAGTAGACGCGGAAGTATGTGAGCTTACCCACGTATGGGTCGGTCATGACCTTGAAAGCGAGCGCGGCGAACGGCGCCTTGGGATCAGCCGGTCGCTCGACCTCCTGATCGGTCTTGAGGTCAACACCCTTGATCGCCGGGATGTCGAGCGGCGAGGGCAGATAGTCGATGACCGCGTCGAGAAGCGGCTGCACGCCCTTGTTCTTGAACGACGCACCGCACACGACCGGCGTGACCGCGTTGGCGATGCAGGCCTTGCGCAACGCGGCCTTGATCTCGTCGACGCCGATCTCCTCGTCCTCGAGGAACTTCATCATGAGCTCGTCGTCCTGCTCGGCGGCCGCCTCGACCATGTCGTGACGGTACATCTCCGCATCGTCTCTCATCTCGGCGGGGATCTCGCCGATGGTGGGATTGATGCCCTTGTCGTCCTCGTTGAAGAAGACCGCGTTCATCTCCATGAGGTCGATGATGCCTGTGAACTGGTCCTCAGCACCGATCGGCAGCTGGATGGGCACCGGCCGCGCGCCGAGGCGCTCGCGCATCATCCCGAGCACGTTGTAGAAGTCAGCACCCGAGCGGTCCATCTTGTTGATGTAGGCGATGCGAGGAACGCCGTACGTGTCGGCCTGACGCCAGACCGTCTCGGACTGCGGCTCGACACCGCCGACCGCACAGAACACCGCGACCGCGCCGTCGAGGACCCGAAGCGAGCGCTCCACCTCGACGGTGAAGTCCACGTGGCCGGGCGTGTCGATGATCTGGATGCGATGGTCCTTCCAGAACGACGTCGTCGCCGCAGACGTGATGGTGATGCCGCGCTCCTGCTCCTGGACCATCCAGTCCATCGTGGCGGCGCCATCGTGCACTTCACCGATCTTGTGCGTCTTGCCCGTGTAGAAAAGGATTCGCTCGGTCGTCGTCGTCTTACCGGCGTCGATGTGCGCCATGATGCCGATGTTGCGCGTCTTATCGAGCGGATACGTCTTCGCCATGGAAGTGGTGACCTCTGTCGTCTCTCGTGTCAGGCGTCCCGGCTACCAGCGGTAGTGCGAGAACGCTCGGTTGGACTCGGCCATCTTGTACAGGTCCTCACGCTTCTTGACCGAGGACCCCGTGCCGTTCGCTGCGTCAAGGATCTCTGCGGCCAGACGCTCGATCATGGTCTTCTCACGACGCTTGCGCGAGAAACCCACGATCCAGCGGATCGCCAGCGTGGTCGAGCGGCGAGCGTTGACCTCCACCGGCACCTGGTACGTCGCACCGCCGACACGCTTCGGGCGAACCTCAAGCGCCGGGCGGACGTTGTCCATGGCCTTCTTGAAGACGGACAGGGGATCGGTGCCCGTGCGCTGCTCGACCAGGTCGAAGGCGCCGTAGACGATCCGCTCGGCCGTTGACTTCTTGCCATGGAGCAGCACCTTGTTGATGAGCTGCGTGACGAGCCTGTTGTTGTAGACGGCGTCCGGCTGGACCTCACGTCGGACTGCTGCTGCACGCCTGGGCATTCTCTCTCCTTAGGTTCCTCTGAAACACCTGGACCGCATCACTGCGGCTTTCGGGCCGCATGAGCTGCGGCACCCCGCGCCGTCTTCTGGACGCGGCGCGCGAATCCGCTCTGCGCGAGTGCGCAGCCGGTTCGCGTTACTTCGGCTTCTTCGCGCCGTACCGCGAACGAGCCTGGCTACGATTGTTGACGGCTGAGCAGTCAAGGGCAGCGCGGATCACCTTGTAGCGAACACCCGGCAGGTCTTTGACACGGCCGCCACGGACCAGAACGATGGAGTGTTCCTGCAGGTTGTGGCCGATACCCGGGATGTAGGCTGTGACCTCCATCTGGTTGACGAGACGCACGCGGCACACCTTGCGAAGCGCGGAGTTGGGCTTCTTCGGTGTGGTGGTGTACACACGCGTGCACACGCCCCGCTTCTGCGGATTGCCCTTGAGGGCCGGCGTCTTGCTCTTGTCGACGGCCTGTTTGCGGCCCTTACGGACCAGCTGATTGATGGTCGGCAACGCTGCTCTCCTTCGTTTCGTCTTGCTCACCTACCGGGGCACACGACCGCTCAGCGGCCCCGAGCATGAAGTCGCAAAGTGGAACTCTAACAAGCAGTCTCGGCGGTGTCAAACGCCACGCATCCGGGCGTATCCATCCCCCTTCGGCCCATGACCACCCAAAGAGAACGGCGCCCAGAGCGCGCCCGGACGCCGTTCGAGGCCCAGATCGTGCGGGGCGTCTAGCGCATCACTTTCAGACCGTTGAGCTCGAGCCCCTCGCGCACTTCATCAACGGCGGTCTGGCCGATGCCGGGAAGACTGAGGAGATCCAGGTCGGTCTTGCCTTTGAGGTCCGCCACGGTGGTCACGCCGGCCTCGGCGAACTTGTTGACCCAACGCGTCGCGACACCGATATCGGCGAGCGTGATCTCCTCCAGAGAGCTTCCCGCCACGGTTTCGGAGCCCGCCGCATCAACCTGCTCGATCACCAGGTCGGCCCCGCCGATCTCGGCATTGGGGTCGAAGGTCATCCCCGTGAACGCCGACACATCGATGTCGCCGGCGTCGTCCAGGTCGAAGTCGCCGAACACGCCATCGAGGTCCATGTCGGCAAGCGGGTTAGGCTCGGGACGGACAGGCAGCAAAGCCTCTATCTCCTTGAGCTCCTCGGGGGCCCATTCCGGAAGCGGGCCCTCGACGGCCTGTTCGGTGATGATGCTCTGACCCTTGTAGGTCAATTGGACCGAGCGGTACCTCCGCATGCCGGTCGCGGCCGGGATCAGTTTGCCGATGATGACGTTCTCCTTCAGGCCGAGCAGCTCATCTTCCTTGCCAGCGATGGCGGCGTCAGTGAGAACGCGGGTGGTCTCCTGGAAGGAGGCCGCCGACAGGAACGACTCGGTGGCAAGCGAGGCCTTGGTGATCCCAAGGAGCACCGGGTGACCGCTGGCCGGTTCCCCGCCGAGGGCGACCGCCGCCTCGTTGCGACTGTTGAACTCGAATCGGTCGACGAGCGACCCGGGTAGGAAGTCGGTGTCTCCCGGCTCTGTCACGGACACCTTGCGCAGCATCTGGCGTGCGATGACCTCGATGTGCTTGTCGTTGATGTCGACGCCTTGGCTGCGGTACACGTCCTGGACCTGATCGACGATGTAGCGAAGCGTGGCGTTCGGACCCTTCAGTGCCAGAAGGTCATGCGGATTCACCGAACCACGGGTGAGCTGCTGACCGAGGTCGATGACGGCACCGTCGACGACGCCGGGCATGAGCTGCGCTCGACGCGACACCGTGTATGACTTCTCGGTGCCGTCCTCGGCGGTGATGGTGAGCTTGCGGTTCTTGTCGACATCTTCGATTGACAGGACACCCGAGACCTCGGCGATGACCGCCTGGCCCTTCGGCTTGCGAGCCTCGAACAACTCCGTGACACGCGGCAGGCCGTGGGTGATGTCTTCGCCCGCGACGCCGCCGGTGTGGAACGTGCGCATCGTGAGCTGTGTTCCCGGCTCTCCGATCGACTGGGCGGCGATGATCCCGACCGCCGTGCCGATGTCGACGGGTCGACTGCTCGCGAGGTCCCATCCGTAGCACGCCTGACAGATGCCGTGCTTCGCATGGCACGTCATGACCGTGCGCACCACGACTGATGACACGCCGGCGGCGGCGAGTGCCTCCACGGCCGCGTCGTTCTCGATGTAGTCGCCCGCCTCGCGGACGACCTCGCCTGTCGTGGGGTTGACCGCCGGCTCGAGAAGGCAACGGCCCACCAGGTTGTGGTCGGGGTTCTCGCCGTCCCGGAGCACAGGGAACTCCACACCCTCGTCGGTCCCGCAGTCGCTCTCCCGGACGATCACGTCCTGGGCGACATCGACGAGACGACGCGTGAGGTAGCCCGAGTCGGCGGTTCTCAACGCCGTGTCCGCAAGCCCCTTGCGTGCACCGTGGGTCGAGATGAAGTACTCGAGAACGGTGAGGCCCTCACGGAAGTTCGCCTTGATCGGGCGGTCGATGATGTCACCCTTCGGGTTCGCCATCAGGCCTCGCATGCCGGCCAGCTGACGAATCTGCTTGATGTTACCTCGTGCACCCGAGTACGCCATCATGTAGATCGGGTTGAACCGGTCGAACTGTTCGGCCATCGCATCGCCGACCTCATCGGTCGCCCGTGTCCACACGTCGACGATCTGACGGTGACGTTCGTCGCGCGTGATCAGACCGCGGTCCCACTGCGCCTCGATCTTGGCGACCTCTTCATCAGCGGCAGCGAGTATGTCGTCTTTGTTGGTCGGGATCATGGCGTCATAGACCGACACCGTCACGCCGGCCCGCGTCGCGTAATGGAAACCGAGTCGCTTGATCTCGTCGAGGATCGCGCCCATCTGCGTGGTCGAGTACTTGACCGAGCACTCCTCGACGATGCGTCCGATCCCTTTCTTGTCGAGCGTGTGGTTGATGTAGGGATGGTCCGCCGGAAGAGAGCGGTTGAACACGATCCGGCCGACCGTCGTCTCGATGCGCTCGCCGGCCTTCTTGTCCTCGATGAGGCCTGGCTTGACCTGGACACGGGTGTCCTCGGACAGGCGCACGGTGATCTTGGCCTGGAGGTCGAGTTCGGCCCTGTTGTCGTAGGCGAGCACAGCCTCGCTCGCGCTCATGAACGCCCGGCCTTCGCCCTCCATACCTTCCCGCTCGGCGGTCAGGTAGTACAGGCCGATGACCATGTCCTGAGTGGGCGTGGTGAGCGGGCGGCCGTGCGCCGGGCTCTTGATGTTGTTGGTTGACAGCATGAGGATGCGGGCCTCGGCCTGCGCCTCGGCGGACAGAGGCAGGTGAACGGCCATCTGGTCGCCGTCGAAGTCCGCGTTGAATGCGGTGCAGACGAGCGGATGGATACGGATGGCCTTTCCTTCCACCAGCACCGGCTCGAAGGCCTGGATGCCCAGACGGTGCAGGGTCGGGGCACGGTTGAGCAGCACGGGATGCTCGGTGATGACCTCCTCGAGCACGTCCCACACGACGCCCTTGCCGCGGTCCACCAAACGCTTGGCCGCCTTGATGTTCTGTGCGTAGTCGAGGTCCACCAGTCGCTTCATGACGAAGGGCTTGAACAACTCCAAGGCCATCGTCTTCGGCAGACCGCACTGGTGGAGCTTGAGCTCAGGGCCGACCACGATGACCGAGCGGCCCGAGTAGTCGACGCGCTTACCGAGCAGGTTCTGGCGGAAGCGGCCCTGCTTGCCCTTGAGCATGTCGGAGATCGACTTCAGCGGCCGGTTGCCCGGTCCGGTGACAGGGCGCCCGCGGCGGCCGTTGTCGAAGAGTGCGTCGACGGCCTCCTGCAACATGCGCTTCTCGTTGTTGACGATGATCTCGGGCGCGCCAAGGTCGAGCAGCCGCTTCAGGCGGTTGTTGCGATTGATGACGCGGCGGTACAGGTCATTGAGGTCGCTCGTCGCGAAACGCCCACCGTCAAGCTGGACCATCGGCCGCAGGTCCGGCGGGATGACCGGCACGGCGTCGAGGATCATCCACTCAGGTCGGTTGTTGCTCTTCTTGAAGCTGTCGACGACCTTCAGGCGCTTGATCGCCTTCTGGCGCTTCTGGCCCTTGCCGTCCCTGATCTGGGCCCTGAGCTCCTCGCCGAGCTCGTCGAGGTCGATCTGGGCGAGCAGGTCCTTGATCGCCTCCGCACCCATGCCGCCACGGAAGTAGGTCCCGTAGCGGATCTTCAGCTCACGGTAGAGCGTCTCATCGTTGATGAGAGACTTCACTGAGAGTTTGACGAACGCATCGAACGCCTCCTGGAGCAGAGCCTTGCGCTCCGTGTACTCCTCTTCGATGTCTTTGAGGTCGCGCTCGGCTTCCTTGTTGAGCTTCTTGATGCGCTCGGCCACCGAGGTCTCGTCATCGATCGTGTCATGCTCCTCGGGCTCGATCTCGCCCTTCGCCACGGCGATGAGGCGGTCACGCTCGGCTTCGATCTCGGACAGCTCCTCACGCATCTCGGCCTCGAGCTGGTCGAGGTCCGCGGCGAGCTCGTCTTTGAGCATCTCGAGGTCGGCCTCGCGGTCCTCCTCGTTCACGCTCGTGATGATGGACGACGCGAAGTACAGGACCTTCTCGAGGTCCTTCGGCGCGATGTCGAGCAGGTAGCCCATGCGCGAGGGCACACCCTTGAAGTACCAGATGTGGCTGACCGGAGCGGCGAGCTCGATGTGGCCCATGCGCTCACGGCGGACCTTGGCGCGTGTGACCTCGACGCCGCAGCGTTCACACACGATGCCCTTGAAGCGGACACGCTTGTACTTGCCGCAGTAGCACTCCCAGTCCTTGACCGGGCCGAAGATCTTCTCGCAGAACAGGCCGTCCTTCTCCGGCTTGAGCGTGCGGTAGTTGATGGTCTCGGGCTTCTTGACCTCACCCTTGGACCACTGCCGTATCTGCTCAGAAGAAGCCAGTCCTATCCGAAGGCGATCGAAGTTGTTCACATCGACGTCGAGCAACTTACTCCTCCTCCCCCGCGGCGAGATCGCCGGCGTCGAGCGATTCGTCCAACGCGGAGATGTCGGCTTCGAGCAGCTGCTCGAGAGCGTCGACCGAGTCGATGTCCGACTCCTCGCCCTCTTCGCTGCCCAGGTCAAGGCCGAGTTCCTCGGCCGTCTTGAAGATGTCCTCTTCGTCTTCCTTGAGCTCTATCTCGACCCCGTCCTCGCTGATGATCTCGACATCGAGACACAGCGACTGCATCTCCTTCACGAGGACCTTGAACGACTCCGGGATGCCCGGCTCGGGGATGTTCTCGCCCTTGACGATGGCCTCGTAGGCCTTCACGCGGCCGAGGATGTCGTCGGACTTGATCGTGAGAATCTCCTGCAGCACGTAGGCGGCGCCGTAGGCGTAGAGCGCCCACACCTCCATCTCACCGAAGCGCTGACCTCCGAACTGCGCCTTACCTCCCAGCGGCTGCTGGGTGATGAGCGAGTACGGACCGGTCGAACGCGCGTGGATCTTGTCGTCGACCAGGTGCAGCAGCTTCAGGATGTAGATCTGACCCACGGTGACCGGCTCGCGGAACGGCTCGCCGGTGCGGCCGTCGAAGAGCTGGGTCTTGCCGCCATCGGTGAACGTCGGCACGAGGCTCAACATCGCCTTGTCACCGAATCGCTCCTTGTGCTTGAGCTGTAGGTTGCGGTTCGCGGCTTGGATGACCCTGCTGATCTCATCCTCGCGCGCGCCGTCGAAGACCGGCGTCGCCACGTGGATCGGACCCTCGACAGGGGTCTTCGACTTGGGGTCGTCGCTCCAGCCCACGTGGGCGGCCCAACCGAGGTGCGTCTCGAGCAGCTGCCCGATGTTCATGCGCGACGGCACGCCGAGCGGGTTCAGGATGATGTCGACCGGACGACCGTCGGCCAAGAACGGCATGTCCTCGACAGGCAGGATCTTGGCGATGACGCCCTTGTTGCCATGGCGTCCGGCGAGCTTGTCACCCTCTTGGATCTTGCGCTTCTGCGCGACGTAGACGCGCACCAGCTCGTTGACGCCCGGCGAGAGGTCGTCCCCGGCTTCGCGACTGAACTGACGCACCGCTATCACGCGGCCCGTCTCGCCATGCGGGACCTTGAGCGAGGTGTCGCGGACCTCGCGGGCCTTCTCGCCGAAGATGGCCCTGAGGAGACGCTCTTCAGCCGTGAGCTCCGTCTCGCCCTTCGGGGTGACCTTGCCCACAAGCACGTCGCCGGGGAACACTTCGGCGCCCACGCGGATGATGCCGTCCTCATCGAGGTGCATGAGGACGTCTTCGCCCACGTTCGGGATCTCGCGGGTGATCTCCTCGGGGCCGAGTTTGGTGTCGCGCGCTTCGACCTCATACTCCTCGATATGGATCGAGGTGAGCAGGTCCTCCTTGACGACTCGCTCGGAGATGATGATGGCGTCCTCGTAGTTGTAGCCCTCCCACGGCATGAACGCGCACAGGAGGTTCTGACCGAGGGCGAGCTCCCCATGTTCGGTCGAAGGCCCGTCAGCGAGCACCTGGCCCTCTGCCACCGTCTCACCCTCGGAGACGAGCGGGCGGTGGTTGATACAGGTGCCCTGGTTGGAGCGCTGGAACTTGGGCAGGAAGTACTCGTCGAGCGTGCCGTCCTCAGAGGCACGGACAACGATGACCTGCGAGTCGACCACCTCGACCGTTCCCGAGCGCTTCGCCAGGATGATCTCGCCGGTGTCCTTGGCGGCGCGGTACTCCAGCCCGGTCCCCACGAGCGGTGCGGCGGCCCGCAGCAGCGGCACCGCTTGACGCTGCATGTTCGACCCCATGAGGGCCCGGTTCGCGTCATCGTGCTCAAGGAACGGGATGAGCGCCGTGGCGACGGAGACCATCTGGCGCGGCGAGACGTCCATGTAGTCGACGTCCTCAGGGGCCCGCTCCTCCGGTTCGCCGAACTGGCCGGTGGGACCTTCGCCCTTCACCCGGCACAACACGCGCGCGTTGAGGAACCTGCCCGTCTTCGGGTCGAACGGCTCGTTGGCCTGCGCGATGACGTTGCGCTCTTCCTCGTCCGCGGTCAGGTACTCGATCTCGTTCGTGACCTTGCCCTTGACCACCTTGCGATACGGCGTCTCGATGAAGCCGTAGGGGTTGATGCGGGCGAAGGTCGCGAGCGAACCGATGAGGCCGATGTTCGGACCTTCCGGCGTCTCGATCGGGCACATGCGGCCGTAGTGGCTGGGGTGCACGTCGCGGACCTCGAAGCCAGCGCGCTCGCGCGAGAGGCCTCCGGGGCCGAGCGCCGAGAGGCGGCGCTTGTGCGTGAGGCCGGCGACCGGGTTCGTCTGGTCCATGAACTGTGACAGCTGCGAGCTGCCGAAGAACTCCTTGATGCTTGCGACGATCGGCCGGATGTTGATGAGCGATTGCGGCGTGATCTCGTCGACGTCCTGGGTCGTCATGCGCTCCCGGACCACGCGCTCCATGCGGGCCAGACCGATGCGGAACTGGTTCTGGATGAGCTCTCCGACGCTGCGGATGCGGCGGTTCCCGAAGTGGTCGATGTCGTCGACGTGGAAACCTTCCTTGCCTTCCCAGAGGCCGACCAGGTAGCTGATCGCCGCCTTGATGTCCTCGGCGGTCAGAGTCGACTGCTCGTCCGGCAGCGTGAGGCCGAGCTTCTTGTTGACCTTGTAGCGACCGACCTTCGCCAGGTCGTAGCGCTGGGGGTTGAAGAACAGCCCGTCCAAGAGGGCGCGGGCCGACTCGACGGTCGGAGGCTCGCCCGGACGCAGACGCTTGTAGATCTCGATCAGCGCCTCGTCGCGATTCTCGGTGAAGTCGCGCTCCAGAGTGCGTTCGATGGCTTCCGAATTCCCGAAGAGCTCGAGGATCTCCTCGCGGGTCTCTGCGATTCCCAGGGCCTTGATGAGTACGGTGGCGGGCTGCTTGCGCTTGCGGTCCACGCGAACCGACACGACGTCACGCCGATCGGTTTCCAGCTCGAGCCACGCTCCGCGAGCGGGGATCACCTTCGCGGTGTAGATGATCTTGTCGCTCGTCTTGTCCAGCTCTTCTGCATAGTAGACACCGGGCGAACGCACGAGCTGTGAGACGACGACGCGCTCGGTGCCATTGATCACGAAGGTGCCGCGATCGGTCATGAGCGGGAAATCGCCCATGAACACCGACTGCTCCTTGATCTCGCCCGTCTCCTTGTTCACGAAGCGGACGTCGACGAACAGCGGCGCTTGGTAGGACATGTCCTTCTCTTTGCACTCCTCGACGGAGTACTTGGGCTCGCCGAACTCGTGTCCGCCGAACTCGACGGCCATCGTGCCGGTGAAGTCCTCGATCGGCGAGATGTCGCGAAACGTCTCACGAAGTCCCTCATCGAGGAACCATGCGAAGGAGTCCTTCTGGATCGCGATCAGGTTGGGTACGTCGAGGACTTCGGGGATCTTGGCGAAACTACGACGTTCGCGCCGGTCGGCGCTGAGAACAGGGGAACCTTCTCCGCGGGGCACCAGGCGATTCCTCCTTCAAGGAACGGAAGCTGCCGACAATAGTCGCAAAATAGTAGGCTAGTCAATATGGGACTCTGTGTCAAGCGATTGTTGCGGCGCTTCCCCGCATATCGACCAGACGCGGAAGGCCGGAACCCACGAGGGGGTCCCGGCCTGTCCGTCCACGGCGGCCCCACGCTCCAGCGGCGTGGGCACACCGTGAGAGCACTTACTTGAGCGAGATGGCGGCCCCGGCCTCCTCGAGCTTGGCCTTGGCCTCCTCCGCCTTGTCCTTCGCGGCGCCCTCGAGCACCGGCTTCGGCGCGCCCTCGACGAGGTCCTTGGCCTCCTTCAGACCGAGGCCGGTGAGCTCGCGAACGACCTTGATGACGGCGATCTTGTTGTCGCCGAAGCCCTCGAGCACCACGTCGAACGAGTCCTTCTCCTCCGCAGCGGCGGCCTCGCCACCACCGGCAGCGGCGGGCATGGCACCCATCATGACGGGGGCGGCGGCGGACACGCCGAAGATCTCCTCGAGCTCCTTGACGAGCTCGGACAGCTCGAGAGCGGGCATCTCCTTGATAGCTTCGATGATCTCGTCCTTGCTGACAGCCATGTCATTCTCCTTCTTCGTTTCACGCGGCGCGCATTCCACGCGACCGCACAGTGGTCATACGGCGCGCCCTCAGGCGGCCTTCTGCTTTGCGATCGCGTCGATGACGGTCGCGAACGCGCGCGCCGGCCCGGAAAGCACCGTGACGGTGCCCCGGAGCGGGTTCTGCATCGTGCCAAGCAGCTTCGCGATGAGCTCCTCGCGTGAAGGCAGGCTGGCGATGGCCTTGACATCGTCGGCTCCGACGACACGGCCCTGAACGAATCCGCCTTTGAGCTCCAGGGCCTGGTGCTCTTTGGCGAACGTCGTGAGCGCTTTGGCCGGAGCGACGGCGTCGGCTTCCACGAACACGAACGCAGTGGGCCCTTGGAGGTACTCATCCATGTTGGGAAGCGCGAGCTCGCGGATGGCGATCTCAGTGAGCGAGTTCTTGTAGACCTTGATCTCGCCCCCCGCCTCACGCGTCCTGCGCCTGAGGTCCTCGAGCTCCTTGACCGACAGACCGCGGTAGTCGATGAGGATGACCGCCTCCGCGGCGTCGAAGCGCTCTTTGATCTCGCGCACACGAGCTTCTTTGGTTGCAGTCGGCATACACACACCTCCCTTCCGTCCAGCGCATGACACCCGGCCGTTACCGCACAGTGCGGCGCATCGGTCGGGCCGCGCCGTTCGGCGGACCGTCTACGATCCGGCCGAAACGAACGCGGCCCCCGTGCCGTTGAAGGCATCGGAGGCCGCGAGCGAAGTCACCTTCGAGCTCTCTTGCGACCACCTCGGCAGGCGGGGTCGAATACCCCTTTGAGTCCGAACGCACAAGCTCCGGACACCGGCTGTCTTCGGCAGCGGGATGAAAGCGCTGTTCTATTCTCAACGCGAGGCGGTAGTGTGCCCGCCTCAGGCGCCGCTGTCAAGCGGCGCGCGACGTTCGCTACGTCAGGCCTCGAGCAGATTGCGCTGGATGTTGCCGTCGACCTTGATGCCGGGCCCCATGGTGGACGCCACCGTGATCGACTTCAGGTACTTGCCCTTCGCCGACGAAGGCTTCACACGCACGATCTCCTCGAGCAGGGCGCCGTAGTTCTCCACGAGCTTCTCGACATCGAATGAGACCTTGCCCACGGGCACGTGAGCGATTCCGAACTTGTCGGCACGGTACTCGACGCGTCCCGCCTTGAGCTCGCTGATGATCTGCGCGACATTCATGGTCACGGTTCCGAGTTTCGGGTTGGGCATGAGTCCCCTCGGACCGAGGACCTTACCGAGCTTGCCCACCTTGCCCATCATGTCCGGCGTGGCGACCGCCGCATCGAAGTCGAAGAACCCGCCCTCGATCTTTGCCACGAGGTCGTCGGAACCCACGA
Source organism: Actinomycetota bacterium (assembly GCA_029265315.1). Taxonomy (GTDB): domain Bacteria; phylum Actinomycetota; class Coriobacteriia; order Anaerosomatales; family PHET01; genus JAJUJM01. The sequence goes on along the minus strand of JAJUJM010000013.1, from coordinate 4,155 downwards.
CATCGGCGCCTGCGGCCTCCGCCTCACGGGCCTTCTCGCCTTCCGCGAACACGGCGACGCGCACATCCTTGCCCGTGCCGTGAGGCAGGGAGATCGAGCCGCGCACCTGCTGGTCGGCCTGGCGCGTGTCCACGCCCAGCCGGAAATGCACCTCGACGGTCTCGTCGAACTTCGCCGATGCGCACTCCTTGACGAGGCGCATCGCCTCAAGCGGGGTGTAGAGGCGGTTCTTGTCGATCTTCGCGAGCGCCTCGCGATGCTTCTTGCCGATCCTGGCCATGCTGATTCCTCCTGTGGTCGTAGCGGGGGCCTGCTGACCCCCTCCCACGGCGCGGCCCTCTGCCACGCCTGTCCTTCGATACGCCGAAACCCTAGTCGGCGATCTCGATTCCCATGGAACGAGCGGTGCCGGCGATCACCTTCATGGCCGCTTCCACGTCGTTGGCGTTCAAGTCGTCCATCTTGTTCTCCGCGATCTCGCGCAGCTGGTCGCGGGTGATCGTCGCGACCTTCGTGCGGTTCGGAGCGCCGGACCCGCTCTCGATGCCTGCGGCCATCTTCAGGAGCACGGCCGCGGGCGGCTTCTTGATGACGTACGTGAAACTGCGGTCCTCGTACACGGTGATCTCGACCGGCAGCACGACGCCCTGGCGGTCCGAGGTGTCCGCATTGAACGCCTGACAGAACTGCATGATGTTCACTTGGTGCTGACCGAGCGCTGGGCCGACGGGCGGCGCCGGGTTCGCCTGTCCACCGGGAATCTGCAGCTTGATGAATCCTGCGACCTTCTTAGCCATCTTGTCTGACACGTCCCTATCGTCTTACGCGGCTCTCGCTACGCCGCTCGTCCTATCGGTCGAATCCATCGTCACCGTCAGCCGTGAGAAGCCCCGGTCCACCCCGGCACGGCAGCACGAGAGATGGTCATCATCTGTCCTAGAGTCGCGCCACCTGCCCGAATTCGAGCTCAACAGGAGTCTCGCGGCCGAAGATCGTCACCATGACCTTGAGCGTCGAGCGGTCCAGGTTGACCTCGGCGATGGTCCCGTCGAAGTCCGCGAACGGACCCGACGTCACCTTGACATTCATGCCCTCGGTGAACTCGGTCGTCGTCTTCGCCTTGGGCCCGGCCTCGGTCCGCTTCATGATGCGATTGAACTCCTCGCGGTTGAGCGGCACCGGCTTTCCCTGACTCCCGACGAAACCGGTGACGCCGGGAGTGTTCCGCACCACGTACCAGGATTCGTCATCGAGCTCCATCTGCACCAGTATGTAGCCGGGAAAGACCTTCTTCTCAGAGGTGACTCGACGACCGTCTTCTTTGAGGTCGGTCACGGTCTCGGTCGGGATCTTCACATCGAAGATCTTCTCCTGCATCCCCATCGATTCGATGCGATGGAGCAGGTTCGTCCGAACCTTGTTCTCGTAGCCCGAGTACGTGTGGATGACGTACCAACGTTTGGCCATCGACTCAGCCGCCCAACCGGGCCAGCGCGTCGAGGAGCTGGACCACGATGCTGTCGATGACGAACGTGAACGCGATGAAGAACAGGAGCGTCACGACGACCACGAGGCTCGAGTTCACCACCTCCGGGCGGTCCGGCCACACGACGCGCTTCATCTCCGACCGGACGTCGCGGAAGTACTGCGCCAGGCGAGCGAAGACGTTGGGCTTGTCGGCCTTGGAGGCCGAGACCTTGGTCGCCTCGCTTCTCTTCGCTGGCTTCATCTTGCTGTCGGCATCGATCGTCTTGGCCATGTCCTCTTCAATCCGTTCCGGCGTCGGCGCATCATCGTGCGCCTCACGCAACAAACGCCGCGGCGAGCGGCCGCGACGCTTCAAGTGGTCTGGCAGGCCAGGAGGGACTCGAACCCCCAACATCCGGTTTTGGAGACCGGCGCTCTACCAATTGGAGCTACTGGCCTTCGTCCAAACTCACCACACGATGACTAGCGGGTCTCCTTGTGCACCGTGTGGGTCTTGCACCACTTGCAGTACTTCTTGAACTCGATGCGTTCAGGATTGCTCTGCTTGTTCTTGTTGGTCGTATAGTTGCGGCGCTTGCACTCGGTGCACGCCAGTGTGACCAGCGTTCGCATGGATCCTCCTCGAAGGACCGCGCTCGACGCCAACAGGGCGCGGACGCGGTAGGGTACTGTAGCACCCGATTTTCGACAGTGTCAAACCAATATGGCGCTGCCGGGCGGGGGCGAAACGGGGTCCGACCGCATACGGCCGGACCCCGCCGTTTTCCAAGCGTAGAGGTCCTACTTGAGGATCTTGGTCACGCGACCGGAGCCGACGGTGCGGCCGCCCTCGCGGATGGCGAAGCGCAGGCCCTCCTCCATCGCGATCGGGGCGATGAGCTCGCCTCGGATCTCGACGTTGTCGCCCGGCATGACCATCTCGGTGCCCTCCGGCAGGTGGGCGACACCCGTGACGTCCGTGGTCCGGAAGTAGAACTGCGGACGGTAGCCATCGAAGAACGGAGTGTGGCGGCCACCCTCCTCCTTGGTCAGGATGTAGACCTGGCCCATGAACTCCGTGTGCGGGGTCACTGAGCCCGGCTTGCACAGGACCTGACCGCGCTCGATCTCGGTGCGCGCGATGCCGCGGAGCAGCACGCCGATGTTGTCGCCGGCCTGCGCCTCGTCGAGCAGCTTGCGGAACATCTCAACACCCGTGACGACCGTCTTCTTGGTCTCGGGGTGGATGCCGACGATCTCGACTTCGTCGCCGACGTGGACCACACCACGCTCGACACGACCGGTGGCCACGGTGCCGCGGCCGGTGATCGTGAAGACGTCCTCGATGGCCATGAGGAACGGCTTGTCGATCTCACGCTCGGGAAGCGGGATGTAGGAGTCGACGGCGTCAAGCAGCTCGTCGATCTTGGCCTGCCACTCGGGGTCACCCTCGAGCGCCTTGAGCGCCGAGCCCTGGATGATGGGCGTGTCGTCGCCGGGGAACTCGTACTCGTTCAGCAACTCGCGGACTTCCATCTCGACGAGCTCGATGAGCTCCGGATCGTCGACCATGTCGCACTTGTTGAGGAAGACGACGATGTAGGGAACGCCGACCTGACGGGCGAGCAGGAGGTGCTCACGGGTCTGCGCCATGGGGCCGTCAGTGGCGGCGATGACGAGGATGGCGCCGTCCATCTGCGCCGCACCCGTGATCATGTTCTTGACGTAGTCGGCGTGACCCGGGCAGTCGACGTGAGCGTAGTGACGGCTCTCGGTCTGATACTCGACGTGCGCGATGGCGATCGTGATACCGCGCTCGCGCTCCTCGGGGGCCTTGTCGATCTGATCGAACGGCGTGAAGTCCGCGAAGCCCTTCTCGGCCTGGCGCTTCGTGATCGCCGCGGTCAGCGTGGTCTTGCCGTGGTCGACGTGACCGATGGTACCGATGTTGACATGCGGCTTGGTGCGCTCGAACTTCTGCTTCGCCATGAGTCTCCTCCTTAATGGGACCTCATCGGATAGTCCCGCTTTCGAACGGAACGAACGATGACTCCAACGTCTGCGCGCAAGCGGCGTGCATACTCGCCGCCGCGCGGGGCCTGACCTTCTCTCAGCGCCTGGTTTCGGCGCACAGTACCTTGGTAGCGGTGGCTGGACTCGAACCAGCGACGCCACGGGTATGAACCGTGTGCTCTGACCAACTGAGCTACACCGCCTCGACCGTACCCGCGAAGCACCCGTTTCGCGGATGCGGGATGTTCGTGGAGCCCACAACCGGACTTGAACCGGTGACCTCTTCCTTACCAAGGAAGTGCTCTGCCGACTGAGCTATGTGGGCGGGTCCTGCGACCGGGCCCTGGGAACCCGAGAACGTCTGATGGTGGGGGCGGATGGATTCGAACCATCGTAGGCATAGCCAACGGGTTTACAGCCCGTCCCCTTTAGCCACTCGGGCACACCCCCAAGAGACGAAAAAAAACACCCTCTGTACGCTTATCAAGTTGCATGCCTCGGCAGAAGGCAGAGGAATACTACTCTATCGTTTCCGCGAGTGTCAATGCGATGGATACGCCCGGGGGCGTGTATGACGTTGACACGGCTTTCGGCGATGGAGTAGCATTCCGTCTGCTCTTGCCCCGCCGAGGGGCTCGTTCTCGGCGCGCAACTTGACAAGCGTACAGAGGTCCT
>JAJUJM010000007.1 GCA_029265315.1 Actinomycetota bacterium | reverse complement strand
GAGACGACTCCTGCCGCCGTCGTCAAGCTCACCGCGTCCGCCAAGACCGTCTACATCGGCCAGACCGCGACGTTCATCGCCACGGTCGATCCGGCTCGGGCCACGGCGCTGCGTATCGAGGTGCGCCGTCCAGGTACGAGTGCTTGGAGCACCGCGGTCGAGCTCGCCACCGACGACACCGGTCGCGTGATCTGGGCCTGTGATCCGCAGGTCACGAGCGAGTATCGCGCGGTCACCGCGGACGGACGCAGCGTATCAGGCGTTGTGAAGGTCAATGTGCGCGCTCGGGCCACTGTGAAGAGCTCAGCGAAGGTCGTCCACAAGAGCGGCTCGGTCACCATGAGCGGCACAATCGTGACGGCGACCGATGACGGCGTGAGCGCTTCGGCCGTGTCGGCCGCATCAGTGCGGGTCGTGCTGCAGCGTAAGCAGGGTAGTAGGTGGGTGAACGTCCGGACGCTCAAGACCTCGGCGACCGGCAGGTTCAACACCCGCGAGAAGATGACGAGCCGCGGAGAGGTCCGGTACCGCGTCGTCGTGCTGGGCAACGAGGCGTACCTGGGGACCGCGAGCAACGTCGTGGTCGTTCGCGTCAAGTAGGTGAGTGAACACGCCGATGTGTCAGGAGCGCTCCGCGAGGGGCGCTTCTTCGTCCAGGCGCACGATGCTTCTCTGTTTTCCGGACCTGGTGAGGGGAATCTCGTCCACCAGCACCGGAGATATGTCGACCGCCAGTCCTGCCTGTCGGGCGAAGTGTCGTCGCAGGTCTTCGAATTCGGCCAGTGTCTTCGCTCCGTACTCGTGATTCGGCACGATCAGTACTCGGAGTGAGTCACGCGAGGTCTGCTGAATCTGGAAGTGGACGACTCCAGGGATCCTTCGGACGAGACGCTCCAGAAGCATGCCGGAGATTCTCGTTCCGCCTGAGAACTCAAGGATGTCGTCCACTCGCCCAGCGACCGGTCCCATCAGCGGAAACGGGCGCCCGCACGGACAGGAGCCGGCAGCCAGGGGCTCGACCTCATCGCGGGTGCGGAATCGCAACAAAGGTTGTGCGAACTGAAACAGTGGGGTAGCGACGACCTCGAGCTGCGTCGCCCCACTTGGGTCTTCGAGGGGGACCAGTTCGACATGGTTCAAGTCGGAGTTCACGTGCATGTTGCCATGTTCACACTCGGATGCGATCGCGTAGACCTCCGTACAGCCGTACTGGTTGTAGACGGGAGCCTCGAAGGCCTCTCTGATCCGTGCTCGCATCTGGTCGGTCAGCGTCTCAGAGCTCGTGACCACGTGGCGAACACTCGGGAAGCGGACGCCGTGGTCAAGCGCGTATTCGGCGAGTGCGTCGATGGCGGTCGCATAGCCGTAGACGAGCCGCGGCTGCTGGCGCAAGACGCCTCGGGCCCATTCGGCCAACACGACGGGCGAGTGGACGGTGACACCTACGACCCACTTCCGCTCGATGGCAAGCCGGACGCGCCGTGAGAGGGTAGTGACACCCGGCCGGGTGAACCAGGCCTGGCGCTCTCCGGGCTCGAAGCCGATCCAGCGCAGGTTACGCTCAAAGGCGCTGGCCCCCCAGTGGTAGTACTCAAGGTTCTGGTGGACTCTGGCGGCCGTGCCGGTCGAACCGCCGGTGTGTACGACCCTGAGAGCGCGCGGGTCGAAGGTATCAGCCAGGAGCTCGCTCTCGTGGTGGACGAGCGAGTCCCGGTCGGTGAAAGGGAGCCGTGCGTAGTCCTCACGGTCACGGATGTCTTCGGGGCGGATGCCGAGGTTGTCGAACATCGTGCGGTAGAAGGGCACGTGTGCCCAGGCGTGTTCGATGAGCGCCTTCAGTCGCTTCCACTGGAGCTCGGCAAGCTCGTCCGGGGTGAGCCTCTCGACCGCCATCAATTCGGCGAGCATGCGGCCCGAAGCTTGCCCGATCAGTCCGAGTGCGCGCGGCAGGACCAGCGCTGACAGGCGTTCGTCAAGCCTCAGTGTCACGGTCCTCCTCACACGCCGGCGGTAGCCGAAAGAGCTTCGTCGAGACGCGTGACGGCGCGGTCACGGTTCAGTTCTGCGACGACAGCCGCATCAGGCGTCGGCAGGTGTCCCGAGCGCCACCGACCGTATACCTTCGCGAGCGCCTCCGCCAGCCCCTCGACATCGCCGGGGCGCACCACCGGCCCGGCCTTCGCACGCTCGATCAGTTCTGACGCGACGCCGTCCGGCGCTTCGGCGATGATCGTCGCCCCCGAGGCCAGGTATTCGGGCAGTTTACCCGTGAGGATCCCGGCGCTTTCGGGTTCCGGGCCCAACACGAACAGGAGGACGTGTGCCCGTCGCATCTCGTCGATGGCCTGCCGGTGTCCGAGCAGGCCGGTGCGCACGATGCGGTCCTCCAGCCCGCGGGACACCACCTGGGCGTCGGTGCGCGGGTCGCGGGGCCCTACGAATCTGATGCGCACGTCCCGGGCGAACTCGTCGTCGACGAGGAGCTTCTCTATGGCAGCGAGGAACGTGTCTGGTCGGATGGACAGCTGGAACGTCCCCACGTACGAGATGGCGAAGCCATCATGCTTAGGCGGAGGGTCGTCAGCGAAATCAGAGGGATCGAAGCCGTTCGGGAACAGCATCGTTCTCGCGGCCGTGTCGGGATTGCGATGTCGAAACGCGTCGAGCCAAGGCCGTGTCGCCGCCGTCACGATGGCCGCGTCGCGTGCGACGTGCCGTTCGAGACGACGGAACAGCTCAGCGTGCAGCGGTGTCGCCGGGGGGAACGCGTAGCATCCGACGATGGGGTCCATGAGCATCGCGACCCACGGTACGCAGGTGGCGCGGGCGAACCGTCTCGCGATGATGTGTGCGGTGTACGGCGGCCCTGTGGAGATGATGGCGTCGAAGGGGTGCTGGCGATGGAGCCGTCTGGCTTTGGCAAGGGCGAACGGCGCCCAGCCGATCTTCTCCTCGGGGAAGAACAGCGCGCGCATCGCTCGAACGACTCCTGTGGGCAGGGAAGTGTAGCTGCGCTCGGGTCTCGCACCCGGCCCGTCTCTGCCTTCGAGACTCTGCCGCGGCCGGGCGCGCAGGCGCCGAAGCACCTGTAGCGCACGTGTGGGTTCGAGCGAATAGGCGGCGTGGGTGAAGACGTTTCGGGGGAGCTCGGCGAGTAAGGTGTCGTCGAACAGGAACGTCGGCGGTTCGGCCACGGTGAGCGCGTGGACCTCCCAACCGCGGTCCGCGAGGCCTTTCGCCAGCTTCGCCGCACCCTGCGATTGGACGCGGCCCACCGGAGGGAACCCGTAGCTTACGAGCAGTAACCGCTTCATTCGACCAGTATAGGTCTATCATGGGGCGCATCCTTGGACGAACAGGCGAAGAGGACGGCAACGCGTGGCGAAGCGACCCAAGCATCCGCCGGTGCTCCTCTATCACAGCATCGCGGAACTCGGCGAGACACTTGAGGCGGGGGCATGTGCGTTCCGCGCCCAGATGGAACACCTTGCTCGTGCGGGCTATCGGTCGCTGACGCCGAACGAGTTCCTCCAGGGTCTGGACACGGGGGAGTGGCCGCGCCGAGCGGTCTTCATCACCTTCGACGACGGTTATCTGGATTTCCACGACGTGGCGTGGCCCGTCCTGCGGGAATTCGGACTCAACGCGACGGTGTTCCTCGTGCACGACGGGCTTGAAGGCGGGATACAAGCGTGGACCGGGCCGACCTACCCGGTGATGCCGCCTCTGCTGAGTTGGGCCGAGGTGCTCGAGATGCAGGGTAAGGGCGTGTACTTCGGGTCGCACACCCTGTCGCACCCGGAGCTCACGAAGGCGGGCATGGAGGTGTTGACGGCCGAGATCGCCGGATCGAAGCGCGCGCTCGAAGAGCGCCTGGGCGAGGAGGTGGCGCTCTTCTCCTACCCCTACGGCGGCGCTCCGCCTGCGGCGCCACAGGCCGTGCAGGACGCCGGGTACCGAGCCGCGTTCGGTGTTGCCCCGGCCGCCCCGACCCGTTTCGAGCTCTTTCGGCGGATCGTGAAGCCTGCAAGGACGCTCGTGCCGTTTCGTCTGCGCGTCTCGAGGGCCTACGAGCCGCTGCGCTGCATACTTCACGTCTCGCGCGGTGAGAAGTGCTGACGACCTCGGGTCGAGCTTGTCTCCCGGGCGTCAGCGTGACGCGCGGGCGTTCTCCTCGAGTGGTATCACATACAGGTGCTTGCCGCTCGGGGCGACAGGTATGTCCTCGACGAAGTGGACGTCGGAATGTGCCCGCTGTCCGGTGCTGCGCGTGGATCGTACGTCGAGGTCACTCAGTGCGCGCTCGACCGCTTCAATCGACTCAGGCAGTGCGATGATGAGCAGCTCGAAGGAGTCCGGAGTCACCTGCCTGAACTGGAATCGGACGATGCCCGGTGCGCTGTCCACCAGACGCGGCGCCCACATCACGCAAGACGTAGCGCAGGGAGGCGGCCGCTTCGTCAGGTCTCATGGCGCCGCGCTTCGCCGAGGGGCACCACGAACAGGTGCTTGCCGCCTTTGGTGCGTGCGATGGTGTCGACGAAGCGTACGTTGAAGTGGGCGTTGCCCCCTGTGCTTGTCGTGAAGCGCTCGTCCAAGTCCGCAAGAGCGCTTCGGACCGAGTCCCTGGATTCCGGTGGACTGACGATCAGCAGGTCGAACGCATCCGGGGCGATCTGCCTGTACTGGTATTGGACGATGCCCGGCACTCGTGCGACGAGCCCCTCCATGGCGAACGGGGTCAGGGTCCGGCCGTCGGAAAGGGTGACGCTTGAGTCCGCACGGCCCAGCAGCGGGTGCATGCGGGGCAGCGTCCGGCCGCACGCACATGCCCCGGGAAGATCGTCGCTCAAGTCCCGAAGCACGTAGCGCAGAAGCGGGATCCCGTAATTCATGAGCGGGGTCACGACGACGGCGTGTGCTTCCTGTGTCCAGTCGAGGCGCACGTACTCGACCAGGTTGACCTCGGCGTTGACGTGCATCGATCCGGCCTCGCACTCCGAGGCGATGCTCAGGCACTCCGTGGAGCCGTACTGGTTGAAGACCTTCGCTTCGAACGCCTGCTCCAGAAGGCGCCGCAGACCCTCGGTGAGCATCTCGGACGAGGTCATGACTGAGCGGATCCCCACTGGTCTGATGTCATGCGCGAGCATGTGGGCAGCGATTGGCGCGAGTCGAGAGGACGGTGCCCCATAGACGAACCTGGGCTGCCATCTCGCGAGGTGGCGGGCCCATCGGTCGATCATCTCTTCATCGAATGCGAGCTCCTTTGCGAGCCACTTTCGCTCAAGCCACAGACGGACGGCCCGCTTCGTGCCCCCGGGGGCGCTAAAGGCGAACCACGCCTGTCGCTCGCCGAGCCGAAACCCCGTCCAGCCTATGTTGCGCATCAGTGCCGCCCAGCCGTACAGGAAGTACCGAGGGTCGTACTGGTACACGAGCGGTGTGCCGGTCGAGCCGCTCGTCGCCACGGAGCGCATCAGCCGTCGGCCATGCTCGTTGGTTGAGGTCAGCGAGGGAAGTTCAGCCCTCAAGGTCTCCTTCTCAAGGACGGGCAGACGCGCGTAGTCCTCGAGCGACCGGATGTCGTCCGGCTGTGCGCCAAGTCCGTCGAAGAGTCTTCGGTAGTACGGCACGTGCTCGTAGCAATGGGTCACGAGGGCCTGCAATCGCGCGAGCTGCAGGGCTTGAAGTCGCTCTGGATCGAGTCGCTCGGACACCGTGAGGTCGCGGACGAGTGCGGGATACGGTCTGCGACCGAGGCGGTAGAGTATGGGGAGGTACAGGCCTGCTGCGGCCTCGTCGAGTCTCAATGCGGCTCCTCCAGGCGTGGTGGCGTCTGGGTTTTCCGGGGCAGGCTTTGCAGGGCGCACGTCGCCGTCAAGGGCTGTCGTGTGCAGGTGGAGCATGACACATTCGAGCGGTTTCGTGTCAGAAACGCTCTGGGTTCGTGCGTTGCCGTGACCGACGTCCGGGGCACATTCTCCGCAACAGACGGTCGAGGGTGGACCGTTCGGGCTGTCGTCGCCGGTGACGGGCGACGTGAGAAGGGGAAGCGTGTTGGAGGGGCGCGGTATTCGGACGATACAACACAGGTTGATACTCGACTCGCACGGTAGGCCCACGACTGAGTACCTCATCGAGCTCAGCGATGGCACATGGGGCATGGGCTCCTCGTCGCAAGGCGAGACCATCAGCATCTATGAAGACCACGGTTCCCAAGCGGATCCGAGGTTGGTCGAGGAGCGCATCGCCGATGACGGCATCATGGGTCGGCCGATGGACCAGGCCGCCTTCGACCGCTACCTGAGCGACAGGATCGGTGAGTTCGGCAGGAACACCTGCTTCGCATTGTCGCTCGCGTTTCTTGATGCGCAGTCGGCCGTGGCAGGCGTCGATGTCCGTCGCGACGTGAAGCCGCCACGTATCTGCTTCAACGTCTTGAACGGAGGTATGCACGCCTATACCAACCCCGTGCTGAGTGACTTCGCGGAGTTCCTGCTCGTCCCCACCCACGATGACCTGCTTCGCTCGATAGACGAGCACGCGCGTATCCAGCGCTCTGTGGCGAAGCGTCTCAAGACGGGCACTCAGGTCGTCGTGAACGGCAACCGGGTCAACACCTTCGCAAACAGGGACAACGTCGCGCCGCTCAGGGTCTTGGCCGAAGTGCTCGATGAACTGGCTCTTTCAGATGACTACGTGATGATGATCGATGCCTCGGCGGGCGATCTGTGGGCGCCGGACGGATACCGCTTCGCGCTCACGGACAGCGTGTCGCGCACGTCTGAGGCGCTGTGCGAGTACTGGCTGAGGCTCGTGGAGGAGTTCAGAATCGGTTTTCTGGAAGACCCGTTTCACGAACAGGACTTCACCGCATGGACTGCGCTCACCGCGGAGAGCGAAGGTCGCTTCGAGGTCGTGGGCGACAACTTCTATTCGTCCGACGCTGAGCGGATCGTCGCGGGAGCTGAGGCCGGTCACACGACAGCAGCCATCGTGAAGCCGAACCAGGCCGGAACGGTGAGCGCCACGGTCAGTGCGATACGGGCCGCCCAGTCGGCGGGGATGACGGTGATCACGTCGCACCGCTCGATCAGCACGGAATCCACCTTCGTGAGCGATGTGACGTGCGAGCACGAGGTGCCGTTCATCAAGATCGGACCGCTGTTCACGGACTACTCGTCGGTGATCAGGTTGAACCGCATCCTGAGACTCACGGGGGTGGGACGTGGGTGATCTGACCATCTTGAAGACAGTCCGGCATGGCGCCACCGAATTCAATTCGGGCGGGCGCTATGCAGGCCTGCTCGATGTGCCGCTGAATGACGAGGGACGTGCGGAAGCCGTACGGGCGTCGCGACTTCTCGACGTGTCGGCTGATGTCGTGATCAGCTCGACGCTCGACCGCGCACATGAGACGGCGCGTCTGCTCAGCGGCGGCACGCGCCGGATAGTGACGAGCGCTCTTTGCGTGGAGCGGGACTTCGGACAGATGCAGGGCCGCACCCCGGACGAGACGGAGACCCTGCGGCCGATGATCACGTATTTCAGGATGGGATCAGACTTCCACTCTCTGAACCCGCCCGGGGGCGAGACGTTGCCCGCGCTCAGAAGAAGGGCGGCGAGATTCGCAGATTGGGTGTTCACGGAATTCGCTGGCCGCACGGTGCTGATCGTCTCGCACGAGGTGTTCCTGCTCCAGTTCCATGGCCTGTTGCGAGGCGAGACGTGGCGAGAGGCGATGGCCCACACGCTTTCGAATCTGACCCTCACCACGCTGACCCTCAAAGGCCGGCGTCTCCTGGATGAGATGTCGCAGACGCTTCCCACGGCGCGCGGCTGAGCCCGTTTGGACCGTTCGACGTGGTGAAAGCGGTGGACCTTGTTCCTGTCGCGGGGTGTCCGCGCCTGTGATTCGCATCCACTCCACCGCCAGCTGGGAAAGAACCTGCCGGATGAGGTGGAAATCGCGCGCGAGTGGGTATATCATTACCACGCTTAGATTTTATGCTCGTATGACACGCAGGGAGTGAACTTTCTTGAGACTCGACAAGCTCACCATCAAGGCGCAGGAGGCGCTCGAGGCCGCAGGCGGCATAGCGAGCGAGAACGACGCGCCACAGGTCGAACCGGAGCACCTGCTCAAAGCGCTGCTCGACCAGGCGGACGGCATCGTCCGGCCGGTGCTCGCCAAGGTCGGCGCGGACGCGGGAGCGCTCGATGCCGCCGTGGCCGCCGCTGTCGCTGCACTGCCGCGTGTGAGCGGCGCCGCTGCCTCGATGCAGGTGTCGCCACGCCTGAACACCGTGCTCTCTGATGCGTTCAAGCATGCGGAGAAGATGAAGGACGCATACGTGTCGACCGAGCACCTGCTGCTCGCCCTGGCGGCCGACAAGGGCGAGGCGGGCCGCGTTCTCGAGCTGCAGGGCGTGAGCGTGGCGCGCCTGACGGCCGCCATCGAAGAGCTGCGGGCGGGCGCCAAGGTCACTGACCAGAACCCCGAAGGGCAGATGCAGGCGCTCGAGCGCTACGGACGCAACCTCACCGAGATGGCGCGCGAGGGCAAGCTCGACCCTGTCATCGGGCGCAACGAGGAGATCCGCCGCGCGATCCAGGTGCTTTCGCGCCGCACGAAGAACAACCCTGTGCTCATCGGCGAGCCCGGCACCGGCAAGACCGCCATCGTCGAAGGTCTCGCCCAGCGTATCGTGGCCGGCGACGTGCCCAGCTCGCTTCGGGACAAGGACGTCGTGGCGCTCGATCTGGGCGCGATGGTCGCCGGCGCTAAGTACCGCGGCGAGTTCGAGGACCGTCTGAAGGCGGTGCTGCGCGAGGTCGAGCAGTCCGAGGGCCGCATCATCCTGTTCATCGATGAGATGCACACCATCGTGGGAGCGGGCGCTGCCGAAGGCGCGATGGACGCGGGCAACATGCTCAAGCCCGCGCTCGCGCGCGGGCAGCTCCATGCGATCGGTGCGACGACCCTTGACGAGTACCGCAAGCACATCGAGAAGGATGCGGCGCTCGAGCGGCGCTTCCAGCCGATCCTCGTGGGCGAGCCGAGCGTCGAGGACACCATCGCCATCCTGCGTGGCCTCAAGGAGAAGTACGAGGTCCACCACGGCGTGCGCATCACCGATGGAGCGATCGTTGCGGCGGCGGAGCTTTCGAACCGCTACATCTCCGACCGTTTCCTGCCTGACAAGGCCATCGACCTGGTGGACGAGGCGGCCAGCCGTCTTCGCATAGAGATCGACTCGATGCCCACCGAGATCGACCAGGTGGAGCGCAAGCTCACCCAGATGCAGATCGAGGAGCAGGCGCTCATGCGCGAGGATGACCCGGCCAGCGCGGAGCGTCTCGAGGCGCTGCGCGCTGAGATGGCGGAAGTCACCGAGCAGCTCTCCGGGCTCAAGGCCACGTGGCACTCCGAGAAGGAGGTCATCGAGGCGGCGCAGCGGCTCAAGGCCGAGCTCGATGAGGCGCGCACCGACGAGGAGCGCGCGACCCGCGAGGGCGACCTGCAGCGGGCTGCCGAGATACGGTATGGCCGCATACCTGAGCTCGAGAGGCAGCTGGCCGAGAGCGAAGCGCGCCTCAGTCAGCTCCAGGCCGAGGGCGCGATGCTCAAAGAGGAGGTCACCGAGGAGGAGATCGCCGAGGTCGTCGCGGCGTGGACAGGCATCCCGGTCGCGCGCCTGATGCAGGGCGAGATGGCACGGCTTGCGACGCTCGAGGAGCATCTACACGAGCGTGTCATCGGCCAGGACGAGGCGGTCGCGGCGGTCGCGGGCGCGATTCGGCGCAGTCGTGCGGGGCTTGCTGATCCGAACCGCCCCATCGGCAGCTTCCTGTTCCTGGGCCCCACCGGTGTGGGCAAGACGGAGCTCGCCAAGACGCTCGCCGAGTTCCTGTTCGACGACGAGCGCGCGATGATCCGCATCGACATGTCCGAGTACATGGAGAAGTTCAGCGTCCAGCGGCTCATCGGAGCCCCGCCCGGATACGTGGGCTACGAGGAGGGCGGCCAGCTCACCGAGGCGGTGCGGCGCAGACCCTACTCGGTCGTCTTGCTCGACGAGATCGAGAAGGCGCACCCGGACGTGTTCAACGTGCTCTTGCAGGTGCTCGACGACGGTCGCCTGACGGACGGCCAGGGCCGCGTCGTGAGCTTCAAGAACGCGATCATCATCATGACCAGCAACGTGGGCAGTCAGCACATCCAGGCGTTCGCCGAGGGCGGCGCCGATGAGGAGACGATGAGGCGGATGCTCGAGGAGGCGTTGCGTGCGACCTTCCGGCCCGAGTTCCTGAACCGCATAGACGACACGGTGATCTTCCATGCGCTGACCACGAGCGAACTCGAGAAGATCGTGCAGCTTCAGCTCGCGGGCGTGCGTGCGCGGCTCGCGGAGCGCCGGATCACGCTCGAGCTCACGGATGGCGCTGTGGAGCGGCTAGCGATCGACGGGTTCGACCCGGTCTTCGGCGCGCGTCCGCTCAAGCGCTTGATCCAGCGTGAGGTGGTCGACCGCGTCGCAGGCGCGATCATCCGCGGAGAGGTGGGCGACGGCGACACGGTGACGATCGACGTCGATGAAGCTGGGTATCTGCTCAGATAGAGGGTCGGTCCGAGGGGAGCGTACCGTGACCTACGCGTGGGACATGTCGCTTGAGACGGGTATCGAGTCCGTCGATGCTCAGCATCGTCGGTTGTTCGAGCTCGCCTCGGACCTGGATCTGGCGATAGAAGGGCTGGCGTGCGGAGACGATCCGGTCGGAGACGCGGTCTACGCGCTCACTGAGTACTGCGTCGAGCACTTCGCTGACGAGGAGGCGTTGATGGAAGGGTCAGGGTACCCCGACCTGGAGCCTCATCGGGAGGCGCATCGGATCCTGACCGCCCGGACGATGAAGATCACGACGCGGTACTTCAACGGCGAGGAGATCGCACCGACCGAACTGGCTCCGTTCGTCGTGGACTGGCTGAAGAACCACATAGAACGGGAGGACAAGGCGTTCGCCGCGCATTTCAAGCGCGTGCCTGACGAGAGCTGATGTTGTGAGAGGGACTGAGCAGCTTGGCGTGCGCCATGACGCCAAGCTGTCCGATTCGACCAGACGGAGGTGATGTAGTCATGGCGATCATGAGGTGGGATCCCTTCGGCGAGATGCTCAAGATGCAGCGCGACATGGACCGCATCTTCTCGCGGCTGGGAGCCGACATCCGGCCTGCTGCGGCCGCGACCACGTGGATGCCCCGCATCAACGTGAAGCAGTCCGGTGACGACATCGCGGTGCACGTCGAGCTGGCGGGCATCAAGCCCGAGGACGTCGACATCGAGGTCACCGACGGCGTGCTCACCATCAAGGGCGAGCGCAAGTCCGAGACCGAGAGGGAGGACGAGGGCTGGCTCGTCCGCGAGTCGAGCTTCGGCGCGTTCGAGCGCTCGATGGTGCTGCCCGAAGGCGTCGACCCCAACTCGATCAAGGCCGACTTCAAGGACGGCATGCTGGAGGTGCACATCCCCAAGGCGCTCGAGGCCGCGCGTCCGAAGGTGACGAAGGTCGCCATCGGCGGCGTGAGCGAGGCGCCGGCGATGGATGAGGCGCCAGCCGAGAGCGGTGGCGAGGAGTCGTAAGTTCGAACGCCGCAACGCACGTCGAGAGGGCCCGGGCGGGGAGTGCGCGCCCGGGCCCTTCGCGTGATGCGCTCGCGGGAGCTGCGGCAAAAGGCATAGCAGAATATGTCCTTTTGGACTCGAAGTGATGTAGTCGGAAGTGTCTATCCGCGGAGGTATCGTGCGGGACACGCTTGAGCGGCTACATCGCGACTTCCTCTCCAACCCCTTGCCAGCAGTGGTGGTCCGCGACATCGCGCCCGCGATGCTCGAACGCAAGGCCGATGTCTTCGTAGGGATGCGTCGGTCCGGCAAGACCTACGCCATGTTCGACGTCATGACTCGGCTGATCGCGCAAGGCGTCCCGCGCGATCGGATCATGTACCTGAATCTCGAGGACGACCGGCTCGGTCTGCCGACACTCGCCACACTCGATGAAGCGCTCGAGACCTTCTACCGCGTGTGTCCTGAGGCCCGTACCGAGGGCGGCTACGTCTTCCTCGATGAGATCCAAGTGGTCCCAGACTGGGAGCGATTCTGCCGAAGGCTGCTCGACACCGAGCGCGTCCACCTCTTCCTTGGCGGGTCATCCTCTCGTCTTCTGAGCAAGGAGGTCTCGACAACGTTTCGTGGACGAGGGTTCGCCGTCGAGATTCTGCCGTACGGGCTGCGTGAGTATGCGCGTGCCCGTGGCGTCGATCCTCGCGCTCCGCTCACGAGCGTGCAGCGGTCGCGTCTGATGGCCCTCGCGGACGAGTACCTTGAGCACGGCGGATTCCCGGAGCTGGTGGATGCTTTGGATCTCGTGCGTACACAGACGCTTCAGAGCTACGTCGACATGGTCGTGCTCAAGGACGTCGTCGAACGGTACAGGGCCGAGAACGTGGTCGCTTTGCGCCTTCTTATCAGTGGACTCTTCGCCGCGAACGCCAACCAGTTCAGTGTGAAGTCCTTCACGGGAGTGCTGCGCTCGCAGGGTCTCCGAACCACCCCGGTCACTGTGGCGAACTACCTTGAGTATCTGGCTGACGCCTACTTGTGCTTCCTCGTGCCTATCGACTCACGCTCCGCCAAGGCGCGGGCGGTCAACCCGCGCAAGGCGTACGCCGCCGACCCAGGGCTTGCCGCCGCGATGCATCTTGGCGGCGCGAGCAACAGGGGAGCGGTGCTCGAGAACGCCGTCTACCTCGAGCTGCGCCGCCGTCTGGGGCCGATGGGCGAGAATGCGATCGCGTTCCACCGGACTGCGAGCGGGGCCGAGATCGACTTCGTCGTCGATTCGCCCCTGGCAGCGGGGTCGCGCGAGTTCGTGCAGGTCTGCGCCTCGCTTTCAGGCCCGCAGACGGTTGAGTGTGAGACGAAGGCGATGGCTGAGGCGCTTGCGTCGGCCCCCGGTTCGACGGGGACGATCGTGACACATCTCGAGTCAGGCGAACTGCAGACGCCGGCCGGAGTCGCGCGCGTCGTGCCGTTCTGGGAGTGGGCACTGGAGGTGAGCAGGCCAGCCGCACAGGTGCCGCAGGCCAAAGCGGACGATGGGCCGGCTGGGTTGCGAAGATGAGCTCTCGTTTGGCCGCCAAAGGTGCAACCAGCGATGTGCGCGTACGGGTCAGGTAGCGCGGCGGTGGCCCCCAGAAGAAACGACCTGCCGAGGCGTTTCGAGGCAATGCGACAGCGGTACCTATCGGATGATGCTTCTTCACGACACACAGGAGTGCCCGCGATGATCCGAATCGAGTTCGACGACTCACTTCGCACCGGCGACCAGACGGTCGACAGCCAGCACGAGAAGCTCATCGGGATGTTCAACGAGCTTCACGCTGCTTCCACCGAAGGGCGAGGAGCTGAAGTGGTGGGACCCCTGCTTGAGAAGCTCCACGACTACACCATCGAGCACTTCGCGGCGGAGCAGAAGCTGATGACCGGTTCGCGGTTCCCGGCCAGCGACATGCTGACGCACGTGGAGGAACATGTGCAGCTCACACAGAAGGTCCGCGACCTCATCGTCGACTACCACAACGGCGGTTTCGCCACGATCCTTCCGCTCGCCACGCTTCTACAGGAGTGGCTCACCAAGCACATCCGACAGCGCGACCGCCAGCTCGTCGAGCACCTTGAAGCGGCGCGTGCGACCGGGTAGCTGCTGCGTCCGGCCGACTGTCTCCGGTGGCGCGACTCGCCTTCGCACGGTACCCTGTGCGATGCCCCCATCGTCTAGCGGCCAAGGACGCCGGCTCCTCAAGCCGGAAACGGAGATTCGAATTCTCCTGGGGGCACCATGGGCGATTGGCGCAGCGGGAGCGCAGGACGTTTACACCGTCAAGGTCGGGGGTTCAAATCCCTCATCGCCCACCATCGGAACCGCCGGGCCCTCCGCGCGAAGCGGGGGGCCTGTTTCAGTCGTCGTCACGCTCCTGCCAGCCGCGCACGATGCCCGTGAGCAGTATCGACAGGATGACCGACATCACGATGGCCTTCAGCCACAGCACGCCTGCTCACTCCTCATCACGCAGGGGCCGCCGCCGCAGCACCTTGATCGCCGATCGCGCGGTCTTGCTCGCCAGGCGCCGCTCGCGAGCGACACGTGTCGGCCGGGAGGCCACTCGGGCGGGCGGGGGAGGAGCCAGCAGGGCCTCGAGCCTACAGCGTAGACGAGCGAGGCACTCGGCCTTGTTGCGGTGCTGACTGCGTTCGCGACGGCACACCACGACCAGGCCGCTCGGCTCATGCGTCAGGCGTACCGCGGAGTCGGTGGTGTTGACGCCCTGACCACCGGGTCCGGTCGCGCGGAAGACGTCGACCCTGCACTCGGCGAGCAGGGCCTCATCGTCATCGGGGACGCGGTATCCCTCCGGGAGCGACCTCGCCGTCATTCCTCGAACGAGATCGCGTCGACCGGACACGCATCGGCTGCCTCGCGCGCACAACCGTAGTCGCGCTCGTCCGCCGTATCGACGATGACATGGGCAAGGCCATCGTCCATGAGGCGGAACAGCTCAGGGCAGACGTCCTCGCAGTTCCCGCACCCTATGCACAGGTCATGATCGACTCTGGGTTTCATGGCGCCCTTTCGTCTGAGCGGGCTTCAGATGTCTGTTGAAGGGATAGTACCCGAGCGGCTGGTCGCGGACGCACCGTGGACGAATCATCAATGATTCGTTATCATGCTCACGAATTCGCTGGGCACCGCGTCCTCTGAGGCGCGCCGGAGAAAGGTCAGACGTGAATCTCAAGACCATAGCTGCAATCATCGTCGCGTCGCTTGTGGCGGGTGTCGTTCTGGGAAGCATGGGTATCGCCGGCGCGGGTTCCAGCGGCGACAAGCTTCCGGGTGCGATGGCTCCCGCCCCGGCTGCGCTCGTCAACGAGTGCGGGTCCTGCTCGGCGAGCGAGACCGCTTCGGCGGGCGGTTGCCCTGGTGCTGCCGCCAGCGC
Source organism: Actinomycetota bacterium (assembly GCA_029265315.1). Lineage (GTDB taxonomy): Bacteria > Actinomycetota > Coriobacteriia > Anaerosomatales > PHET01 > JAJUJM01. The sequence continues at coordinate 97,404 of JAJUJM010000007.1, read as the reverse complement.
GTGTGACAAGACCAGCTGCCCCTAGGGCGTGATGCTGATAGCCGAGGCTCCCTCGGATGTGATGTGGAGAAGGCCGGTGCGAATGCGGCCTTCTCACGTTTCGTGACCGATGGGATGTGGGCCACTGTCGGCGGGGTGTCCGCTCCACGCCGCACAACGAAGGCACGCTCTCAGGTCGCGCGCCCTGCGGCCTCGGCGGGTATCTTCACCGCGAGGGAGGTGCGGCGTGGGCGACGTCGTCGTGGGCACCTGCAGCTGGACCGACAAGACGATGATCGAGCGCTGGTACCCGCGCGGCATCTCATCGGCTGAGGAGCGGCTGCGCTACTATGCATCGCGTTTCGACGCCGTCGAGGTCGACTCCGCCTTCTATGCGATCCCGAAGCGTGAGTACGCGGAGGCGTGGGTGCGCCGCACCCCGCCGGGATTCACGTTCCACGTGAAGGCGTACGGCATGCTCACGGGACATGAGGTGGACGCCGCCGCACTGCACCCTGAACTGCGCGACGCTGGTCATGCGTTCGTCCTCACACGGCGTGGCCGCGTGCGAGACCCTGAGCCGCGGATGGTCGAGCGCGCGGCCGAGCTGTTCGTCGACGCGCTCGAGCCGTTGGTGCTCGCCGGCAAGTTCGGCGGCGTGCTCCTGCAGTATCCGCCGTGGTTCACGGCGGTCGACCGCGAGCACCGCGAGCGCACGTTCGCTGCGATAGATAACGCCGTCGGACTGCTCGACCCGCTTCCTGTGTTCGTCGAGTTCCGACACGGCAGCTGGGCCGAACCTCGCAGCCTGGAGCGCGCGCTGCGGTTCTTGGCCGACAGGGGTCTGAACTTCGTCGCGGTCGATGCGCCCCAGGCCCACGGCGTGGCGTCTATGCCGCCGGTGAGCGCTGTGACGGGGCGATGGGGCTACGTGCGCTTCCATGGCCGCAATCGCGACATGTGGAACGCTCGGACCCAGAGCGCGGCTGACCGGTTCGACTACCTGTACCGGCCCGACGAGCTCGCAGAGTGGAAAGGGCGAATCGCCGAGATGGCCGGAGTGAGCGAGCGCGTCTGGGTGATGTTCAACAACTGCAAGTACGACTATGCTCCGCGCAATGCGCGCGAGATGGCGGCCCTCCTCGGCGATCTGGTCGCGCCTCGTGCCGGCGGCGTGCCCACGGGCGATCCCGTCGCAGACGACGTCGAACCTGTCGGCACAGCGCATGACCCTGAAACCGGACGGGGCGAGCAGCTCGGTCTGGGCTTCTGAAACCGCACACGTCACACCGCGGACCCCGCGCCTCACGCCGCGCCTCATCGGCCCAGCGGCCACCAGTCCCCGTGCACTTCGGACCGGCCCTTGACGACGCTCGCATCCCCGGTCCTGAGCTCGATCACGTGGATCTCGGGCACGGCGAAGAACCTCACAGGCACGTACACGGTGCCCACGCCGCGAGATACCAGGATAGGGACGCCTCGCTCCTCAAGCCAGCCTTGGCGATACCGCTCGCCATAGGCCGAAGGCGTCCATGGCGCGGCGAGTCCGAAGAGGGTCACCTGGCCAGCATGGGTGTGACCTGCAAGCGCCAGGTCGAACGCTCCGGGGACGGCGCTGAGGCCCCGGGCGAAGGTGTCCGGCGTGTGTGATACCAGGATCGCGTACTCGCCTTTCGCGATGTCGCGCGCCGCTCCGTAGACATCGGGCTCGCCGGCCGAGGAGTCCGCCACGCCTCCAACGCGGATCCACGCGCCCTGGACCCTGACTCGCGCGTTCTGGTTCTCGAGCAACACCGCGCCGATGCTCGCGAGCTCGGAGCGGGCCACGTCGGCGCCCTCCCTGCCGTCGTGGTTGCCGAGCACGGCCAGCACACCCATGGGCGCGTCTATGCGTGCCGCCTCGGGGTAGAAGTCCTCGGCGCCTCCGTCGGCACCGCCCACGTAGTCGCCGCCGAGGATCACGATGTGTGGCCGCTGGTTGTTTATGGTGTCGACGAGCCGGGCCACACGTTCCCGGCGATACGAAGGTCCGGCGTGCACGTCGGTCACGAACACGATCCGCTTCCCGGAGAAAGCGGACGGCACCTCCGGACTTGTGACCGTGGTGCGCGACACCACGAGCAGGGTGGGCTCGATGAAGGCCCACACGGCCGCGAGAAGCATGACCGCCGCGAGCGAGAGTACGGCGGTCGTCACGCGGGACTTCCACCTGCTGCTCTTGTGCCGGGCTCTCAGGGTCAAGTGCTTGTCCGATTCACTCTCGAAGCGGTCGGTCGCGGGCCACCCGCACACGGTATCATCTCCGTGGACCCGGATACGACGCATGAGGGGCGCTGTGTGAGACTCATACGCAACATCTTCCGTCGCAAGCTGCGCGCGTTCCTCACCATCTTCGGAATCTCGATAGGTGTGTTCGCACTGCTTGTGATGGGTGCGCTCGCCGAGAAGCTCACCCTGCTCGTGGATGGCGGCATGCGGTATTACGAGGGCAAGGTCGTCGTGACCGCGCCCACGCAATTCGCCGGACTGGTCTCGACGCCGCTCAAGGCGAGCCTGCTTCGCGAGATCGAGCACGTCGAGGGTGTGGCACGCGTGTCTGCCAGCGTCTCGGCCCTGCTCGACAAGGAGATCCCGGCGGTCAGCATGGGCAACATCCCCACGATCCAAGCCGAGGACGGACGCGCGAAGGGGTACGAGAAGTTCGTGTTCGGCTACACCGCCGGGCGCGAGTTGCGCAACACGGACGTTGGCAAGGTGGCACTCGGAGCCGACCTCGTGAAGCGGCTGAACGGTGCCGTGGGCGGGCACGTCGAGATCCGCGGGAAGCGCTACGAGGTGGTCGGCATAGCGGACAAGACGCTGACCGCGCCCGACAACGCCGTGATGATGACGATGGAGGACGCGCGCAGGATCGTGCATGAGGACCTGCCGGATGCGGTGCGGGACAGCGTGGACCCAAACAGCATCGTCTCGAGCTTCGCGGTCTACCTTGAAGAGGGCGAGCGGCCCGAGGTCGTCGCTCGTCGCATCGAGCGGCAGGTGGACAACGTCGAGGCGATGACCCCGCTCGATTTCGAACGGCAGGTCAAGCAGCCGCTCGCCATCTTCACGTCGATCATCTACGCGGTCGCGCTGGTCTCCCTGCTCGTCGGGGGGCTGTCCGTCGTGAACACCATGACCATGTCCGTCGCCGAGCGGACCCGCGAGATAGGCGTCCGCAAGGCGATCGGCGCGTCGAACGCCCAGATCATGGGGCAGTTCATCGCGGAGTCCGCCGTGATCGGCCTGATCGGTGGGCTCGCGGGTCTGGTGATGGGGCTGCTTGTCACGGTCGCGGGCAACGCGGCCGGTGAGGCGACCGGCAATGCGCTGTTCCTGGTCACGAACCGTCTCGTGGTGGGGGCGGTGACGTTCGCGGTGGCGCTGGGGACGTTGAGCGGACTGTATCCGGCGTGGCACGCTGCGAGCCTGAACCCTGTGGAGGCGTTGCGCTATGAGTGAGCAGGCCGCACACGTGGTCGAAGCGCTCTACGGCGGCGAGCCGCAATCGCAGGCTGACGGGGCCTACATCATCCAGACGCGTGACCTCACCAAGCGCTACCAGCTCGGCCGCAACAACTTCGTCGATGCGCTGCGTGGCGCCACGCTCGACATCCGCCGCGGTGAGATGGCCGCCATCATGGGCCCTTCGGGGTCCGGCAAGTCCACGTTCATGCACATCGCGGGTTGCCTGGACGTCGCGGATGGTGGTGAGGTGTGGCTGAACGGCCGCCGTGTGGACGGCTTGTCCGCACGCGAGCTCGTGGGTATCCGTCGCAAGGAGATCGGCTTCATCTTCCAGGGATTCAACCTCATTCCAACCCTGACGGCCGAGGAGAACGTGGCGCTCGCCGGTGAGTACGCTGGGATGGGACGCGGCGTGGCGCTCAACCGCGCGCGTGAACTGCTTGAGATGGTGGGACTCGGTGACCGGACTCGCCACGTGCCCAGCGAGCTTTCAGGCGGTCAGCAGCAGCGTGTGGCGATCGCCCGTGCTCTGGTCAATGACCCCGGCATCGTCATGGGGGACGAGCCCACCGGTGACCTCGACACCACTACGAGTGAGGAGATCGTGGGCATGATGCGCACGGTCAACCGCGAGAGGGGCACGACGTTTCTCATCGTCACCCACAACCCTGAGGTCGCCTCCGCGTGCGACCGCACCGTACGCATGCGCGACGGGGTCGTGGTCGACGACGGTGACGGGACGCCGCCAGGGCCCTGAGACCTATGCGCTCCGGACGTCTTGCACGAGCTGGCCGTCGCTGATCTCGAGGATACGGTCTGTGCGCTGCGCGACGTTGCGGTCGTGCGTGACGATCATGAACGCGGTACCGGTCTCCTTGTTGATCTTTCGGAACAGGTCGTAGACGAGGTTCGTGTTCACGGTGTCGAGGTTGCCCGTCGGCTCATCGGCGAGCACGATCGCAGGCCGGTTCATGAGTGCCCGCGCGATGGCCACTCGCTGCTTCTGGCCGCCGGAGAGCTGGTTCGCGTTCTTGTCCTCGACGCCGTCCAAGTCGAGCATCGCAAGTGTCTCGAAGGCCCGTGCACGGATCTCGGACGGCGCCGTCGTGCCCGCGATGAGCGCGGGCATGGCCACGTTCTCGAAGACCGTGAACTCAGGCAGCAGGTAGTGGAACTGGAACACGAAGCCGATGAGCTCGTTGCGCAGCTCCGCACGCTTGCGCTTGTCGAGCGTCGCGGTGTCCGTGCCGCGGTAGACGACGCGGCCGGCCGTGGGCGTGTCGAGCAGGCCGAGCATGTTCAGAAGCGTCGATTTGCCCGAGCCCGACTGGCCGATGATCGCCGCGAACTCGCCCTCGGCAACCTCAAAGCTCACGCCGCGCATCGCGTGCGTCGCCGCTTCGCCGGTGCCGTACACCTTGTCGAGGCCCTCTGCGGACAAGAGCAGCTCAGCCACTCTGAATCACCTCGATGGGGTCGAGCCTGCTCGTCCTGCGGGTGGGGATGATCGAGCTCGCCAGTGCGACTCCGATGCCGACCGCCGCAGAACCCAAGACGAACGGCAGTCTGGGCTCGATGGTGAAGGAGGCGCCCGAGAACGAGAAGCCGAAGAGCAGGAAGTAGGCGAGCCCCACGCCGGCGGCCGATCCCGCGCCGCCCATGATGATCGCCTGCCACAGGAAGATGCGTCCGGCGTCTCCGTCAGAGAGGCCCATGGCCTTGAGGATGCCGATCTGGCGGGTCTTCTGGACCGCCGCGATCGCGAGCGTCGACGCTATGCCCAACGCGATCGCGACGAGCACGAACGTCTGGATGATGTAGCTCGAGGAGCCCTGGCTCTGTAGCGCCACGAGCAGGTCGGCGTTCTCGGCCTGCCACTCGGACACGCGTACCCCCGGCAGCTTCGCTCGCATCGCGGCGGCGACCTCTGCTGAGGCGAACGGCTCGTCGAGCTGCATCTGGACCGATGAGTACTCGGTGGATGACCAGCCGAGCACGTTCTGTGGCACCGAGGCCGCCACGAACGCCTGCCGCTCGTTGAAAGCGGCAGAGCCCAGGTCGAAGATGCCGGATACGGTGAAGCTCGCGCGCGACCCGCCCTGCAGAGCAAGCGAGATGGTGTCGCCTGGCGTGATACTGAACTTCTTCGCGAAGTCGGTACCCACCATGATCTCGGTCGAACGCAGTGACGCCGCACCTTCTTCGGTGCGCGTGGTGAGGCGGTAGATCCCATCCAGCTGCCTCAAGTCGCCTCCGATGAGGTTCAGTGGCGCGGAATCGGTGCCGTCAGTGAACAGCGCCGTGGCGTTGCGTACGGGCACGACGGTCCGCTTGACGATCCGCGGTTGTTCGGCGATCACGTCCTGGACCCGTTGCGAGAAGACCACGGGGTCTCCGTCCTTCTCGGCACGGATGGTGATCTGCGGGGCTGATCCGATCGTCTGGTCGACGAGCGAGGCCTGCAGGCTCGTGATGAGCGAGCCAACGAAGACCTGCACGGCGATACCGACGGCGATTCCGCCAACGATCAGCCCGGACTGCACTGGGCTCGAGCGCAGGAAGCGCCACGCGATCCTGAGGGACAGCACCGGCTTCACGCCCTCTCGTCGGGCAGGTCGCATGCCCCGGACGGATCGTCCTCGATGCCCAGGTCGTGCAGGACGAGCAGGTCCTCGGCCGGCCACTGGTGGTTGCACGCGAACGCCGGGCCTCCGACGCCGATCCGCACGCCCGGGAGCCCGGTCTTCACCTGGTCGACGAACGTTCGCAACAACACGAGGTTGTAGTGGGTCGCGGCTGACAGCGCGACCACGTCGGCCCCCAGCGCCTTCGCGGCGGCGATCACTTCTCCCGCGGGCGTGTCCGCGCCCAGGAAGTGCGCCTTCCATCCGCGTAGCGCCAAGCGGTCAGCGAGCATCCTCAGCCCCAGATCGTGCTGCTCGCCGGAAGGGCATGCGAGCACCACGGTTCCTCGTTCGGGTACCGTCGCAGCCGCCTCGGAGACGTCCGTGGCGAGCGATTCGATCACGGTACGGACCACAGAGGAAGCGAAATGCTCCTCCCAGACGGCCGTGGTGCCTGCCGCCCATGACGCGCCGATGTCGACGAGCAGCGGGGTCAGCACGTGCGCATAGACGTCGTCGAGCGCGACGCGTCCCTCGCGTACTGCGGAGGTGACGACGCGTACAGCGGCCGCACGGTCTCGGTCCGCGAGCGCGCCCTCAAGCGCTGAGCGTAGCGCCTCATGGGCGGGGATGGTCACGGCGGCTCCCTTCGGGTCCGCAACGTAAGATACCCGAACGGGCGGCGCTTCCTGCCGCTTGTGGGTATACACACGGTATACACACGGTATACACATTCTCTTGGACCCGGCGACCGAGGGCAGTCATCGGTACCAGGCCTGGTACCGGTTGAATGTGGATCTGCTTGCGGTAAGGCGGAGGTCTCACGGTGGCGCGCATGATCAGAAAGCAGATCGTCATAGACGCAAAGCGCGAGGCGCTGCTCGAGCGCTTGGCGAGGGAACGAGGGGTCTCCCAGTCCGAGATCATCCGGCAGGCCATCGACGAGATGGTCGCTGCCGACGAGAAGCGTGTCGCCGAAGAAGAACGCCGCCGTGAGGCAGCCGAGTGGCTGGATGCGTTCTTCGAGCAGGGGCTTCCCCTGGGAACGGTTGATGAGAACGGGACACGGACGTGGACGCGGGAGAACTTGTATGGGAGGGGTTCTACTCGACGCTAATGTGTTGGTCTACGCGGTCGACCGGCTTGCAGGATCTCGTCACGAGATGGCGCGGGCGCTACTCTCAGGACTTGAAGAGGGGGCGGCAGCGATCTCGTCACAGGTGCTGTGCGAGTACGCCAGTGTATTGACGCATCCGCGGAGGCTCGCCTGGGGACCGTCACTTGTCGAGCTCTCGGTCGAGAAGATCGTCGCGCGGTACCGTGTCATTCCAGTGACCCCGTTGACTGTACTGTGCGCGATTCGCGCCCGTGCTCGTTGGCAGCTCGCCTACCATGACGCGCAGATCTGGGCATCAGCGGCACTGGCAGGGGTGCCGGTCGTCCTGAGTGAGGACTTCGCGGACGGGCTCACTCTGGGGCCGGTGGAGTTTCGCAACCCGTTCGTCGAAGGGTTTGACGTCGCATCGTTGTGACGGCATCTGCGCGGCTATTGCCAAGCTCTCCCGAGGTCGGTAGAATCCCGTCCGCTGTCCGCTTCGGCGGACACACCCTACGCGGGGGTGTAGCTCAGCCGGTTAGAGCGCTGGCCTGTCAAGCCAGAGGTCGCGGGTTCGAGCCCCGTCACTCCCGCCACACGAACTGACAGGAGCCGCCTTGCGAGGCGGCTCCTGCGCTTTGCTTGCGACTCTGGTTTCAGCTAGTGGTGTCCTTGGCACGTACGGCGCGCATCCATCACTTCCAGTACTCCGTTGGCGACCAGATCGACCGTGGCCCCGACGCTCGGGGTCTCGTTCTCGAACAGCACGGTGATCCCCGCGGCTTGGAACGCGGCGAGCGGACGCGCGCCCATCCCGGCGACGACGAGCGTGTTGACTCCGCGCGAGGTCAGCAGACGCACAGACTGCATGCATCCGCCGTGCTGATGGGGTGGGTTCTCGACGCTCTCGACGCTCTCGATCCTGCCGTCGATGACCTCGACCAGCGTGAAACAATCGCAGTGCCCGAAGTGCTCGGAGCGCTCTCCTTCGAGCCCACCTCTTCCGTTCGACGGTATCGCCAGTACCATCCGTTCGCTCATCCGTTCCTCCCATCGGGTTCTTCTGTCTGCGCGCTGAGCGCATCGGCGAGGATTCGTGACAACCGCTCGCGTTCGCGCAGGCGTGTGATCCAGTCCTGGGCCAGCTCTCGGCCTTCAGCGGTGAGTTGGTAGTCGCGGCGCTGTGGTCCTGTTCCGCCCTCGGCCCATGCCGACGTGACGAACCCTTCGTCTTCGAGCCTACGCAGCACTCGGTACAGGCCTCCCGCGTCGACCTCCACCTGCCCGTCCGTGATCAGCGAGATCTCCTTGCGCAGGTCATAGCCGTGGGCTGGTTTGGCGAGAAGCGCGGCGAGGGCCGCGGGCTCCACGAACGCCCCAAGGCCACCTCCTCCGCCGCGTCTGCAGCACGGGCGGCCAGCACCGTGGGCCGCGCTGCGGTTTCCAGCCGGACCGCGGCCGAATCCTCCGGCGGTCTTCATCGACGTACACCTCCGATGAAATGACATGTGCATCTAGAAGTCACATACAACTATATGTTAATAACATATAGTTGGTCAAGTCGGCTGGCATTCACGTCGCCGACGGCTCAACGTGTCACTGGCGACCGAGGCGACGCCGTTCGCCGTGTTGCGTGAGCGCTGCGCTGCTCTCTGCCCGTATCATTGTCTGTCGAGCTCGGGAGGATCGATTCAGGCCTGCGAAGGGGTCGTCTTTGAGCATTCAACAGCGGATGCCCTCTGTGAGCACCCCGACGTCCGCCCGGCGCATCGTTCGCCGCGGGCTGACCGTGTGGCTTGTGCTCGTGGGCGTGTTGTTCAGCTTGGTCGTCTTCGCAGGCGTATACGCGAGCTCTGAAGCGGGCCTCATGGACGGCGTTCGACAGCAGGCCAAGTCGCTCACGCAGCTCATCGTGATGACGCGCCACTGGAACGCCGCCTACGGTGGGGTCTGGGTCTCAAAGTCCCGTGGCGCGGTCACGAACCCACTGCTCCGCGAGCTCGGTGTAGAGCCGGATGTCCGCACCGAACACGGTGACGTGCTCACGCTCCGCAATCCTGCGCTCATGACGCGCGAGATCTCTGAACTGCTGCGGCGAAGCGACGGGGCCTCGTTCCGGCTGACCAGCCTCGAGCCAATCAACCTCGCGAACACTCCGGATAGGTGGGAAGCGCAGCAACTCAGGGCTTTCGTGGACGATGACACTCCGAAAGAGACGGTGACCGAGGTCGGAGGTCAACGCGTCTATCGGCGCATCACGCCGCTGTACGCGGACTCGGAATGCCTCGTGTGTCACGCCGCGCGGGGCACGCGTCTCGGCGACGTGCGGGGCGGCATCAGCGTGGACGTGCCTTTGGGTGCCCTCGACGAACGACGTCGGCGGGACGCCATCTGGCTTGGTGCCCTCGTGTTGGCCGGCGGCTCGGCCTTTCTCGGGCTCATCTACGTGACCACGCGCCGCGTCACCCGCCAGCTCGAAGCAGCGGAGTCGGAACTCAGTGTGTTGGCCACGACGGACGTGCTCACCGGTTTGGCGAACAGGCGTACGATACTCGCTCGCTTGGCAGACGAACACGAGCGTGCGGTGCGGACCGGACGGGGGTACGGGGTCATCGCCATCGACATCGACCACTTCAAGCGAGTCAACGACAGGTATGGGCATGCATGTGGGGACGCTGTGCTTGAGCACTTGGCCGGCCTGCTGCGCGACAGCCTGCGGGGCTACGATTTCGTGGGTCGCACAGGGGGAGAGGAGTTCTTGGCCGTGATTCCAGAGGCCGGCTTGGACGTGGTCAAGGGTGTCGCCGACAGGATCCACCACGCCGTTCGAGACACGCCCGTCGAGTGTGGCGAGCGTCCGATTCGGGTGACGGTGAGCATCGGAGTGGCCCTCTTGCGCGACGATGAGGCCGCGGAGACCGTCGCTATGCGAGCCGATGAAGCGCTCTACCAAGCGAAACGTGAGGGGCGCGACCGGGTCTGCGTCGCACCGGGCGACGGTTCACCGGGCGACGGCTCCCAGGCACACGCAGGCTCTGACACGTGATCGACTCGGTATCCGGCGAGGTGACGGACGGCATATTCAGGTCTTCGGGTAGTAGACTGACAGCAGCTGATGAGCCGGAGGAGCTCTGTGTCCGCCCGTGATGCCCAGAAATCCATCCTGAAGATCCTAGAGCGGCTGCCCGTGCCGGCGCTCATCGCCAATCCGGTGACCGCGAAGGTACTCTGGGTGAACTCCCGGATCGTGGCGATGGCCGAAGCCGGTGGTCCCGACGAGATCGTCGGTCGAAGCATCCTGGACTACATCCAGCTGTCGCAGGCTGCGACCGCGCTCGCGGACCTGGCCAAGGTCGCGCTGGGACAGAGCCCGCCGCCTGTCACCTATCAGCTTCGCAAGAAGACCGGCGAGCATGCCGCTGCCCACGTGGCGTCCGTCCCCATGATGTTCGACGGGCAGCCAGCGATGCTGTCACTCGTCACCGATGTGTCGGAGCGGGAGGGCCTGCTGAGGGGACTCGCCGAGAGCGAGGAGCGGTACCGCCTGCTTCTGGAGACCATGCCTTTCGGTGTCGTCGTGGTCGTGGAAGACGACGTCGCGTACACCAATCGCGCTTTGGCGTGCGGCTTGGGCTTCGCGAGCGCCGATGAGCTTGTTGGTCGCTCGATGTATGACTTCATCGAGCGGTCGCAACGCAAGGCGGTTCGAGAGGCCCGACGCGAGGTCCTGCTCACGGGCAAGCCGTTCCCCGCCAGTCCCGTCACGCTCGTTCGGCGGGACGGTACGTTCGTCAACACGACGGCCGCGACCACACGCATACACTGGGACGGCGCTCTGGCCACACAGACGCTCATGTACGAGTTGTGCGCCGAGTGACGGTGGCCGGCGTGCGCGTGATCGTGGATGCGGACGCGTGTCCCGTGACGAGGGACGCGATCTCGGTCGCCGGGCGGCACGGCGCAACTGTGGCGCTCGTCGCCAACACCACGCAGAACCTCGACCGGCTGGCCGCACGTTCGGGTATTGAGATGGTACAGGTCAGCGGTGGGCGTGATGCGGCCGACTTCGCGATCGTCGAGATGCTTCAGCCCGACGATGTCGTCGTCACTCAGGACGTCGGACTGGCCGCGATGGTCTTGGGGCGGGGTGCCCGGGCGATCGGTGTGCGCGGGCGCATCTACCACCTCGCGACCATCGACGCGGAGCTCGAGGTGAGGCATGAGCAGGCCAAGCTTCGTCGCGCGGGCGGGAGACACAAAGGCCCCGCCCCGTTCACTGACCGGGACCGGGAGCACTTCGTCGAGCAGCTCGAGAGGTTGTTGGCGGTGGGCTCGTGAGCGACCGTGACACCCTGCCTGCTTCGGATTCGGCGGGATTCCTGCCAGCACTGGAGCGTTGGGTCCCCGGATTCGGTGTCATCGCGCGCTACCAGCGACAGGATGCGCTGCGCGACCTTGGCGCGGGTCTTGTGCTGAGCGGCCTGCTCGTGCCGCAGGGGATGGCGTATGCGATGCTCGCGGGTCTCCCGCCGATCACCGGGTTGTACACGACGGTGGCAGTCCTCGTCGCCTATTTCCTCTTCGGGCCTTCGCGCATCCTCGTGCTGGGACCGGATTCGTCGCTCGGCCCGATCATCGCGCTCACCGTGCTGCCGCTCGCCTTCGGGGTCGAGGACAGGGCGGTCGTGCTCGCATCGATGCTCTCGGTGTTCGTCGGCGTCATCGCGGTGGTTCTGGGAATCCTGCGCCTCGGGTTCATCGCCGATCTTCTGTCGAAGCCGGTTCGTGTCGGGTACCTGGCGGGACTCGCGGTCACGATACTGGCGAGTCAGCTTCCGCGCCTTCTGGGCATACGGGTGCAGGGGCGTGAGACGCTCGACGTGCTGGCGGGCGTGCTTGACCGGCTGCCCCGGGCCCAGCCCGTCTCGGTCATCATGGGACTCGTGGTCATCGCAACGATCATCGTCGTGGGCAGAGTGTATCCGAAGGCGCCCGCCGTGCTGATCGCCGCGCTCGGGGCCACGCTTTGCACATGGTGGTTCGACCTGTCCGGCCGAGGGGTCGCGGTCGTTGGAGTCTTGCCCCAGGGCATCCCGAGCCTGCAGTGGCCATCGGTGGCCCTTCGGGACGTCGCGACGCTCCTCGTGGCGGCGGGCGGCATCGCGCTCGTCTCGCTCGCGGACTCGGTTTCGACCGCCGCGGCGTTCGGGGCGAAACGCGGTGAGGCCGTACACGCGGACCGGGAGCTCATCGCGGTCGGCATCGCGGACATCCTCGCGGGCATCGTGCACGGCTTCCCTGTGAGCGCGAGCGGTTCCCGCACCGCGGTCGCCGAGCGAGCGGGTGCCGCCACGCAGGTGACCGGCCTCGTCGCCGCTACAGCGGTCGTGGCGTTGCTCGTCTTCGCACCCGGAGCCACGAGTTTCCTGCCGCAGCCCGCACTGGCCGGTATCGTGGTCGTGGCCGCTTTCTCGCTCATCGATGCGCGCGAGTTCTTCACGCTGGCCCGCGTCCGACGCAGTGAGTTCATCCAAGCGCTCGTGGCCGCGTGCGGTGTGATCGTCCTCGGGGTGCTGAACGGGCTAGCGCTTGCCGTCGTTGTGAGCGTGCTCAACTTCTTCAGGCGTGCGTGGTGGCCGCATGACGCGGTCCTCGGTGACGCGCTTGGGATACCCGGCTTTCACGACATCGCGTTCCACCCGGACGCCAGAGTGGATCCCGGCCTCATCATCTACCGATTCGACGCGCCGCTCTTCTTCGCCAACGCACGTGCGTTCCACGACCGCGTGCTGGAACTCGTCGAAAACGCAGCAGACGAAGTGCGCTGGGTGGTCGTCGCCGCCGACCCCATCACCGACATCGAAGCGACCGCCGCGGAGATGCTTCGCGATCTCGACCTCGAGCTGAACGCCCGCGGCATACACTTCGTCTTCGCCGGGATGAAGGACCCGGTGCGCGCACGTGTGCGCGCATACGACCTGGAGCGCGAGATCCCGCCGGAGAGCTTCTATCCCACGGTGCATGCGGCGGTCAAAGCGTACCGCTCACAGGTGCTCGGCAAGCATCCTGATCCGTAAGGTGCTGGCGTCTTCGTCGTCGAGGTCCGTATACTCCGTCGGAGGAACGCGTCGAAACACCTGCCCCAAGGAAGCTCATGAAGTCCACGCTGGTCCGCACCGTCTCAATCGCACTCGCCGTCGCACTGGCGTGGAGCGCCGTTCCCGCGCTGGCCATGGAAACGATCTCGACCGTGCCGAACGAGTGCACCGTCGGCGGGCAGTCGCTCAAGGGCCTTGATGCGGCGGCGGCAAGGGCACTCATCCTCGCTGCGACGCCGGTGCCGGCCCGTGCGCCGCGTACGTTCGTCGCTGCGGGGAAGGCGTTCACGCTCAATCCGTCGGCCGTGATCAAGGTGGACGTCGAGGGGATGCTCGCCGAAGCATTCGCCGCGACGAGCACGCCGAGCTTCGAGGTCATGCCACGCTACATCGTGAGCACGTCGCTCATCAGGGCATGGGTCGACTCGAGGGTTGCGGCAGGCGTCAACCGCGCCCCGGTGAGTTCGCGCTACGTGCTGAGGAACTCCCGCATAGCGGTCGCGCCTTATGTCATCGGGCGCCGGCTTGACCGCGTCAAGGCGTACGCGGCGGTGCGAAGTGCTGTCACCTCATCGCTTGCGGCCTCAGCTGAGGCCACCTTCCCCCCTGTGCCGCTCAGGGTCGATGCCATCCAGCCCAGCCGTACCAAGGCCAATGTCGGCAAGGCCATCCTCGTGGACGAGTCGGAGCGGCGCCTGTGGCTCTACAAGAACGGCAAGCTCGAGCGCACCTACCGCGTCGCCGTGGGTACCGCTCAGTACCCCACGCCAAAAGGGACGTTCAAGATCGTCCGCAAGGTCAAGAACCCGACGTGGACGAACCCTGCTCCCAACGGCTGGGGCGCCGACATGCCCGCCTACATAGGCCCCGGTCCGTCGAACCCCTTGGGCACGAGAGCGCTCTACCTGAACACGCCGGGCATCCGCATCCACGGGACGTCGAAGCGCTCTTCAATCGGGACCGCGGCGAGCCACGGGTGCATGCGCATGTTGCGCGAGGACATCGAAGCGCTCTTCCCGCTCGTGCCCATCGGCACTCCGGTGTTCATCGTCAGGTGATTCGCCCGTCAGGCGACTCGCCGTACGCTCTGTTTCGTGTGTGGACGGTGCGGACGAGACGGCGCGCTCAGTAGACCTCGGGCACGAACGTCTGAGAATCCATGGGTGGCCTCACGTACCCCTTGCTCGCCGGTTTGCGAGGCGGCAGCTTGAACGGCTTATGCTCGATCTCCTCATAGGGGATGCGCGACAGCAGGTGGTGGATGCAATTCAGGCGCGCCCGCTTCTTGTCGTCGCCATTGACGACCCACCACGGCGAGTCTTTGGTGTCGGTGTACTTGAACATCTCATCCTTGGCGCGCGAGTACTCCTCCCAGCGGTCGCGCCCTTCGATGTCCATCTCTGAGAGCTTCCACGACTTCATCGGGTCGTTGATGCGGTCCTGGAAGCGACGGTCCTGCTCCTCATCTGAGACGCTGAACCAGTACTTCACAAGGATGATGCCGCTGCGGATGAGCATCCGCTCGAACTCGGGTGCGTCCCGGAAGAACTCGAGGACCTGCTCTTCCGTGCAGAAGCCCATGACGCGCTCCACGCCTGCGCGGTTGTACCACGAGCGATCGAAGATGACGATCTCACCGGCCGCCGGCAGGTGGGGCACGTAGCGCTGGAAGTACCACTGCGTCATCTCGCGCTCGGTCGGGGCGGGAAGAGCCACGACACGTGCGACGCGGGGGTTGAGCGGCTCGGTGATCCGCTTTATCACGCCGCCCTTGCCTGCGGCGTCCCTGCCCTCGAAGATCACGACGACCTTGAGGCCCTCGGCCTTGACCCAGTTCTGGAGTTTGACGAGCTCGTTTTGCAGCCGGAGGAGCTCGCGTTCGTAGGTTCGACGGTCGAGCTTCGATCGGCCGTTCGCGTCCTTGCTCACGGAATCTTCCTCTCAGACGACCAACAGGCCCCCTCCATGCTATCAGCAGGGGGCCTGCGTGCGCTAAGTCGTCAGCGGGTGACCAAGGTGATGGTGCGCGAGACCCCGGCCGCGTTGCTCGGTCGCCCGGACACCCGTGCCCGCACGACTGTCGAACCGGCGGGCGGTGCAAAGGCGAGGGTGGCGCTTCCTGATGACAGCCTCGCCACCCCGATCGTCCGCCAGGTGCGTCCGACGCGTCGCTCGAAGATCACAGGTCCGCTCACTGAAGTCGGGGCCACGTTGGCCCGCAGTCTGACGGAGGTGCCTGCTGTGGGACGGTCCGTACTCGCGGTCAGACCCACTGATGCACGGACTCTCACAAGCGCCGTGGCTTGGGACTCCACGACATCAGTGCCACCCGGAGCGACGATACGCAGCCGCGAGTTGCGTGTCAGTCCCGAGATGTAGGCTGTGAACGTGCCGCCGGCCATGCCGGGTTCGAGTGCCGCCGTGGCGACCAGGGTCTCGTTGACCTCTCCGTAGGGGCGTACCCAGACCTCCGCGACACCGTCGTAGACCCCGGACACGGTGCCGTTCACCGGCACCGTGCCACGATAGGCGATCGTCGTCTGGGGGATCTCGACGAGCAGCGGCTCACTCATGCGAAAGACCGATCCGGTGAGCGCCCAAGGCGTCGTGATGGTGGCCGAGGCCGACGCAGCGGGCGGTCCGGCCGGCCCGGGCTTCGGTGAAACCGCGTCGCCCTCGAGGGCGAAGTACTCGACGGTCAGCACGTCATTCGGCACAAGCTGGTTCAGGGCGGCGACGACGATGTCGGTGGGGCGCCGGTCCTCGGGCTGAGTTGACGTGGGAGGCTGCTCGCCGGAGGACGGCGGCGTCTGCTGACTGCGCGCGACGAGCTGTCCTTTGAGCGATACGTCGTCGGGAACGGTGACGGTGACGTCGACGGTCCGAGTGGCCGCGACACCTTTCTGCAGCAGTGAGACGCGGACGAGGTTGTCCCCGTGCTTGAGTCCGCCTGGGACGCTCACGCCCACGACGTGCGCCGTGTTCCTCGAGGGCGAGAGCTCACTCTCCAGGTCGATCGATGTGATGCGGGCCCGGTGGATGCCGGTGTCGTTGACCAGCTGCAGCTGACCCACGATGCGCACGACATCATTGGCCGTGGCCGCGACGATGTCGTCCGTGCTGTCGTAGCGGTTGCGGAGAACGACGGTGTAGTCGGTCTCGCCGTCGGTCAGCCGCACCGTGGTCGTCGTGATGGCGCTACCCGGGGCGGGCCAGGTGTCGATGAGCCTGTATCCCGCGGTCGCGGCGGCGTACGCGGGTAGGGACTGACCGAACATCATCGCCGAGTTGATGGTCTTGTCGGTGATCGCCACCGCTGAGGTCGCACTGGCTCCGGTGTCCGTGCGCCGTGCGCGCGCCCGTACGACGGCCTCTTGCGGCATTGGGCCTATCTTGCCGAAGACGCCCGCGGGGCGGTCAGACAGAAGCGTTCCGCGCAATGCCCCGGGAACCCCGAACTTGTAGGGAACGGCAGAGCTTCCCCATACGCCATCGACCCATGCGTTGCTCATGTAGAAGTCGGTCGCACCGGCGCCTGTCAGCGGATGTCCGAAGCCCATGACGTTGCTGTCGTCGACGTAGGTGACCGTGCCTAGAGCTCCGAACCACAGGTCACCGCGGGTGAGCAGGACGGCCAGCGATGAGCCTCCGCGCAGCGTCGTCGTGAAGCGTTCCCCGCCCGTGCCGAGGTCGGCGGCGAAGGGGAGAACGGAATACCCTTCGGCTTCGATGGCTCGCTTGAGCCTTTGGTACAGCGTGGACCGGGGAGCGGTCTGCGACACGAAGAGAGCGGTGAGCGGTCGCGCGACGATGGTTTCGGCGTCATGTGGGGCGGTGCCGTCCGAATCCATGATGACCACGCGTTCCTTGATGCCGCTCCCGGTCATGACGGGGCCGGCGAACGAAAGCGACGTTGGGCGGTACTCGGACTCCACGCGAGTCATGGCCTCGATGGGGGTGGCGAGCCCAGCGCCGTTGCGCGAGAACATGTCCCCGTATGCCAGCGCCCCGATGAGCCAGTCGCTGCCGTTCACGCTGACGAAGACAGGACTGCCGCTCATGCCTTGTGCGATGCCGCCGATCCTGTCGATGTCAGGGCCGTACGCCTCGAAGTAGATGAGGGTCTGCGCCGGGTCGAGTACGTCCGTGGGGCCTCCGGTCACCGCGATGACGCGAACCGGTATCGACGAGATCGTGTCTCCGCGCAGCACGGTGTCGAAGTGCCCTGCGATGCCGGAAGGGCCGGCCTGCAGTAGGCGCATTCGCAGTTCGTTCAGGCCCATCACCGGCCCAGGGGGCGCCGCGACGGCCGCGGTGACGAGCGTCCCCCACGCCACCGTCACGAGCAGGATCGTGAGCACGGCGGTGAAGAACCCCGACCGGCGATGTGTCCTCTTCATCCCTCACGCCCCTCCTGATGCGGTGCATCCTTGTCGAAAACCGGCTTCGTGTGCTTGTACCCCAGCGAGACTCCGACGCATCCGGCGTCGGGTCGCATACTATGACGTATCATCGGCGCGGTGCGTTCACCGAGCGTCTTCAGCAGGTGTGCAGAAGGAACCGGCGAGAGGGGAAACGATGGCTGAGAACAGCCGCATCGGCTCTAAGATAGCCACACTTCGCGAGTCGTTGGGCCTGTCCGTGGCGGAGCTCGCGGAGCGTTGCGATTGTGACACGGTCGTCATCGAGAAGCTCGAGGCGGGCGAGATCGCCGCGTCCCTTGCGCCGCTGATCAAGATCACGCGCGCGTTGGGGGTGCGACTGGGAACCCTGCTCGACGACGATTCGCAGGTCGGCCCCGTGATCACCCGCAAGGACTCCGCGGCGTCGACCGAGCGCGTCAAGGACCTCGAGACCGGTAGCGGCGGCGGCACGCTCGACTTCTTCTCGCTCGCTGAGGGCAAGACCTCGCGCCACATGGAGCCGTTCATGATCACCGTGAACCCCGCCACGGAGCACGAGCTCTCCACCCACGAGGGCGAGGAATTCATCTACGTCCTCGACGGCTCGATCGAGGTCGAGTACGGCAAAGACGTACACACACTGTCGGCGGGGGATTCGATCTACTACGACTCGATCGTGCCACACCAGGTGCGTGGCGCTTCGCCGTCCCCGGCGCGCATCCTCGCAGTCGTCTACGCGCCGTACTAGGGGGTTCGAAGATGAACGAAGCGGACACCAAGCTGCACAGTGAGCTCACAATCGGCGAGTACTTCGACAACGTCGTCGCGACAAGCCCCGACCACGAATTCATCGTCTACCCCGATCGTGCGTTGCGGTGGACGTACCGGGAGTTCGATGAGCGCGTCACCAACCTCGCCAAGGGCCTGCTCGAGATCGGGGTCGGGCCCCACGACCACGTGGGCGTGTGGGCCCGCAACGTCCCGGACTGGCTGACCCTTGCGTTCGCGACAGCGAAGATCGGTGCTGTGCTCGTCACCGTGAATCCGGTCTACAAGAGCCACGAACTCGCCTACGTCATGAAGCAGTCGGACATGAAGGCCATCGCCATCATCGACCGATTCCGTGATGTCGACTACGTCGAGATCATCCGCGAGCTCGTCCCGGAGGCCGCGACGCAGCAGCGCGGGCGGCTTGACTCCAAGGAGTTCCCTCAGCTCAAGTCGCTCATCTACATGGGCCCGGAGAAGCACCGCGGCTTCTACTCGATGCCAGAACTGCTCCTGCTGGGCGAGCACGGCGACGACGCTGCGTATGCGGAGGCACGCAAGGGCCTGAGCTGCGACGACGTCATCAACATGCAGTACACCTCGGGAACCACCGGTTTCCCGAAGGGCGTGATGCTGACGAGCCGCAACATCCTGAACAACGGCTTCTTCATCGGCGAGCGCCAGAAGTTCACCTCTGCGGACCGCGTCTGCCTCCCCGTTCCGTACTTCCACTGTTTCGGCATCGTCCTTGGCGTCCTCGCCGTGCTGACACACGGTGCGACTATCATCGGCGTCGAGCAGTTCGACCCGCTGCTTGTACTCGCTGCGGTCCAGAAGGAACGGGCGACTGCGCTCTACGGCGTCCCGACCATGTTCATCGCTGAGCTCGACCACCCGATGTTCGACATGTTCGACCTGACGAGTCTGCGCACCGGCATCATGGCCGGCTCGCCCTGCCCGATCGAGACGATGAAGCAGGTCATCGAGCGTATGCACGCGAGCGAGATGACCATCGCGTACGGTCTCACCGAGGCGAGTCCGGTCTTCACGCAGACGACAGTCGACGACGACCTCGTGCACAAGTGCGAGACCGTGGGCACGAAGCACCCCTTGGTCGAAGTCCGCGTGGTCGACCCCGAGACTGGCGAGGACTGTCCGCCGAACGTGCCCGGCGAGTTGCTGACGCGCGGGTACCACGTGATGAAGGGCTACTACAAGAATCCCGAAGCCACGGCCGCCGCCATCGACGAGGACGGGTGGCTGCACTCTGGTGACCTGGGCACGGTGGACGAGGACGGGTACTACCGCATCACCGGTCGCATCAAGGACATGATCATCCGCGGCGGCGAGAACATCTACCCGCGCGAGATCGAGGAGTTCCTCTACACGATGCCCGGGGTCAAAGACGTCCAGGTCGTCGGCGTGCCGGACCCCAAGTACGGCGAGGTCGTCGGCGCCTTCATCAAGCGCTTCGATGGCTCGACGATCAGCGAGTCCGACGTGCAGGAGTTCACCCGCGCGCGGCTCGCCCGCTACAAGTGCCCGAAGTACGTCTTCTTCGTCGACGAATTCCCGCAGACCGCTTCCGGCAAGATCCAGAAGTACAAGCTGCGCGAGATGGCGGCCGAGATGGTCGGTGTCAAAGACGTGAAGGTGTTCGCGAGCGAGGCGCCCGAGGGGTGATCAGCCGTCTGCCTGTGCGGATTCCAGGTCGGCGCACGGGACACGAACAGTGAAGGTCGAGCCGGCGCCTTGGATGCTGCTCGCGGTGGCTTCTCCTCCCAAGGCACGCGCGGCGGTGCGGACGATGCTCAGGCCAAGGCCGGCGCCGCCGGTCGCGCGCGATCGTGCCTTGTCGACGCGATAGAACCGCTCGAAGACGCGGTCGAGATCCCCGTGGGGGATTCCCAAGCCGTTGTCGGTGACCTCGAACGCCGCCCAGGTCGAACCCGTGTCGTCCGTTTCGGTTCGGAGTGCGACATCGATACGGCCGTTGGCGTGGGTGTAACGGATCGCGTTGTTCACGAGGTTATCGATGACCTGGCATAGCTCGTAGTCACGGGAGCGGACGATGAGGCCGTCCTCGACGTGGGCCGTGAGCGTCTGGCTTTTCGCCTTCGCGTGGAGCGCGAGCTCAGCGAGTGCACTCGAGGCCACGGCCGAGAAGTCCATGAGTGGCGGCGTTCCCAGTGAGCCCGCCGATGTGTCGATACGCGACAGGTCCATGAGATTCGTCATGGGGTGGGTACACTCCACGCAGTCAGCTGCGATCAGCTCAGCGGTACGTCCGAGGAGGGAGTCCGAAGTGGCAGACGCCAAGGGCGAGCGATTCGTACACGACAAGGGCAAGGACGGATACCCCCTCGAGGTCAAGCTCGACAAGGGCAAGCACAAGTGGTGCGGGTGCGGTAAGACGAAGAAGGTGCCGTGGTGCGATGGCACGTGCAAGGGCGGTAAGCCCGTGAAGTTCGAGCTGAAGAAGTCCGCCAAGGTCGCCATCTGCAACTGCGGGTTGACGAAGACGCCACCCTACTGCGACGGGTCGTCGCACGCGAAGGCCGCGAAAGCGAAGAAGAAGTAGCCTCCGCAGGGAATCAGGTCGCAGACGAAGGGTGGCGCGAGGGCATCGACCGCTATACTTCGGCAAGGCGTGCGGCGAGGGGCCGGACGCCATGTTCTTCCGTGGTGGCCCGGCGAGCGATGGGTGGGATCGGCGAAGATGACCGGCACGTCTCATGAGATCCGCTGGCACGGCCGCGGTGGGCAAGGCGCCGTCACGAGCGCGAAACTCCTGGCCGACGCCGCGTTCCGCAGCGGCTGGGCCGGGGTCACCAGTATGCCGTCGTTCGGCGCCGAGCGCCGTGGCGCTCCGGTCACAGCATCCACGCGGCTGGCGAACGAACCGGTGCGTGTCTACTCGGCGGTGACCGAACCCGATGTCGCCATCGTGCTCGACGACTCGCTTCTCGCGGTGGGCGGTGCGCTGGCCGGCCTCAAGCCCGGCGCCACACTCATCGTCAACACCGTGAAGCCGGTTCCCGAGCTCGGGGTCTCCAGCGACACGCGCGTCGTGGCCGCCGACGTCACCGGTGCGGCCGAGGCGGCGGGGGTCATCGTCGGCGGGACGCCGGTCGTGAGCGCGGCCATCCTCGGCAGCGTGGCGAAGGCGACGGGTCTCGTCACCATGGAGGCCGTCGAGGCGGCGATCGGCGCGATGTTCGCGGGTAGCGCGGCTGCCAAGAACGCAGAGGCCGCCCGCATCGCATATGAGTGCACATCCGAAGGGAGCATTGTTGGCTGACGTCAAGGAGTATCCGCAGCGCAAGGGACGGGCTTCGCGCATGGTGCGCGTCGCGGGGGCGTGGACACGGGTCATCGTGATCATCCCCGTTATCGGATTGCTGCTCGCGGCGGTCACGCTCGTCGTGGTCGGCGGTATCGACACGATCAAGGTCGTCACGGGCGTCCTCGGTGTCGGCACCGAGCCGCTCTCCCTGAAAGAGGTCCTCGTCGCGTTCATCGAGATCGCCGACCTGTTTCTGCTGTCAATCGTGCTCTACATCATCAGCCTCGGTCTTTACGAGTTGTTCATCGACGCCAGTCTTCCGTTGCCGGCGTGGCTCCAATTCAACGACCTAGACGACCTCAAGAACCGACTCGTGTCCGTGGTCATCGTGGTGCTGGCCGTCCTGTTCTTGGGCAAGGCGATTGAGATCAAGGAGTACCTCGACCTGCTCTACATCGGTGGCAGCACAGGGTTTGTGATCCTCGCGCTCGCCATATACCTGAGGGGCTCGCATGGCGCGCCGGAAGGT
Source organism: Actinomycetota bacterium (assembly GCA_029265315.1). Classification (GTDB taxonomy): domain Bacteria; phylum Actinomycetota; class Coriobacteriia; order Anaerosomatales; family PHET01; genus JAJUJM01. The sequence continues at coordinate 75,114 of JAJUJM010000007.1, read as the reverse complement.
GACGGGCATGAGTGACCGCTTGCGATACGCCGAGATCAGCCAGTCGCGCCCGGCGGAGGGCGAGGCAGGGCGAACCGGCGACTGGCGCAGCAAGCGCCCGGTGCTCGAGGCCGCCACATGCTCGGCGGTCAAGCAGGGCCGAGAGAGCTGCCAGATCTGCTGGGTGTACTGCCCCGACGCATCGATCGCGCGAGGCGTGCCGCCCGTGATCGACCTCGAGTACTGCAAGGGGTGTGGCATCTGCGCCGAGGTGTGCCCGACGGGGTCGATCGCGATGCAGCCGGAGGCTGAGCACGGCGTCTGCGAGCTTCCCGAGGGGGCCGAATGAGGACCATGACCACCACCGTCATGACCGGCAACGAGGCCGCAGCCACCGCCGCGAAGCTCGCGCGGGTGCAGGTCGTCGCCGCGTATCCGATCACGCCGCAGTCACCTGTCGTCGAGACGATCTCGGCCTGGGTCGAGTCAGGCGAGCTGCCCGCCGAGTTCGTCGCGGTCGAGTCCGAGCATTCGGCGCTCTCCGTGTGCATCGGTGCCTCGACCGTCGGCGCCCGCGCGTTCACCGCCACCTCGGCGAACGGGCTCGCCTACATGACCGAGCAGGTGTGGTGGGCGGCGGGTGCTCGCCTCCCCATCGTCATGTGCATCGCGAACCGTGCGATGGCCGCGCCGTGGAACGTCCTGAACGACCAGCAGGACTCGATGAGCGTGCGCGACGCGGGCTGGGTGCAGCTGTACTGTCGCGACAACTCCGAGATCCTCGACACGACGGTGCAGGCGTTCCGCATCGCCGAGGAGTGCGACCTGCCGGTGATGGTGTGCTACGACGGATTCCTGCTGTCGCACACGATGATGCCGGTCGACGTGCCCGACGCCGCTACCGTCGACGCGTTCCTGCCGCCGCGCCCCGCGCCGCTGCAGGTCGTCGACCCCGCCGATCCGCGCAACGTAGGCCCGGTTGTCATGGCGGCGCCGCGCGCCGACGCGGACGGCGAGCCGCACGGCGGCTACTTCGAGATCCGCGCCGACCACCAGCGCGCGCTCCTCGCCGCCGCCGAGGCGGTCGAGCGCGCGAACGCCGACTGGGCCGCCGCCACCGGCCGTGACTGGGGCGGTCTCACGTGGGACTACCGGCTCGACGACGCCGACATCGTGCTCGTGGCGGCGGGGTCGCTCGCGACGCAGCTCACCGTGGCTGCCGACGAGTTGCGTGACGCCCGAATCGCCGCGGGCGTGCTCGGCATTCGCTGCTACCGGCCGTTCCCGGCCGACGAGATCGCCGCGCGCCTGGCGGGCAGGGCGCTCGCCATCGTCTTCGACAAGGCGATGAGTTACGGCTACGAGGGCCCCATCGCGGGCGACATCAAAACCGCGCTGTTCGGACGCGAGGAAGCCCCCCGTGTACACGGTGTCGTGTGCGGCCTCGGTGGGCGCGATGTCCCGGTCTCGGAGCTGGTGGATGCAGTGCGCCGGGCGATGGCCACACCGACCGCGGGTGCCCCTGCCGCGCCGTCCGCCGCCATCGACGCCGCCAGCACCGAGTGGCTGGGACTGGCCGAAAAGAGCGTAAGCTGATGACGCGCATCACCGACCTGCCCGACACCGGCCACGTCCTGCCCGGCAACCGGGCCTGCGCGGGGTGCCCGCTCGGCATCGCGCTGCGCCGCATCACCGCCGCGCTCGACGGGCGCATGGTGCTCGTCAACCCGGCGAGCTGCCTCACCGTGCTCGGCGGCATGTACCCGATCTCGTCGCTCGCCATCCCGTGGGTGAACTGCGCGTTCCCTTCAACGGCGGCAACCGCGAGCGGTATCGCGGCGGGCCTGCGCGCCACCGGCCGCGCAGACGAGATGACGGTTGTGGCGATGGCGGGTGATGGCGGAACCGCCGACATCGGCATCCAGGCGCTGTCCGGCGCCGCCGAGCGGAACGAGGACTTCATCTACATCTGCTACGACAATGAGGCGTACATGAACACGGGCACGCAGCGCTCGGGTTCGACGCCGCACGGCGCACGCACCACGACGACGTGGTCGGGCAAGCGCGAGAACCCGAAGGACGTGCTCGCCATCGTTGAGGCCCACGATGTCGGTTACGTCGCGTCCGCGAGCGCGGTGTTCCCCGAGGACCTGCACGACAAGATCGTGGCGGCGAACGGTCGCGCGGGCCTGCGTTACGTGCACATGAACCTGCCATGTCCGAGCGGCTGGGGCTTCGACCCGAAAGACAGCGTGCGTTACGGCAGGCTGGCGGTCGATGCCGGGCTCGTCGCGCTCTACGAGGTCGCCGACGGCGTGTTCCGACTCACCGGGCGCAGCGCCGCGCTTGCGAAGTCAGGGCTCAAGGCGAGTGTCGCCGAGTACATGGCAGGGCAGAGCCGGTTCCGTGGCGTGTCCGAGGAGACGATCGCCGAGGTCCAGGAGTGGGTCGATGACCGCTGGTCGGGCCTTGTCGCGCGTCACGAGGCCGGGGTGTAGCTCGCTAAGGCTGACCTCCGCACTCACTTTTCGCGGTCTGTGTTCGCTCCGAGGGCCGCTGCCGCAGCGGCAGCTCGGCGCTCGAGCTCGGTCACGCGTGCCGCGAGGTCTGAGAGCGCGTCGGAGTCGGCCGTGAGCACCGCGCCTGCCGCGATGCCCGCGCCCGCCCCACCAGCCGCAGCCAGCGCGGCCGCTTCGGCTTTCTGCTGCCTGCCCAGGATGAAGCGCAGATAGCCGATACCGACGCTCAGGATGAGCGCCACAAGCACAACCCAGAAGCGCGCACGTGTATCGCCGCCTGCGAACGACCAACCGGTGCCGTAGATGAGCGTGAACATGCCTCCCAGCAGGAATCCGTTGCTGAACACGCGCAGCATCTCGGGCAGGAAGAGCGATATCGCCATGAGGACCGTGGCGAAGATGATGAGGATGATGCTCGTGTTGACCGCCCACTGGTCGCGACGGTCACTCATGTCGTCGTTGATCCTGTCGACCTCGTCTTGGATCTTCTTCATCTCGGCCTGGTCGGCCGGCGTCATCTCCTTGCCGCCGGTGCGCATGTTGATCTGTTCCTGCTGCTTGTACAGCTCTTCGAGTCGCTCCTGTTCGGGCGAGTTGGGGCCGAAAGGCTGTTCGTAGAACGTCCAGACGCCCACGCCTACCACGACCACGAGAAGGATTCCCAGGAAGAACGAGAAGATGAGCTGGAGCGCGTCACCGCGCCTGGGTTCCGCCTGTGCCATCGCGTATCTCCCATCAGCCGAGGTCTTCGAGTGGCGAGGCGCCCGATGTCGCCGTCCACCATGCGAGTATCCCAGAAATCGCGGGTGCTGTGCGCGCGGCAAAGGGATATCGGCTGTCGCCCGACTTCAACCGTTCGTCAGATTCCGGCCAGAGCGGTTCGTCGGATTGATGCAACACGAGTGACATTTCGGGACCAACGGTGGGTTCTCGCACCTGAAAGGCCCCGTTTCGCGTGCTCAGATGCTACACTGGGACACAAGATTCCCACCCCCATCCAGTCGTGTCTGTCGCGTACCGGGGAGTGGGTGGGTTCGTCGTGCCCATCGGGAGACGGGACTGGGTCTATCAGCAGGCAGCCTGACCGGCATAGGGGACTGCCACAGGTGATAGTCGCTGGCGTGTTGACAGCGGCCTTGGTCGTTGCGCCCTTCGTCGCCTCCGCGCTGCTGTCGACGGCTCCTACCGGGCAGAGGGCGTGGTACTGGCAGAATCCGCTCCCACAGGGCAACACGCTCTACGGTGTCACGACAGCGGGCACGTCGAACGTGTGGGCGGTCGGCACGCCGGGTGTCGTGCTGTACTCCAATGACGCCGGAGTCACGTGGGCGGCTCAGGACCCGAACTCCCAGGCGCAGCTGAGGGCCGTTGATTTCGTTGATGCGAGCACGGGCTGGCTGGTGGGTCTGGGCGGGACTATCAGGGCGACGAGTGACGGCGGTTCGAGCTGGACCACGCAGACATCCGGAACGGCTCTGAACCTGTACGGCGTGAGGTTCGCCAACGCCTCGACGGGGTGGGTCGTCGGGCAGACGGGCACGATCCGGGCCACCACGTCAGGGGGCGCGTCGTGGGTCGGTCAGGCTTCAGGCACCACGCAGCAGCTCAACGGAGTCGATTCGGTATCGACGACACACGCTTGGGCGGTGGGCAACGCTGCTACGATCGTGCGAACAGCTGACGGTTCGACGTGGACCACCGTCGCGCCGCCCGCGGGGTTGACCGCGAACCTGTTCGGGGTCGATTTCGTCGACACGAACGTCGGTTACTCAGTGGGTGCGTCCGCAACCGTTCTCAAGACGACCGATGGCGGGTCGACATGGACCACACAGACCGTGCCGGTCGCCGGTACGACAGTCTTCTACAGCGTGGCGTTCGCTGACGCGAACACCGGCTGGATCGTGGGAAGCGGCGGTAACATCCTCTACACGACCGATGGCGGAGCGACGTGGAGCGCCAGCCAGTACGGCGTGGCGACGCCCACGTTGTACTCGGTGGCGTTGTTCGACGCCTCGAACGCCCAAGTGGTCGGCACGACCGGCACGATGCTGCGCACGACGGACGCCGGCGTGAGCTGGCTCAACCAAGCGCCGGGCACGACGCTGACAATCAACGACGTGTACTTCCTCGACACAATGACAGGTTGGGCCGCCGGTGCGAGCGGACTCATCATGAAGACCGTCGACGGAGGCGTGACGTGGCTCAATCGCTCGGCGGGCGGTGCGACAGCGTGGCAGGGCATCGACTTCGCCGATTCGCAGTACGGTTGGGTCGTAGGCGGAACAGGACGCATCAGGCGCACGACGAACGGCGGCGACACGTGGGCGTCGCAGAACTCCGGGACAACGGTCACGCTGAATGCCATCTCTGCCGTCACCTCGCAGACCGCGTATGCGGTCGGCGCCGGTGGCATCGGTTTGAAGACGACCGACGGCGGTTCCACTTGGACGACGATGACCATGGGTACCGCCGTCAATCTGACCGACGTGTTCTTCGTCGACGCGAACACAGGTTGGGCGGTCGGTCAGACGAACACCATCCGTAAGACGACCGATGGCGGTCTGACGTGGGTGGCCCAGCCGCTCGGGGCGACGAGTTATCTTAGGGATGTCTACTTCACGGATGCAGACAACGGCGTGGTGGTCGGAAGCACCAACAACGTCATTCGCTACACCACCAATGGTGGCGCCACTTGGAACGCCGCGACCAACCCGGCTGGCTCCTTCTATGGCGTGGCAATGGATGCTTCGGGCGCAGGGTGGGCCGTCGGCACAGGTGGCGTGGTTCTGCGCACGACCAACGGGGGCGTCACATGGACAGCACAGAACTCGGGTACCACCGCCAACATCAACGGCGTCTCAGCTGTCGGAGCCAGCAACGGCTGGCTCGTCGGGGCAGGTGGTCTCGTCCGCAGGACCGATGACGGGGGCGCCAACTGGCAGGACATCAGCTACGGCACGGCTGCTCAGCTCAATGCGGTAGCACTGGCAGATGTCTTGAATGGCTGGGCGGTGGGCAATGGCGGCGTCATCGTCCGGACCGCCGATGGGCTCGAATGGGTGCTGCTTGCCTCGGGTACGACACAGGACCTTCTCGGCGTCGACTTCGTGAGCGCCACACAGGGGTGGGCCGTGGGTGCTGCCGGCACGATTCGTGCCACCACCAACGGCACGACCTGGGTGGCCCAGTCGTCGGGCACGACATCGAGCATCAACGCGGTGGATTTTCTGGACTCGAATACGGGATGGTACGCCGCGGGCGATGCCACGCTGGGTCGAACCACTGATGGCGGTTCGACGTGGACGACTCAGACCCCCTCCTCGATAGCGACATCGGTCGCGCTGAACGGGATCTCGTTCGCCGATGCGAACACAGGGTGGGCGGTCGGTGGTGTGGCCGGACAGCCCGCCGCGGTGCTTAAGACGGTGGACGGTGGTTCGACGTGGACGACCCAGACCACGTCACTGCCGGTGGGACGCATTCTTCGCGCGGTATCCGCCGTGGACACACAGACCGCTTGGGCCGTCGGTGACACCGGCACCCTGATCAGGACGACCGACGGCGGTACCACGTGGACCACGGTGCCAACAGGTGTGACGGCGGCTCTGAACGCCATACGATTCGAGGATGCGCTCAACGGCTGGTATGTGGGCGCCTCGTCCGGCGTGGTATCGGTGGTTCGACGCACGACCGACGGCGGGGCCACGTGGACCCTCCAGAACCCCGGTACCGCGACAACGCTGCGCGCCGTTGATTTCGCCAGCCCTGATCAAGGCGTCATAGTCGGCCTCGCAGGTACGATCCTGCGCACCACAGACGCCTCAGCACCCGAGACGACGGTCACTCTGGACCCAGCCGACCCCGATGGCACGAACGGCTGGTACCTCACGTCGCCTGACGTCAGCTTCTCGACCACGGAGCCGGCCATCACGTACTACAGCCTGAACGGGGTGTCGGGGCCGTGGACGACGTACTCGACTCCCTTCACGATGACTCGTGAAGGCACCATCACGATCGCTTACTACTCCATCGACCCCGGTGGCAACCGCGAGACCACCCGGACTGTCGTGGTGAAGCACGATCGAGGAGCACCGACCACGCCGACGCTGTTGGCCGCTTCGGTGACGTCTACGACCGCGACTCTCACGTGGGCGCCGTCGTATGACACCACATCCGGAGTCGCGTACTACGAGGTGCTGCAAGACGGGTCCGTGGTCGGCACGAGTGCGGTGCCCGCGATCACACTCACTGGCCTCACGCCAGAGACCGAGACGACGTTCACGGTTCGCGCGTACGATGTGGCCGGGAACGTCTCGGGCGAGTCGGACCCGGCGGAAAGCTTCACGCTGGGCGAGCTGCCGCGCCCGCCCGCAATCGTGTTCGCTCGCACCGCCTACCGCAACGCGGTGTACCTGAACTGGGGCGAGACGACCGGCACGGTTGGCCCGGTCGCCTACCGCATCTACCGAGCGCTTGACGGAGGCCCCTACTCGCTCGTGGCCACGGTACCGGTCAGCTATCCCGGCTCGTGGGTCGACACCAGTCTCGTCGCACCGGTTCTCGCGTCGTACCGGGTGGCGGTCACCGACGCTCGCGGCGAGGGCACGGCGAGCGCGGAGGCGACATCGGCCGTGACGACGCTCACTGCACTGCCGGCTCCGATCGGCCTGCGGGCGCACGCCGCGACGGCAGGCGTCGAGACGAGCTGGACTGCGCTGCCGGGCGCGACGGGATACCTGCTGTACCGCTCCACCACAAGCACAGGCGCGCCCTCGCTCATCACTTCGCCTGCCATCAGCGCCACGTCGTACTTGGACACGACGACCGCAATCGACACCGACTACTGGTACCGGGTGGCCGCAGTCGATTCGTCGGGCGTGGTGGGTGCTACCGGACTCGGGGTGTTCGTCCACACGCTGAGTGACGACGTCACGGACTCGCCGCATGGTGAGTACGACCCGTTCACCGATGACTGCGCGCTGTGCCACCGTTCGCACACGTCGGCCAACTCGCTCGCGCTCCTGACCACGCCGGGCGACAACGAGATCGCTCTGTGCCTGAGCTGTCACGATGGCACGTCGGCGCCTGACGTGTTCGACGATTTCTCAGACCCGGCCATGACCAGCAGACATCCCGTCTCGGTCGAGAACACGGTGACGGTGCTGCGGTGTGGCCAGTGCCATACGCCGCACAACGACAACGGCGGACCTGAGCTGGGCAAGCTGCTGTACGCACCCGGCGGCGTCAGGACCGGCAATGCGATCTGCTACGCCTGCCATGGGGTGGCCACGACGCTGCCGCGCGGGGACATGACCGTCTTCGAATCATCGGGCCACCGTGCGAGTGTTCCCGCTCCGGCTGACGCGGTCGAGGTCGTGTGTCTTGCTTGCCACCGGGGTCACGCCACGCGTGAGTCCGCACTCGTGCCCTACAGCGCCGACCAGCGCTGCGTCTGGTGTCACTCGGCCGCGTACTCGCTGCCGGGGGCCGCTGACGTCGCGGCTAGTCTGTCCGGAGCTGACTCCACCACGCGGCACGACCTGCTCGAGGCCGATCAGACCACCAACGGTTCCATGATCACGTGTGCGAACTGTCACGAGCCGCACGTCTCGGCGCCGGGCACCCCGACCGTCGATCCGGACGATCCGAGCACCGCGGGCGGTTGGACCGGCACGGTCGTCGGGCTGTGCCTGCGCTGCCATGACACCGAGCTTCCCACGTCGGCGGAGACCTCCGGGTGGGCGCCGGTGCCCCTTGGGCCCGGTGGCTCTGCGACCGTGTCGAACATCGCGACCACGTGGGCGACCGCAGCGCACGGAGAAGCCGTCTCCTCGCCGAGTCACCTGCGTCCCGACATGAACTACGCTCCCGGCGACCCCTTGTCGTGCGAGGTGTGTCACGACCCGCATGGTTCGTCGAACCGTTGGGGATTGGCGGAATCGGTGGCGGCGTCCGGGACGCCGGTGGTCGTCGACGGACTCACGGTCGTGCCCGTCGGCTCCGGGGCCGACCTGCGCTTCTTCTGTGGCTCTTGTCACATCGTCGGTCCCACGACGCATCCCGATGCGACGGAAGGCGGCGCCGATCTCACCGTCTGGCCGATCGACTGCACCGCGGGCGGGTGTCACGCCCACGCGGGGACGGGCCTGTGACACGAGAAGTGAGGCCCCCAGCCGGGGACGGGCCCGTGATAGACGGGGTGAGCCGCGCGCAACGGACCCGGGACCGGTTGCGTTCGACGCGCCGCCGTGTCGTCTTCGGGCTGGTCTCGCTCACCATGCTCGCCTTGATCACCGCCCTCATCGCAGACTATCTGGACTTGCTCGACCCGGGCCCGCCGCCGCTCACCGTCGTTCGCATCATCGAGGGTCCAGGCATCGGTGCGCAGCCGACCTTCGTGCGCCCGCTGGCCGCCGCGTGGGGTCTCGGTGGCACCATCCTCGTGTCTGACACAGGCAACGGGCGCATCTGTGAGTTCGCTCGCGATGGGCGATTTCTGCGGGAGTTCGGTGGTCCCGGTACCGTCGCAGCCCCGCGCGGAGCCAGCGTGAAGCCGCTTCAGATGCCGGTCGGGCTTGACGTGAGCGAGCTCGGCGCAGTCTACGTCGCGGACCTGCGGGGCGGGCGAGTCGCGATCTATGACGCGGCCGGCCGTTTCGTCCGGACGTTCGCCCCTCCCGGTGTGACCGACTGGCGCCCCACCGATGTAGCCGTCGGCGAGCGGGATGTCTACGTCACTGACGAGACTGGCGTTGAGGTCTTCACCCTGAACGGCGGCTCACGTGGACGACTGCGGATCGCGGGCAAGGCTGACGCGCTCGCGCGCCCGAACGGGGTCGCGCTGGGGCGTGATGGCACCATCTACCTCTCAGACACCAATCGCTTTCGGGCCTTGGCGGTCGATGCAAGCGGTACCGTGCTGTGGCAGACGGCCGGCGGGGACTCGGATAGGCGCTTGTTCGGCCTGCCTCGTGGGATCAGCGCGATGGATGACGGCGGCGTGTTGGTCGCCGATGCGTTCAGCTTCTCGCTTGGGGAGCTTGATGCCAATGGCGCCCTCGTCCGCCGGTGGGGGACACAGGGCACGAGGCCGGGGCGCTTCCAGTATCCCAACGATGTCGATGTAGCCGGCGACCTGGTTCTCGTGACCGATAAGGAGAACCATCGGGTGCAGGTGTTGAGGCTGCGCCGGGGTCAGGACTCGCGATGAGCGATTGACGCGCTCCCTGCGCGTGGCTACCATACGTGGGCACGCAATGGCCAGGTAGCTCAGTTGGTAGAGCAGGGGACTGAAAATCCCCGTGTCGGCGGTTCAAGTCCGTCTCTGGCCACCATCGACTTGTCGGGAGCCTCGGTCGCAAGACCGGGGCTTTCTCCTGTCTTGAGCTGCGGTTCCTGTTCAGAGGTGCGGCTCTTGGTCCTGGTTCGTCTACGGCTTCGTATCGCGACCAAGACACACGTCACCTGCTCACTCTTCGCGAACTGAGCCACTTGGTCGCGTCTTCAGGTCGTTCGCTGGTCACCAGCGGGTCATCGTCGCCCCGTGTCACCTCCGGCGCTCGTCAGGTAGACTGGGCCCACAGGCGATGGGGCTCGCCTACTGAACCGCTCCGGCTGATGGCTCCTACACGTGGGTGTCTGCGTGTAGAGGCTTTTCTGTTCTCTGGAGGCAAGATGAAGCTGAGCGACATCGCGGTCGTGGTGATCGGAGCCGGCATAGGAGGGGGTGCCCGCTATGTTCTGGGGACGGTCATCGCGGAGAGGTGGGGCACGTCGTTTCCTTGGCACACGTTCGTCATCAACATCACCGGAGCGTTCCTGCTGGGCATCGTGATGGCGACATCGGTCGAGCGGGGGCTTCTGCCCGCGCACGGTCGCCTGTTCCTGGGCGTGGGGATACTCGGCGGTTACACCACGTTCTCGACACTCTCCTACGAGAGCATGGCACTGATGGAGCGGGGCCTGTGGACGGCGGGTGTGCTCAACATGTTCGGCTCGGGGCTGGTCGGTCTCGTCGCCGTCCTGGCGGGCCTCGTCGTCGGTCGACTGGTCTAGGAGGGACTCATGCACATCGAGGGACCCGGTAAGCGCGTCACGATCCACATAGGTGAGTCGGATCGCTACGGGCATCACGCTCTCTATGACGCGATCGTCCAGATGCTCCGGCGCGAGGGTTGCGCCGGTGCGACCGTCCTGAAGGGCGTGGAAGGGTTCGGGGCGGCGAGTAGGGTCCACACCGCGAACATCCTCGTGCTCTCACAGGACCTGCCTGTCGTGATCATCTTCGCCGATACGCCCGAACGGGTTGATGCGGTCTTGCCGAAGATCGACGAGATGATGAGCGGCGGGATGATCATCGTCGAAGACGTCCACGTGTATCGCTACTCAGACGGCGGTCGCGGCTGAAGCTCCAGAGTGTTCGGCTGACTCCATCGATGACGGGAACAGGCGGATCCATGGGAACGCCGCGAGAAGCACCCGGTAGCCCGCATCAGGGCCTCGCCGGCCTGAGGAGACTCCCTTCTTCGGTGCGCCGGACCGGCCTCGTCTCGTTCTTCGCTGACATATCGTCGGAGATGCTCTACCCGCTGACCCCGATTCTCCTGACGACGGTGCTCGGCGCCCCGGTCGCTGTGGTCGGCGTCATCGAGGGCGTGGCGGAAGCTGTCTCGTCGCTGGTCCGTCCGCTTGCCGGCAGGTTCTCTGATCGACGGGGCCGCCGTGTCCCGTTCATGGCGTGGGGCTACGGACTCTCAGCGCTCGGCAAGCCGCTGATCGCACTGTCGCCAGCGTGGCCGTTCGTATTGCTCGCCCGAGGCGTTGACCGGCTCGGCAAGGGCATCAGGACCGGACCGCGCGACGCCTACCTGGCTGATGCGGTCGACGAGGCTGACAGAGGTCTCGCCTTCGGATGGCACCGCGCACTCGACACCTCGGGTGCGGTCGTCGGCGCGCTGCTGTGTCTGCTGCTGCTCTGGTGGACCAGAGGTGACGTCCGGCTCGTGATATGGCTTGCGACGCTACCCGCCGTGGTGAGTGTCGTTCTGGTCCTGCAGCTCAGGGACCAACCGGCCAAGTCCGCCGACGCTGGATCCGCAGCACGATTCGAAGCGAGGGCGTTCAACCCTCCGTTGCGTTGGTACCTCGCCGCGTGGGGGACGTTCGCCGTGACCAACTCAAGCGATGTGTTCCTCATCCTCAAGGCGAAAGACATCGGGCTCTCCACGACGTCGACGGTGCTGTTGTACGTGCTGTACAACGTCACATACGCGCTCGCGTCCCCGAGGCTCGGGTCGCTTTCCGACCGTGTGGGGCGTCGTCGAGTCTTGATCGGCGGACTGGTGATCTTCGCAGCCGTGTATGCGGGCTTCGCCGTCGCTTCGACGTGGCAGCAGCTCGTCGCGCTGTTCGGCGTCTACGGACTGTACATCGCGGCGACCGAAGGCGTTGGCAAGGCGTTCGCCGTCGACCTTGTTCCGGCGAGCCAGAGAGCTTCCGCGATAGGTCTGCACGGCCTCGTGGCGGGAGTCGCCACGCTCGTGGCCAGCAGCATCGCCGGCGTGTTGTGGTCAGCGATCGGCCCTTGGGCGACGTTCGGATACGGGGCGGCGGGCGCCATCCTGTGCGCAGTGATGCTGGCAGGCGCGCCTGCGCTGAGAACGTCTCGCTGATGTTGGGCGTGGTACCCTCTTGTGGCATACGACCTGCAGTTTTGTCGCGATGAAGCAGCGTGTGCGCATCGCTCGGGAGCCAGTGAGACGATCGTGAGCCGTCGGGTACACACGTGGATGCTCCTCGCCGCCGTTCTGGCGGCTGTCCTCGCCGTGCCCGGGGTGGGATCGGCCGCGCCGCCGGATCCCGGTGACAAAACCGCCGCCATCGAAGCCAAGAAGGCCGAGGAGGCGGCGGTCCGGGAGGAGCTGGAACAGCTGAAGCTGGACCTGGGCGTGGCTGTGGCGGACTACCTTGAGGTCAGCAGGGAGATCGAACGCACGAAGGCCGACATCTCGCAGGTGACCACCGAGCTCGCCGCTTTGCAGGTCGAGCTTGAAGAGGCGCAGAGCGCGTTGACGCGGCGCGCGGTGGAGCTCTATCGAGGCGATCGAATGGAGATGCTCCGCCTGCTCTTCACTGCGCAGACGTTTCAGGACCTGTGGGTACGGACGACCTACCTCGCGATGATCGGCGAGCGTGATGTGAGGCTCATCAACGATGTGCGCCTGGTGCGCTCCGAGAACATGTGGCTCCAAGAGGGCCTGTACAACAAGATGGACAAGCTCTCGGAGCTGCAAAGGCGTGCTGACGAGCAGCGGTCGCGGATCGAGAGTGACATGGCGGCATCCGAGGCACGGGCGGCGCAGATCAAGATCGACCTCGCGCGACTGATGTGGGAGCCCACGGCAGGAGCCGTGGTCTCAAAGGACGGCTTCAACCCCAACACCGTCATCGCCGAGGAGGTCTTCCGCGACACCCGATCGATGACCTTGGAGCAGGTCCAGCAGTTCCTTGAGAGCCAGCCGGGTACCCTCGCGCGCTACCGGGCCAAGGACCATACCGGCGTCGAGAAGTCGGCTGCCGAGATCATCCACGAGGCTTCCGTGCGCTGGGGGGTGAGCCCGAAGGTGGTGCTGGCCACGCTGCAGAAGGAGCAATCACTGCTCACGCGCGTTCGCCCGACCCAGACGGCGTACGATTGGGCGATGGGCTGTGGCAAGACGGACAGCCGCACCTTCACGAAGTACGAAGGCTTCGGCATGCAGGTCTGGTGTGGCGCCGAGAAGCTCGCCAACCTGGGGCGCGGGTGGCGGCCGGGCATCTCGATGACGATCGACGGCAGCGTCATCCATCCGACCAATGCGGCCACGTACGGGCTCTTCCGCTACACGCCGCACCTGAGCGGCACGATGTCGTTCTGGCTCATCTACTGGCGCTACTTCGGCGACCCGGGCGTGTGAGACCGGGCGGCCCCGCGATGCTCGTCCTCGTCGACGGCTACAACGTCACGATGCGCGACCCGGCGCTAGCTGATCGTTCGAAGCAGGCGCAGCGTGAAGCCCTGACGCAGCGCCTGCGTGCGATTGCCGGGCGCATCGCGCCGAAGGGCCGGGTCGTCGTCGTGTTCGACGCGCGCGAGTCGCTCGGGGCCAGCGCGGAGAGCCACGGTGCCGTGCGTGTGGTCTACGCCGCAGACGCAGACACCGAGATCGTGCGTCGGGCGGCGTCGGCGACAGGCCAGGTGGCCGTCTACACCGCCGATCTGCGGCTGCGCGCCCGTCTGTCGCAAGACGTGGGGCGCCATGTGGAGTATCGTGACGTCTCCGCGCTTTTCGTCGGAACGCGCATCGGCGCCGGAAAGGGCCCAGGCCAGAGCGCAGGGCGGAGCGGGGCGCGGCCGCCTCACGCAGGCGAGGTGGGCCTGCCTCCGGGCGCGAAGGACATCACCGCCGAGCTCGAGGAGCTCTGGCTTGACGACGAGAAGGGGTGAGTGGGTGCCGGGTCTGGGCGTCATCGCGAATGTGGTCGCGGTCCTCATAGGCTCGGTCGCGGGTCTGGCCTTCGGCGGGCTCATCCCAGAACGCATGCGTGAGACCACCTTCCGCGCTATCGGTCTCGCGGTCCTCGTGATTGGTTTCGGGATGAGCATCGGCGGCCTCGGCGACATGGGCCAGGCGGACGGCCTTCTGGGCGAGTACTCCGCGCTGGTGTTCGTGGGATCGCTCGTCATCGGTGCGCTCATCGGCGAGGCGTTGCGTATCGAGTACTGGCTCGAGCGCTTCGGGCATTGGCTGCAGGATGCCGCGTACCGGATGCCATGGCTCGCTCCGACCGCGAAGTCGGCCGCCGACGAGCCCCGCGAGAAGGGTCACACGCTCGTGGAGGGGTTCGTCACGGCGTCGCTGCTCTACTGCGTGGGGGCCATGACGGTGCTCGGCTCCATCCAGGACGGTCTGGGCGACCCGTCGACGTTGTACCTGAAGGCCATGCTCGACGGCTTCGCTTCCATCGCGTTGGCCTCGACACTCGGTGCGGGAGTGGCACTATCCGTCATTCCCGTCCTCATCATCCAGGGCGGCATCGCCCTCGCGGCGTCACGCCTGTCCGGAGTCACGCCCGAGATGGTGGCGGCGATAGAGGCGGCCGGCGGTACGCTCATCGCCGCGATCGGGCTGGACCTGTCCGGCATCAAGCGCCTCCCGGTCGGCAACATGCTCCCGGCGGTCTTCGTGGCGATGGTCCTCGCGGTGGTGCTGCACGGATGACTGGCGAGGAGGCCGCAGGAATCCGGCTTCGCCAAGCGGGCTACTGCGTTCTGTGCGACCGGATCGTGGAACGGGACTCCTCTGATGCCTGCCCGGCCGGTCACCCTGCTGAGGCGGTCACGGGGCGCGTCCCGCTCGGTGAGGGAGATCCGGTGCCGCAGCTGCCGCGCTTCAACCTGGCGGCTTTCCTCATCCCGCCTCTGTGGGGACCGGCGCATGGACTGTGGGCCGGCGCGGTCTTCCTGCCGATCTGGCTGTTCGCTGACAGCATCCTGCGGACCGCGGGCGACAGCGTGCCCGGCATCATCGGCGCCGTCGTCGTGCTCGGCGTCACGCTGGCGATGATGTGGTGGTTCGCGCGCCGTGCGAACGGCCTGGCATGGCGAAGGGTCTGCGACAGGGTCGGCGTGGCAGAGTACGTGCGCCGCGAGAGGGTCTGGGCGTTCGCATCCGTCCCCGTCGCTGCGCTGCTGTTCGGGATGGCGCTCTACTTCGACCTCGTGGTCCTGCCCGCCCGCGGTCTGTGAGCCGCGAGCCCGTCGGTCGTCGCCCGCCTCGGACTCCGGTGTTCCACAGGGGGGAGGCATACAGCGGTTGCGATGCGTAACAATGTGATGTTATGTTTTCGTCATAACGGGTATGATCGCCAGAGTGGACTCGCGCCGGCATACGGACGACGCGCGAGGGAGGTGTGCTGATGGACGCTGACCTGATCTCCAAGAAGGAGCTGCTCCAACAGACCGGTATCAGCTACGGCCAGCTTTACCGTTGGAAGCGCAAGGGTCTGATCCCGGAGGACTGGTTCATCCGAAAGCCGACGTTCACCGGCACCGAGACGTTCTTCCCGCGTGACAAGATGGTGGCCCGCGTCGAGCGGATCCTGTCCATGAAGACAGAGGACCTGTCGCTCGACGACATCGCGGACGCGGTGACGCCTGACCTCACCGGCGTGAGCCTCGCAGTCGAAGACGCTGTAGGGCGTGGTGTGGTCTCGGAGTCGGCGGTGGCAGTGCTTGCCCGCGTGCGCCCTGACGTCGTCTTGTTGCGGTATGGCGAGTTGCTGTCGCTGTTCATCGTCGACGGCCTGCTCAAGACCGGCGAGATCAGTGTCGACGAGGGAGCCATGGTGCTTGGCGCACTTGAGGAGGGGTTGCCGTCCTTCCAAGGGCGCGATGCCGACGTCATCGTGGTGCGCAAGATGGGGGTCGCCCTCGCGCTCCTCGTCTCCAGCGATGCAAAGCTTGTGTTCGAGTCGACCACCAAGGTGATCGCTCGGGTGAACCTGCAGGAGAGGACCGAGGCGCTGGGCGTCCGGCTGAAGTAGACGGGGAAGGCGAGAAGGCGATGGCAGAGAATCTCAACGATGCGCGAATCAACGGCGATGGCACGGTGTCGTCCGGGACGTACGGGGCGATCGTGCTCAACGGAGCGGGTACCGTCACCGGCGACGTGCAGTGCAACGAGCTCACCGTGAACGGCGTCGGAAAATGCCTGGGAGCGGTGAAGGCCGATGAAGTCACGGTGAACGGAGCCGGGACCTTCGAGGGGCCGGTCCAAGCGGTTGAGTTCAGGGCGAACGGCACCGCGGATGTGCACGCGGGTCTGGGGGTCGGGCGGCTCAAAGTCGCCGGGACGTGTGGGGTCGATGGCGGCGTCGCCGCGCGCGAGGTGGAGCTTCGCGGTGAGCTACGCGTGGGCGGCGACCTTGAGGCCGAGACGCTCACCGGCGAAGGGCGGTTCGCCATAAACGGCATGTTGAACGCAGGCGACATCGACCTGCGACTCCACGGTCGCAACTCAGCGCGCGAGATCGGCTGCGAGCGCATGGTCTTGCGCGTGCCGGACGGGATCACTGCGATCTTCTCGGCGTTCACCGACCGGAGGCTCACCGCAGAGAGCATCGAGGGCGACCACCTCGAGCTCATCGCCACGACGGCGAAGGTCGTGCGCGGGCAGGACGTGACGCTCGGTGAAGGTTGTCAGGTCGACCTCGTCGAGTACACCGGGTCGCTCACGAAGCTCGCGGGCGCCCAGGTCCGCGAGGAGCGCAAGGTGGAGGTACGGTAGAAGTGGGCCAAGCTGTCGTGACGCTCCGCGCTCTGGTCACTCCCGCCAACCCGCCGGCACGAACGCCGACGGACAGATGTCTGACAGGAAACACGCGCCGCATGCGGGGCGCTTGGCGGTGCAGATCGCACGGCCGTGGTTGATGAGGTCGTAGTTGACACGGTGCCAGTGCTCCTTCGGGAACAGCGACATCAGGTCCCGTTCGACCTTGTCCGTGTCCTTCTCGGTTGAAAGGCCGAACCGGTGCGCGAGCCGGAAGACGTGGGTATCGACCGCGATGCCTTCGACTTTTCCGAACGCCTCACCCAACACGATGTTGGCGGTCTTGCGTGCGACCCCCGGCAGCGAGGTGAGTCCCTCCATCGTGTCCGGCACCTCGCCGCCGAACTCGCCCACGATGCGCTGACAGGCGGCGATGATGTTTCGCGCCTTCTGATGGTAGAAGCCGAGGCTCTTGATGTGGCTCTCGACCTCGAGCTGGTCTGCTCCGGCGAGATCGGCGGGCGTCGGGTACCGTTCGAACAACGCCGGAGTAGCCTTGTTCACGCCGGCGTCAGTGGTCTGGGCGCTCAGGATGACTGCGATGAGCAACTGATAGGGGTTCTCGAAGTGGAGCGCGGCGTGCGGGTCGCCGTATGCGGCTTCGAGACGCTCGGCATATATCGGCGCGAGACGCTCGCGCTCTTCACGCGGCAGGTCGGGGATCGGTTCGGCGGTCTGCTTCACTGCGCTCACTTGGTCTTCAGGATGTCGGTGACTGGACCCGGGTCACGACGGCCGATCCGGAGCCTACGCGTGTCGATCAGGCCTCCGGCGGTCTCAAGGGCAGAGAAGACCTCGACCCGTCCGCTCGCCGTCAATGACGAACCCTCTTGGAAGTTGCCCGCCAACAGTCGCAGGTCAAGGCCCTCGAGTCGCGCGGCGCCGGCGACGCCGAAGACCATGAGCCGGTCGGCCTTGTAACCGTCCGTCACCAGCGTTCCGCCGGCGACCGTCACCGTCTCGAGTGTGTCGGTCTCCAGCGTCCACTTGATGCTGTCCACCGCTGCGGGCACGGTGTCCTCGGGGAGGAGTCCGACGAGCAGCACCCGCGGATCGGCGTCGTCGAATCCGCCGATCTCGGCGAAGTGTCCGTCAGTGATGCGGACCATCGTGAGGAGCCACGTCGCCAGAGGGACCCGGGCGGTCAGCCGGTTGGCCGGGCCGGTCTTGAGCGTGAGCGTTCCGCCGTTGAGCTGCAATCTGTCGACGCCTGTGAAGTCGCGGTCGATGGGGACGGTCACCGTGTTCGCGGCAGCGTTGAACGCGAGTGTCGCGAGCACGGATGCCACGACCACGAGAGCCAGCGCGCGCAATCCCCGAACCATCCTCGCCTCCCCCCGTGACGACCTCGCCACGTGCAGGATAGCAGGCGCGCGGACCAGGGCGACACTTGACCGCTCTACCGCTCATCGGACACGGGATCGCCGCTCAGCGCAAACCGCGACACCGTTCGTCACGATTCCGCTCCGAGCCCACCAGATGTTGTGGTAATGTTGCACGCACCACAATATATGGGGGCTCAACGTAGAGCGAGAGAGGGGTTGTCGTGGCCGAGGGAGTCAGTCGATCGGTGCCCGCTGGCGTCATCAAGCGCGAAGGCGAGCGCGTCGCGTTCGATGCCGAGAAGATCCGTTCGGCCATCGAGCGCGCCGGTATAGCCACCGGCGAGTTCGACGCGAACGAGGCGCTCCTGCTGGCAGCGCAGGCCGTCAAGGTGCTGCGGCATCGCTTCGCCGATTCCGACCCGGACATCGAGCAGATCCAAGACGTCGTCGAGCAGGTCTTGATCAGCGCGAACCACTTCGCCACCGCGCGTGCCTACATCGTCTACCGAGAGCAGCGCGCTCGGCTGCGCGAGGACAAGAAGACCGTCATCGAGGTCTCCTCGTCGGTGAACGAGTACCTCGATCGCGCGGACTGGCGCGTCAACGCGAACGCGAACCAGGGCTACTCGCTCGGTGGCCTCATCCTGAATGTGTCTGGCAAGGTGATCGCGAACTACTGGCTCTCCCACGTGTACCCGCCCGAGGTCGGGCGAGCTCACCGCGAGGGCGACATCCACATCCACGACCTCGACATGCTCGCCGGCTACTGCGCGGGTTGGTCGCTTCGCACCCTGCTGACCGAGGGCCTGAACGGCGTGCCCGGAAAGGTGGAGTCGGCACCGCCGAAGCATCTGTCGAGCGCGGTCGGCCAGATCGTCAACTTCCTCGGCACGCTGCAGAACGAGTGGGCGGGCGCACAGGCGTTCAGCTCGTTCGACACCTACCTCGCGCCGTTCGTCCGCTTGGATGACCTCTCGTACGACGAGGTGCGTCAGTCCATCCAGGAGCTCGTCTACAACCTGAACGTGCCGTCGCGCTGGGGCACGCAGACGCCGTTCACGAACCTCACGTTCGACTGGACGTGTCCGGACGACCTCAAAGGCGAGTACCCCATCATCGGCGGTGAGGTTTGCGACTTCACCTACGGCGAGCTGCAGCGCGAGATGGACATGATCAACCGCGCCTACATCGAGGTCATGACCGAGGGCGACGCCAAGGGCCGTGTGTTCACCTTCCCGATCCCCACCTACAACATCACACCTGACTTCCCATGGGAGAGCGAGAACGCGGACCTGCTGTTCGCGATGACGGCGAAGTACGGCCTGCCCTACTTCCAGAACTTCGTGAACTCCGAGCTCAAGCCGAACATGGTTCGCTCGATGTGCTGCCGGCTGCAGCTGGACCTCTCTGAGCTGCTCAAGCGCGGCAACGGTCTGTTCGGCAGCGCCGAGCAGACGGGGTCACTGGGGGTCGTGACAATCAACTGCGCGCGGTTGGGCTATCTGTACACCGGCGACGAGCGCGCCCTTCTCGCCGCACTCGACACGCTGCTCGAGCACGCGCGCACCTCCCTCGAGCTCAAGCGCAAGGTCATCCAACAGCACATCGACAACGGGCTGTTCCCGTACACGAAGCGCTACCTGGGCACGCTGCGCAACCACTTCTCGACGATCGGCGTCAACGGCATCAACGAGATGATCCGCAACTTCACCGGCGACACCGACGACATCACCACCCCGGTAGGCGAGGAGATGGCGCTGCGCTTCCTCGACCACCTGCGTGCTCGCATCACCGAGTTCCAGGAGCAGACGGGGCACCTGTACAACCTCGAAGCCACGCCCGCCGAGGGCACGACGTACCGTTTCGCGCGCGAGGACAAGAAGCGTTTCGGCGATGCGATCCTGCAGGCGGGCCCTCCGGACAAGCCGTACTACACGAACTCGAGCCAGCTGCCCGTGGGCTTCACCTCCGATCCGTTCGAGGCGCTCAGGCGCCAGGAGCCCCTGCAGTGCAAGTACACGGGCGGCACCGTGCTGCACCTCTACCTTGGCGAGCGAGTGAGCTCGGTCGAGGCGTGCAAGAAGCTCGTGCGCCGCTCACTCGAAGGATTCCGCTTGCCCTACATCACCGTCTCGCCGACGTTCTCCATCTGCCCGACGCACGGGTACCTGGACGGCGAGCACCGGTACTGCCCGAAATGCGACGCCGAAGCGATCGCGAAAAAGCAGGCGGAAGCCTGCTGCGCCTGATACGGAAGGGGACTGATGCCGATGGCCGCCGAGAAGACCACACTCACGCCCGCAGAGCTGCTCGAGATCACACTCACCGACGAGGAGCGCCAGCCCTGCGAGGTCTGGACGCGCGTCATGGGCTACCACCGACCGGTCACGTCTTTCAACAAGGGCAAGCAGGGTGAGTATGAGGAGCGCGTCTGCTTCACCGAGACCGGTGAGCTGCCCAACTAGCGTGCGCCTTGGCGGCTTCGTGCCGCTTTCCACGGTCGACTGGCCGGACCAGTTGGTCGCCACGGTGTTTCTGCGCGGCTGCCCGTGGGACTGCCTCTATTGTCATAACCCGCACCTGCTGCGCGCGGATGCTGAGGGAGATGACGATGCGCCCTCGTGGCCGGAGGTGCTCGAGTTCCTTCGCTCGCGTGTCGGGCTGCTCGACGGCGTCGTCTTCACCGGCGGAGAACCTACGGCGCAGGCGGCGCTGCGATATGCCTTGCGGGACGTGCGGGATGTGGGCTTCGCCGTGGGGCTCCACACGGCTGGTCCACTGCCGGGGCGTCTAGCGGAGGTGCTTCCGCTTGTGGACTGGGTCGGCTTCGACGTGAAGGCTCCGTCAGACGAGTACGAGCGTGTCACGCGTGTCGCGGGTTCAGGCCGGCGAGCGCGCGAGTCGCTGCGCACGCTCGTCGCGAGTGGTGTTGATTTCGAGTGCCGTACGACGGTGCATCCGGACCTGCTCTCACTTGATGACCTCGCGCGTATGGCCGACGAGCTCGAGTCCCAAGGCGTGCACCGTTGGGTGCTGCAGCGGTATAGGCCCGACGGTGTGCGACAGGGGCTGGCGGCCGGACGCGACTTCGACGCGAGCGATGAGGGGCGGGCGTTCGTAGCGGCGCTTCAGGGGCGCTTCGAGCTCGTCGTGCGGTAGAGTCTCCGCATCATGGCCCTTCGGTGTGCCCGCGCGAGGTCCGGCGTTGTGCCTGGAATGCGATCGCGTCGGAAATCCTCAGCTAATCCGGGTCGCTTGATTCGGGTCCGAAACAGAGGAGTCGATGCGTTGCAGCGTCTCCTCGATCCGTTGCAGCCGGTCTTGAAGGTCCTCGATCTTGTTGCTCAGCGCGCTCGTTCGAGTCGTAGTCGGCCTGCGCCTGGTATCTGTCTCGTTCTGCGCGTCGCCACACGCTGCTCGAGCATACCCATCCGCCTTCGTGACTCACGGCCTTCGCGGCGGTGGCGCCACAGGGCTTGCGCTTGACCACTGCTTCGCGCGGAAATACTCTGACCGTCCCCGCCAACGCACGAATCGCGCTCCGCGTACCGTGATGTTCGTGGGCTTTCGTGCTGTCCGCAAGTGATTCGGAGTGCCTCTCGCATGCTCATCGACCATCTGTCAGATGCCTTGGCCGGGTCGGCCGCTGCCAGGAGGATCATCGAGCGGTTGGACGATGGGGTTGATGCGACGCTCGCTGTGCCCGGTCTCGTGCGACCGATGTTCGTCGCATCGGTGTTCGCGAGGGCGCCTCGACCGATGTTCGTGGTCGTCGCAGGCACTGAGACGGCTGAGCGTTTCGCCCGCCAGACCGCGGCATTCCTCGGTCGTGAACGGGTGATGCTCTTCCCGGACCGTTCTGACACGCCGTGGTCAGGAGCGGTGCCGGACCACGAAGAGGTCGGCGCCCGCGCCCGCGCGCTCCACGCGCTCGACAAGGGCCGCCCGGTGGTTGTGGTGGCGGCCGCTCGGTCGCTTCTGCGCACGGTGCCTCCGCAGGGAAGCGGGGTCTTCGAGCCCTTCACGATCGTGCCTGGCGGCGAGCTCGATCTGACGGCGGCGACCGACGCACTCGTCCGGATGGGGTACGAGCGTGTGGACGCCGCTGATGCCCCGGGGTTGTTCGCCGTGCGCGGGGGCACACTCGATGTCTTCGGGGCGGGGACCAGGCAGCCGGTCCGCGTGGAGCTGTTCGGTGACGAGGTCGAATCGGTCAGGCGCTACGTCGCAGGGACCGGTCAAGCGATCGGCGACGCAGGCACGGTCGAGGTCTACCCGTGCCGCGAGCTCGCCCTGTCCAAGCGCGGGGCGGAGGCGGCCGCAGCGGTCTTACGCGAGCGGGTCCTGAAGGACCCCGGGATCGCGCGTGAGCTCGAGCTGCTCGCGGAAGGGGTGCACTTCACCGGCGTGGAGCGTTACCTTCCCCTGCTCTACAAGCGCACCGCATCGCCCACCGAGTACCTGGGCGCTCAGACGCTCGTCGTGGTCGCTGAGCCGCGCTCTCTGTTCGATGACACCGTGCGCCGCCGTGAGGAGCTCGAGTCCGCGGCCAAGGCGGCGGGTTTCCGCTCGACCGTGCCGCACAAGGCCGCCCTGGAAGGTCTCTACCTATCGCCTGCCCAGCTCGATTTCGGCGAGCGCCAGCGGTTGACGCTGCTTTCGCTTCTTAGAGTCGGTGGTGGCGTCGACGCCGAGCTCGTGGCGCGGCGTCCTGAGGTCTCGGGAGGCGAGGAACGCTTCATCGGCGGGATCCGCTCGCTCATGGCGGCGGGCAACCGCGTTGTCGTCGCGGTGCCTGATCGGCGCACGCGCCGCCGTATCGGAGACTCGCTCGTCGACGCCGGGGTACCGGTGACTGAGGAGCGCGACCATACGGCGGGCGACCATGCGGCGGGTGCCGTCGCGCATCGGAGCGGCGAGGCAGCGGGTGAAGGCGAGGGTGGCGGCATCTCGCCTCCGGCGTTGACGTCGCGCGCGGTCCTGCTCTCCGATGTGGATGTCCCTGCGGGTCTCGTCATCCCTGAAGCGCACGTGGCGGTGGTGAGCATCGATGACGTCCACCCTCGCTCGATGGTGAGACGGCGAAGGCGGGAGATCGATCCGACGAAGGTCACGTTCGCGTTCGCCCCCGGGGACCACGTCGTACACGCGACGCACGGCATCGCGCTGTTCCGTGAAGTCGTCCGTCAGGAGGTGCTGGGCGCCGAGCGCGACTACCTGTTGCTGGAGTACGCGAAGGGGGACAAGCTCTTCGTGCCGGTCGAGCAGATCGACCGCGTCACGAAGTACGTGGGCCCCGATGGGGCGGCCCCTCGTGTCACGCGGCTCAACACCGCCGATTGGAGCCGGGCCACCGGCAAGGCACGCAAGGCGGTCCGCCAGCTCGCTTTCGACCTCGTCGACCTGTACGCACGCCGCTCCACGGTGACCGGCCATGCGTACGGACCCGACACCCCTTGGCAGCTCGAGATGGAGGCGATGTTCCCCTACGTCGAGACGCCCGACCAGCTCGCGGCCATCGCCGACGTGAAGAGCGACATGGAGTCCGACAAGCCCATGGACCGCCTCATCTGCGGCGACGTGGGGTACGGCAAGACCGAGGTCGCCATTCGCGCGGCGTTCAAAGCGGCGCAGGACGGCAAGCAGGTCATGGTGCTCTGTCCCACGACGATCCTCGCTCAACAGCACTACACGAACTTCAGCGAGCGGTTCGCACCGTTCGGCCTGACGGTCGAGGTCCTGAGCCGGTTCAGGACCGATGCGCAGCAGAAGGCGGCGCTCGAGGGGTTTGCGAACGGGTCGGTGAACGTGCTCGTGGGCACCCACCGTCTGCTCTCGCGTGACGTCGAGCCCAAAGACCTCGGCCTTGTCATCATCGACGAAGAGCAGCGCTTCGGCGTCGAGCACAAGGAGCACCTCACGAACCTGCGCGAGCAGGTCGACGTCCTCGCGATGAGTGCCACGCCCATTCCGCGCACGCTGCAGATGTCGCTGTCGGGTGTGCGCGACATGAGCGTCATCGACACTCCGCCGCCCAACCGCTTCCCTGTGACGGTGCACGTGGGCGAGTGGGACGAGGACGTCGTCTCCGGGGCGATCCGGCGCGAGCTCGAGCGCGGCGGGCAGGTGTACTACGTGTCCAACCGTGTGCGCACGATCGACGACGCGGTCGAGCGGGTGCGTGCGGCAGCGCCCGAGGCGCGCATCGCGGTCGCGCACGGACAGATGTCGGAGAAGCAACTTGAGTCGGTCATGGAGCAGTTCGCGGCGAACGAGGCCGATGTGCTCGTCGCTACGACCATCATCGAGTCGGGCATCGACAACCCACACAGCAACACGCTCATCATCGAGGACTCGCAGCGCCTCGGCCTGGCGCAGCTCTACCAGCTGAAAGGGCGCGTCGGCCGCAGCCACGTGAAGGCGTACGCGTACTTCCTGTTCCCTCGTGAGAGCGCGCTCACGGAGTCCGCGATCGAGCGGCTCACCGCGATCCGAGAGCACGACGACCTCGGCAGCGGCATCAAGATAGCCATGCGCGACCTCGAGATCCGGGGTGCCGGCTCGCTCATCGGCGCCGAACAGCACGGCAACCTGTCGGCCGTCGGCTTCGACCTCTTCGCACAGATGCTCATGGAGGCGGTGTCAGAGGCGCGCGGCGAGCCGGTCGTCGCCTACCCGGACATCCGGGTCGACCTGCCTGTCCCGGCCTTCATCCCCGAGGTGTACCTGCCGGATGTCGACGAACGGGTGCGTGTCTACCGACGATTGGCCGGCGCCCCTGCGATCGAAGCCGTCGACGCTGTCGCGGCTGAGCTCACCGACGCTTTCGGGCCATTGCCCGAGACCGCGCGCAACCTCGTCGACATCGCGCGTATCAAGGCGCTCGCGGCCGATGCGGGAGTCACGAACATCTCGCTCGTCAGAAACCGTCTGATTCTGTCGCCGGTCGACCTGGATGACGAGGCGAGAGGTCGCTTGGCCGCGCTCGGCGCCGTGTTCCTCGATCGCAAGCGCCAAGTCACCTTGCCGGTCGGCTATGGAGAGTCTGTGACAGCGGCGGCCCTTGGAGCGCTCGGTGCTATATACTCGGCGACGTCCGAACCCAGTTCTCGGGAGGAATGAATCCGGATGAAACCGCTTCGCATCGCACTGGTTCTGGCCCTCGCCCTCGCACTCCTCGCCGGTGCTGGGTGCACGGACAAGGACACCGCAGCCAAGGTCAACGGCGAGAAGATCCCGCTGTCGGAACTCGACAAGCAGGTCGCACAGCTCAAGAAGCAGTACCCTGACATGTTCAACGGGGCCGACGGCGAGGGCCGTCTGCTCGACTTCAAGCAGCGTCTTCTCGACAACATGATCAACCAGAAGCTCGTCGAGCAGGCGGCCGAGGACAAAGGCATCAAGATCGCCGAGGGCGACATCGACAAGCAGATCCAGCAGCTGAAGTCAGGTTTCCAGGACGAGGAGCAGTTCCAGTCCGCGCTCAAGAGCGCCGGCATGACCGAGGAGACGCTGCGTCAGCAGATCCGCGACCAGCTCCTCACGCAGAAGCTCATCGAGTCGCTCGCGTCAGACATCAAGATCTCCGAGCAGGAGATGAAGGCGTACTACGACAAGAACAAGTCGCAGTTCGAACAGCAGGCCGCCAAGCGCGCCTCGCACATCCTGTTCAAGCCTGAGGACAAGAAGACCGCCGAGAAGGTGCTGGCGCAAGTCAGGAACGGCGGCGACTTCGCAGCGCTTGCCAAGGAGTACTCCGTCGACACGGCGACCGCCTCGAACGGCGGCGACCTGGGTTGGCCCACGACGCCATACGTGCCGGAGTTCGAGGCTGCGCTCGACAAGCTCGCCAAAGGCCAGACCTCGGGTCTCGTCAAGACGCCGTACGGGTGGCACATCATCCGCGTGACCGACGTGCGCAAGGCCACCCAGCAGAAGTTCGAGGACGTCAAGGACCAGATCGAGCAGATCCTCATCCAGCAGCGCCGCGCTGACGCGTATCAGAAGTTCCTCGACGAACTGAAGAAGAAGGCCAAGATCGAGATCTTCGTGAAGGAACTGCAGGCCGCCAAGGGCGCCTCGCAGGAAACCACTTCGAAGTAGCGTGGAGCACATCCGCGACGAGGAGGCGGACCGCCACCGATTCGACGAGTTCGTGGAGGTCATCGCGCGGCTCAGGGCTCCCGATGGGTGTCCTTGGGACCGCGAGCAGACCCACCGCTCGATCGCGAAGAACATGGTGGAAGAGGCCTACGAGGCCGTCCACGCCATCGAGACCGAGGACATCGCCGGGCTTCGAGAGGAGCTCGGCGATGTGCTTCTCCAGGTCGTGCTCCAGTCCCAGATCGCGGCGGACGCCGGTGAGTTCTCCATTGGCGACGTGGTCGCCGGTATCATCGACAAGATCGTGCGCCGACATCCCCACGTCTTCGGCGAGGACTCGACCGGCACCGCTCATGAGGTCCACAAGCGCTGGGACCAGATCAAGCGGGACGAGAAGGCCGCCAAGGGCACGGGGCTTCTCGACGATGTGCCCCACGGTATGCCTGCTCTCATGCTCGCCCAGACCATATCGCGAAAAGCGGTCGCGGCGGGCTTCGAATGGGAATCCCTTGATGGTGTGATCGACAAGTTGCACGAGGAGGTCGCAGAGCTCGCGCAGACCGAGCCAGGCAGCGACGAGGCGGCCGACGAGATCGGTGACATACTGTTCACGGTGGTCAACCTTGCGAGGAAGCAGGGCATCGACGCCGAGACCGCCCTGAGGGGCACTTGTGACAAGTTCCGGCGACGTTGGCGTCGGATGGAGGAGCAGGCCGCCGCTGTGGGGTCCGAACTCGCGGCGCTTCCGCTCGACGAGAAAGAATCGCTGTGGCGCATTGCCAAGGAAGGGGAGAGGGGCAGATGAGCAACATCGTTGACGTCCACGCACGTGAGATCCTTGATTCACGTGGCAATCCGACCGTCGAGGTCGAGGTCGTGCTCGACGACGGCAGTTTCGGTCGCGCGGCGGTCCCAAGCGGGGCTTCCACCGGCGCCTTCGAGGCGGTGGAGCTCAGGGACGGTGACACGGCTCGCTATATGGGCAAAGGCGTTCGCACCGCGGTCGACAACGTGAATGGCCCGATAGCCGAGGAGATCGCGGGCATGGACGCCACCGACCAGCGCGCGATAGACGCGATGTTGCTCGAACTGGACGGGACCGAGAACAAGAGCGCCATGGGCGCTAACGCGATCCTCGGGGTCTCACTGGCGTGTGCTCGCGCAGCCGCTGAGTCCACTGGACTGACGTTTTACAGCTACATCGGTGGGGCTAACGCGCACGTCCTGCCGGTGCCCATGATGAACATACTGAACGGCGGAGCACACGCGGACAACAATGTCGACCTCCAGGAGTTCATGGTCATGCCGGTCGGCGCGCCTTCATTCGCCGAGGGTCTGCGGTGGTGCTCAGAGATCTACCACACGCTCAAGGGGGTCTTGAAGGCGCGCGGACTCAGCACGAGCGTGGGCGACGAAGGAGGGTTCGCGCCGAACCTCGAGAGCAACGAGGCGGCCCTCGCAGTCGTCGTCGAAGCTGTCGAGAAGGCGGGCTACGAGCCCGGACGGGACGTCCGAATCGCGTTGGACCCCGCTGCCACCGAGATCTACGACGAAGAGCGAGGGGTGTACGTCCTGGCGGGTGAGGGGCGTGAGCTCACGAGCGCTCAGATGGTCGACTTCTGGGCAGATCTCGTCGACCGCTATCCCATCGTGAGCCTCGAGGACGGCATGGCCGAGGAGGATTGGGACGGCTGGAAGCTGCTCACCGAGCGCTTGGGCTCGCGCGTCCAGCTCGTAGGCGACGACATCTTCGTGACGAACCCCGAGCGCCTGAAGCGTGGAATCACCACAGGTGTCGCCAACTCCATCCTCATCAAGCTCAACCAGATCGGCTCACTCACCGAGACCCTCGACTGCATCGAGATGGCGAAGCAGGCGGGCTACACCTGCGTGATATCGCACCGTTCAGGCGAGACGGAAGACACGACGATCGCCGACCTGGCTGTCGCGACGAATGCTGGACAGATCAAGACGGGGGCGCCTGCCCGCTCGGACCGCGTGGCAAAGTACAATCGCCTCATCCGCATCGAAGAGGAGCTTGCCGAGTCGGCTGTCTATCCGGGTGCGGAGACGTTCTACAACATCAGATAGACGATGCCTCAGGGGGCTTCAGGGTGGGTGGTCAGTCGAAGCGATCGGTCATCGATGCGGAGAACACGCAGTTCGGTGTTCCCATCGAATCGACGCTCGCCCGGCGAGAGCGTCTCGCGAACAGCTATGACTACACGTTCGGGCAGGAGCGGATCTTCCCCGAACTTGTAGAGGCGTTGCTCGAAGAGGTTCCGATGAGCGAGACGCTGCTCGAAGTCGGCGCTGCCACGGGTCTGCTCACCCGTCCCTTGCTGTCGCGAACAGAGTCTCTCATCGCGCTCGAGCCATCGCAGGGCATGCTGCGTCGCATCTTGATGTCGGATGTGGCCAACGACCCGCGCCTCGCCACCATGCTCGGCATGGTCGAGGATCTAACAGACGCTGCGGTCTTCGATAACGCCGTGGTGACGTTCACGCCTCGTCGCGGCGTAGGGCTTC
Source organism: Actinomycetota bacterium (assembly GCA_029265315.1). Lineage (GTDB taxonomy): Bacteria > Actinomycetota > Coriobacteriia > Anaerosomatales > PHET01 > JAJUJM01. The sequence goes on along the minus strand of JAJUJM010000007.1, from coordinate 46,290 downwards.
TCACGCTGCTCAACCTGCTCGCGCGGCATGTCCGCGACCGAATCATCATGCTGCTCGACGATGATGGTTCGATGGATTGGGCGTTCGTGGCGCGCGCGGCGGCCATCCAATGCTTCGACGTGCGTATCCGTCTGGTGACGAATGACGTGTGTGGGGAGAAGGACCAGAAACGAGCCGTGATCCTCGTCGCTGGAGTCGAGAAGTGGTGCGAGCGCTGTACGCTCGACGAGGCGTGGGACATCGAGGCACGCATCATCGACGTTCCCTACCCGGCCCCCCGTGGGGCCGCGACAAGGCTCATCCGCTACTTCCTGTCCGGCGGCGACCGCGCCCTGCACGTCAAGACCGAGCGCGACGGTGTCGAGAGGCTTTACGGGAACCTTCGCACCGCGGCACACCGTCTGGCCCGCGAGGAGATCACCGTTCGCCGAACCGACGACGGTGTGCAGCTCGTGCGCCTTCCGAAGGCGGCCGAGTAGCGCTCGATGAGCGTCGCATCGGGTAAGCACTCATGACGAGGTCAAGCCGTCATGGGGGTCACACTGATGCGTCGGACCAAGATCGTCGCCACTCTCGGGCCAGCCACCGATTCGCCAGGCGTGCTGTACGCACTGTTGTCCGCAGGGGTCGACGTGTTCCGCCTGAACGCTGCGCATGCTGGGCCGGGCGAGCTGGCCGAACGTCTGCGCGTGGCGCGCGCCATGGCGGCCGAGGCCGGACGCGAGGTGGGCGTGCTGCTCGACCTGCCCGGGCCGAAGCTTCGGGTAGGTGAAGTCGTACCGGGTGTGGAGCTCAAGCCCGGAAGGCAGCTGCGTCTCGTGGCTGAGGAGTGCGTGGGCGATTCGTCCCGTGTCACGGTGAGCCACCGGGCACTCGCTGATGATGTCGGGCCGGGTGATCGCATCCTCATCGACGACGGTCGTATCGAACTCGTCGTGACGTCGACGGCTCCCGGTGAGGTCTGTGTCGAGGTCGTCACGGGGGGAGCGCTCTTGAGCCGCAAGGGCGTCAATGTCCCGGGGGTCACGCTCTCAGTGGAGCCGATCACGCGATTCGACACGACGTTGCTGGCTTGGGCGCTCGCCAGTGACATCGATTGGCTCGGCCAGTCGTTCGTCCGTTCGGCGGATGACGTGCATGCGCTCCGCGGTCTCATGAGGGATCGGCAACTGCCGATAGTCGCCAAGATCGAGAAACACGAGGCTGCTGACCGGCTCGAGTCGATCATAGAAGCAGCCGATGCCGTGATGGTCGCTCGCGGGGACCTCGGCGTGGAGACGTCACCCGAACGCGTCCCCGTCCTACAGCGCCGCATAGTCGGTGTGGCCCGTTCGGCGGGCAAGCCCGTGATCATCGCCACCGAGATGCTCGATTCGATGCGTGAACGTCCCCGCCCGACCCGGGCCGAGGCGAGTGATGTCGCCACCGCCATCTTCGGTAGAGCCGATGCGGTCATGCTGTCGGGGGAGACGGCCGTCGGGAAGTACCCGGTCGAGTCCGTCGAGACCATGGCACGCATCATCGTCGCCGCCGAGGATGCGGCAGCGCCACCGCGACCCCCGCGAGCCACGGGGATGCGCGATGATGTACAAGCTGCGGTGAGCGCCGCGGTGAGTGAGCTGGCGAGCGAGCTTGAGTTGGCAGCGATCGTCACGATGACCCAGTCCGGAGCGACCGCACTCGCGGTATCTCGTTTCCGCCCCGCTGCGCCGCTCATCGCCGCGGTCCCATCGTCAGAGGTCGCCAGGCGCCTTGCGCTCGTCTGGGGCGTGCGGTCAGTCGTGGTGCCCTTCACGGAGACGACCACGGAGCTGCTTGATGCGGTGACAGCGAGGATGCGCGAAGCCGGTCTGGCCCGGACGGGGGAGCGCATCGCGTTCACCGCCGGTCTGGCCACTCGCGTGCCGGGGGGTACCGACCTGATCCACGTGCGGACCGTCGAGTGAACCTCTACCTGACGTAGAGGCGACACGCGGACCGCGTGGTGCTACCATTCCGGTACGAAGGGCCGAAGCGACCCTTCGCACGCTGGCCTTCCTACAGGACTTCTCAGGCGCATGGCACCGAGAAACACGCAGAACGGGGCTGCAGCGATATCGCGGCGCACGACCACCAAGGTCGCCCGCGGACGTCCGTTCGTACCATCGCGTCCGGCCCGCAACGGTCGGGCTTCTGTGGATCCCGACTCCTGTGATGCCCCCTCGGCCGCTCGCTGGTGGGCGGTGCCGTTATCGGTCCTGATCATCCTCGTCGCCTTCATCGCCGCCTACTATCCAGTGGCCCGAGTTCAATACCGGGAGGTGCGTGAGCGCGCTCGCCTCACGGCCGAGCTGCAAGCTCTCAAGGCCCGCAATCGACGTCTCAGCACCGAGGTCGCGCGGTTGCAGACGCCGGAAGGGGTCGAGGACTACGCACGGACCCAGCTGGGCCTGGTGAAGCGCGGGGAACACGTCGTGGTGGTCCGCAGCGATGATGGCTCGACGCTTTCGACCGCGACGTGTGCGGTACCTGAGGTTGATTCCGACCATATGCCCGCAGACCCGGTCGGACCATGGACCGGCGTGCTCGACCTCGTGTTCGGCGTGAGGTGAGCGCGGGTGCGCGATGCTGTCGAGGCCGTGATCGAGTGGCAGACGGGGCGCCGGCCCAGAACGCCCTGGCGTGTCGCGCGTCGCTGTCCGTTCGGGCATCCCAGCGTGATCGTCTCGCCCTCACTGCTTGATGACGGCACACGGTTTCCCACGTGGGCATGGCTCACTTGCCCACATCTGTCGCAGGCGGCTTCAGGCGCCGAATCATCCGGGGAGTTGGGTGCGTGGAACGCGCGCATCGCTTCCGAACCCGTGCTCGCCGCCCGCCTCGCGCGCGCGGAGAAGGCGCTCGTGGTGAAGCGGGCGCAGGAGGGTGGTGGCTCGGACGCGTGCGCGGGTGACGGCATCGCCGGCCAGCGTGTGCCCGGCAATGTGAAGTGTCTGCATGCGCACGTGGCCCTGTTCCTTGCGGGAGTCGCCGATCCCATCGGCGAAGAGATCGTCGCGAAAGCGACGGAGACATGTGGTCGCGACCGGTGCTCACGTGCGTTCGAGCAGGGGGTGCACCCATGAGCGGGACCGTGCGCATCGCCGCAATCGACATCGGTACGGTGACGACACGTCTGCTGATCGCTGACGTGGGACCGGACGGCATCGAAGAGATCGAACGATCGACCGATATCACGCACTTGGGTTCAGGCTTGGCACACACGGGACGTCTCTCGTCCGAAGGGATGACAAGGGTCGCGGACGTCGTAGCTGGGTATGCGGAACGTCTGCAGGCGCTCGGTGTGCGTCACTGCAACGCGGTGGCGACGAGCGCGAGCCGTGACGCGGACAACGGGCCCGAGTTCATCCGCATGCTCGCTGACCGCGGTGTCGAAGTCAGCGTCATCGAAGGGCAGACAGAGGCCGAGCTCTCATTCTCCGGCGCCGTGTGGGGGCGTCAAGGCGAAGGGCTTCTGGTCGTGGACTGTGGCGGCGGGTCGACCGAACTCATACTCGGTGCGGCGGGTGATGCGGGGCCACGCATCGAGGCCGTTCGGTCGGTCGATGTGGGCTCGCGTCGCATGACTGAGCGGTTCTTCCATTCGGACCCGCCCACGACGATTGAGCTGGACGAAGCGCGACGGTGGGCCGCCGCCGAGTTCCGCGGGTTCTTCGACCGCTCGCCAGTACGGCCCCAGTCGATGATCGCGCTGGCCGGAACGGCGACCACACTCGCCGCGGTCTTGGCGGGGATGACGACGTACGATTCGGAAGCGGTTCACTCCTCTGAGGTCACCGGTTCTGATGTCGCGGAGTTGCTCGAGCGATTCGCCGGCGTGGACCTCGAAGAGCGTCGACTCATCCCGGGGTTGCATCCCGAAAGAGCAGGGGTCATCGTGGCGGGCACGCTCATCCTGGAGACGGTGCTCGCCCTGTCCGGTCTGGACCACTTCGAGGTGAGCGAGCACGACATCCTCTATGGGATACTGTTGAGCACCTATCGCGACCTGCAGGAATCGGGTCAGTGAGGCGGCGTATCCGAACTGGCACAGGAGGCGGACTTAAAATCCGCTGGCCCTTCCGGGCTCGTGGGTTCGAATCCCACCGCCGCCACCACGGACTTCCTGTGTCGCGGGCACATGCCGAGTGCGCACGGTGGGATACTGCCAGAGGATGGGGCGACGATTCGGGCCTGACGGATGGACGTGCGGCCGGGCTGATGGAGGAAGGGAGGCTTGGTACTCATGGCTGATGACGCTGCCGCGAGCCTGTATCAGGCCTTCGTGAATCAGGACCCTGCCGCCGCTATCTCGGTCATCGAACGGGTCAAACAGTCCGGTGTCGCGCAGGCCAAGCTGTTCGACCAACTGTTCGCGCCCGCCATGTCGCTTCTGGGCGGTGCGTGGGCGAGCGGCGCGATAGACGAGTACGGTTTCACGCAGGCCGCCGTGGTGGCCGAGCAGATCACGAGCTTCGTGACGCCACCGACCACCGCGCAGGACACCGGGGTCACCATACTGCTCGGCACCATGCACCGCGACCTCCACTCGATCGACAAGGACATCACCGCGGCCGCGCTCAAAGAGGCCGGCCATCGGGCGATCGATCTGGGTGAAGACGTGCGGCCGGCGGAGTTCCTCGAGCGTGCGGAGGAGACCGGTGCGCGTATCGTCATCGTGTTCGCGCAGATGAACTCCACCGCGCTGTCGGTGTCCAGAGTGCGGGAGATGTTTGCCGCCGGAGGTCGAGACGACCTGGTCCTGTTCGTGTCCGGTGGTCCTTTCGCCGCTGACGTGTCGCTTGCCAAGCGCGTGGGCGCCAACGGCGTGGTCCGTGGCGCGGAGAGCGCGCTCAAGCTCGTGGCCAAGGTCACGGGCGCCGCGGTGCCGGGGGCGGCCCGATGAGTCCGCGCGGACGTCAGGTCCTTCTGGCCGAGGGCCTTGCCCGCCAGGGGCACGTGGCTCCCGCGGTCGAGGCGTGTTACGAAGCGCTTCGCCTCGATGAAGGCGATCCGCTTGTGCACACGCTGCTGTCGGACCTGTTCCTCGCCGGCGACTTCTACGACGAAGCGATCGCGGCTGCGAGCCGCGCCATCGAGCTCGATGCCGACTGCGCGCCGGCCTACCTCTCGCTCGGACTCGCGTACGACCGGCGTGGAGGCATGTGGGACCAGTCGATACTGGTGTGGCACGAACTCGCCGAGGTCGTGCCGGACCTCGTCACCGCGCACGTGCAGCTCGGAGAGGCGTTCGCGGCGGCCGCCTTCGAGGAGGAGGCCATCGAGGCGTGGAAGAAGGCCCTCGAGCTCGACGCGCACGAGGCCCGGGCGATGTACAACCTGGCCGTGGCCGCCCTCAAGAAGGAGGGCATGGCCACCGCTCTGCCGGGTTTTCGCAAGGCGGGTGAGCTCGACCCGAGTCAAGACGATTTCTTCTTCGCGCTCGCGGGCGTCTACGACGACGGCACGCCGGCGCCCGACCCCATCGACGTGCCGCCGGACCGGGACAGTCGTCTCGCCGCGGCGTTCGCCCTGGCATTCGAGGAGGACTTCTTCAGTGCGGTCGACCTGATCCGGCTCATACTGGACGACAATCCCGACGATCCGGAGGCGCTCGCTCTAGCGGGGTACCTGTACCTCAAGCAGGAGGCGGTCAACGAGGCCATGGCAGTGGCCCTGAGGGCGCTCGCCGTGTCCACGAAGACCCCGACGGCCGTCTACGTGCTCGGTGCGGCCTTCGCGAAGCGTCCGGGCCTGAACCGCAACGCGGCCAGGGTGTTCGGCGCGCTGGCCAAGGCCGTCCCGAACCAGCCGATGCCGCACGTGCTGCTGGCCGAGTCCCTGCTCGGTCTGCAGCGCTACGGCCAGGCCAAGCAGGCGTACCTGCGAGCGGTGGAGCTCGATCCGACGTTCGTGAGGGCGCGATTCGGGCTTGCTGCGGTTCTGCTCACGGAGGGCGAATACGCCTTGGCGCACCATGAGATCCGGCGCGCCGCGTACCATGACACGCGGCGGCAAGGGTTGTTCTGGCAGTTGTACGACGTCTACGCGGAAGCGAGGGAGTGACCCGTACATGCCGACTCGCAAGAGCGGCCCCCGTCAGCCGCGTCAACGCATAGAACGCGAGCAGGCCACACCGGCTTCCGTGCCTCGACGGGCCACCGCCGAGGCGGCCGCCGCCACGGCTCCTGCGAAGGCCCTGCAACGCAACCCGCTGTTCCCGGTGGGCGTGTCGCTGTATCCGCTCGACACCGAGACGCAGGGCCCCGACGACTGGTACGAGCGCGACTTGTCCGAAGACCTTGCGGCACTCGCTGAGGCGCGGTGTGCGCTCGTGCGGATCTTCGTGAGCTGGCGCGTGCTCGAGCCCCAGGTGGGGCAGTACTCCGAAGAGGCGCTCGCCAAGCTCGCCTCCCTCGTCGCGGACGCTCGCGCGAAGAAGATGCAGACGGTGGTGTGTCTGTTCGCGGACGATCGACACGCTGACCTGACCGATGTCGGATGGGGCAAGAAGCGCGACCCGCGCACCGATTCCTACCTGCTTCAGCGCGAGGTGGCGTTGGCCCAGAAGGTCGTCTCTCATCTGCGGTCGGACAGCGGGGTGTTCGCGTGGCAGCTTGGCAACGAGGCCTTCCTGTCGGGATTCGAGTCCGCGGAAGCGCTGGAAGCGTGGGTCAACGCTTTGCGCGAGGCGATTCGCGAGATCGACCCGAAGCGTCCGATAGGCCTGGGCGCCGACGCCGAGACGCTGTATCGCGCCACGGGAGTCGACGCCACTGATGTGCTCGCCGCCAACGAGTTCGCTGTCTCGCACCTGACCGCAGCGTATCGCGCCTATGCGGCCGAAGGCCCTCTCACGAGCGGTCCCTCGACCTACCTTGATGCGTTCCTGCTGCGCAACGCGCACCGCGGCCGTCCGGTCCTGCTTGACGAGGTCGGCGTGCTGGCGCTTGACCACTCGGCCGCAGAAGAGGCGGCGTACGTGCGCAACGTCCTGTGGTCCGGGCTCATGAACCGCGCCGCCGGTGTGATGCTGCGGCGTTACCGGGACATGGACACGGAACGCCGGGAGCCCTACTTCCTCGACCCGTTCGAGACACTGGTGGGAGTGGCCGATTCCGAGGGCCTGCCCAAACCGGTCTTCTCCGAGATCGCCAGGTTCGTTCGGACCGTCGCGCGAATCGACCTGAAGTCCCATGCGCTCATCGCCGAGCGTACGGCGGTGGTGGTGCCGAGTGAGCGGTTCGACCCGCTGCCATCGCTCGCGGGCCTCTACGACCCGCGTGCGTGCCTGCAAGCGTTCATCATCGCAAAACAGGCGCACGTGCCGGTCACGGTGGTCAGGGAGGATGACGACTTCGGCGAGTACCTGGTGCTCGTCGTGCCGAGTGCGTTCAAGCTTCGTGACGAGACATGGGAGCGCTTGGGGGCATTCGTGCAAGGCGGAGGGACGCTGCTGATGAGCTACGGTGGCGGCGATGCGCCCGCGGCCACGCGCGACCTGTTCGGAGTGGAGTTCCTCGGCGACGCAGGCCCCAGATCACGACTGTCGTGCCGTGTGGCGCAGGCTGACATCCTTGGCGCACTGGAGAGTTTCGACGCACGGTTCGATGTGCCCAACCATGCGCTGCTGTCCGGAGGGACTGCGACGATCGTGGCGACAGACGCGAAGGGCAGTCCGCTCTTGACTGTGAACCAGGTGGGACAAGGACGTGCGGTGTTCGTGGCGGTGCCGCTTGAGCGGGCGATCGCCCAGGGCGACCCGTGGGCGACCCCGCGTCCGGTGTCACACCTCGCTCGTGAGGTCTACGGAGCCGTGGCGCGGGGTGCCGGGTGTGGGGCGCCGGTGCTGTGCAGGGCGCCCGAGGTGGAGGTTGCTTTGTTCCAAGGTGAGGCGGATGACGTGCTGGTTCTGCTGAACCACGCGCCCGAGAAGGTCGATGCCGACCTCGAATGCGACCGACGGGTCGCGTCGATCGCTGATGTCCGAGGTGGTGCGCCGGTCGCTGTCGGGGGCAAGGCGTTCACCGTCCCTCTAGAGGCCAACGGAGCCACGGCGCTGCGGGTCACCTACGCGTGATCGGACCGCTTCGCGACTGCGGAGTGGTGAGTGGGGTTATCCTTTCGTAGTGACCGGATACGAGGGGAGCTCGTCAGATGGACGACATCGGCATGCACGGCTCACGATTCCTCCTCGAGTCGTGGCTCGACTTCGGGGAGCTTGTTGAGCGCCAGCCTGAGCTCAAGCGTCTGTTGTTCGACCCCGTGACGGGGCTGCCCACGACGCCCCTCCTGTTCCCACGGATCGCGACGTTGCTCGAAGAGAGAGGCGAGGTGTCGCTCCTCGCGGTGAACGTGGTGCGCTACTCGCGCATCGAGGAGATCTACGGTTGGCAGGCGTTCGACGACGTCATGCGACATGTCGCTGACGTGCTAGATGAGATCGCCGGCGAGACACTGCGCGACGCCGATGTGATCGCAGAGCTCATGAACTCAGGCAACGCTTTCGTGATCGTGCTCTCGCCGCCGCGGACGACGGCGTGCATCGACCCCTCCTCCCGTGTCATGCTCGCTCGTCGTGTCGAAGCTCGCGTGAGCGAGAAGCTGGCCGAGCGTATAGAGCCTGCGCTGTTCGCCAAGTTCGGGTGCTATGTGGGAGCGGCCACGGTGTGTGCCGATGAGAACCTGCGGTTGGAGCGCATGGTCTACGACGCTCTTGAGATGGCTCTCGAGGACAGCCACACGCGCGAGGCAGCGGATGCGGTGGAGCGGGTCGCGGGACTGCGCGACATCCTCGCGCACGAACGGATCCGCACGCTGGTCCATCCCGTCTTCGAGCTCGCCACGATGCGTATCGTCGGCTACGAGGCCCTCTCGCGGGGGCCGGAAGGCTCGGAGTTCGAGCGGCCTGACAAGTTGTTCACGGTGGCCTATGACGCCGATTTCGTGATGCGCCTCGAACGCGTATGCCGCAAGAAGGCGCTCGAGGCCGCGGCGAGGATGCCGGAAGACCGGCTGCTGTTCCTGAACGTGGAGCCGGAGGCGGTGGGCGACCCTCAGCTCCGTGACGCGGTCACTTCTGAGATGCTCGCCGAGGCGAAGGTGCCGCCTGATCGCGTCGTGCTGGAGCTCACCGAGCGTGCGGCGATCGCTGATTTCTGCCTCTTCCGGGCGACGCTGGACTTCGTGCGAGCCCTGGGGTTCCGTGTGGCTGTCGACGACGCCGGCGCCGGGTACGGTTCGCTCCAGTGTCTGGCCGAAGTGCGCCCCGAGTGGCTCAAGATAGACATCTCGCTCGTCCGCGGCTGTGACACGGACGAGGTCAGGTCCTCGCTGATCGAGTCGCTCGTCATGTTCGCTGACAGGCTGGGCGCACGACTTGTCGCCGAGGGTATCGAGACCCAGGGCGAGCTTGAGAGACTGCGGGCCCTGGGGGTCACGCACGGCCAGGGATACCTTCTGTGCCCGCCTCTCGATGACTTCCCAGCCGACGACGAGGTGCCGGCGGTGCGTTTCCGGAAGGAAGGGCAGTGACCGAGGAGCAGCGTGTGAGGCTCACGAGCCTCTCGAGCAAAGCCGGTTGAGCGGCCAAGTGGGGTCCGGCGGACCTCCAGGCCGTGCTCGACGGGATCGCACCGGGTTTCTCCGACGCGCTCATGCTCGGGTTCGAGACGAGCGATGACGCGGCCGTCTACCGGCTGTCGGATGATTCCGCTGCTCTGCTGACGGTCGACTTCTTCACTCCGATCGTGGATGACCCGTACGACTTCGGGCGCATCACGGCCGCCAACGCGCTGTCCGACGTCTACGCCATGGGGGGCAGGCCCCTCGCCGTGATGAACCTGCTCGCGTTCCCGTGCTCGCTCGGGCCGGACGTGGTGGGCGAGGTCGTGCGAGGCGGTGCGGAGAAGGTGCTTGAGGCGGGTGCGGTCGTCGTGGGCGGGCACACGATAGACGACAAGGAACCGAAGTTCGGGCTGTCGGTCTTCGGCACAGTGCATCCTGACCGTGTCATCCGCAACAGGGGAGCGCTACCCGGCGATGAGATCGTGCTCACCAAGCCGCTCGGAACGGGGTTGTGGGGCACCGCACTCAAACGCGAGCTCGTCAGTGAGGACGATGCTCGTCAGGTGATCGAATCCATGGCTGAGCTCAACCGTGCAGCCAGTGAGGCCATGGTCGAGGTGGGGGTGCACGCCGCGACTGACGTGACCGGTTTCGGGCTGCTCGGCCACCTGCATGAGATGGCTGCCGCCAGCGGGTGTGGCGCTGAGATCCGTGTCGACGCGATACCGCTGTTCGACGGCGCCCTCGACTGGGCGGAGCGGAATGTGGCGCCCGGCAGGACCGCCGAGGTCGTGGCTTGGGCGAACGATTTCGTCCGCTGGCACAGTGACCGCGACCGCGACGTGTTGATGCGTGTGTTGTGCGACCCACAGACGAGCGGCGGCCTGATGATGGCCGTTTCCGAGCCGCTGCGTGATCAGGTGCTCGCCGCACTCGAGACGCGGGGCGTCAAAGGCTGGGTGGTCGGGCGCTTCACCGGGGAAGGCCACGGGGTCATCACGGTACGGTAGCGAGCCGGGCCGCAGGCGCCACGGGTGCGCGATTCCAAGGCGAGCGAAACATCACTCATCGGAGCCGGGGCTCAGCGATTCATCCACGTGATGCTCAGCTGCAACACCGTGGCGATACCGACCCACACGAGGTAGGGCGACAACGCCGCTGCGGCGAGTCGGGAATACGGCCAGAGCAGCGCCATCGACCAAGGAATCGTGAGAAGCACCACGAGTATGTCGAGCGATGCGAGCGGCAGGCTCTTCAGGCCGAACTGGATCGGCGTGAAGGCGAAGTTCGCGGCCAGGTTGATGGCGATGGGCAGCAGCACGGTGCGGGGCATCGCGCCGCCGAGCGCTTTGGCGGCCGCGTACCCGTACGCGGCGAAGATGATGGGGTAGAGCACCGTCCATATCGCGCCGATGACCGCTGGGGCCGGCGTCCAAGCGGGTTTGGCCAAGGCGGCGTACCAAGGGTTCATGCACGGTTCTTTCCCGAATGAGCCGGTGGCGCTTCGATGTGCGGTGGCGTCATCACATGCGAAGCGATAATCTGAACACCGCCAATCAGATAAGTCGTCCTTATGCGAGGTGGCCATGTCGAAGCGCTTGCTCATCCTGTCCGATGTCATCGGCTCCGCCGAAGGGGATCTGGGCGCCATACTCATGAAGAACTTCCTGTATTCGGTCGCGCGGGTGGACGATGTCCCGGCGGCGCTCATGTTCATGAACCGCGGGGTGAGGCTCGTATGTGAGGGCTCTGCCTCGCTCGAGGACCTCAGGCTGTGTGTTGAGCGCGGAATCGCGGTTCGGGCCTGTGGCACCTGCCTTGACTACCTCGGTCTCAAAGACAAGGTCGCCGTAGGCGAGGTGGGTACGATGGTCGAATCGGTGGCGGCGCTGCTCGGGCCTGACGATGTGGTGACCATAGCCTGAACGACCGTATGCAACACGGCGGCGACGGTCGAGCTACAATCGCTTGCATGGAGACGAACTCGCTGCTCCGGCAGCTTCCCAAGGTCGACGCCCTCCTCATGCGCGAAGACATCGAGGCGCTCACGCAGGCGGTGCCCCGAGCACTCGTCGTCGAGGCTGTCCGCGCCGTGATCGACGACGCCAGAGCAGCCATACGCTCTGGTGAGGCGGTCGATGTCTCTGCCGACGCGCTGGCTGGCGCCGCGCTCTCACGTGCCCAGCTCAGGGCGCGCAGCAGCCTGCGCCGCGTCATCAACGCGACCGGGATCGTCGTGCACACGAACCTCGGTCGCTCGCCTCTCGCCGCAGAGGCCGTCGATGCCGTGGCCGATGTCGCCCGTGGCTACTCGACGCTCGAGTACGACGTCGATGACGGCGTGCGCGGCAGTCGTCATGTGCACGTCGAGTCGCTCATCTGTCGCCTCACGGGCGCTGAGGCGGCCATGGCGGTCAACAACAACGCAGCGGCGGTGATGATGGCCCTGGCGGCGCTTGCGCGCGGCAAAGAGGCGATTGTGTCGCGCGGTCAGCTCGTTGAGATCGGCGGCTCCTTCCGTGTGCCCGACGTCATGGCGGAGTCGGGCGCGAAGATGGTCGAGGTGGGCACGACGAACAAGACCCATCTGCGAGACTACGAGGCTGCTCTGACATCTGAGACGGGACTGTTGCTCAAGGTGCACACGAGCAACTACCGCGTCGTCGGCTTCACCGAGGAGGTCGCACTCGCCGATCTCGTCGCGCTGGGGGCCCGGCACGGAGTCCCGGTCATGGAGGACCAGGGGTCTGGTGTGCTTATCGACCTGCGCCGGTGGGGCCTGCCGTACGAGCCGACCGTCTCGGAGAGCGTGGCGGCAGGAGCGCACGTGGTGACCTGTTCGGGCGACAAACTCTTGGGCGGCCCGCAGGCGGGAATCATCGCAGGCAAAGCGGATGTGATCGCTCGCCTGAAGAAGCATCCATTGGCACGTGCGATGCGCTTGGACAAGATGACTCTGGCTGCACTCGAGACGACGTTGCGCCTGTACCTGGACCCCGACCGGGCCGTTGAGCGGATCCCGACGCTGCGGATGCTCACCGCCACGAAGACGGAGATCGCCGCGAGGGCGTCCAGGCTCGCGAATGAGATCGCACGGCGCTGCGAAGGCGCATACCTGGCGGGAACCACCGAGGACGTGAGCCGCGCGGGGGGTGGAGCGCTCCCCATGGCCGACATCCCCACGGTCTGCGTCGCGCTCGCTCCCCAGCACATGAGTGCGAACGAGCTGGAACACAGGCTGCGCACGGGCGAGCCGCACATCATCGCGCGCATAGTGGACGACCGTGTGCTGCTCGACCCACGCACATTGACCGCGGCCGATGAGGCCGACGTCATCGAGGCGCTCACTCGGCTGGCCGGGGCCGACGTGAGATGAGCGCGCCCTCCCTTGTCCTGGGCACCGCCGGTCACATCGACCACGGCAAGTCCTCGCTCATCAAAGCACTCACAGGAACGGACCCGGACCGCCTCAAAGAGGAGAAGGACCGCGGGATCACCATCGAGCTCGGCTTCGCCAGACTCGAGCTGCCGAGCGGGCGGTCGATGGGCGTGGTCGATGTCCCCGGGCATGAGAGGTTCGTGCGGCAGATGGTGGCGGGGGCGACGGGCATCGACGTCGTGATGCTGTGCGTCGCAGCCGATGACGGGGTCATGCCGCAGACGCGCGAGCACCTGGCCATCCTGGACCTGCTCGGCGTTGACCGGGGAGTCGTCGCGCTCACCAAGTCAGACCTCGTCGAACCCGAGTGGGCGGCCATGGTCGCCGAGGACGTGAGGGCGCTTCTGGCAGGCACCGCGCTCGCCGATGCACCTGTGGTGGCCGTCTCCGCCCGGACGGGAGAGGGGATACCGGAGCTGCTCGCCACGCTCGATGAGATCGCGCTCGCCGCCCCCAGCCGGCACGCCGACCTGCCCATGCGCCTGCCGGTCGACCGCGTGTTCACGATCGCCGGTGCGGGCACGGTCGTGACAGGCACGATGTGGTCGGGAGCGGCCTCGAAAGACGACCCAGTCGAGATCTACCCCGAACGCATCCAGGCACGGGTGCGCGGCGTGCAGGTGCACGGCGAGAACGTTGAGAGGGCGGTGGCCGGGCAGCGCGTGGCGATGAACGTCGCCGGCGTGGAGCGTGACCAGATCAGCCGTGGCGACATCATCGCAGCACCGGGAACGCTCACCGTCACGGACCGCTTCGATGCGCGCTTCACCTACCTCGGTCTTCCTGGCGAGGACAAGACGTTCGAATCGGGTGCCCGCGTGCACGTCCACCACGGGACGCGCGAGGTGCTCGGCCGCGTGTTGCTCGTCGACCATGCGGAGTTGAGGCGCGGCGAGAGCGGACTGGCCCAGGTGCGCCTTGAAGAGCCGCTGGCGCCGCGTTACGACGACCGCTTCATAGTGCGGAGCTACTCGCCGGTATACACGATCGGCGGCGGTGTCGTGCTCGACGCGCTGCCACCGCGTCGTACCACACTCAAACCGCACGAGCGTGAGTTGCTCGAGGCGTTGCTCGCCCACGACCTCTCGCAGGCGAGCGTCGGCCTGCTCGCATCCCGCGCCATGCCGATGACGAGCGCCGAGGTCGCCGCGGCACTCGGGGTACCCAGGGCCAAGGTGGCCGACGAGCTCAACAAGGCCGCCCTCGAGCGCCTGAAGGTCGGGAACGACACCTACTTCGTGACCGCCGAGGCCCGAGACGCGATCGTGGCGGCGATCGAGCGTGAACTCCTCGCTTTCCACGAGGCCGACGAGAAGGCGACCGGTATGGCCACCGGCGCGTTGCGGGACCGCGTCGACCGGCGCTTGCCGGGACGTGTCTTCGACGCGCTGCTGGAGGTGGCCGTCGAGCGAGGGGTGGCCCTCAGCGAGAAGGGCCTCGTCCGTCACCCGCAGGCTGCGGTCTCAGCTCTCGCCGCGGAGGCTGAAGCGATGGAGGCGTTGCTGCCAAGGATCGAAGCGGCCGGGACCGCTCCGCCCACGCTGGGCGAACTGCTCTCCGCGACAGGCATCGACGCCACAGTCGCCCGCAAGGCCCTCGCCAAGCTCGTGGCAGACGGGCGCCTCGTGCGCGTGTCGAGCGACCTGCACTTTGGTCCCGATGCGATTGACGAGGTGCGCCAGGCCCTGGAACGTCACTTCACGGTGCGACCTGAGGGCGCGACCACGAGTGAGCTGCGCGAAGCGCTGGGCCTCTCCCGGAAGTACGCGATCCCGCTGCTCGAGTACCTCGACTCGCAGGGGTTCACGAAGCGGGAAGGGGACTTCCGGACGCTTCGGAGGGCGTGAGTGCGGGCAACTCTATGACGAACCGGGCGCCGGTGGGCTCGGCCTGCTCCACGCGGATGCTGCCACCGTGAAGTTCGATGAGACGTCTGGTGATCGTCAGACCGAGCCCGGCACCTCCGGTCGCGTCATCTCTCGAGGACCCGGCGGCGCGGTGGAACCGGTCGAAGATACGCTCGCTTTCGCTTGCGGGGACGCCGGGTCCATCATCGGTGACGTGGATGCGGGCGATGCCGTCCGACTCGTCGCACGTCAGAGTGATTCTCCCACCCGGTGATGTATGGGTTACGGCGTTCCGTACCAGGTTGGCAAGAGCTTGGTCGATCAGATCAGGCTGCCCCATGACCCAGGTGTCGCAGATGGCATCCACGCGGATGTCGCGGGTTCCAAGTGCGCGGCCGCGCACCGCAGCCTCCTGCAGTGCGACGGGCAGGGACAGTGGTTGGAATCGCTCGCGGATACCCGCTTCGAGCCGGGCCAGCCCCAGGAGTTCGTCGAGCAGTCTTCCCATGCGCCGAGCTTCCAGTTCGATCTGTCGGAGTGACTCTCGAGCGTCCCCTTCGGACAGCGTGCCCGACAGCAACAGCTCGGAATTCCCTCGTATGACCGCAACGGGAGTCCGTAGTTCATGGCTCGCATCGGCGACGAAGGCACGTTGATCAGCCGCCGCCCTCTCGAGGCGTTCGAGCATATGGGTGAGCGCACCGGCGAGCACGCCGAGCTCGTCGTCTGGTCCGTCGTAGGTGATGCTGGTGACCGTGGGGTCAGAGCCGATGTGCTCCGCGTCGGCGGCCATGCGTACGAGCGGCCGCAAGGCCCGTCGCGTCGCCAGGTACGACAGCGGGAGCGCGAGTGCGAGCGCGATGAGGCCAGCCGTCAAGAGCGGTGTGACCACTTCGCGCACCGTCTCTCCCGCTATTCGGGCCGAGAGCGCAGCATAGAAGGTTGCGGCGGCGCCATCGCGTGCTCTCACGGGCACAGCGAGAACCCGGTAACTGTCGGTTCCGACTGAGGCGTCGCCAAAACCCTTGTCAGGCAGTGGGACGTCTTCGAGGGCGACCTCCGAATTGGCGATGGTGCGTCCGTCCGCGAGAGCGAGCACCAAGAGCGGTTCGAGCCCGGACTTGGCGGGGTCTCTGCCGGACAGGTACGAACGAGTCGCTTCGACGAGGCTCTGGTTGTTCGGAGCACCGGCGATGGCGGCTCCGTACGCGTCCGCCTCCCTGACGAGCGTGTCGTCGACAGAGCGACGCGCTGTGGCGTAGGTAGCGACGATGGTGGTGCTCACGAGCGCGACCAACGTCGCGGCCAGCACACCTGTCATCGCCAACATGACCCGCGCGCTTGCCGACAGCGTGTGCCTATGCTCTGACACGGTAGCCCGCCCCACGGACGGTCTCGATCGCGGATGGCATCCCCGGCCTGTCCAGCTTACGCCTCAGGTAGCTCACGTAGACATCCACCACATTGCTCTCTGTGTCGAATCCGATGCCCCAGACGGCGTCGAGGAGTTGCTGGCGTGTCATGACCTGACCGGCGTGCCGCATCAGGTACTCCATGAGTGCGAACTCACGGCTCGGCAGGTCCGCCTTGATGTCGCCTCGGGTGACGACGCGGGTCCGGGTGTCGAGCGTGATATCGGCTGCATGCAGTTCGCGGCATGACGCTTGCGATCCTCGCCCCGCAGCCCTCACTCGGGCTGCAAGCTCGGCGAAAGCGAACGGTTTCACAAGGTAGTCGTTGGCGCCTAGGTCGAGCAGGGAGACCTTGTCCTCGACATCGCCGAGCGCCGACACGACGATGACGGGCACGTCTGGCTTCTCCGGCCGTACGCGAGACAGCACCTGCTCGCCGCGTCCGTCAGGCAGTACGAGGTCCAGAAGCACGAGATCGAAATCGTACGAGAGCGCCAGGGCCGTGCCTTGAGCGACGCTGGAGGCGCGTTCCACACGGTGGCCTTCGGCGGCCAGACCCTTGGAGATGAACGAGGCCACGCTGTCCTCGTCCTCGATGAGCAGTATGTTCACGTGCGGCTCCGCTTCGCGAGGTGGCCCGTCGGGTCGGTCGGGGATACGCCGTTCATCGGCGTCGCGCTAATCATTCCCGTACGCGGGTTCGTCCTCGCTGCGATACTCCGAATCGCCACGGCTCGATTCGGGTCGGTCCTCATCAGCATCCGGTTCATCCGAATCGTGCGTGTCCTCACGTGACTCTTGCCCGCGTTCGTCCGCGTCTTCGCCCGGATCGCTGTCGTCACGAACGGGAGGCCGCACGGTCTCGCGGTCGTCGCTACGGTCCCCGGGGTCCTCGTCGCCATCCGCATCGACCGCAGCCGCACCGGCCGAGGGTCCTCGGAACGGCGAGAGGGGCGAGCCATTGTCAGGTCCGGCGGTCAGTGGGCCGGTGGGTGACACCGGGCTCTGCTCCATTCCTCGGTCATGCCGGGTCTCGACAGGCGCCCGGGAGCCGGTGGCGGAGACTCCTCTCGGTACAGGCGATGTGTCGATTGCGCGATCGATCGCTATCACGGCGGACGGCGAGGGGCGGCGGGCGAACGCGGCGCCCTGCACGATGAGGATCGCTGCGGCGGTCAGCAACGTCATCGAACCCGCCGCGACCAATGCGCGCTGTGCGTTCAGAGAGTGCACCGTCTCACCGCCACAAGAGGTGACCGTTCCGGTTCATACCACTGACAATCGCTCTGATGGATGAGGATGGTATTAGGGGTGCATGAGAGAACTCTCATGCGCATGCGGGTCAGGCGGAAGTGTGTGTCGATCGCGCGGTCGGAGCCGGAAGGGTTTGACACCTACGGTGCGCCACCCCACAATCCTCCGACGGAGGCGGATGGGTCCTGGTGGGCTCCGCGGTCTTCAAAACCGTCGTGAGGGGTGAAGAGCCTCTCGGGTGTGTTCGATTCGCACACGCCTCCGCCATATATGCTGCAGATGACGCCTCGCGTGCGCCGCGGGGCGTTCGTGTCGCCGATCTGAAGGGGTGCTTGCACCGTGTCGTTGCGTCGTCTCCCGACATCTCTGGTCTTGATCGCCGCGGCCGCGGGACTCTCGGGTTGCGCTCGCCTCGAGGCGGCATTCACGCCGAAGCCGAAGGTCGTCACCATCGAAGCGACCGTCGCCGCTCCGGGGGCAGCGGTCGACGGCGACCTCGCGTCGTGGATGCCTGAGGGCACTCCCTTGTGGCCGGGTGCGACGGTCGATGACTCGCAGGCGACTCGGACGGCCTACAACCTCACGCTGGTGACGAACGACCCCTACGTGGACGTGCTCGCTGGCACCGCGAAGGGGTTCGAGGACGCGGGCTGGGAGGTCGTGCAGACCGAGGAGGGCGAGACGGGGGCCCGGACCGCGGTCCTCACCGTGTCCAACAGCACTCACGAAGGTCTCGTGACGCTCGCTGAGGAACCCGGCGGAACGGTCACGATCACCTACGTGCTCACGAAGTCGACCCAGTAGTCGTGAGCGTCATCTCCGCGGGCCCGGCGGTGCACCCGTCCGCTTGAGCGCTTCGTAGGCCGCAAGAGCTCGCATCCGTGCCGTGGCGTGGTCAAGCATCGGCTTCGGGTACCGGTCCGTCCCCAGCTCAGGCACCCATCGCTTCACGTAGGCGCCGTCCGGGTCGAAGCGGGCGGCCTGCAGCGAGGGGTTGAACACGCGGAAGTAGGGGGCGGCGTCGGCGCCTGAGCCGGCCACCCATTGCCAGTTGAAGACGTTCGACGCCGGGTCGTGGTCGACGAGCGTCTCGCGGAAGTGCTCCTCGCCGCGCCGCCAGTTCACGAGCAGGTCCTTGGTCAGGAACGAGCCGCACACGAGACGCACACGGTTGTGCATCCAGCCCGTCTCGGCGAGCTGACGCATGCCGGCGTCCACGAGCGCAAAGCCGGTCCGCCCCTCCTTCCACGCGTCGAGCGCTTGAGCGTCCTCACGCCACTCGAACCCTTCGAACTCGGGCCTCAGGGGGCGTGAGACTGTCTCAGGGTGGGCGAGCAGCACGTGAGCGGCGAACTCACGCCACGCGAGTTGGCGCAGGAACGGCGCGGCCACGTCCTCGCCGTGCTCGGCGAGTATCGCGGACACGACTGATCGTGGTGAGATCTCGCCGAACGTGAGGTGCGGCGAGAGTTCGCTCGTGCCGTGGAGCGCAGGTAGGTCGCGCGTCGTGTCGTAGCTCGCGAGTCCGTCGGCGACGAATGCCGCCAGCCGCTCCTGGGCCCCCCGTTCGCCGGGAGTCCACCACCGGCGGAGGCGCTCGGTGGCGTCTGGGATCGCCGACGCGGTCTTTTCCGGCGTGACTTCCGGCGACGGGACCCGCGCAGGTGCCGGCAGCGCGCTCTCGGGGCGCCACGCTCCCAGCCACGCGCGGTGAAACGGCGTGAAGACCGAGAACGGCCGTCCGTTGGATGTCCTGACGGCGTCGGGCACGGCGAGAAGCTGGCCCTCACTCACGCGCAGCGCGACGCCGGCTTCGGTGAGAGCGTCGGCCACGGCCCGCTCCTCGGTCAGGCCCTCGGGCGTCCATACACGCGAGCAGTGGACGTCGCTGGCGTTGAAGCGAGTGGCGAACGTCTTGAGCGCGTGTGTCGCCTCGCCGGTGAGCTGGACCAGACGCGAGCCGCGCGAGCGAAGCGACCCGTCGAGCGCCTCGAGCGACGCCGACAGCCATGCGAGCGAAGCCCGCCCTGTCGGCCAGGAAGACCCGTGGACGTAGACGCAGACGACCTGCTCGCCGCTGCGCACCGCGGCGGTCAGGGCATCATTGTCGGACAGGCGAAGATCCCGGCGGAACCAGACGATACGCACTGCAAGGCCTCTCTGTCGGCCACGTGTCCATCACCGCGATTCTTCCCGACCGCCCGCCATTCGTGCGGGTGACGTGTGCCGCGGCGTCCGAGTCCGTCGAACACGCCGAGCGCGCACTCGGGTATCAACGCGGAGGAACCGACGAAAGGCGCCTCGGATGCCCGAGATCATCACGAGCAAGGTCGCCATCGGCATAAGCGCATGCATCTACGACTGTCCCGTGCGCTACAACGGTCGCGCGTTCGACGCCCTGCGGTTGCTCGGGCGTGAGAAGGCCGACTTCGTGTGGACGCCTGTCTGCCCGGAGTGTCTCGCGGGCCTCGGCGTGCCCCGCATGCCCATCCACTTGACGGGTAGTGGCCAAGAGGTCCTCGCCGGAAACGCCAAGGTCAAGGACCGGCGCGGCCGCGACGTCACCGAAGTCGTCATCGCAGGCAGCCGGGCCGCCATCGAGGCGTTGGAGCGCGCCGGCATCGAGGCATTCATCGCCAAGGAGTCCTCGCCAACGTGTGGCCTGTACAAGGCGCGCATCGGCAAGCGGCGGACGGAGACAGGAGGCGGGTCGGGAGTCTTCGGAGCGATGCTCATCGAGCGAGGCTGGTTCCTGATCCCCGACCAAGCGCTCGCCAACCCGCTCACATGGTGGGACTGGCGCAGACGTCTGCACGCGTGGCTGTGGCTCAAGCGCCGCGAGCTCAAGGGGGCCCGTGAACTCTACGACGCCTGGCACGTGCTCAAGTTCATCGTCCAGGAGACGGACCGCCCCTTCGCCGATGCGTTCGGCCGTCGACTGGCGGCGCTTCCGAAACGACCGACCGCGGCCGAGATCGAAGCACTTCGTCACGAGGCGCTTGACGCGCTTCGCCGGCCGTCGAACAAGGCGAGGATCCGGGCTGCCGCGTGGAAGACGTTCGCCCATGCCCGTAAGAAAGGGCGCCTCAAAGACGTCGATATGCACGGACTGGACGTCACCGCTCCCAGCGAGCGGGCCGACGTCGAACGGGTCGCCACCGAGCTCGTGCTGATGGAGCGCATCAGTTTCGAGAACGACCTTCTCTTCGGAACCACGCCGGTCGTGAGAAGGGATCGGCGACGTGTCCGCGACGCGCGGTGATGTGGATGTCGTGACGGCACGCCGTTCGCAGGTCTTGCGGTGGTAGCATGGCTCTCGCGCTCGTGTGCCCCCCGGCAGGGGCGAGTCCGAAGAGCCGTGTTCAGGGCAGCATCGACGATCGGGTAGGGTGGTACGACATGCAGCGATTCCGCTTTCTGACCGTGCTGGCCGTCTGCGCGACGCTGCTCGCTTCCGCCACGCCCGCGGCGGCTGTGTCTCGCATCGAGAGTTCGACCTTCTGGGGCGCCGCTGACGGATACCTGGGCATCAACGCCGGGGGATCGGCGACCTCACCCTCACAGGGGTACGTCTCACGTACGAGGGACGGCGGGTACACATGGCGCAGTACGCGCATCGGCACGACCGCCGGTCACGCTCCCGGTGTCGTGGCTTTGACCGCGTTCGGTTCGAACGTATGGGCGGCGGCCTCGGCGCACCGCTACCTGTGGCGCAGTGCTGACATGGGTGTCACGTGGAGCCGGTCGGCGAAGGCGCTGCCCTACGACACGAGGCTCACGAGCATCCAGCGTCTGTCGAGCGGACGGATCGTGTTGGCGGGCTCTCACAGCGCGACGGTTGAGGCGGACAACCGGCCACATGGACGCGTGGCCATGATCGCCGCCACGAACGACGACGGAGCGAACTGGGTTCGCGCTTACGAGGGGCCACTCTACTTCGCGACGGGCGACTCGGACCTCGACCCGCCGACGGAAGCGGCCATCGCCGACCTCGCCAACGACCCGTCGGGCACGACCGTCTGGGCGCTCGGAAACGAATGGCAGCGCGGTGGTTCGAGCCTCACCTACAAGCAGCGCTTGGTACTGAAGAGCACGAACGCCGGAGGCGCCTGGACTCCACAGCCCGGTCTTCCCAAGCACTCTCCGCAGCGCATGATGACATCGCTCGTGGCTCCCGCCGTGGGCACGATCTACGCGTTCGGCGAGAACAGGCAGTACCTGCGCACCTCAGACGGCGGCGCTACGTGGAACGCACTCTACCTGCCCGTGCTGACGGGCGCTCGGGAGGTGAACGTCCGCGCCGCTGACGCGCTTGATGCGAACCGGATCCTGGTGGCCGGGGACATGAAGAAGACGGTGACTGGTCCACTGACGGGCGTGCTGGCCTACACCGGCGATGGAGGAGCCACTTGGACCTACCGGGAGTTCCCGGACCTGCCGTCCTTGCGCATCGCCGAGATGCTCACGGACACCCACTGGTTCGTGGCCGGCGGCAACGAGGTGTTGCTGCACACCACGGACGGGGGAGTCACGTGGACCGGTCAACGTGCGCCGGTGGATCCGGGTTTGACGCTGAGTTCGCCTTCCAGGGGATTCGGACTCTCGACGACGATGCCGGTTCCGTTGTCGGGCACGGCGACCGATACCGGCGTGGGCGTAGCGGCCGTGGAGGTGAGGATCCGTCGTGCTGACGGCAAGTACTGGAACGGTGTCACGTGGTCTGACACGCAGACCTGGCTTACCGCGAACTCGACGGACGGGTGGCTCACGTGGACGTACCCGTGGACGCCTGACGCCGCCACAGTCGCCAGCCGTATGGCGGTCAGCATCACGGTCATCGCCACCGATGGCTGTGGCAACCGGTCCGTTTCGCGAACGGTGAGCTCAGCCGGCAAGACGGCGGCTGTGGTCGGCGTGCCGAGTGGGCTGCCGTCGACAGCGGTCCGCAATCGTACGTACGTCGTGTCCGGCACGCTCTCTCCTCGTCACGCGGTCGGTTCGCCTGCGGTGCGCATCGCCGCGCAGCGTCTGCAGCGCAAGAGCGATGGGACGCTGGGCTGGGTCACGCGTAAGACCGTGACCGGCGTGATCCGTTCCGACTTCCGATACCGGGCTGCACTGTCGTTGCCTGCGACGGGCAGGTGGCGTGTGTACGCATACCACCCTTCGGATGCCGCTCACATAACGAGCTTCAGTGGGTACCGCGGGTTCACCGTACGCTGATCGGGTGTGCTGCACGATCCGGACGGAGTCGCGTCGGACGCGCATCCGCGTCCACCTGGTCCCATGTGGTCGGGTAGCATAGCGCTGTGAGCACATCACCGACCCCACCGCGTCTCGAAGCACGCGACCTGAGCGTATCGCTTCCCGGCGATGCGGGACCCGTGCGCGTCTTGGACGGTGTGTCGCTCGATGTCGGTCCCGGAGAGATCGTGGACGTGTCGGGTCCAAGCGGCAGCGGCAAGACCACCCTCTTGCGCACGCTCGCCCGGTTGATGCCGGGCGCGACCGGTTCGCTCGCGGTGGACGGGCAGCGGGCGGACACCCTGGCACCGCAGCGCTGGAGAGCTCTCGTGGCGCTCCTGCCGCAGAAACCGGCGATCCTTCCGGGCGACCTGAGGACCAACCTGGTGCTGCCATGGCGCCTGAAAGTCGAGCGCGACGTTGCCGAACCCGGGTCGGAGGCCCTGCTGTCGGCGCTCGACGAGGTCGGTCTGGGCGGCTTGCCGCTCGACCGGGACGCGACACGGCTCTCCGTCGGCCAGCAGGCCCGTGTGGCACTGCTGCGCGTCGTTCTCACCGGACCGCGGGTGCTGCTGCTCGACGAACCCGATGCCGCGCTCGATCCGGAGAGTTCCTCCGCGCTCGCTCAGGCGCTCGTCAGGATCGCCGCGACAGGGACCGCCATCGTGCGTGTCCGGCACCGCGAGAGCGACGGGCTCGCCGCGCGACGGCTCGTACTCACCCAAGGCGGGCGTCTCACGGAGGCCGGCCCATGAGCGACCCTGCCGGCGTCATCGCGATAGGCTGGCCCCAGCTGCTGCTCGCCACGGGCTTCATGGTCGTGACCGGTGGAATCACGCTCGCTCTGCAGCTCGGGGTGACGAAGGCGTTGTGGCTCGGCACGCTGCGGACCTACCTGCAGCTGCTGGCGCTCGGTCTCGTGCTGGGATGGGTCTTTCGGCTGCGCCAACCGCTTCTCGTGCTCGCCATCATCGGCGTGATGACCGCGGTCGCTGCCCAGACGGTGGTGAGAAGAGCGCCCGACGCCCCGCGCGGCTCGTACGTGCGCGCATGGGCCGCGATGGGCCTGCCGGCACTCGTCATCACCTTCGCCGTGACCGGGCTCATCGTCCGCGTGGAGCCGTGGTACCTGCCGCGCTACGTCATCCCCATCGCGGGCATGGTGATCGGCAACTCGATGAACGGCGTCGCGCTGGCGCTGGAGCGGACGTTCGCTGACATGGACGCGCGAGAGAACGAGATCCTTGCGCTGACGGCGCTCGGGGCCAGTCCGTGGGAGGCCGCCCGGGAGTCGGTCCGCACCGCGTTGCGCGCGGGCATGATCCCCAGCATAAACACCTTGTCGACGGTGGGCATCGTGTTCATCCCGGGCATGATGGCCGGCCAGGTGCTCGCCGGCGCTGATCCGCTCGTGGCGGCGCCCTACCAGATCGTGGTCATGCTCATGGTGGCGACCGCAGACGTGCTTGGGTCGACTCTCGTGGTCCTGCTCACGTTCCGCCGCCGCTTCACGCCCGATGGAGTCTTCCTCGAGAAGGGATGGCGCCCACATGCTCGCTGACCCGCGGATCAGACTGGCGAACAACTGGCTGCACGACGTGGGGACCGGTCTGTGGGCCGCGTGCCTGCTCGTGTTGTGGGTGTTGCGCGGACGCTTTGACCAGAGCGCAGGGGCGGAGGGCCCGGCCTTCATCGCCGCGATGACCGAGGTGCTCGGGCTCATCTTCTGGCTGCTTGTGGTGGCACTCGTGGTCATCACCATCACCGGGGCGCTGCGCTTGGCGTACTGGCGAGCCGAGACCCCTCCCGAACAGATGCCTACGAAGCGACCGGCGCTCATCGGCAAGCACATCGCCTTCCTCATCGTCTACGGCGGTGGGACCGCCTGGGCGTGGTCGTTGACTCTGGTACCATAGCCGCGCTCGGGCAGGAGGAGAGCGTGCCGATGGTGAACGGAGGGGCATGACCGGGTTCGAGCTCTATCTCAAGCGCAACGCGAAGCGCATCGACCAGTACCTCGCCAGCTTCTTCGGCCACGGCACCCACCCGGACATGGCTCGATACCTCTACGGTCCGCTCGCGGAGTTCAGCGCCAACGCAGGCAAGCGCCACAGGCCGCTCATCTGCCTGCTCGCCTGCGAGGCGGTCGGTGGCGACCCGGACAGGGCGCGTGCCTCTGCGGCAGCCGTCGAGCACTTCCATACAGCCGCGCTCATCCATGACGACATCGAGGATTCCTCGCTCACGCGCCGGGGCGAGCCGTGCCTGCACGTGCGGGAGGGCGACGGCCTGGCCATCAACGCCGGTGACCTCGCCCTGTCGCTCGTCACCGGCGCGGTGGTGGGCGATCCATCGCTCGACGATGCGACCAAGCTCAGAGTGCTGGGAGAGCTCGTCGACATGACCACCCGCACCATCGAGGGGCAGGCGCTCGACATCGGCTGGGCGCGGGACGGTCGCTTCGACCTGACCGTGGACGACTACCTGCTCATGGCCAACCACAAGACCGCCTACTACTCAGGAGCGGTCCCGCTCGCGGTGGGGGCCATCATCGGAGGCGGCTCTGAGGTCCAGGTCGAGGCGCTGCGCGCCTTCGGCATGGCCGCCGGTCTTGCGTTCCAGATACAGGACGACGTGCTGAATCTGGTTGGCAAGAAGGAGTCGGTCGGCAAGGACTTTCGCAGCGATGTCACCGAAGGGAAGCGCACGCTCGTGGCGATACACGCGCTGCAACACTCGCCTGACCGCGACCGTCTGCTGGCCATCCTGTCCTCTCACGAGACGGATGCCGAGATTCTGGAGGAAGCGGTCGACATCATGCGCCGAGCCGGCTCGATCGAGTACGCGAATGACTATGCGCGCGACCTGGTGGTGGCTGCGAAGCGCGATCTCGACGAGGCCCTTCCGCCCAGCAAGGCCAAGGACCTGTTGCTGTCGATGGCCGACTTCTTCATCAAACGCTCGAGCTGATCGATGACAGGCACCGAACGACCCACCCGTTCGAACAAGCAGCGCGGACTCTCCGACAGTGAATGGCTCGTGCGAGGGGCGGCCGGAATCGTCGCCTACCTCGCACTTGCAGCTCTGCCTGTGCTGTTCATGCTGGTTGCGCCGCTCCCGCCGGCCCGCACGTTCCTGCGCGAGTTCTCGGTGGCCCTTGGGTTCGCCGGCCTCGCCCTCCTTGGCCTTCAAATCGTTCTGACCGCTCGTCTTCGCCGCATCAAGGCGCCCTACGGTATCGACGCGGTCTACTACTTCCACCGGATCATATCGATCGTGGCATTCGCGCTCGTAGCCGCCCACCCGGTCCTGCTCGTGGTCGAGGACGCGTCGAAGCTCGAGCTCTTCAACGTGTTCATCGCGCCTCCGAGAGCCCGCTTCGCGGTGCTGGCGCTGGTTCTCGTCGCCCTGCTGCTTGCGGCCTCCTTCTTCCGCACGCGCTTGAGGCTCGGCTACGAACTGTGGCGCAGGACGCATGGCCTCATGGCGGTCGTGATGCTCGCTGCCGCCGTCGCGCATGTGG
The DNA here is from genome assembly GCA_029265315.1 of Actinomycetota bacterium. Classification (GTDB taxonomy): domain Bacteria; phylum Actinomycetota; class Coriobacteriia; order Anaerosomatales; family PHET01; genus JAJUJM01. The sequence goes on along the minus strand of JAJUJM010000007.1, from coordinate 19,986 downwards.
AACTGGTCGGCCGCTACGTGAGCACTCCGGCCAAACGGGTGCTGTGGGTCGTGTACCCGGCGCTCTGGACCGTGGCTTTGCTGTGGGCCCGCGTCGTGAAACCTGCGGTGATGTGGCGAAGGCCGTGGAGTGTCGCGGCTGTGCGACCCGAGCGCGGCTCCGCGTGGACGCTCACGCTGAAGCGGGAAGGCGAGCGCTTCGAGTTCGCTCCGGGGCAGTTCGTATGGCTCCATCTGGGTGCATCGCCCTTCGCCATGGCAGAGCACCCGTTCTCGATCTCGTCATCGGCCGAACGCACCGAGAGCGTGGAGCTCACCATCAAGGAACTGGGCGACTTCACGTCGACCATCGGGGATACGTCCATAGGAGAGCGCGCTTGGATCGACGGGCCGTACGGGCAGTTCTCCACGGACCGGCATCGAGCGGACAGCTACGTGTTCATCGCCGGCGGTGTGGGGATCACACCCATCATGAGCATGCTCAGGACCGCTGCTGACCGGGGGGACACACGCCCCTTCCTGTTGATCCACGGAGTGAGCGCACTCGATGACGCCACGTTCGTCGACGAGCTGCCACAGCTCGAGGAGCGCATGCGGTTGCGCGTCGTCCTGGTGCCGGCTCGGCCCCCGGACGGGTGGGAGGGCGAGTCAGGCTTCGTGACCCGCGAGCTTCTCGAGCGCCACATCGGTGAGGAGTTCTCGCACGCTGAGTACTTCGTCTGCGGTCCCGAGCCCATGATGCGGTCAGTGAGCGAGTCCTTGGAGGCCCTTGGCGTTCCGGCCCGTAGTGTGCGCTACGAGTTGTTCGGGTTGGTGTGAACGATGAGACACCGCTACGGACGCCTGCTCGCATGGGTCATGGGAGTGGGGCTCGTCTTTCTCTCGCTCGCGTTCGCCCTGTGGCGCGTTGGGTGATGGAAGCGCCAACGGTCTCACGGGCAGCGAACAGGTAGACGCACCCCTGAGCGCCTACCGCGCGCCTCACCCTGAAGCGTCACCCGTTGCGAGGCGGCCGCTCAGTCGCGGCGATGCGTGCGTGACCAGTCCGCTCGTGGGGTGCTCCGAAATGAACACCCGCCACGTTTCGGCCGCATCCGTCTCACGACCCTGCTTGAGGTAGACGTGCGCCAATCGGAACAGGGCGTGCTCGCCGAGCAAAGAGCGTGGAGCTGACCGGTAGACAGCGTAGAAGAGGTCGGCCGCAGGGTCGAGCGCATCGTTGGCGGCTGCCTCCACCCCCATGGAGTACAGGGTCTGCGTGTCGAGTGTGACCGCGTCGCTGGCGATTCGCTGCGAGGCTGACCAGGTGCTCGCCGCCTCGAGGACCTTTCCTTCGGCGAGCAGCTCCTCTACGGCCTGGGCGATCCGGGAACGTGCGGCGAAGTCCGATGGGGCCGATGCCAGGGCGGTCAGCGCCATGCGTGCGCGTTCAGCCGAATCAAGCCGGCGGACCGTCTCGATGCGGCGGACGGCCTGGCTCTCGAGACCCGTCCGGTAGTAGGCTGAGGCTTTGGCCTCGGCGGCCTCCCTCTCGGCCGCGCCCCACTGGCGCGTCGTCAGAGCGATGACCACCCCGAAGACGAACCCGGCGACAGCGGCGACCATGTCTGGGCCTGGGAACGCGAAGTGTCCTGAGAGCGGAATGAGCGATGCGACGATGAGCCAGTAGAAGGGTGCGCTCATCCACCCCGGAAGCTCGAAGTGGTCGTAGCGGACCCACGTGAGGATCCAGCTGAACCAGGCCACCTCGAGTTCGGCGAGGCGATTTCTCACCAGCGTGAAACCTGCCAGTGTGGCGCTCATCCCGAAAAGACACGCGGCCAGCGGCTCGTAGGCACCCGCGAGCGCCGTCGAGAGTCTCATGCCGGACGCGTAGCAACCGATCGCGCCGCCCGTTACCAACAGCGGCACGTAGAACCACGGCTTCAACTGGTCCTCGATGAGCGGCCCCAGAAGCATGAACAGGTAGACGCTCACGGCCAGTGGGATGACACCCACAGAAAGCAGAAGTCCATTGAGGTGTATGAGACCTTCGAAGCCGGATACGAGGTCCGTGGCCAGCCAGCGACGCACCTCCATGAACCCTGGCGTCGTGATGAACCAAGCCACGATCGCTCCCACAAGCATGAAGGTCACCACTGGAATCCGCACTCTTCGTGCGAACCTGCGAGGAAACGCGAAGAAGAACATGGCCCCCCCGATTCGACACCAACCTCGTGACAGGTAATCGGGACGAGCGAGGCGGTGCTTCAGTGGTGCCTACGAATCGCGCAACGGGTAAGTAGAAGTACCGCATGCCGAGACGACATCAAGGAGGCGAGCGATGCAGGCCGTCCCCGTGACCGACTCCATCCACTGGGTGGGAGCGATCGACTGGAACCTACGAGACTTCCATGGCTTCGAGACCCCGCGAGGTTCGACGTACAACGCCTACCTCGTGAAAGGCGAGGACAAGGTCGCGCTGGTCGACACCGTCAAGGTGCCGTTCGTCCCCGAGCTGCTCGAACGGATCCGAAGCGTGGTCGAGTTGGACGCGGTGGACTACATCGTCGTGAACCATGTCGAGCCCGACCACAACGGCGGGCTGCGGTTGGTCATGCAGGCGTGTCCTAACGCCAGAGTCGTCGCGAGTGCCGGCGGAGTCCGCGGTGTGGCCGAGTACCATGGTCCCGACCTGGAGCTTGCCGCGGTGGGCCCGGATGATGTGCTCGACTTGGGGGGTCTGACGCTGCGCTTCATGCCGATGCCCATGGTCCATTGGCCGGATTCGATGTTCACGTACTGTCCCGAACGCTCCTGTCTCATGCCCAATGACGCGTTCGGCCAGCACATCGCATCGGCCTCGCGCTTCGCTGACGAGGTCGGCTTGGACTTCGCGGTCGAGGAGCTCATCACGTACTACGCGAACATCCTCATGCCGCTCGGACCACAGGTCAGCAAGGCTATCGAGAAGGTTCTGGAATCGGGGTGGGTCTTCACGACGATCGCCCCGAGCCACGGCGTGATCTGGCGCGAGCGTGATATCCCCACGCTGCTTGAGACCTACGGGAGGTGCACGTCGGGCGACACCTACGACAAGCTCGTGATCGCGTACGGGACGATGTGGGGCTCGACCGACGTCTTGGCGCGGCACATCGCTGACGGGGCGATCCAAGCCGGGGTGGAGGTCAGGCTGTTCGACCTCGCCTCGACCCCATACGCTCACGTGACGCGGCACGTGCTCGATGCCCGTGCGCTGCTGCTCGGTTCGCCCACGCTGCACCACGGGATGTTGCACCGGCCTGCCGGCTACCTGCAGTACCTGGCCGGACTCAAGCCGAAGGATAAAGTCGCCGGTGCGTTCGGGAGCTATGGATGGTCGAGCGGGGCGACCAGACAGATCAGCTCCCGGTTCGAGGAGATGGGGCTCGAGATGCCGCTTGGTGATCTCACGTGCAAGTACGCGCCCTCGGCAGAAGAGCTCGTCGCCGCGCGCGAATGGGGCCGTACGTTCGGCGAGATCGTCGTCGAACGAGGGCCGATGTAGCGAACCGGCCGGGCGAGCGGTCGCATTCAGGGGGTGCCCGGCATCCGGTCCGCCGACGAAAAGTCCGCTTGCGCTAGCGACCGCGGCCCCACGCGGCCAATGCGGCAGCCGCCTTCTCCACGTCGAGCTGCGCCTGTGGCGTTGAGGGGTCGATCTCTCGCAGGCGGTTGAAGAGCTCGGCGAGGATCGGAGGGCGGATGTTCGAGCGCGCGATGTCATCCGCGTGTGCGAAGATCTGCTCGGGGGTGCCTTCCAAGGCGATCTCGCCGCCTGGTTTCAGCACGTAGCAGTAGTCCGCGAGTTCGTGGACGCTGTCGATGTCGTGCGTGGACATGATCACGCATACGCCCTTCTCGCGCGCCTGGGTCCTGATGAGCGACACGAGCTCCACGCGCGACCTCGGGTCGAGTCCCTCGAAAGGTTCGTCAAGCACGAGCAGGTCCGGCTCCATGACCAGTGCCCCCGCCAAGGCCACCTTCCGCTTCTCGCCGCCCGACAGGTTGTGGGGGACGCGAGGGGCGAGGTCGTCTATGCCCAGAAGCTCGAGTGCCGCGTGAGCCCGCGCGAGCGCTTCGGGCTCCCCCAGACCGTATTGTCGTGGCGTGAAGGCCACGTCGTCGAGGACCGTGGGGGCAAGCAGTTGCTCGTCCACGTTCTGGAGCACGACGCCCACGCGACCGCGGATCGAGGCCCATTCAGTCGCGGGGTCCTTACCGAAGACGCGCACCGAGCCTTCACGGCTTCGCAGAAGCCCGAGGACGTGGTAGAGCATCGTGGTCTTGCCGCTGCCGTTCGGGCCGAGCAGGACCGTGCGTTCGCCGCGACGCGCGACGAAGTCCAGTCCGCACAGGTGCACGCTCGTACCGTCTTCATAGCTGTGGCGGATGCAGCTCACCCGGACGACGTCGTCCGGCGAGGTCGCGCGTGCTCCCACGGTGTCGGTGTCCATCGTCATCCTCTTCTCAGGGCAAAGGTCAGTCCGAGTGCGGCCAGTGCCGGCAGTGGCGCGAGCCACGAGTACGGATTCAGCGTCGTTGCCGCGCTGCGCCACACGACGCTCGTGGCGAGCATCACGAGGCTGCCCACGAGTATCGTGACGTCGGCAAGACGGTTCGTGCTTCCGGCGGGCGTCGTGCGCAGACGGCCCTCATATCCGCGGACGCGCATGATGTCGTAGTCGCGCTGGGCCAGGTCGACCGCGTACAACATCAGTCCCCCCAGGGCCGAGAAGACCACGCGAGCTGAACGGACGGGGTTCTTGCCTGCCAGGCCCGCACGCAACCGCGCCGCCCTGAGCAGGTTCGAGAACTTCTCGAGCAGGATGAACAGCGAGCGGTACGTCATGAGCATCGCGTCTCCGACGATGCCTGGCGTGATGCGTTGCAAGGGCGCGAACACCTGTGGGTAGGGCGTGCTCAGCACCACGGTCACCGCTCCGAGTGCTGCGGTGGTCGCCTTGAGGACGATGACGGAGGCCGTCATCGCATCGGGTGCCGACGCGAACGCGAACACGAGCGCGAAGACGGCCGGGTACGCCGCGAGTCTGATGGCCAGACCCACCGGCAGTCGGCCCCACACCGAGGCCGCGAGCAAGGCGATGGTGAAGGAGGCGAGCACCAGCGCGTTCCAGCTGACGAGCACCGCCCCTAACACGAGCGCGAGCGCCACGAGCTTCGAGCGCGGGTCTGCGGAGCGAAGCGGGCCGGTGCCGAGCGTGGCCGAGCGATCGATGGCCCCTACGTCCACGTCAGTTCACCGTGCCCTCGTCACCCGGCATGCGCCCTCCTGAGCGTTGCCAATGACCCCCCCAGATGAGCCCCGGGCGGACTTGGGCGACGTATCCGAGCAGCCAAGCGGTGAGCAGCGCTTCGATCGCCCATCCGATCGGACCCAAGGTGTAGATGACCGCAGCGAAGCGACCAACCGAAAGCCCCGTCTCATCCGGACCCTGCTCGTCCTCGACCGCCTCGACCGTATGTTGCTCCCGCTCGGCATGGCCATGGTCCTCGCCACCGGAGAACAGTCCGAGTGAGAAGACTCCTCGGGAGAACGGGTTGTCGAACCTGAGCGTCGCCGGGTCCAGTGCACCCGATTCTCGAGCCGTCGCCCCTGAGCCTCCGATCGCGACGATCCCGACGAGTGCGGTCGTGGTCACCGCGAGCGTCACCACCGTCGCCACGAATGCGATCAGTCGCACACGGCTCCTGCCCGCGAGGTTCACCAGGCCGCGGAACAGGGCCCAGCCGAGAACCATCTCACCGGCGATGATCAAGGTGTTGAGCCCGAGCACCGTGATGCCGCCGTGGCCCAGCAGGGCCAGCACCACCTCGACGATGAACGACGCGATGATGCTCAAGGCCGGGCCGAGCAGCACGCCGCCTACGACTGTGAGGTTGATGTGGTACGCGATCGGCACGATCTCGCTTGACATGGCGACGAGCATCAGTGCGGAGACCACCGCGAGCAGCGGCACACGCCTGCGCACGTCAACTCGCTCGGCGACTCTCCCGGCGACGGTCACCGCCGCCAAGGTGGCGACCCAACCTGCGACCCACAGCCACACAGGCAGGACGCCGTCTGGGATGTGCAGGTGTGACATATCACGAGCCCGTTCGTGCGGCGCATTCGGGACACAGGCCGTACATGGTCACCTCGTGTCTCGTGATGCGGAAACCCTGGGCGTTCGACGCCTCGATGGCTTGTGTGAGCGGACAGTCCGCGTGTGCGACACGTCCGCACGTCTCGCACACGATGTGGTGGTGGTGCCCCCGAGTCGAGCAGCGCGCGAACAGGGCGTGGCCACCACGCTCACCGACGCGCGTGAGGAAGCCTGCGCGCTCCATCGCGGCGACCGCGCGGTACACGGTGGCGTTGGCCCCCGAAGCGGCATCGGTGACGCGGACCCGTTCGGCGAGGGTGTCGATGGTGAAGGCGCCGTGAAGCTGTGCAGCGGTCCGCGCGATGAGCCGCCGGGCCCGCGTGAGGCGTCCCCCCGCGTACGCGAGGCGTTCGATCGCATCTGTCTCTTGGTCGACTCGCACCGGTCACCGCCGTTTCCGGACTCGGCTTACGTGAGAATCATTCTCACTTGGATGAGTATACCCTTCGGTTTGGGCTCCATGCGGTTTCGAGGGGGCGGGAGCGGTGAGCGTTGGGTCGGCGAGGGCGTGCTCATCGACGGCATGACACGTGCATCCGAGGTCGAACCCGTCCGGTGGGGTATCATCGGCGGGCGGGAGTTCGGCGATCTGGCCCGACTCCGTTCACGTTTCGAGGAGGCGTGCGCGTGAACGTGCAGCAACTCAAGACCTTCGTCGCGGTGGTCGACCATGGGTCGTTCTCCGACGCGGCACGGGCCCTCGGCGTGTCCCAGCCCGCGGTGACCATGCAGGTGCAGTCGCTGGAGAGCTCCGTGGGGGCGACGCTGCTCGACCGAAGGTACCGTCGAGTTGACTTGACCGAAGCAGGTAACGCTTTCCTGCCACACGCGCGACGTGTGCTCGAGCAGCTCGACGAGGCGCGCCAGGAGATCGAGGCGCTGTCGGGTGTGGTCACCGGCCGCTTGTCGATCGCGGCCAGCACCACGCCGGGCGTCTACGTGATCCCTCGGCTCCTCGGCGCTTTCGTCGAGCAGAACCCGGAGGTCGGTCTCACGGTCGCGGTGCACGACACGGCCGAGGTCATCGAGGCCGTGGAGACCGGTCACGCGGACCTCGGTGTCACCGGTGCGACGGTCCGGGGCGCCCGCGTCCAGTTCGAGCAGGCGGGCGTCGACGAGCTCGTGCTGATCTGTCCGCCGTCAAGCCCGCTGGCGTCCCGTAGGGACGTACCGCTCGCGGAGCTTGCGGACGAGCGCTGGGTGCTGCGCGAGTCGGGTTCGGGCACGCGGCAGGTGGCCGAACGGCTCGCAGCCGATCACGGACTCGACCCCGACGAACTGCGTGTGACCGTGGAGCTGGGTACCGGTGAGGCGATCGTGTCGGCCGTCGAAGGCGGTCTGGGCATCTCGATCGTGAGCCGCTACGTCGCGGCCAAAGCGCTCGAACTGGGCACGGTGCGCGAGGTCGACGCGATCGGCCTTCCGGCGACGCGACCGTTCTTCGTCGTCTTGCCCAAGCGCACACCCACGCGCGCGGCAGCGGCGTTCCATGAGCACCTCGTCGCAGCGCTCGGTCCGTCGTGAGGGGCGTCGCGTGACATCGGGCGACACCAATCGGCTTCCCGTCACCGCGGCCGTGCTCGCCGGCGGTCGCAGCATGCGAATGGGCGTCGACAAGACGCTGCTGCCTTTCGAAGGTCGCACGCTCGTCGCCCGCGTGTGCGATGCGGTCGGCGAGGTGTGTGAGTCGACCATCGTGGTCACGAATCGTCCCGAGGCGATGGAGGAAGCGGGGCTTCCCGCGGGCACACGCGTGGTCCGGGACGAGGTGGCGTACCAGGGTCCGCTGGGCGGTCTTCTCACGGCGATGGATGTCGCCGAGACCGACTGGGTGCTCGCCGTCGCCGCCGACATGCCACACCTTGAGCCGCGGGTCATCCGCGCTCTGTGGGATGCCCGCGGCAGCTCGGATGTGGTCGTCCCCGTGTCAGAGAAGGGCCCCGAGCCGCTGCTCGCGCTCTACCGCGTGAGCACGTGCGCGCCTGTCGCCCGTGAGGTGCTCGAGACGGGACGACGCCGGTTGGTCGCCATCTTCCCGCAGGTCACCGTCGCGGAAGTCCCCTTGGAGGTCCTCCGCTCGGCCGATCCCGACCTGCGCTCGCTCGTGAATGTGAACACGCCGGGTGACCTTGCCGAGGCGCGCGAGGCCGTCGAGTCGAAGGCCCACGGAGACGTGCGCGTGCGCTGCGAGCTCACGCCGCCCCGCGCCATGCCGTCTGAGCGGCCCATCACCATACACCTGAACGACATCGAGGTCGCGACGACGCAGGCCACACCCCGCGACCTTGAGGAGCTCGCGGTCGGCTTCCTGATCTCCGAAGGGCTGCTCATGCACCGCGACGAGCTGCTCGGCATCGACACGGATGCGAAGCGCGGCCTCGTCTGGGTGCACACCTCTGAAGAGGTGCCCGATGACCTCGCGACCCGGACGCGATACATGACGAGTGGCTGCGGCAAGGGGGTGACCTTCGCGTCATTGGGTCACACCCGTGGTCTCGATCCCGTCGTCTCGACCCTCACGGTGACTGCTGATGAGGTCTACGCGCTGGTGGGGGAGATGGCGCGCGCCGCTGAGGCCTACCGTGACACGGGCGGGACGCACGCGTGTGGCCTGGCCCGTCTCGGGGTTCTCGAATACGTGCGCGAGGACGTGGGCAGGCACAACGCGCTCGACAAGCTGCTCGGGCGCGCGTGGCTGGACCGCATCTCGACGGAAGACGCCATCCTCATCTCCACGGGGCGCATCTCCTACGAGATGGCGGTCAAGGCCGCCAAGGCGCGCGTCCCCGTGGTCGTCTCGCGCAGCGCGGTCACCGACCTGGCCGCGGAGGTCGCGAACTCGTTGAACATCACGCTGGCAGGCTACGCCCGTGGAGGACGGCTCGCCGTCTACACGCACCCCGAGCGGGTGCTCGATGAGTGCGAAGGAGGGTCCGATGCCTGAGACGATGACCGTCGAGCAGGCCAGGGAACTCGTGTTCGAGAGGGTCTCCGTGCTGCCTTCCGAAGAGGTCCCACTGCTCGAGGCTCTGGGTCGGGTGTTGGCGTCGGACGCTTCAAGCGACATCGACGTCGCGCCCTTCGACAACTCAGCGATGGACGGGTTCGCGGTGCGTGCCTCGGATGTGGCCGGAGCGAGCGAGGATGCGCCGGTGACCCTCGACGTCATCGCCCACATCGGCGCCGGTGATGACGTCGCCGGTATCACGGTCGGTCCCGCGCAGGCGGCCCGCATCATGACGGGCGCTGCCATGCCGGCGGGTGCGGACAGCGTCGTCATGGTCGAGTATACGCGGCCGGTCGAAGGTGACGGCTCGGTCGGCTCACGGGTAGCGTTCCTGCGGGCGCCCATCGTGGGCGAGCACGTGCGTCGCCGCGGCGAGGAGGTGCGGGCCGGCGATGTCGTCATCGGCGCCGGCGACGTGCTCGGCCCCGCGGCGATAGGGCTTCTGGCGGCGACCGGCAACGCGTCGGTCGCGGTCCACCGCAGACCGCGCGTGGCGATCATCTCGACCGGTTCGGAGCTCGTCGAAGTGGACCAGGCCCCGGGACCCGGCAAGATCCGCAACTCCAACAGCTACTCGATAGCAGCCCAGGTGATCGCGGCGGGCGGCGTGCCGGTCCGTTACCCCATCGTGCCCGACGAGATCGCCGCGACGCGGACGGCATTCGAGCGGGCGGCCGACGAGTGCGACTTCATCGTCACGAGCGGCGGCGTGTCCGTGGGCGACTTCGACTACGTGAAACCGGTGCTCGAGGAGCTGGGCGAGCTCACGTTCTGCAAGGTGATGATGCGCCCCGGCAACCCCCAGACGCTCGGCTCGATCCGAGGCGTGCCGTTCTTCGGGTTGCCGGGCAATCCCACGTCGACCTATGTCGGTTTCGAGATCTTCGTCCGTCCCGCTCTGCGCCTGATGCAGGGATTCAAGCATCTGGATCGTCCGATGACCAAGGCGGTGCTTGGGCACGATGTGAAGAAGAAGCAGGACCGCCGTTACTACCTGCGAGGACGCGTTGAGAGCGGACCGGGCGGCGAGTACATCGCCACGCTGTCGGGCTCTCAGTCCTCAGCGTTGCTCACTGCCGCGCACCGTGGCAACTGTCTCGTGGTCCTGCCTGAAGGCGAGGGATTCTTCGAAGCTGGCACGCCGGTCGCGTGCATGAGACTCGACATCGAGGAGGGTACGCCATGAGTGGTGACAAAGGGCCCAAAGAGCTCGACCCGCGCTGGGTCGAGCAGGTGACCGAAGAGATGAAGGCCGAGGTGGCGGCCAAAGCCGTCGACGGCAGGATCACCTGTCCGGTCCTTCGCAAGTACGCCGAGGAAAAGGGAGTGCCATACAAAGTCGCAGGGGCCGCCGCCGACCTGCAGGGCATCCGCGTGCACAACTGCGACCTGGGCTGTTTCTAGGGTAAGGAAGGCATCCGCATGCACGACGCACCGAGCGCGGTGCCCGTGGTATCGATCGTGGGGAAGGGCGACTCCGGCAAGACGACCTTCCTCGAGAAGCTGATCCGTGAACTCACGTCGCGCGGGGTGCGGGTCGCCACGGTCAAACACCACGTCCACGACTACGATATCGACACGCCGGGCAAGGACTCGTGGCGCCATGCTCGCGCGGGCGCGGTGACGACCATGGTCTCAAGCCCTCATAAGTTCAGCGTGGTGAGCGAAGTCGAGCGCGAGCTCACGCTTCCCGAGCTCGCCCGTGTCGCGGCCGATTCCGGCGCTGACATCCTCATCACCGAGGGCTACAAGCGTGAGGGGGCCCATCGTATCGAGGTGTCGCGGCTCGCGCGCTCGGAGGAACTCGTGTGCGCGGCGGGCGAGGCGCTCGCGATCGTCACCGACAACCCTCACGCTTCCTGCGGTGACGCGCCGGTGTTCGGGCTCGACGATGCCGTACTCGTCGCCGACCTCATCCAATCGCGCTTCCTCGCCAGCGGCACGCATGGGTCTGGCCATGGCGACTGACGCGCACGGACGCCGCATCGACTACCTGAGGATCTCGCTCACCGACAGGTGCAACCTGCGGTGTCGCTACTGCATGCCGGTCGAAGGCATCTCGTTCAAACCGCACGATGAGATCCTGACCTACGAGGAGATCGTGCGATTCGCGCGAATCGCGGTCGAGTACGGCATCAGCAAGATCCGCCTGACCGGAGGCGAGCCGCTCGTCCGCGAGGGTGTCGTGGGCTTCGTGCGCGAGCTCATCGCGGTGCCGGGCATCGAGTCGGTGGCCATGACCACCAACGGGACGCTCCTGCCGCGCTTCGCTGCCGACCTGTACGCCGCGGGCTTGCGCCGCGTGAACATAAGCCTCGATTCGCTGGACCCGGAGGTGTTCGCACGGATCACCCGTGGCGGCCGGCTCGCCGACGTGCTCGCAGGAATCGACTCCGCCCTCGAAGCGGGATTCGACCCGGTGAAGCTCAACGTGGTCGTGGTGCGTTCACTCGAGCAGGACCTGGCGGGTTTCGCACGCCTCACGATCGACAGGCCGCTTCACGTGCGGTTCATCGAGTACATGCCCGTGGGAGAGGCCGAGGAGGGCAGCGGCTGTCACGCTGAGGGTGTCGAGGGCTGGACCCGCGAGGACTCGGTGCCCAGCGATGAGGTGCTTGATGTGCTCGCCCGTGAGGGCGCAAGGATGGGCTTGGGCGCCCTCGAGCCGCTCGAACGTGAAAGCGCCCCTGGCGGCTGGGGCCCGGCGCGGTACTATCGGTTCGGTGGAGCGGCCGGCACACTCGGCGTCATCTCGCCGCTGTCGCACCACTTCTGTGGTGAGTGCAACCGGTTGCGACTGACGGCGGACGGACGGCTGCGGCCGTGCCTGTTCTCGGACCACGAACTCGACGTGCGCCAAGCGCTCCGTACGGGTGACGCCGACGCGGTGCGCCACGTGATCCGCTCGACGCTCGCGGAGAAGCCTGAGAGTCACGAGTCGCGCGTCGGGACCGAGCGCGGTATGTCCCAGATCGGAGGGTGAGCATGACCGAGGAAGCGCGGTTGACACACCTCGACGAGCACGGCCACGCCCACATGGTCGACGTGGCCGACAAGGCCGTCACCCATCGAAGGGCCATCGCGACCGGCTTCGTGTCGATGGCGCACGACACCGTCAAGCTGATCGCCGAGGGACGTGCCGCGAAAGGCGATGTGCTCGCTGTCGCCCGTGTGGCGGGCATCATGGCGGCCAAGCGTACGAGCGAGCTCGTGCCGCTGTGCCACCCGCTCGCACTCACACACGTGGCGGTCGAGTTGGAGGCGTCCCACGTCGGGCGCCACGGTGTCGCGATCACGGCGACTGTCGAGACCGACGGAGTGACCGGTGTGGAGATGGAGGCGCTCACCGCCGTCTCAGTCGCCGCCCTCACCGTCTACGATATGTGCAAGGCCGTCGACCGCGGGATGGTCATCTCCGATATCCGGCTCGAGCTCAAAGAGGGCGGCAGGTCAGGCACTTGGACACGTGAGGAGGCGTGAGCGCATGACGCTTCAAAACGCCCCGGGCACAGTGGGCACCGTGGTCTCGATCAACCTGTCCGAGCGAAAGACGGTGCGAAAGCAGCGCTTCGACAGGGGGACACTCGTGCTCGACAGAGGGTTCGAAGGAGACGCGCACGCTGGGGACTGGCACCGCCAGGTCTCGCTCTTGGCGCTCGAGTCCATCGAGGAGATGGTCGCCAAGGGCCTCGATGTGGGGCCGGGCGATTTCGCCGAGAACATCACCACACAGGGCCTCGACGTGATGACGCTTCCTGTGGGCTCCATCCTCAAGGTTGGCGATGAGGTCATCCTTGAGGTGAGCCAGGTGGGGAAGGTGTGCCACAACAAGTGCGCCATCTACTACCAGGCGGGGGACTGCGTCATGCCGCGTGAGGGGATCTTCGCGGTGGTGCGCGTCCCCGGCGAGGTCGTGGCGGGTGACCCCATCGAAGTGGTGGAGCTCGGGGACGGTACGTGTGACCGCTCGCCTGAGGACTCGATCGCGGCATCCGAGCAGGTACGCGCGGCCAACGAGTGCAACAAGGTCGCCAAGGCGAACGGGGGAGTAGGTGTCTGAACTCAGAGTCGGTATCCTCACCGCCTCGGACTCGCGTTCCCGTGGTGAGGCCGAAGACACCGCCGGCAGGGCCCTCATCGAACTGGTCGAGCAGCGGGGCTGGCTGGTGGTGAGCTACCACGTGTGTCCCGACGACCGTGAATGCGTCGCCGCGTCGCTCATGGAGATGGCCGACCGTGAGGACGCGGACATCGTCCTGACGTGCGGTGGTACTGGGCTGGGGCCTCGCGACATCACACCCGAGGCCACTCGGGACGTCGCCGACCGTGAGGTGCCCGGAGTCGCCGAGCACATCCGCGCCGAATCGCTGCGCATCACGAAGCGCGCGATGCTGTCACGCGCGATCGCGGCGCAGCGCGGGACCACGCTCATAGTCAACCTGCCCGGTTCAGAGAAGGCGGCCCGTGAGGCGTTCGGGTTCGTGGCCGACCAGCTCGAGCACGCGGCGGACATGATGGCCGGCGGCGGGCACGCGTAGCGTGATGTCAGCGAACGGCGCAGCAACCACTACGATCTACCTGGACCACGGCGCCACGTCCTGGCCCAAGCCACCGGGCGTGGCCGAGGCCATGACACGTGCCGTGACCGAGCTGGGCGGCAACCCCGGCAGGGGCGCCTACCGCATGGCCGTCGATACGAGCCGGGCCATCCACCGGGCGCGTACCGACGTGGCTGCATTCCTCGGCGTTCCCGATGCGCGAGACCTCACCTTCCAGCCGGGTTGCACTCAGGCGATGAACCTCGTTCTCAGGGGCCTCATGAGACCCGGCGATCGTGTCGTGGCCTGCTCGATGGAGCACAACGCCGTCGCACGCCCGTTGAACGCGCTTGCCGCGGCCGGTGTCGAGGTCGTGGTCGTCGAAGCTGACGAGGCCGGTGTCATAGACGTTGACGCCGTCGAGGACGCGATGCGCTCACAGACCACCAAGGCGGTGGTGTGCCAGCACGCCGGCAATGTGACGGGTGCGATCCAGCCCGTCGCTGACCTCGCGGACGTCGCGCACGCTCACGGAGCTCTCGCGCTCGTGGACGGCGCTCAAGCCGGGGGCCACCTGCCGGTCGACATCAAGACCCTTGGGGTCGATGCGTGGGCGTGCTCCGGGCACAAGGGCCTGCTGGGTCCACAGGGCATCGGACTTCTGTACCTCTCGCCCGCCTGCCAACCTGACGAACTGGTCACCGGCGGTTCCGGCAGCGGAGCGAGCGAGGAGCCGTTGCAGCCTGCCGTACGGCCCGACCGCTATGAGGCCGGCACGCCGAACACGCCCGGCATCCTGGGGCTGCACGCCGCCGTGACCTGGCTTCGCGACAACGGCGAGGCGCTCCGTGCCCACGAGGCGGCGCTCGTCCGGCGCTTCCACGAGGGCGTCCTGTCTCTGCCGGGCTTCCGGGTCCTGGGGCCTGACCTTGGTGTTCCAAGGGTGCCCATCATCGCCCTCACCCACGAGCGCGTGGCTACCGACCGGCTCGCTTTCGCGCTTGACCGAAGGTACGGGATCGCCACTCGTGCGGGCCTTCACTGCGCTCCGTGGGCGCACCGCACGCTCGGCACGCTTCAGACCGGGGCGTTGCGGTTCGGTTTGGGCTATGGGAACACGGAGGCCGACGTCGACGCCGCTCTCGAGGCGCTTGCGGAGCTGGGCGAGGAGCTGGCGTGAGCCTGCCCGCTCCACGCGAGTTCGCTGTGTTCGCGTTCGCCACGACGCACGACGCGCTCGATGCGGAGGCGCTGCTCGGCGACCTCGGGTTCGAGGTGGTCCCCGTCCCCGCGCCGCCCGACCTGTCTGCGAACTGCGGCATAGCCTTGAGGGTCCCACCCGAGGACGGTGACCGCGCGGCGACCTACCTGGACCGCGCCGGCATCGAAGTCGTCCGCCGCGCGACCATTCTCGACGTGTGAGGCCGGGAGCGCGTTGACGAGCACCGCCGAACACACCTATCCTGCACGTAACTGCTGTTACAAGCTCCCGCATGCCGCGGTGTCCGGACAGCACCGTCGGGATTCGGCGTCGCCGTGTCCGGGAGCGAGCGGTTCTGTGATGTCGGGCCGACAAAGGGATTAGGGGGTCAGTCGTGGGGCTGACGCAACTCAACGTGTGGCTGGATGCGATCTTCACGACACTGTATCCGGTGATCGTGCTCGCGCTGATGGGCCACTTTCTCGGCAACATCCTCACCGGGCGCGCCAAGCGCCGCTTCGGCAAGGAATGGGCGTGGCCGCACCACGACAGCCATCCGCCCGCACTGCCCAAGTTCCTGCACTTCACTCACGTCGCCTGCATGTTCGTCCTCGGCGGGACGGGGCTGTTCATCCGCTTCAACCCGATCTCGCGTGAGACGATGCAGTGGTTGCACTACGTGGCGATGATCATCGTGACGGTGAACCTGGTGTGGCGTCTCTGGTACGCGTTCGCGTCCCGCCAGCGCGACTACCGCGAGTTCGCCATCACCAAGCAGGACATCGTCACGGCTCCCAAGGTCATCCTCTACTACATCTTCGTGAAGCCCTCGAAGCCGCATCTCGGCAAGTACAACGTCATGCAGAAGGGCACCTACACGCTGTTCGTGCCGCTGCTCATCATCCAGGCGATCACCGGCTTCATGCTGTGGCGTCTGCAGTTCCCGATCATCGATACGAGCCTGCAGCAGGTCTTCGCGGGGCTGATCGGCGCGACCGGCATCTGGCTGGTGCGCACCATCCACTACATCATCAACTGGCTGTTCATCATCCTCACGACGGTCCACGTCTACCTGTCCGTGACAGAGGACTTCCCGGCGTTCCTGGACTTCTTCGGTCTAGGGATGTTCGACAAGCGCAGTGCTGAGAAGCATCATGGTGATGACCACGGTCACGGCCACGATGACGGGCATGCGCACGAACCGGCGACCGCGTACGCATCAGCGGAACACGCGTAGGAGGAGACGTCAGGGTGGTGCGCCTCCATGAAGGCATAGTCGCGGCCATCGTCGCCGTGGTCGTGGTGGCGGTCCCGGCGGTCACGTTGGGTCTGGCCGCGGCGCCGAGCGCTCCGACCGCCCAAGCTGGTGCCGCCGAGGCCGCGACCACCGCCACGGCCGCACCCAAGCCGTTGCCGAAGCCTGTCTCCGCAGCCGCGACGGCCTCCGCCGCAGCGACCCGGACGTATGACCTCGACTTCACGCTGCCCACCGCAGGCAAGTCCGGCTGCCTGGTGTGCCACGGTGACCCCAACCTGGCCAAGATCGGCGTCGAGACCACGTCCTCGATCTACGTCGATGTGGCGCAACTGCAGAAGTCCGCGCACGCCGAGGGCACACCGTGCACCGGGTGTCATCTCGACTTCGCCTACACCTCTCCTCACAAGCAGATAGAGGGCGGGGACGATTGGGCTGCCGCGGCCAAGCTCGCCTGCAAGAACTGTCATAAGGACGCGTTCTCGGCGTATGCCAACGGGATGCACTCTCCGGCGGGCAAGCCCGGTCAGACGCCGGACGAGACCGTCAAGGCGCGTGTCGCCGCCGGAAAGCCCGCCAATGTGCCGCTGTGCGGCGACTGCCACGGCGGTCACGTGATTCCTTCGATGGATGACACCCCTGCGATGACCGCACAGCACCTGACCGGCTATGACATGTGCGGCACGTGCCACATCGAGGCGGCCGCGAGCTACTCGGACTACTACCACGGAGCGGCCTACCGGCGAGGGTCGCTCGACGCACCGTCGTGCTGGGACTGCCACGGCTACCACGAGATCCTCGCTGTGGACGACCGGCGCTCCCCGGTGCACCCCTCACGTCTGGCCGAGACGTGCGGGCAGGCAGGATGTCATGACAACGTTGACGAACAGTTCTTGGAGTACGCGGAGCTCGTCCATGGCCACGATGCGCTTCGTGACGCGAACCCGGTGTTCTCGCTCACACGCGACACGATAGGTCGAGCGGTCGAGACGCTGCGTTCGCTTCTGTAAGGGTCAGGGCGAGAGCGTGCGGCGTTCGTCAGGGATTCTCACGGGGAGAAGGGGTAGGGCTCTTATGGGTTCCATGTTCGCACTGCGTTCGAGGCGACTGATCGCGACCGTGATCGCCGTCGCCGCGTTCGCCTCGGCTTTCGGAGCGACCACGGCGTTTGCCGCTGTGGACCCCGAGGCAGCGGGCGACGCCACGTTCGAGCAGCTCTTCTTGCAGCTGCAGGACACGCCGGTCTACAAGGACGCCTGCACCAAGACCTGCCACGGCAACATCTCCAAGACGAGCAACTACTCCTCGTCGATCATCTTCGCCCACGGTTACCACCAGCTCGTGGCGTGTTCAGCGTGCCATCCGCGCTTCCCGCATCGAGCCGACGCGAAGATCGAGCGCCCCACGATGAAGGGCTGCTTCGACTGTCACGGCGTCCGGCACGGACCGATGGGCGTCATCGCCACCGGTGAGTGCGAGGACTGCCACGTGACCCCCAGGGAGCGTCTGCGGCCCGCCTTCCACACGTTCGGGTGGGAGGGTGCTCCTCACGTCGAGCCCGCCAACAAGGAGTTCAACACCCGTTGCGCCATGTGCCACGAGCCGGCTTCGTGCACGGACTGCCATGACCGTCTGGGCATCGAGTGGGCCCCCGTCAAGTGGGACTTCGACGCAGGCGACGGTTGCTTGGCCTGCCACGGGAACGCTGCGCTCACCAAGCAGTCAGCTGAGGGCCTGAAGTCCTTCGCGATCGCTGGCCTCACGGACAGCGCGCACCAGGACCTGTCGTGCCAGGACTGTCATCCGGACTACCGCTACGACGACGCGCCCGCCGCGAGCCCCATCTGGACCGTGAACGCGGGCAACGCCTGCAAGGAGTGCCACCGCACGGCTGAGGAAGGCAAATGGAAGGAGACGGTCGAGGCGTACGAGCGTTCGACTCATGCTGAGGCTCTCCAGAAGGGCAACTACGATTCAGCCACGTGCGCGTCGTGCCACGGTGGCCACTACATCTACCGGCTCGACACCGAGCCGGCCCGCCAGCGCATGCACCTGTCCGCGTACCGCGTCTGCGCCCGCTGCAAGCAGCACGGCGACGAGTACGACACGTACGACGACTACTATCACGGCAAGGCGTACAAGGCCGGTAACCTGACCGCTCCCGCGTGCTGGGACTGCCACGGGTCGCACGACATACAGCCAAGCTCCGACAAGGACTCGATGGTCGCTGCGGAGAACATCGACACCACCTGTGGTCAAGAGGGCTGTCACAGCGGCACGAGCGAGAAGTTCGGTGTCGAAGCCGCGGCCCTCATCCATGAGAAGGTCAAGGAGCAGGAGCAGAACCCGCTGCTCAGTCTGATCGCACGCATCACCGGCAGATGACGAGGTGGCGAAGGAGGAGTGCGGACCGGACGTGAGGGCCCGCACTTACATCTCGGCGCTCACAGGGGGGGTGGTTGCGGCTCTCGTCGCAACCGCCCTTCTATTCACCGTCGCTTCGTCCGCCATGGGCGAGGAGGCGACTGACCCTGCCGGCCCCGTCATCGACACCGCCGCCCCCATCGACAAGACGCAGTGCGCCCCGTGCCACCTCGACCTGGGCGCCGTCGACGTCCCCGGCCTGATCTTCTCTCACGGAAACCACCTGCTCGTGAGTTGCGACGCGTGCCACTCGCGCATGCCGCACCGCGGCGACAACGCCACCGAGCGCGTGCCGATGGAGGTCTGCTTCGCCTGTCACGGCGTCAACCACGGCGAGATGGGCGAGCTCGCCACGAGCCGCTGCGAGGACTGCCACACGCCCTCCTTCCGCTTGCGGCCGGAAAGCCACACGCGCGACTGGGCCAAGGCGCCGCACGCCCGAGTCTCCCGCGAGGCCGGCGTGAACCCCTGCATGATGTGTCACGACGCGGGCCCCGACTGCGACGCGTGCCACGAGAAGGCCGCGCCCGACGTGCCCGGGATGCCGCCCGTCTACCACCCGGTCGTCACCCCGCGTCCGAAAGGCCCGAGTGTCACCATCCGCCCCAAGGGCCGCGTCTCGATGTCTCAGTGCGTCTACTGCCACAGAGACATCGACGACCTCGTGCCCGGCCGCCTCATCTTCGCGCACGCCACCCACATCGTGAGGAACTACCGCTGCGAGGCGTGCCACACCCGCTTCAGCCACACCGAGGACGGCATCGAGCGCCCCGACATGATGGGCTGCTACCGCTGCCATGGCCTCAATCACAACTCGAAAGGCCAGGTCGCCACCGACAGGTGTGACGCGTGCCATCCGGGCGAGTTCGACCTCATGCCTGCCGACCACACGATGCGCTTCATCCGCGGCACGCACGCCGAGCGCGCCGAGCGCGACCCCGCCTACTGCGCGATGTGCCACGCCTCGGCCTTCTGCGTGGGGTGCCACCGGGGCGAGAAGGTGAGCGCGAACGCCCCGGGACGCCCCGTCATCCCGGCCGACCACAAGAAGGCCACGTGGATGAAGCGCCACGGCCCGCTCTTCCTCGACGGCAAGGGCGCGTGTGGAAGCTGCCACGACGACCCCTCGTGCAGGCGCTGCCACAAGACGGTCATGCCGCACCCCGTGGGCTGGATCGAGGACCATTCGCCCGAACCCGGCGTGACCCGCGAGGACTGCAACGTGTGCCACACCGACCGCAACTCCTGCCAGTCGTGCCACCACGACAAGGTCAGGCGCGCCGAGCTCACCCGCGAGAACTGCACGCCGTGTCACGACGAGATGAAGCAGCGGCCCGCCACCGCCATCAAGCACAAGGCGTTCGCCGAGCACGCGGT
>JAJUJM010000025.1 GCA_029265315.1 Actinomycetota bacterium | reverse complement strand
GGGGGTGCGGCATGCTTGTCCCGATGGCCAAGGTCGAGATCATCGGCCCGCGCGGTCTGTTCTCTGACGTGTTGAGCCTGATCCACGAGCAGGGTCGTCTCCACATCGAGGACCTCTCCAACAAGATCAACCGTGGCGACGTCCCCCTCAGCCGCATGGAGCTCAAGGCGGACACGCTCAGGGAGCGCGAGCAGATGGAGGACCTGCTCATCCGGGTCCGCTCGATCCTCAAGGCGCTCGACAGGGGGGCGACGAAGCCGCACGTGGCCAACAAGGCCGAGTACGACAGGCTGTATGCGCTGACGCCGGAGGAGCTGGCACGCGAGGTCAATCAGGTGATCGCAGAGGTCGAGGAGCGGACCGCCTCGCTCGCCGCGAGTCACGCTGAGCTTGAGAGCGAGATGGCGCTGCTCGGCCGCTACGAGCCGATCCTACACAAGATCCAGCCGCTGGCGAGCCAGATCGTCACCACGGGGCAGTACGATTCTGTAGCGCTGTTGTTCGAGCGTCGCTACAAAGGCGCGCTCGAGGCACTCAAAGAGGAACTCGACCGCATCACCCAGCGTCAGTACGAGGTGGTCTCGACCGACGTCGACGAAGATACCACTGCGGCCATCGTGGTCTTCGGCCGCCAGCACTCGGACGCGGTCCACAAGTTCCTGACCATGGAGAACGTCAACCAGATCCGACTGCCTGACGAGTTCGAGGGGATGCCCTTCGACACCGCGTACAACGAGGTCCGTGCCAGGCGTCTCGCCCTGCCTCAGGAGATCGAGACCACTCGGGCCGAACTCGAGAAGATGTCGGACGCATGGGCTTCGCGCTTGGCGGCGATCCGTGACGTCTTGATCGACCGCTCGGCAGAGATCGAGGCGATTCCGAAGTTCGGTCGTACCGAGTATGCCTTCGTCATCAATGGATGGATGCCGCAGAAAGAGGTCGGCGATCTGATCAAGGCCATCAACGAGCGCTGGGGCGACGACGTGATCGTCCAACAGAGTGAGATCTCGGAGCGGGAATACGCCGAGACGCCAGTGGCGCTCAAGAACAACCCGCGCATCGCACCCTTCCAGACGTTGCTCGGGGTCTACGGAACCCCGCGTTACGGTACCTTGGACCCCACGTGGATGCTGTTCGTCTTCTATCCGCTGTTCTTCGGGATGATCGTCGGCGACATCGGCTATGGCCTGATCATGCTCGCCATCGTGCTGTGGCTGCGGTTCAAGTTCAAGGAGAACAAGTCGATTCAGCTGGCGACCTCGATCCTCGGGCCGGCGGCGACCATGGTCATCGCCTTCGGTTTCGTCTATGCCGAGTTCTTCGGCGACCTGCTCGGTCCTTACCTGGGCTGGGTCAGGATGATCGAGATCGGCGGGGTGGAACTGCCCTTCCACAGAGTGCAGCTCGTCATCCCGTTCATGCTGATCGCGGTGGGTGTCGGCGCCGTGCACGTGCTGCTCGGTCTCGTGCTGGGCGTCATCAACGCGGTCCGCACCAAGAACCGTCACCATCTGTGGGAGAAGGGCGGGATACTCGCCTTCCTCTTGGGACTGGCCGCTGCGGTCCTGATGAGCCTGCCTATCGTGACCGGCAAGCTGGGCACGTGGGCCTTGGGAGGCCAGGTCATCTTCGCGGTGGTCGCCTTGGCGGGATTCGTGTTCGCGCTGCGTGGCGGCAAGGTGATGGGCGCGATCGAACTCATCGAGTCCGTCGCCCACATCGCAAGCTACATCCGAATCATGGCGGTCGGCCTGGCCGGCGCCATCTTCGCCGATGCGGTCAACGCCATCGTCGCCGGGATGGGCAAGATGCCCGTCGTGGCCGCGATCGTGGCGTTGCTGCTCCACGGACTGAACTTCGTCATCGCGGCGTTCAGTCCCACCATTCATGCACTGCGTCTCAACTTCCTCGAGTTCTTCGGGAAGTTCTATGAGACCGGTAAGCAGCAGTACAGTCCGTTCACGAAGACCGGGGGTGAGGAGAGCGCATGATCAAGAAGCGGCTCGCAAAGTGGATGTTTGGCAGCACGCTGGTGCTGTCGGTTCTGATGCCCGTGATGGCGTTCGCCGAAGAGGCGCAGGCGGCTGCAGGGCCCACTGCGTGGCAGACGGATGTCGGCAAGGCCATGGCTGCAGGTCTGGCCATGGGGCTTTCTGCGTTGGGCGCCGGCTACGCGCAAGCGAAGATCGGTTCCGCAGGCGCCGGCACGTTGGCTGAACGCCCGGAGGTGTCCATCTGGATCATCACGCTCCAGGCGCTCCCTGAGATCATCGTGCTGCTGGGCTTCGTGTCGGCCATCCTCATCAGCGGCTAGTTCGCACGCCCGCGTTTCTGATGATGCAACAGTGCGGAAGGAGCCCGAGGCGTGGCACTCGAAGATATCTTCAGGGCACTGGAGGAACAAGCCGATCGTGACATAGCGGCAGTCACCGCAGAGGCGAAAGAGCATGCTGAGGCCATCCTCGAAGAGGCGAGCCGTGAGGCGGAGCTTCTGAGAGAGACGCAGGTGGCCGAGGCGGAGCGTCACTCGCGTGCGAAGGGGCTCCAGTCCCTGAACACGGCAAGACTCGAAGCCCGCAAGCGGGTCGCTGCGGTCAAGGAGGGTGCGGTAGCCGCTGCGTTCGCCGAGGCGCGCGAGTCCCTCAAGTCGGTCAGGGCCCGGCAGGACTATCCAGGCCTCTTCGAGTCCCTGCTCGTCGAGGCGCTCACTGGTGTGGAATCCGGTGCGGAGGTGCTGGTCGACCCGGCGGACGTTCGTCTGGCGGAGGACACGCTCGCCAAGCTCGGGGTCACCGCCGAGGTGCGGCCCGAGATCGTGACTGCCGGCGGCGTGGTCGTACAGACCGACCGCGGAAGGGTCCTGCGGCGCAACACGCTGGAGGACCGGCTCGACAAGTTCGAGGCCGCAGCCCAGGCCGACGTGGCGGAGATACTGTTCGCATGAGCCCGACAACCGCCCCGCGAACAGCCGAACCAGGCATCTCATACACCGAATACGGCTACACGAACGCGCGACTGCGCGGCATGCGCGCGCGCCTGTTGAAGCGTGACCGGTTGGAGCAGTTCGCAGAATTCCCGGACCTGCATCAGCTGATACAGGAGCTCATGCAGACCGAGTACGCACCCGACCTCGAGGAGGCGCTGATCCACGGTAGGACCGCCGCCGAGGTGGGCGAGGCGCTCAGGCTCAACCTGGTTCGCACGTACCGCAAGGTGTTCGGTTTCATGAATGGCGAGGCCGCCGAGATATGCGGGGTCATCTTGGGCCGGTGGGACATCTTCAACATCAAGACCGTCCTCCGTGGGAAGAACGCGCATCTCTCCAATGATGAGATCGCCGAGGGGTTGTTGCCGGTCGGAGCCTTGAGCCAGGCCGATCTCGACGGTCTGGTCAGGCAACCGGATGTGCGTGCAGTGGTGAACACGGCGACGACGTGGGGACTGCCCGAGGCGCCAGCCCTCCGAGAAGGCCTGGTGGAGTTCCAGCGGACCGGTGAGTTGTCTGACATGGAGCTCGCACTGGACCGGCACTTCGCCGAACGGGCCGAGAAGGAACTCGCGCACGGGAACCGCAATCACCAGATGGCGCGAAGGATTCTTGGGATACAGGTGGACATCCAGAACCTGCTCATGGTGTTCCGCGTCGCGCGTGCGAATCTGGATGCGTCTCAAGCGCAGCGTTACTTCCTGCCCGGCGGCGTCGATCTGACCGTTGAGACCTATGGCAAGCTTGCCGCGCTATCGGACGTGGACGAGATCCTCGACGGCCTACGTGGAACACGCTTCGGTCCGGTGCTCGAGGAGGTCGCGACGGCTTACCTCGAATCTCAGTCCATTGCGACGTTCGAGCGGGCCTTGGAGGACTATCTCACACGAAAGGTCATCGCGATGGGTGGTACCGACCCGTTGGGCGTCGGTATTCCTCTCGCCTACCTATGGAGCAAGCTCAACGAGGTCACCAACCTGCGCATCATCGCCAAAGGAATCGCGATGGGTGTGCCTACGGAGCGGCTGAAAAGGGAGCTCATCCTTGTATAAGCTCATCGTCCTCACCGATTCAGACAACGCTGACGGCTTCCGTCTGGCCGGCGTCGACGTGGTCGTGGTCGACAGCCAGGACGCGGTCCGCGAGCGCCTGAATCATCTGCTGGATGACGAGGACGCTGGCATCATCGCCGTGAACGAGCAGATGATGGCCGCCATCGACGAGCGCACCCAGCGCCGTATCGACACGATCTACCGACCGCTCGTGATCTCTCTTCCTATCAGGGAGAAGCTCGCGATCGGCGAGGACCACAGGGCGTATCTCGCGCGGCTGATCCGCCGCGCGATCGGATTCGACATCACACTGAGGCGGGGTTAGATGATTGCCGGAACGATATCCAAGATCACGGGCCCGGTCGTC
>JAJUJM010000014.1:0-40000 GCA_029265315.1 Actinomycetota bacterium | reverse complement strand
CTTCACCGCTAAGGAGGGCGGTGTGGTTTGGACCTTGGAAGTCATTCGGTTTGGTCTTTTGATTGACCCTCTCGAAATGACGGGTTCATTTCTGGCTGTTTCACAGTATCCGGTTTTCAAGGTTCAAGCTGCGGCGGGAACACCCACTGTTTCCTGCGGTTTCACCCACCGCACGCCGTCGACCCGTTCCAGACGGCGAGGAGATACACTACTGGCTCGTGGTCGCCGTGTCAACACGTTGTTCGCAAGAAACTTCGCAAAGCTGCCACAGCGACCCTGAGTGGGTCCGCCGGGTGATGAAAACGCCTCCCGGTGGACCCGAGAGGCGCACGAGCGGAGCCGACCTGCCACCCCTAGAGGAGTGGCCGCCTGCCCGACCTATGGACTCGCCTCCCAGCGGTACTCCATTTTCAACACGCGCTCCGGTCTCCTTCGAGTTCCGGTTGGTGCGGACGGTGAGTATACAACCTCAGATTCCGGCCCGCAAGGTTCAACGTATGGCGTACATACCCAGTTTCGCGCGCTGTGCATCACGGGATCCCGCCCCGAGACTCGCGGACGCGGCCAGCCCGCCCTGGGTCAGTCAGGCGCCACCGGGCGCGCGTGACGACGCTTGCCGACCTGTACGATCTGACCCTCCACGCGTGCGCGCGCGACATTATAGGCGTGCGGTTCGACTGTGACCCCGGCGACCTTGACGCCCCCACCGTCGATGAGACGTCGGCCTTCGCCCGAGGACGGCGCCAGCCCCAGCGCCACGAGCAGCCCCGGAAGGTACACATCGTCCTCGAGCCGCACAGGCACCTCGGGCACGTCATCGGGGACCTCGTGCTTGACGAAGACGGCATTGAACCGGTCCTCCGCAGCCGCGGCCGCCCGCGCGCCGTGGTAGAGCGTGACGATCCGCCGCGCCAGGTCGCGCTTCGCGGCGTTCGGGTGGACGTCGCCCGACGCGAGTCCGGACTCGAGTGCGTCCACCTCATCGACAGGCATGTCAGTGCACAACCGGTAGTACTTGACCATGAGCGAGTCAGGGATCGACATGACCTTGCCGAACATGTCGAACGGCTCATCGGCAAGCCCGATGTAGTTGCCATAGCTCTTGCTCATCTTCTGGACGCCGTCCGTGCCCTCGAGCAGCGGCAAGGTCAACGCGACCTGCGGCTCCATCCCACTCTTCTCCATGAGCTCTCGACCGGCGAGCAGATTGAACAGCTGGTCGGTGCCCCCGAGCTCCACGTCCGCCTCGATGGCCACCGAGTCGTACGCCTGGGCAACCGGATACAGGAACTCGTGCAACGAGATGCCGATTCCTTCTCGGTACCGCTTCTGGAAGTCGTCACGCTCGAGCGTCCGCGCGACCGTGAAGCGGCTCGTGAGCCTCAGGATGTCGGCGAACCCGAGCGGCTCAAGCCAGTCGGAGTTGCGCCTGAGCTCGGTGCGTTCGGGGTCGAGGATCCTGAACGCCTGGTCCACGTAGGTCTGCGCGTTGGCGTCGATCGCCTCACGGCTGAGAGGCGGTCGCGTCGTGTTGCGACCTGAGGGGTCGCCGATCAGCGCGGTGAAGTCCCCGATGATGAGCACGACGGTATGTCCCAGGTCCTGGAACTGGCGCAGCTTGCGAAGAGGGACCGCGTGGCCCAGATGAAGGTCCGGAGCGGTGGGGTCGACCCCCAGCTTGACCCTGAGCGGTCTGTTCCGCTCAAGCTTCTTGGCAAGATCGGCTTCGGGCACCAGGTCCGCGATGCCGCTCGTGAGGATACGGAGCTGTTCGGATACGGGAAGCACGTCGCGTCGCACCTTTCGATCACGCCCACAGGCGAGATGACGGGTCGTTCACAGAGCCCACCTGTCAGTGAGGTGGCCCGAAACTCGCGTGTCATACTAGCAGAGGGCCTGAGTCCGTCGGTGTGCCACGATCACGACGGACGCGTCCCAACTCCACGAATCCGATCTGAGAAGGCTCGTTGATGGCTGACAGGAACACCCGAGGCGGGCGCCGAGAGAGCCCTGCGCCGAGAAAGCGCCCGCGGAGGGCAGCTCGCCCACCGGCGCGTTCGGGGAGACCCGCCGCAGCGAGCCAGCCCGCCCGCGGCGCTCGCAACAACGTGCCCCGGCGCCGCGGCGGAGTGGCTCGGGCGCTACGGGCGATCGGACTCTTCCTCACCATCGCGGCAGCGGCGCTCGCCGTGACCGGCGTCGCGGTCTACCTGTGGATGTCGTCCCAGCTGCCCGACCCCGACATCACCAAGGCGCGTGGTCGCGACCAGTCCACGATCATCACCGACCGCAAAGGCAGGCAGCTCGCGAAGCTCTTCGCCGAAGAGGACCGCAAGGACGTCGAGCTCACCGCGATTCCCGAGCACCTGCGTCAGGCCGTGATCGCGACGGAGGACAGACGCTTCTACGAACACGAGGGGGTCGACCCGATCGGCATCGCCAGGGCGCTTCTCGTCGATATCGTCCGCGGAGAGAAGGCCCAAGGCGGATCCACGATCACGCAGCAGTACGTGAAGCAGGCGTTCGTCACGAGCGAGAAGACCGTGAGGCGTAAGGTCCAAGAGGCGATCCTCGCCCAGAAGGTGGAGCGCAGGTACTCGAAGGACGACATCCTCGAGGGGTACCTGAACACGATCTACTTCGGTCACGGGGCGTACGGTGTCGAGGCCGCGTCCCGCGTGTACTTCGGCAAGCACGTCGGCGACCTCGAGCTGGAGGAGTCCGCGCTGCTCGCCGGAGTGATCAAGTCGCCCGGCCGCTATTCGCCCTACCTCGAGCCCGAGAACGCCGTGGGACGACGGGACCTCGTGTTGCGCCAGATGCGAGACCAGGGCTACATCGATGAGGCCACCTACGAGGCGGCCCGAGCGAAGCCGGTCAAGGTGGTGGGCTTGAAGCCCCGCTCGGTGGTCGCGCCCTACTTCGTGGAGTGGGTCAAGGAGCAGCTGGTCGAGGAGTACGGCGAACGCTTGGTCTACCGCGGCGGCCTCACCGTCAAGACGACGCTCGACCTGTCGATGCAACGAGCTGCGACGCGCGCGATCGCGAAGCACCTCGACCGCGAAGACGACCCCTCGGCCGCCTTGGTCGCGATCAAGCCCGGCACCGGAGAGGTCCTGGCCATGGTCGGCGGACGGGACTTCGCGACCCAGCAGTTCAACGTCGCCGTGCAGGGGCGACGCCAACCCGGTTCGGCGTTCAAACCGTTCGTGCTCGCGACCGCACTGTCCAAAGGCGTGAGCCCGGAACAGACCTTCGAGAGCGGTCCCGTCCGGATACCGGTGGGCACCGGGGTGTGGAGCGTGACCGGTGCGGGCGGCGGCGTGAAGGGCCCGATGCGCCTGCGAGTGGCGTGCGAGAAGTCGGTGAACTCCGTCTTCGCCCAGCTCATCATGGATGTCGGCCCGGACGAGGTCGTCAAGACCGCGAAGGCGCTGGGAATCGACGAGGACATCGAGCCTGTCCCCGCCATCGCCCTCGGCGGACTCGAACACGGCGTCTCGCCGCTTCAGATGGCTGAGGCCTACGCCACGCTCGCCACGAACGGCACTCACGCTGAGCCGTACGGGATCATGAACGTCAAGGACGCGGAAGGTGAGTTCCTGTTCAAGGGACGCCGGTCGATCCACGAAGGACGGATTCCGGCGGCCGTCGCCTACCTCACCACCGACATCCTCAAGGGCGTCATCGAGCGAGGCACCGGCCGGGCGGCTGACATCGGACGACCCGCGGCGGGCAAGACGGGCACGACCCAGCAGTACCGCGACGCGTGGTTCGTGGGCTACACGCCTGACCTGGCCTGTGCGGTGTGGGTGGGCTACCCGGACGCCCAACGCGAGATGCGATCGGTCCACGGCCGGACCGTGACCGGCGGCTCGTTCCCCGCCGAGATCTGGCACGACTTCATGTCCGCCGCGCTCGAGAAGAGTCCCGTGACACGATTCGAGCGTCCCGGCGGGCTCAGGACGGTGACGATCTGCGCCCAGACCGGCGACGCCGCCACACCCTACTGCCCGAAGAGCACGAGCGCCCTGTTCCTCACATCGAGTGTCCCCGCATCATGCACGGTCCACGCGACACCTGAGACCGTTGAGGTCCCTGAGCTCGTCGGGTTGTCCAAAGAGGCGGCGCTCGATGCTCTGGAGACGCTCGGCCTCATGGCCAACGTGACCGACAAGCCGATCCCGGGGGTGGCCGCGGGCGTGGTGGCCGAGCAGCGTCCCGCCAAAGGGACGGTCATAGAGGTCGGCAAACCGGTGACGATCATCGTGAGCGCGGGCGCGCCGACCAACACACCGCCCGAAGCGGTCTTCACCCCGCCGGCCGCCGTGCGCGCCGGAAGGCCAGCGCGTCTGGACGGGACCGCATCGATCGACGACGGCTCGATCGTGACCTTCTACTGGGAGTTCGGAGACGGCTCGACCGGCTCCGGCGCGAAGGTCACGCACACGTGGGCGACGCCCGGCACGTACGATGTCACGTTATGGGTCACCGATGACGGCGGCGAGCAGTCCTCCGTGACGCATCAGATCACGGTCCGCTGACCGGTCGCGTCACCTCACGTCACACCCCGGAAGAAGTGGCCGCTCGTGGCGCCGGGACCCGTGCTGCGGCGCCCCTTCTTGCCGGCTCGGGTCGCACGCGGGCGGTCGAGGGCGGCGCGCACGGCCCTCACCGCTGCTTCGACGCCCGCCGCCGATTCGGTCGCCGCGTCCACCCTGACCGCCGCGACGCCCGTCGCGATGACCTGTTCGATCGCGTGGGTCAGGTCGAGCGGGACGGCGTTGTACACGTGCGTGCGCCCCGCCGCGTCCACGCGCACCGGGAACTCGAATCCTTTTCGGTCACGCAGCGACCAGCCACCTCGTCGCCGCTCACACGTTGCGCAGGACCGGTCGCACGCGCCGAGGGCCATCAGCACGCAGTGCTCGGTCACCATGACCTCCTGCCGACCGAACACGGCGATTCCCACGGGGCAGGAAGCGGACGTGGCGACCTCGGCGATCTGGGAAGCGGACAGCTCGGGAGAGAGCCACGCCAGGTCGACCCCGAGTCCCGCGAGCGCGCTCACGGAGTGCGGGTTGGAGGCGTTGAGCGACCAGTGCGATTCGAGCCGGACTTCCTCGCCAGTAAGCGACCTCAGCTGACCCAAGGTGGCCACCACCGCAGCGCCTGTCTCCCGCGCACGGCGCAAAGCGGCCGCCTCCTCGCGGTCATGGCAGATCCGCGGCAACTCCGCGACGAGGCCGTCGCTGACCGCCCCTGGGAACGGCTCCGCGACGTGGACGCGGTCAGCGCCGGCGGACAACGCGGCCCTCGCGCACTCGGCGTCGCGCACCGATGCCACGAGCGCGACGGCTCCTGCGTGCTCGGCAGGACGAGACGGCCCGGGCACGGACACGCGAGGCTCCACGCGGCCCGCCCACGGAGCCAGGATCGACTCCGCGAGCGCCTCGACCGCCGCCCGCCGGACGCGGTGCAGTTCCGAGAAGCCTATTCCGACGCCGGGCGACAACGCCACATCGAACCCCTCGGCACGAAACGGCGTACCGCCAAGGCGACCGACATGCTCGATGACCTCGGGAACGCTGACCGGCTTCGTGCGTGCGCGCTCGACGAGTGAGCCCTCCGCGCTCCCCTCGTGACCGCGAGCGTCGGTGAGTCGCACACTAACGGGCCGGTCGAGCTCGAGCTCGACGGCGATGTCGACCGGCAGGCGCGCTGCGTCCTCATCGAGCGCTCGCGCGGCGGCCTCGCACAGTGCGGCGTTGCGCACACGGAAGACCCGGTCCCCCGCAGCGGCGGCCTCACTCAGGGCGATGGTGACCCGGCTGCCGGCGGGCGCCGACTCGACCGGCGAGCCCTCGAGCGCAAGGCCCTCTGCACGCTGCGCGAAACGGCCGCGCCCGGTCCACACCTCGATGGTGTCCTCGCGTTGCAGCGCGGTATCGAGCGCGATGACCGCCGTTGCCCCCTCGACGGAGACGATGCGACCGACCGGCACGCCGCGGTTGTTCGGCCGGGTGTAGCTCATCATCGCGTTGCCGCGCTCGCCGATGAGGTACGCCTCGGTGAAACCGCGACTGAACGCCTCGGAAAGGACCGACATCTCGCCCTCGCGCACCTGAAACGAGTCCGGGTCGGCGAGCGCACGGTCGAGCGCCGCGCGGTACGTGCCTGTCACGAGGGCGACGTACTCGGGCGACTTCATGCGCCCCTCGATCTTGAGGGACGAGACGCCTGTGCTCACCAGCCCGGGCAGCACGCCGATGCCGCAGAGGTCCTTCGGAGACAGGAGGTGTGCGCCGGGGGTGCGGGCCGCCGATCCAGCCTCATCGACGAGCTCATAGGCCAAGCGGCACGGCTGTGCGCACATCCCGCGGTTCGCAGACCTGCCCCCGATGACCGAGGACATCAGGCACTGCCCGGAGTGGCACACGCACAGGGCGCCGTGCACGAACGACTCAAGCTCGATGCCCGCCTCGGATGCCGCGGCCGCCATGCGGCCCATCTCGTCGATGCTGACCTCACGCGCCAGCGTCACACGCGCCACGCCCATCTCCGCCAAGGCGAGCACCGTCGATGTCGAGTGGGCGTTGAGCTGCGTGGATGCGTGGATCCGCACCTCAGGCATCGTGGTGGCTATGAGGCGGATGAGGCCGATGTCCTGGACGATGACGGCGTCGACCCCCGCCGCCCACGCCTGCGCCACCAACTCGAGCGCATCGCTGACTTCGTCGGGCAGGACGATGACGTTCACCGTGAGATAGACCCGAACGCCGCGAAGATGTGCGAACCGACACGCCTCAGACAGCGTATCAAGGGTGAAGTTCTCGGCGCTTCGCCGTGCGTTCAGACGGTCGACACCCAGGTAGACCGCGTCGGCACCCGAGGCGACAGCAGCCGCGAGGGCCTGCCGGCCGCCCGCCGGTGCGAGGAGCTCAGGCACGTGATGGCGGTGCTGCACGCCACATCCTCCGGCAGGGAGATGGAAGGAACGTTTGCGTGACAGTATGAGCGAAACGGCACGGTTTTCGCCCGGATGGGCGACAATAGCATCCCGTAGCGATATCGAGAGGGCACCCTGGCACATGTCGGCACGCCGGTCCCGTATGCGCCGCACCCGCAAAGGGCGCGGTCTGACCATCGCGGCGCGCGTCGCCGCGGTGCTGCTCGCCGCTGTGCTCCTGGTCGGTTCCGTTGGCGCCGTGAGCGCCTTCGCCCTCGTCCAGACCTGGCTCAAGGACCTGCCGGACGCCGATGCCCCCGGCGCCTTCGAGGTGGCGCGTCCCACCCGCATCTACTCCGCGGACGGCAAGCTGCTCGCCAGACTCTACCTGGAGAACCGAGAGGTCGTCCCGATATCGAAGATGTCGAGCGACCTCGTGGATGCCATCGTCGCGGTCGAGGACGAGCGCTTCTACAACCACCACGGCGTCGACCCCGTCGGTTTGACCCGCGCCATCGTGATCAACCTGACCAAGGGCTTCGGCGAAGAGGGCGCCTCCACGATCACCCAGCAGTACATCCGCAACACCATCCTTCTGGACGAGCGCACCGAGATATCACTCGCACGGAAGGTGCGCGAGGCGTACCTGGCCATGGAGCTGGAGCGTCGGTACAGCAAAGAGCAGATCCTCGAGATGTACCTGAACGCCATCTACTTCGGAGAAGGCGCCTACGGAGCGCAGGCGGCTGCGCGGGAGTACTTCGCCAAGAGCGCCAAAGACCTGACCCTTGCCGAGGCCGCGCTGCTCGCGGGCCTCGCACAGGCGCCGAGCCGCTTGGACCCCTACGAGAACCCCGAAGGAGCGCTCGCCCGACGCGGCGAGGTCCTGGCCGACATGCACCGCAATGGCTACATCACCGCCTCCGAGTACGAGCAGGCGATGAACACCCCTCTGAAGCTCAAGCGCGCCAAAGCCCCGAGTGACGGCATCTACGACGCCCACTACTTCGTGGCCCATGTCAAGAAGGAGCTTCAGGCGAAGTTCACCCCCGCGGTCGTGTTCAAGGGCGGTCTCACCGTCCGCACGACGCTCGACACGCGTCTGCAACGCAAGGCCGAAGCGGCGGTGCGGCACGGGATCGGGACATCAGGGCCCGAAGGCGCCCTCGTGGCGATCGATCCTCGCAACGGATACGTGAAGGCCCTCGTGGGCGGCCGCGACTACCACAAGAACAAGTTCAACCTGGCCACCCAGGGTCGTCGCCAGCCTGGCTCGTCGTTCAAGACGTTCGTGCTCGTGACCGCTTTGAACGAGGGCATGCCTCCATGGTTCGGCGTCGACTCGTCCTCGCCCGCCTACATCCCCACCAAGCCAAAGCCGTGGGTCGTGGGGAACAGCGAGGGCTCGGGGCGAGGCGTGATCTCGCTACAGAGCGCGACCGCCGCGTCCGTCAACACCGTGTTCGCCCGCGTGACGTGGGAGATTGGCGCCGAGAAGGTCGCCAAGATGGCCAAACGCATGGGTATCAAGACGAAGATCCCCGCCCTTCCGTCCATCTCACTGGGTGCCGCGAACGTCACCCCGCTCGAGATGGCCTCGGCATATGGCACGCTCGCCACCGGCGGCATCCACCACGAGCCGGTCGTCATCACGAAGGTGACCGGTCCGGACGGCCGCGTCATCTTCGAGGCGAAGAAGCGTGGCAAGCGGGTGCTCAAGCCTGAGATCGCCCGGGCGGCGACCGACGTGCTCCGCGGCGTCATCAACTACGGGACGGCGACACGGGCCCGGATCGGACGGCCTGCGGCGGGCAAGACCGGCACCAGCCAGAACTACCGCGATGTGTGGTTCGTCGGATACACGCCACAGCTCGTGACCGCCGTCTGGGTGGGACACCTGAAAGAGCGCCCGGTGCTCGTGAACGGCAGGCGCGCGTTCGGCGGGACGGTGTGCGCTCCCATCTGGGCCGAGTTCATGCGCGGCGCGCTCGCCGGACAGCCTGCGCTGGAGTTCCCGCGCGCCCGCACGCCCAAGTACACACCGGCGAAGTTCCACATACCGGTGAGCAGACCGCCGAGCGTCGTGGGACTCACGCTCGCCGAGGCACGGGGTCGGCTCCGCGGTCATTCCTTCGTCATCGAGTACGTGTACTCGAACTCGCCGGCCGGCACCGTCGTGGGCCAGGGAGCGCGTGACGGCAAGATGGTCCTGCGGGTCTCCAAGGGCCCCAAACCCACGTCCGCCAAGCCCGAACCACCCACCGACCCCGGGACAGATCCCGGTACCGACCCCGGTACCGACCCCGGAACCGACCCCGGGACAGATCCCGGTACCGACCCCGGGACAGATCCGGGAACGGACACGAGCGGCACGCCCACGCCCTGACCGCGGCTCATGACAGGGCCGGTCAGCTCCGCTTGACGCGCACCATCCCGCTCGCGCAGTGGACCTCGAGCGAGCCCAGCCGCCTTTCGATCTCGTCGAGCACGAGGTTCATGCCGAGCACGTCACTGGAGACGTGACCGGCGATGACGAGGTTCAATCTGAGCTCTTCGGCCCGCTTCTTGTGCTCTTCGGAGTAGTGCATCCCGACGAGCGTGCCCACGCCGGCGCTCGAGAGCCGGTCCAACGCGTCGGTCGGCCCCTCGGTGCCTCCGGTCATGTCGACCACGATGCGGCCGGGGCGCGCGGACCCCGAACCCACGATGATCGAAGGCCCAAACCCTTTCCTGGCGGCGTCGGCGTACTCGGGAATCTCCCTCAAGACCTTGACCACGGCATCCAGTGTCGCCGGGGCCTTCTCGTCCAAGAAGGCCTGCACGAAGCGATTCACGCTGTTGTCAGCGGGCGTGTGGCACGACAGCGACGCGAGGCCCAGAAGCTCGGCGGCCTGGATGGCGCGGTAGTGGTTCACCGGCATGATGCGCCGGCGGACCTCCTCGGCCCGGGGCGCTATGAGCGCATCGCCGGCAGCGACCGAGACGCCCTGCGCGGCCCACAGGTCCGCCTGCATGTACATGACCTCGTGCAGGTTGGCGTAGCCGGGCCCCTCCGGGTGGTGCGCGAAGATCAGGTCGATCGGAGCTCCGCGCTCGCGCAGGCGGTCGGCGAGCAGCACCTCGCCCACCTCCATGTCCACACCCACGAGCAACCCTCGGATCTCAGCGTCCGGGTCCCCGGCGCATATGCGGGTGTCCGCGTACGGGTTCGTGAGCTTCTCGACATCGAAGAACGGACGTTCCTCCTCGTCCA
Organism: Actinomycetota bacterium; assembly: GCA_029265315.1. Lineage (GTDB taxonomy): Bacteria > Actinomycetota > Coriobacteriia > Anaerosomatales > PHET01 > JAJUJM01. Next base: position 29,798 of record JAJUJM010000014.1, on the reverse strand, counting down.
GCTTCTCGTATGCGCGCTTGGCCTCAGCCAGGACGCGGTCCACCTCTGTCCGGTCGCGCGCGTCGTTCTCGATCCCCACTTCGACGCACACGCGATAGATGTCATCGAGTCTCAAGTCCGTGCCCCCCTCGTCCGTGACGGCGAGGCCATCGAAGGGCCCCGCGATCGTGTCATGCTCCCCGTGCTGACGGACTGAAACGTCCGTCCTACCCCTCGGCCTGTTCGAGCCAGGCCTCATCGGCCGCGATACCGGCCGCCACCGTCTTGATCTGCACGCGCACCGCATCGTGACCGGTGCCCCCCGCGCTCACGCGGCGCTCGACGACACGGTCGATGTCGACGACCTCACGCACGTCCTCGCCGAAGCGCGGATCGTGCTTCCGGTACTCCTCGAGCGTGAGGCTCTGCAGCGTCCGGCCGTCCTTCTCGCACGCCAGCACGAGCCGGCCGACCACCTCGTGCGCGTCGCGGAACGGCACCCCCCTGCTCACCAGATGGTCAGCGAGGTCGGTGGCGGCCATGTACCCGCCGAGCGCTCCCAAGCGCATCGCGTCCGCGTTGACCCGCATGGTGTCGAGCATACCGTTCATGGCCCTCAAGGACGCCGCGAGGGTATCGGCCGCATCGAACGCGCCTTCCTTGTCCTCCTGCATGTCCTTGTTGTACGCGAGCGGCAGCCCCTTCATCGTCACGAGCAGCGCGGTCAGGTCGCCTACCACCCGGCCGGTCTTTCCCCGTACGAGCTCGGCGAAGTCCGGGTTCTTCTTCTGGGGCATGATCGATGAGCCCGTCGAGAACTCGTCATCGAGCGTGATGAAGCCGAACTCCTCGGTCGACCACAAGATGATCTCCTCCGCCAAGCGCGACAGGTGCATCTGGGCCACGGCGCAGGCGTAGATGAAGTCGAGCAGGAAATCACGGTCCGAGACCGCGTCCATCGAGTTCACCGACACGCGCGAGAAGCCAAGTCGCGCCGCGACGTAGTCGCGATCCAAGTCAAACGTCGTGCCCGCGAGGGCCGCACTGCCAAGCGGCAGCACGTCGGCCGCCTCGAACGCGTGCTTCATGCGGGTGAAGTCGCGCGCGAACATCGCCTCGTACGCCAGGAGGTGGTGGCTGAAGAGGACCGGCTGCGCCTTCTGCAGGTGCGTGTAGCCAGGCATGACCACCCCGAAGTGCTCGTCTGCGAGCCTCAGCAGGGTCCGGCGGATGCACAGCGTCCGGTGCGCGAGGTCGACGATGATGGCCTTGACGTGCAGACGCGTGTCGGTGGCGACCTGGTCGTTGCGGCTGCGAGCTGTGTGCAGGCGGGCGCCGGCCGGACCGATCCGCTCGGTCAGCACGCGCTCGATGGCCATGTGCACGTCTTCGTCAGCGATGTCGAAGACGAACGAACCCTCGCGGATCTCGCGGTAGATCTGAGATAGCCCCTCCTCGATGGCATCGGCGTCCGCCTCGGAGATGATGCCTTGGTTCGCGAGCATGCGAGCGTGCGCGACCGACCCGCGGATGTCTTCGGCCCACATACGCTGGTCCACGGGCAGCGACGCCCCGAACTCGGTAAGGAAGCGCCCCGGGCTCTTCTCGAACCGCCCGCCCCATGGGGTCTTGGCGTCAGCCTTCATCGGGCTCCTCCCCGGCCTGTCGCGCCTCGGTCACGTCCGTGAGCTTCTTCTTGCCGAGCGAGTAGCCGAGTATGAACGTCAGCACCGGGGCCCCGAACAGCACGAGCGCGATGATCACGATGATGACGAGCTCAACAGAGCCGATCCCGCCGAACACGGCCCTACACCTCGCCTTCCTTGCCCACCTTGCGACGCTGGCGCGCCCACACCTTGACAGGCAGGCCGTGCAGGTCGATGAAGCCCTTGGCCGCCGTGTGGTCGAAGGTGTCGGCCTCGTCGTAGGTCGCGAGGTTGTAATCGTACAGCGAGTACGGGCTGCGACGACCCACGGTGACGCAGCTTCCCTTGAAGAACCGCAGCCGCACGTCGCCGGTGACGAGCTGCTGCGTGGTCTCGATGAAACCGTCGAGGGCCTCTTTGAGCGGAGAGAACCACATGCCGTTGTAGACGAGCTCCGCCCACTTCTGCTCGATGCCCAGCTTGTAGTGCAACACCTCGCGCTCCAGGCACAGGTCCTCAAGCGCCTTGTGGGCGGTGATCAAGGTGAGCGCTCCGGGAACCTCGTAGATCTCGCGGCTCTTCACACCGATGAGGCGGTTCTCGATCATGTCGATGCGACCGAAACCGTGCTTGCCTGCGAGCTCGTTCATCGCGTTGATGATCTCGTGGAAGCTCATGAGCTCGCCGTCGAGAGCGACCGGCACGCCCTGCTCGAAGCTGATGACGGCGTACTCCGGCTCGCCGCACAACTCGCCGCGCGCATCGTTGGTGAGTGTGTAGATGTCCGCCGGCGGCTCGACCCACGGGTCTTCGAGCACACCGCACTCGATGGCCCGGCCCCACAGGTTGTCGTCGATGGAGTACGGGTTCTCCTTCGTCGTGGGTACGGGGATGCCGCGGGCCTCGGCCCACTCCATCTCCTGCTCGCGGGTCTTCAGGTCCCACTCGCGCACCGGCGCCACGATCTCGAGGTCCGGGTCGAGCGCGGCTATCCCGACCTCGAAGCGCACCTGGTCGTTGCCCTTGCCGGTGCAGCCGTGCGCGATGAAGCGCGCCTGGTGCTTGTGCGCTTCTTCGACGAGGTGCTTGACGATGATAGGCCGCGACATCGCGCTCACGAGCGGATACTTGTTCTCGTAGAGGGCGTTGGCCTTGAGGGCCTTGGAGAGGAACTCCTCGACGTACTCCTCGCGGACGTCTTTGACGATCGACTCGATGGCGCCGATGTCGAGGGCCTTCTGACGCACGAACTCGAGGTCCTGGCGCTCTTGGCCCACGTCGATCGCGAGCGCGATGACGTCCATGTCCTTGTGCTCCTGGATCCACTTGATCGCGACGGAGGTGTCGAGTCCTCCGGAGTAGGCGAGCACGCACCTCTCACGAGCCATTCCCATGTCCTTTCAGTTGACGTGTCCGATACGGTGGCGCGTCTTCTCACGCGCCGCGGAACTTGTCGAGCGTCTCGACGAGAGCGGCGCCCTCGGCATCGGATTCAGTGATGACGAGGATCGTGTCGTCGCCGGACACCGAGCCCAAGATGCCGTGCAGGTCGGCGGCATCGAGCGCCGCGGCCACTCCCGGCGCCGTTCCCGACTGCGCCTTGACCAGCACGAGGTTCGTGGTGCGCTTCACGTCGGTCACGAGGTCTTTGACCATCCGCTGCAGATGCAGGTCCTCGGCGAGGACGTACACCCCTTCGGGAAGCTTGCGCAGCCCCATCTCGGTGATGTCGCGCGAGACGGTCGCCTGTGTGCACTCGTAGCCGAGCTCCATCAGGCGGTCGACGAGCGCCCGCTGCGTGCGTATCCGCTCAGCGCGCACGATGCGTCTGATCGCGTCCTGCCGTTCGCGTCGCTTCCTCATGCGTCTTCCTCCATCCGCAGCCCCCGTCAGCCCAGCACGAGAGAGAGCAGCGCCTTCTGTGCGTGCAGACGGTTCTCCGCCTCGTCGAACACGAGTGAGCGAGGGTGATCGATCACGCCGTCGGTCACCTCTTCGCCGCGATGAGCAGGCAGGCAGTGCAGGAAGATGGCGTCGGGCTCGGCCTTTGAGAACAGGGCCTCGTCGACGCGGTACGGCTCGAAGGCCGCGACGCGCGCATCGTGCTCGGCCTCCTGGCCCATCGACGCCCACGTGTCGGTGACCACGACGTTGGCCCCGGCGACCGCGATGGCGGGGTCGTTCACCACCGTCACCCGACCGCCCGTTCGCTCGGCGATCGAGGTCGCACGGGCCACCACGTCCGCGGACGGCTCGAAGCCCTGCGGCGACGCGACGCTCACGTGCATCCCGGTGAGCGCACCGGCGAGCAGGTAGGTGTTGGCCATGTTGTTGCCGTCGCCCACGTACGCGAAGCGCAGCCCGGCGAAGCGGCCGAAGCGCTCTTGGATGGTGAGCAGATCGGCCAGTCCCTGACACGGATGATGGTCGTCAGTCAGTGCGTTGATGACCGGCACGCTCGCATGCGCAGCGAGTTCGACGACGGTGGCGTGGGCGTAGGTGCGCAGCACGATGGCGTCCACGTAGCGCTCCAGCACCTTCGCCGTGTCGTGGATCGTCTCGCCTCGCGAAAACGCCCCGTCAGGGCCGCTCATGATGATTGGGCTCGCGCCCAAGCGGAGACACGCGACCTCGAAGCTCACGCGCGTGCGCAGCGATGGTTTTTGAAGGATGATCGCCACCGTCCTACCAACAAGCGGGGCCTTCTTCACCCCTGTCGCCCACATGCGCTTCTGCGCCTCGGCGACGCCCACGACATGGACGAGCTCTTCCGGCGAGAAATCATCCATGGCGAGCAGGTCACGCCCCTTGAACAGCTCGTTGTTCATCCGGCGACCTCCTCCAGGACCTCCGCCAGGGTTTGAAGCAGTGTATCAATCTCCTCGCGGCCGCACAGAAGCGGCGGAAGGAATCTGAGCGTGTCGGTCCCTATGTGGTTCACGACCATGCCCCGCGCCAGGAGCAGGTCGGCGACCTCACGGGCCTTGGGTTGGGCGAGCGAGCAACCACACATGAGACCCGCCCCTCGCACGTCACCGAGCGCACCGGTCCTCTCGGAGAGCGTCCGAAGCCCCGTGCGCAGGTACTCCCCCGCTCTCGCGGCGTTCTCGCCGAGCGCCTCCGCCTCGAGCGCGGCGATCGTCGCCCGGGCGGCGGCGCAGATCACCGGCCCGCCGCCGAACGTGGACCCGTGGTCGCCGGTGCGAAACGCGGCTGCGACCTCGTCGCGTGCCACGAGCGCCCCGATAGGCAGTCCGTTGGCCATGGCCTTGGCGAGCGTCACGACGTCAGGAGTGAGCCCGAACGCCTGGTGCGCGAAGGCGGGCCCTGTCCGGAAGAAGCCGGTCTGGACCTCGTCGAGCATGAACAGGACACCGCGGTCGCGGCAGATCCGCTCGGCCCCGGCCAGATACTCCGCGCTCGCAGGCCAGACCCCGCCTTCGCCCTGCACGACCTCGACGAGGAACGCGGCGGCTGCGTCGTCGAGCGCGGCGTCGAGCGCGTCGAGGTCGTTCAGCGGAACGTGCACGAAGCCCGCCGGCATGGGTGCGAAGGCCTCCTGCTTGCTCGCCTGCCCAGTGGCCGCGAGCGCCGCGAGCGTGCGCCCATGGAAGGAGCGGTGTGTCGTCACGACCGTCGTGGCGCCGGGCTTGGCCTCGCCCGCCCAACGGCGCGCGATCTTGATGGCGCCTTCGTTGGCCTCGGCGCCGGAGTTGGCGAAGAACACCTTCATCCCGCCGCCCAGCAACCTGTTCACTTCACAGGCGAGCTCGGCGCGGTGTTCGACGTAGAACAGGTTCGACACGTGGACGAGCTTGGCCATCTGTTCGCTCACGGCCGCGGTGACGGCCGGGTGTGCGTGCCCCAGGTTGACCGCGCCTATCCCCGATACGAAATCGAGGTACTCAACACCGTCGTCGTCAAAAAGGCGCATGCCGTCGCCGCGCACGAACATGACCTGCTTGCGTGCGTAGGTCTGCATGACGCACGACGCGTCGCGCTTCTTCGCGAGCTCGAACAGCGCGCCCATCTAGACCACACCATCCTCGTTGGCATCCACGGTGGGCAAGACGTCGCCAGGGCCGGGGAGCGGGGCCGAGGCCGGCCGCGATTCGGCACCGTCGTGCGTGATCATGGTGCCGATGCCCTCGTCGGTGTAGACCTCGAGCAGAAGCGCGTGCGGCACCGTGCCGTTCAGGATGTGCGCGCGACGCACCCCTCCGCGCAGCGCGTGCACGCACGCCGCCACCTTCGGCACCATGCCGCCCTCGAGCCGGTCCAAGGCGATCATCTCTTCCGCCTCGTCGGCCGACATGGCGCTGATGAGCGAGCTCTTGTCCGAGAAGTCCGCGTACAGGCCGTCGACGTCCGTGAGGAAGATGCACTTGTCGGCGCCGAGTGCGGCCGCGAGCCGGCCGGCCACGAGGTCCGCGTTGACGTTGAACGAACCCCCGTCGTCACCGGCGGCGACTGTGGCGACGACAGGGATGAAGCCGTCGTCGATGAGGTTGTCGAGCACCGTCGTGTCGATCGCCGTGACCTCGCCCACGCGCCCGAGCCGCTCGTCGCGCGCGGTCGCCATGACCGTGTTGCCGTCCTCGCCCGACATGCCCACTGCGTAGCGTCCGTGCGAGTTGATGGCGCTCACGAGCTCCTTGTTGACCTTGCCCACGAGGACCATCTTGACGACGTCCATCGCCTCGTCGGTGGTCACCCGCAGGCCGTCGTGGAAGACGACCGGCATGCCAAGGCGGTCCATGAACGACGTGATCTCCGGCCCGCCGCCATGCACCACGACGGGGTTCACGCCCACGAGCTTCATGAGCACGATGTCGGCCGCCACCGCATCGCGCAGCGCCGGATCGGTCATGGCGGCGCCGCCGTACTTGATGACGACCGTGCGGCCCCAGGCGTGCTTGATCCACGGCAGCGCCTCCATGAGCGTCTGGGCCTTCGTGAGCGGGTCCCTCATCATCGGTCGTCCTCCGTCTTCGCGCCTGTGGTCCGGTGTCGCCACTGGAGCCTGGGTTCCGGTGCGGCACGCGCCGCACTGTCCTCGTACGCCGGGTCGTCAGCTGCGGTACTCCCCGTTGATCCGCACGTACTCGTAGCTCATGTCGCAGGTCAGCACCGTGGCCTCAGAGTCACCGGCGCCCAAGTCGACCTCTATCGAGACCTCAGGGCGCGCGAGCAGGTCGGCCGCCTCGTCCTCGTCGAAGGCGACCGCGGTCCCGGCGCGACAGACCTCGATGCCGGCGAAGCGGATACCGAGCGCCATCGGATCGAACTGCGCGCCTGACTTGCCGGCCGCCATCGCCACACGCCCCCAGTTCGCATCGTTGCCGAACAGGGCCGTCTTGACGAGCGGTGAGTCGGCGATCGAGAACGCCGCCCGCTCCGCATCGGTCTCGGTCGCAGCCCCGCGCACGGTCACCGTGACGAGTTTCGTCGCGCCCTCGCCGTCCTTGGCGAGCATGCGGGCGAGCTCAGCGGCGACCAGTCGGACGGCTGCGGCCACAGCTGTGAACGCCGGCGACTCGGGTGCGATTGGCCCACCGCCGACCGCGCCGTTCGCAAGCAGTACGACCGTGTCGTTCGTGGAGGTGTCGCCGTCCACGGTCACGCGGTTGAAGGTCGTAGCCACCGCGCTCCTGAGCGCGACGTCACACGCCTCGCTCGACAGCGGCGCGTCGGTGGTGATGACCGAGAGCATGGTGGCCATGTTCGGCTTGATCATGCCGCTGCCCTTGGCCATGCCGCCCACGGTGTAGCTCCGGCCGTCGAAGGCGACCGTGACCGCGGCCTCCTTGGGAAACGTGTCGGTCGTCATGATGGCCCGGGCCGCAGCGGCACCGGCATCAGGCGAAAGCGCCGACGCCGCCTGCGCGACCCCCGCGAGCACCCGGTCCACGGGCAGCGGCACACCGATCACGCCCGTCGAGCACACGACCACCTCGGTGGCCTCACACCCCAGCTGCCCGGCGACCGCGGACGCGGTCGCGGTGGCGGCCGCCTCGCCGTCCGGCCCTGTGCAGGCGTTCGCGTTGCCGGCGTTGATCACGACGGCGCGGGCCCTGCCGGAAGCGACGTGGCGCCGCGAGACGGTGACCGGCGCCGCGGCCACGGTGTTGGTGGTGAACAGCGCTGCGGCGGGCACGACCGACCCGGCGTCGATGAGCGCGAGGTCGAGCGAACCGGCCTTCTTCAGGCCGCAGTGCACACCGGCGGCGGAGAACCCGAGAGGGGCCGTCACGCCACCGGTCGTCGATTCGATCACGGGGTCGCCGATGTCAGCCACCTCAGACCACCGCCCCGACGCTGAGCAGCCCCGTCTCCTCGGGGATGCCCGAGACCGCGTTCGCACACTGTATCGCCTGACCCGACGCGCCCTTGCCCAGGTTGTCGATGGCGCACGCCGCCACAAGGGTCGAGGTCCGTCCGTCGACGGCGAGCCCTATGACGGCCCGGTTGGTGCCCCGGACCGCGCCCGTGGAGGGCATCTGGCCGGCATCGAGCACCCGGACGAACGGCTCGCCCGCGTACCGCTCCCGGTACAGCTCCACCGCGGCCTCGAGGCTCATCTCTTGAGCGAGCCCCACGTAGACCGTGGAGAGCAGCCCGCGCGTGAGCGGCACGAGGTGCGGGGCGAACAGGACGGACACCGGCCCTCCGGCAGCCCGGGCAAGCACCTGCTCGATCTCGGGGGTGTGACGATGTGCGGCCACCTTGTAGGGAGCAACCGCCTCGTTGACGGCGACGAAGTGCGTGCCCGGCGTGCAGCTGCGACCCGCCCCGCTCACCCCCGACTTGGCGTCCACGTGAATGGGGCGCCCGTCCCAGAGTCCCGCCTCGAGAGCCGGCGCGGCCGCAAGGGCCGTGGCCGTGGGATAGCAACCGGGCACCGCCACGAGGCGGGCGCCGGAAAGACCTGAGCGGTCCAGCTCGGGCAGGCCGTAGACCGCATCATCCAAGAGCTCCGGCACCGCATGGCTCACTCCGTACCAGGCTGAATAGACGGCGGGGTCCGTGAGCCTGAAATCGGCGGAGAGGTCGATCACCCGCACGCCAGCGTCGAGCAGCGTGGGGACCATCGCCATGGATGCGGTGTGCGGGACAGCGAGAAACGCCACTTGAGCTTCGGCAGCGACACGCTCAGCATCCACAGGCACGAACAGCGCATCGGTCACGCCCGCCAAGGCCGGGTACAGGTCCACGACCGCACGTCCCGCCTCCGCATCCGACGTGACGAGCGCGAGCTCGAACGAAGGGTGCCCGGCGATCCAACGCACGAGCTCGGCCCCGGTATAGCCGGACCCCCCTATGACGGCGACCTTGACCACGGACTCCTCTGTTCCTCAGCAGGACTCGGAATCCGCATAGTATGCGTGATTACGCATACAAGTCAAGTAATATGCAGAAATGACCTATCGTGCATGCTTGCGACTTGCGTCCGGAGAGGGTTTCCCGTGCCTGCGGAGCCTCGATCCGACCGCGGCGAGGCCAACCGAACCGACGAGTGCGGCGGTGGGCAGGACCGACACGGCGCACGTCGAGCACGTCGCGCATCCCGCCGGGCACACGCGCGACAGCAGCCCCGCCACACCGGTGGCGGCGAGCGCGCAGGCGAACGTGGCCGCGCTGCCGCCGGGAACACGAGATGGTCGCTTCGCGATCATCGGGGCCTCCTGTCCGGAGGTCATCGCGGCCTTTCGCTCAACGGTCATCAGGGCCTCCCGTACCGAAGCGCATCGCTTGGGCAGCCCGCCACACAATCCATGCACGACGTGCATAGGTGCTGGTCGATCACCACACCCTCCTCGACCGGCTCGACGGCGCGCATAGGGCACTCACGCACACAGGTGCCGCACGACGTGCACGCATCCGAGTTCGCCCGGACCCTGGCGAACCACGGCAGGCGCTGGCCCAGACCGGATGCGAGCCCCATCGCCGCTCCCGCCGGACACAACGTCAAGCACCAGCCACGGCCACCCTTCGTGAGGATGCCCAGCGGCACGATCCACACCGCAGCGGCGAGCATCCCCATCGAAGAGAGGAACGCGAAACCGGAGAGGTCACCTGCGAAAAGACTCACGATGTTCTGCATGTGCGTGAAGTTGCAGAACGAGCAACAGATGCTCGACGAGACGAAGGGCGCGAGCAGGAATCCCGCGAAGAACCCGTAGCGTGATGGGCGGATACGGACGCTCGTCCTCAGATCGAACTTGAAGCGGTCGGGGACCAAGCGGCCGAGGAATTCAGGGAACGCCCCCGCGGGACACATCCAGCCGCAGAACAGCGGACCAGCCACCAGCGCGATGCCCGGAAGCACCACGATGGGCAGCCACGAGATGGGGTTGTCCGAGAGCGTGGGCCACATCCAGGGCTGCGTGAGCCACCCCAGCGGCATGCGGACGCAGGCCGTGTGTACGTCTGAGATGCCCGTTCCGGCCAAAGATGATGGCCAGAGCCACCCCGCGAGCCGCACGAGCAACGCGAACGGTGCGTAGAACATGACCACACCGATGAAGAAGAACCCGACGCGGGCGAGCCGGTTCCTCGTGAGCCGCGCGCTACTCCGCGGGCTACTCACAGCACGCTCCCGCGACGGCCTCACCGGTCTGGGCGACGATGACGGGAAGGACGGACAGCTCTTCACCCGTACGGTCGTCGATGATGACTATCGCCCCGTCGACGAGCACCGGTCGGGTCGGGAGTGGACGCGGGAACGTGAGACTGAGACCGACGTCAACGGCCTCACCAGGTGCTATGTCGCGCCTGATGACCCGGGTCCCGGGGTCCCATGCCTTGTCGCGGGAGTGCCACTCGAGCGGAACGTCGATGTCACGCGTCTCAAAACGGATCCGGTATGGCCTGTCGCCGACGTTACGCACGACGTGCGACGCGACCTCTATCACGTGGGGCTGGATGAGGCGCTTCGGCAGTCCCATCGCGTCGAGCGAGACGGAGATCCGGCCCGTGAGCTCTCGCGGCGAGGGCCCACCGACCTCGGTACCGGTCGCCGGGAAGTTCATGATGAACCCGCCGCGCTCGCCAGCTGAAACCGATCCTCCCCAGGCACCGAGCGCGAAGACCAGCGCCGCCATCGCGACCCCGAGCAGGATGGCCGAGAACCGGCCTCTCACGAACCCCACCTCCGTCAGGATCTCAAGGTGCCCCCGACGGATGTGGTCACTTTGCGAACCAACCGTTCGTGAGCAGACTCGACCTCTTGTGCGGTGAGCGTCCGGTCGGGTACCCGGTACTCGAGCGCGAACGCTAGCGACTTCTTTCCCATTTCCACGCCGTTTCCACGGTAGACGTCGAACAAATGTGTTTCAGCGAGCAGCTTTCCTCCGGCCGAACGTATGGCACGCTCGACCTCCTCGGCGGTGACCGACTCGTCAACCACGATGGCGAGGTCAAGCTCGACCGCCGGATGGCGTGGCGGCTCGACGAACGGACGGGCGTCGGCGGCAAGCCGGACGAGTGCGCGGACATCCAGCTCGAACGCCACGACGGGCGCGTGAGCCTCGAAGCGTTCCAGCACCGCAGGATGCACCTCACCCAGCCAGCCGAGCACCTCGCCACCCGCGAGCACTTCAGCGGCACGGCCCGGCTGGAGATGTCCCGCATCGCATGCGCGAACGCGCAGCTTGGGGATGGCGAGCTCGCGGAAGAGGTTCTCGATCACGCCCTTGCCGTCGAAGAAGTCCAAGGGGACGGCCGGTGCGTTCCAAGCGGGAGGGTGCCACGCGCCGGCGAGCACGCCGGCGAGCATCGTGCGCTCCTTGGGCTGCTTGCGACCCTCCGATGTCCAGAAGACGCTGCCCATCTCGTAGAGGTGGACGTCTGACACGCCACGGCGCTGGTTGTACGAGACGCTGGCCAGAAGCCCCGGAAGCAGCGAGCGGCGCAGGACGGCCTGCTCGGTCGACATGGGATTCAGAAGCTCGACAGGCAGCTCGCCCTCAGCGAAGGGCATGCAACACCGTTCGGGATCCCGCGGGTCGCCGAAGGCATACGTCATCGTCTCGTTCAGGCCGCAGGCCCGCATGACATCACCGATGCGCTCGCGAAGCGACTGCTCCCGCGTGAGCATGCCGATGCGCCCGCGGCCACCGGGCAGCGTCGGCTCCACACGCTCCATGCCCCAGATGCGCAGCACCTCTTCGATGAGGTCGATCTCGCGCTCGATGTCCGGGCGGAAGCTCGGGACCGTGACCTGAAGCGACTCCGGCCCCATCTCGACGTCGCACCCGAGAGAGCGCAGGATGCCGGCCACCTCCTCGGCGCCCAGGTCGATACCTAGGACGCCTCGGACGCGGGCCAAGCGCAACGTGAGCAGGCGCGGCTGCAGCGGCGCCGGGTACTCGTCGACCACTCCCGGCGCGACCTGCCCGCCCGCCACCTCGGCGATGAGTGCGGCCGCTCTGTCGAGTGCCGCCACGCACCCGGTGCGGTCGACCGTGCGCTCGAAGCGCATCGACGCCTCGGACACGAGCCCGAGCGAGCGGCTCGTGCGTGAGATCGAAGCGGGGTCGAAGCACGCCGACTCCAGCAACACGTCGACGGTCGTCTCGGAGACCTCCGTGGACTCACCGCCCATGACACCGGCCAGGGCCACGGGCCCGCTCGAATCGCAGATGAGCAGCGTGTCGCTCCTGAGCTGTCGGTCCACACCGTCGAGCGTGCGCAGCGTCTCGCCAGAGCGCGCGGTCCGCACCGTGATCGCGACGCGGCCGTTCGAATCGGCGGCCAGCTTGTCCAAGTCGAAGGCGTGAAGGGGCTGACCGAGCTCGAACATGACGTAGTTCGTGACGTCGACCACGTTGTTGATGGGACGAGCGCCCGCAGCGGCGACCTTGTCAGCGAGCCACGCGGGCGAGGGCGCGACCTTCACGCCTCGGATGATCCTCGCGGCGTAGCGCGGGCAGAGGTCCGCATCGGTGATCGTGACGCTGCACGCAGCGGCGGCTTCCTCGCCGCTCTCGACCGGCTGCGACGCCGGGACCTTAGCAGGCACCCCCAGCACAGCGCCGACCTCGCGGGCCACCCCGGCCATCGACAGGCAGTCGGGCCGGTTCGGGGTGATCTCGAGCTCGAGGACCGTGTCACCCGCCCCGTACCACTCTGCGAACGGCACGCCGACCGGCGCGTCCGGCGGCAGGATCATGAGCCCCTCGTGGTCCTCGCCGATGCCAAGCTCGCGCGCCGAGCAGTTCATGCCCTCGGAGACGACGCCGCGCAGCTTGGCCTTCTTGATCTCGAGGCCTCCGGGCAAGACAGCGCCCGGGAGCGCCACCGGGACCTTGTCGCCGGCATCGAAGTTCTGGGCCCCGCACACGATGGTGCGCAGCGTGCCGTCGCCCACGTCCACCGTGGTCACCCACAGCTTGTCCGCCTCCGGATGGCGCTCGCGAGTCAGTATGTGGCCGACCACCACGCCATCGAGGGACTCGCCGGTCTCATGGACGGCCTCGACCGCGGTCCCGGTCATGTCCAGCCGCTCCGCGAGCTCCCGGGCCGGGACCCCGACGTCGACGAGCTCTGTAAGCCACGACATCGATACGCGCATCTTCTCTTGTATCCTTCCGTCTTGTCCGCGTCGCGCCACCCTTGGAGGCCGCGACGGTCGGTCGTCTATCGCGAGAGCGAGTCAGAACTGACGCAGGAAGCGCATGTCGCCTTCCACGAGCATGCGCAGGTCGGGGACGTTGTATTTGAGCGCGGCGATGCGCTCGACCCCCATCCCGAAGGCGAAACCGGTGTAGCGCTCGGAGTCGATGCCCACGTGACCGAACACGTTCGGGTCGACCATGCCGCAGCCCAGGATCTCGAGCCATCCTGAGTTCTTGCAGAACCGGCAGCCCGCACCGTCACAGATGCCGCAGCTCACGTCGACTTCCGCAGAGGGCTCGGTGAACGGGAAGAAGTGTGGGCGGAAGCGCGTCTTTCTGTCCGGCCCGAACATGCGGTGCACGAAGTGGTCGAGGGTGCCTTTGAGGTCCGCGAACGTGATCCCCTCGTCGACCACCAGCCCTTCGATCTGCGTGAACTGCGGGAGGTGGCTCGGGTCGGCGATGTCGCGGCGATACACACGACCCGGCGAAAGGACGTAGATGGGCGGCTTCTCGCGTTCCATGGTCCTCACCTGCACGGGCGAGGTCTGCGTGCGCAACAGCACGTCGGACTCGCCACTCACCGCCGCCTCGTCGCCAGACAGGTCGCGGACGTAGAAGGTGTCGGCAAGCGAACGGGCGGGGTGGTCAGGCGGCGTGTTGAGCGCGGTGAAGTTGTAGTAGTCGAGCTCCACCTCGGGGCCCTCCGCCACGCGGTACCCGAGGCCGAGGAAGATCTCGACGACCTGAGCCGTGATCCGGCTGATGAGGTGGCGGCTGCCTATGGGGTGGGCGCGGCCCGGCAGCGTGACATCCACCGCCTCAGAGGCCAGACGGGCCTCGAGCGCAGCACTCGAGAGCGCCTCGTGGCGCTTGGCGAGCGCCGCCTCGAGGGCAGCGCGGACCTCGTTGGCGACCTTGCCCACGGCTGGGCGCTCCTCGGCCGAAAGCCCCCCGAGCCCGCGAAGGACCGCCGTGAGCGTCCCCTTCTTGCCCAGGTAGGCGACGCGCACCGCAGCGAGCGCGGCCAGGTCGGCCGCCTGCTCGATGGCTGCGAGCCCTTCGGCCTGCGCCGCCAGCAACTCTTCCGTGACACCCATGACTGCGAATCCCTTCGAGCGACCGTCTCGACACGACAAAGGAGCCGCCGCCCCGCCCTCATGGCGCGAACGCGCCTCAAGGACGAGAGCGACGGCTCCCGCGGTACCACCTTGATTGGCCCCGCGCGTGGCGTGGGCCCACCTTCATGTCCGCCACGACGAGCGTCCTCTCGTCGATGCGGTCGAGGCCTCGCCCTCGAACGTCCCTGTATCGGGGGAACCGGCTTCCCTACCCAGCGCCTCGGTCGAGCACGCCTTCAGGTCGCGACTGGTGGAGTGAACCGACTGGGCCCCGGCCGCAGGGCTCTTCCAGTCTCATGGAGCCCCTCCCTGTCCGACCGGCGATGCGGCCCGTCGCCGTCTCCGTCATCGTCTCGAGATGTTCGATTGGGTCGAGAGTGTAGCGCGATTGCCACTCCCCCGCCAGCGTTCGATCCAGGTTCCGACCGGCACCACCGACACCACCGGGCCTTCCACCTCGGAAGGCGGCGACGGCCGCGCGTCGGAGGTGGGGTTGGCGTCTCCACGGGTCACGAGTGAGCCGTCCGCTGACACGTTCACCACTCGGTGCAGGACCGGACCGTGGCCCTCCGGGCTGATCAGCGCCACGTCCCCGGGCATCACGGCACGTCGGCGTGCGACCAGCACCAGGTCGCCCGGGACCAGTCCGGGCCGCATCGAACCGCCTGCGACGACGACAGGCCGGAAGAGGGCCTGGGCCGCGAGCAGCATGGCGACGACGATCGCGTACCCGATCAGCACGGGCATCATGCGGCGAACGAGCTCCATCAGTGGACCTGCTCGGCGTCGACGTAGAGCGACAGCTTCACGTAGTCGTCGACGAGCGAGTTGCCCGCGCTGGCGGGCAGGCCCACATCGAAGCGTAGCTCGCCGCGCGCGGCGGGAGCCAAGCGCACCGGGGCGGTACGCATCGCGCTCAGGCCGCCGTCGTACAACTCGGTCCCGCCGCACGTAACGCGACACGTCAGGGCCTCGTAGAACTCGGTGATGCCGGCCTTCTTCGATGCCGTGACCACGATGTCGGCGGGCAGCGAGCCGTCGTTGATGACGGTGAGGCTCCGCGTGGCGGTACCCCCGGGCGCGAGCGCCTCGATGGACAGAGCGGCGCACGTGGGCTCGGCGGACACGGACACCCTGCCGGCGCGTATCACCGAATCCGGAACCTGCACCTGGGCGGTGAAGTAGGCGCTCGCCGCGCCGACAGACAGCGCCAGCACCGCACCTGTCACCGTCGCTGCGATCTTGCGAATCATGCTCGTCCTCCTCTCGATGGCACGTCGAGGGGAGACGCGCGTGGCCGTGGCCGAAGGCGAACGCACTCCGGCTCGCACCAGACGGTAGCGCACGGGTCTTCACGGATCCTTTCCGAAACCCAACCCGAGAGAAGGGTGTAAGAACCGGCCCGCAATCCCGACTTGTCCACGTCAGTCAACGCAAGAAGCGTCGATCGAGGGGAGTGTTCACGATGGCGGCATGCTCGATTAAGTCGGTCGCACGCATGGTCGCAGCGCTGCTGATCTGGGTGCTCGTCCTGGGCGGGATCGTCTGGGCGGCCGGCCAGGCCAAGGACGACTCGGCGAACGCGACCGAGGTCTCGGCCATCCAGCTGCAGCTCCAGACCCGTGACCGCGACATGCTCAGGGACGGCAGCTGTGAGACGGACTGCGACGGGACGCCCACGATGGACCGCACGCGCGACCAGCTCCAGCTCCGTGACGGCACGTGCGTGGTCGCCAGCGCGTCGCAGGAGTGCACGCGGACCCAGGCGCGTGAGCGGACCCGCGCGAAGGCCCAGACCCGCACGCGCACCCGCACGCGCACCCGTGCCTGACCGACGAACGCTCGCATAGCGCGGCTGTGTGACACGACGCGGCCACGGTGCTGATGTCGTCACCGTGGCCGCGTGGGCATATGATGTATGTGGCGGGAGGTGAGTCTCGATGGGTAACGTCGCGCAGGTGGCGCGCTCCCTGGTCCTGAGGTCCAAGCCGGACTCGGAGCTGCTCGACAACGCGCTCAGGGGAGACGCCCTCGCCTTCTCGGAGGTCTACCGGCGCTACGAGCCGCGCGTGCGGGGCTTCTGCATGGCGCGACTGCTTTCCGCCGACGGCGCGCAGGACGCCACCCAAGAGGTCTTCATGCGACTCCTGTCCGCCCAGCCGGACTCGATCCAGTCACTGGGGCCGTGGTTGTTCGGCGTGGCACGCCACGTGTGCATCGACGTCGCACGCCGACAGATCAAGCAGGAGCTGATGGTCGACACCGAGGCCACGGAGCCTGTCATCGACTCCGCCGTGACCGTCGAGGACCAGGTCCTGTCCAAGGGTGACGCGGTCAAGATCATGCTCGCACTGAGGCGCGTCAGGGCGCGGTACCGCACGGCGCTCATCATGCGCGAGATCCACCAGCTCCCCATGAGCGAGATCGCCGATGCCCTGGGCGTGAACGAAGGCGCGGCCTACACGGTGCTGAGCCGTGCGCGTGACGCGTTCGGCAAGGCGTACGCCGAGGTCCTGGACCTGCCGCCCGGCTGCGCGGCCGCCGTCGAGGCCATGTACCGCCGTACTGGTTCCGGGTTGACCTCGACCGAGAACGACCAGCTCGAGCAACACCTCGCCTCCTGCTCTTCGTGCAGAAGGGAAGTCAAGCGTGCGAGTGATCGTGGCGGCCTCAACGCGCTCGTGCCCTTCCTGCCCACGCTCGTCCCACGGGGACGCGGACCCATCGCGCAGGCGATGACCCGGCTTGGCGAATCGCTGCCGAGCCTCCAGTCGGCGGCTCCCTACACCCCGCTCATAGAGCCCTCCGTGATGAAGGCCGTCTCGATCGCTCTGGCCGGCTCACTCACCGTGGCCACCGGTGCAGCTTTCGTGAGCGGAGTGGCGTCGCAGGCCATCAGTGAAGGACGTATACGCATGGGAGGACGGTCTGCCGGGATCCACGCGACCGAACCCGGAGGCGGCGACGGCTCTGCGACGGGTCCGCTGCTCGTGCGCACGACCGCGAAGACGCAGGTCCGTTCCGTCAACACCGAGCGCGTCGCTCTCGGCGGATATCAGCTGGGCCACGCTGCGGGACCGGTACAGGCCGGCGCCCCCGGTGAGGCGGGCACAGGCGGGTACGGCCCGGGCCCCGGCGACACGGGTGGACCCGGTGGCGACGACGGCCGCGACACCGGAACCGGGTCGGCGAAGCCGATCGGCACCGGTGACGGCCGCGAGACTCCGGGCTCGGGTGGGCCCGGACCCTCGCCCTCGCCGTCCCCCTCGCCCGGGTCGGCTGCCCCTGATCCCACTCCGTCCCCGGAACCCGGCTCCGGAGCGCCCGCGCCGGCACCTTCGCCAGGCCCTAGTCCCGGTGGAGGCACTCCGGCCCCGAGCCCCAGCCCCGACCCGAGTGGAGACGCCCCCGGAGCAGGCACGCCCGACCCGGCACCGTCGCCGGACCCTGACGGGGGACCCGGGCAGGGCTCGCCCGCCCCCAGCCCCGATCCTGGCTCAGGCGGCTCGGGCCCCAAGGCCCGTCCGTGACGCGCGACCCCCGTGCGCGCCCCCGCGCCCGCCCGGCGCACGCTGGAAACCCACACGAACCGAAAGGGCCCCGCGATGGTGCGGGGCCCTTCTTGTCTCGCGATCGAGTAGACCCCGTCCGGCCGCCGGCCGGTGCGGGTGCGCACGGATGACTACGCGGCCTGGTTCTTCACCATCTCGGCGAGCTTGGCGAACGAGGCGGCGTCGTTGACGGCCATGTCGGAGAGCACCTTGCGGTCGAGCGTCACGCCGGCCTTCTTGAGGCCGCTCATGAACACCGAGTAGCTCAGTCCGTTGAGGCGCGCCGCGGCGTTGATGCGGGTGATCCACAGGCGGCGGATCTCGCGCTTCTTGTTGCGGCGGTCACGGTAGGCGTACTGCAGCGAGTGCTGCACCTGCTCCTTGGCGGCGCGGTAGCTGCGGCTCTTGGCTCCGTAGTAGCCCTTCGCCTTGGAAAGGATCGTGCGGCGCTTCTTCTTCGCGGTAACTGCGCGCTTCACGCGAGGCATGAGAGATCAACTCCTTGTTCCGTCGAGGGGAGACGGCCAGTGGGCGGCGTTCCTAGCCCAGGCCGAGGTTCTTCTTGATGACCTTGACATCGCACGCGGCGATCTCGGTCTCCTTGCGGAAGTTGCGCTTCCGCTTCGGGCTCTTCTTCTCGAGGATGTGGCTCTTGAACGCCTTGCCACGCATGACCTTGCCGGAACCGGTGACACGGAACCGCTTCGCGGTCGACTTGTGCGTCTTCTGCTTGGGCATGTCTACCGTACCTCCCTAGCTGCTCTCGCCCGCCGGGGCTTCGGCGGCGCTGTCGTCTCTTGCCTTCGGCTGCTCCTTGGTCTCCTTCTTCTTGAGCGGAGCGAGCAGCATGTGCATGTTCCGGCCCTCGAGCTTGGGCTGGGTCTCGATGACGGCGAGCTCGGCAAGCTCTTCAGCGAGCTTCTCGAGGATGTTCAGCCCGAGCTCAGGGTGCGCCATCTCGCGCCCACGGAACATGATCGTGACCTTCACCTTCGCGCCCGCGTCAAGGAAGCGCAGGATGTGCTTCTTCTTGGTCTCGTAGTCGTGCTTGTCGACCTTCGGGCGGAACTTCATCTCTTTGATCTCGATCTTCGACTGGTTCTTGCGAGCGGCCTTCTCCTTCATCGACTGCTCGTACTTGAACTTGCCGAAGTCCATGATCTTGCAGACCGGAGGGTCCGCGTTGGGCGCGATCTCCACGAGGTCGAACCCCTGCTCGTCGGCGATCCTCAGGGCATCGGCCATGGCGAAGATGCCCAGCTGGCTCCCGTCAAACCCGATCAAGCGGCACCTCGACGCGCGGATGCGGTCGTTGAGCCTGTACTCCGTGCTGCTGATAGGCAGCTCACCTCCGTGCTCGCGGAGCCGCACCTACCGGCGGCCCCTCATCCTCCAAACGAAAAGCTCCCGGACGGCGCGGCCGACGGGAGCGTCACAGACACCGGCAGCGGGCCCCGTGGGCCGCGTCCGGCTCTCTCATCGACCAGGCAGCTGCCTCAGGCGGCGCCGCTCAGGTGGGGACCGATCTCGCCCGCGATCAGGCGGGGTCCCGCTTGTAGGCGGTATTCGATTAGCCGGGCGATTGTACCTGCGACACGGCGCGTTGTCCACAGGTCGCTTCCCGGTCTGCGTCCGCTACCCGGGCGGGTACAGCGCAGCCCAGAGGGTACCATCCTTCTCGACGCCCCGCGCGAACAGGAGGAGGTACGTCTGATGAGGAGATCGGTGTTGCTCATGATGCTCGTGTGTGCGGTCGCGCCCGGCATCGCGGGCTGCTCGGCGAGCGCCCCCGAGACGGACCGCGAAGCGACGCCTGCGCCGGCGCCACGGGAGGGCACGCCCGCCACCCCGGCTGATGGCGGGACAGAAGCGCCCTTCGCGTTGACCTCACCCGCGTTCTCGGACGGCGCACCCCTGCCTGCCGCGAGCGCGATGAAGGACGCGGGCGGCACGAACGCCTCCCCCGCGCTCGCGTGGCAAGGCGTACCGGAGGGCACGAAGTCCTTCGCGCTCGTCTGCATCGACACGCATCCCATCGCGGGCGGCTGGGTCCACTGGGCCGTCGTCGACCTGCCCGCGGACACCTTCTCGCTGGCCGAGGGCGCATCCGGCGGGGTGATGCCTCCAGGCGCTCGCGAGCTCAAGAACGGATTCGGCGAGAAGGGCTGGGGCGGCCCCCTGCCCCCGAAGGGCTCGGGCGCGCACGACTACGTGTTCACGCTCTATGCGCTCGACGTGCCCACCCTCGACGTCTCTGACGACGCGCAGATCGCCGACGTCAACAAGGCGCTCGAGCAGCACACGCTCGCGAAGGCGACGCTCACGGGGACGTTTGAGCGGTAGAGCGCGGAGCCGCCGAGCGACGGTCGGAACGCGGCGCGGCGAGCGATGTCAGACCCGCCTGCGATAATCCTTGCAGTCACAACACCGTACCGACCACTGAGGGGGCAGCATGGCAGCCGACAACGCATCCGCTGACGTGTCCGCATACTCTGAACTGGATAGTTTGGCTCGCGCACTCGCCGAACAGGCACTGTCGATTCGCCCCAAGGCGAAATGGGTTTCAGAAGCATTGAAGCACCCGCTGTTCGCGGATGCGCTCAAAAAGGCCCACACGGGAGCGAGCGCGACGAAGGCGTTCGAGCCCGGCTCGCTCACGCGCCAGGTCGTGCTTGAAACGGCAGTGAACGGCGGAATCGGAGTCCTCGCTGTACTCAGGCCGGATACGGGGGTGCGCGGCGCCGACCTCGGCATGATCGACCCGTGCGCCCTGCGGCAGCTACAGAAGGAGCTCGGTCCCGTCTAGGCTGCTTGGGTGCTGTTCGCGTGTCCCGTAATACAGCAGCCCGACGTTGTGAAGGCTGCCACCGACGACGCGCTCGCAGAACTGTGCTCCGAGCACCCCGAGCTATGCGACGAGCATTCCGCGCCGCCGGACGGGACGCAACCCGTGCCGATGCCGACCGGATCCGAATCTACCGCAGAGCTGCGCGAAGTCACCGCCCGCCTTGGCAAGCTGGAGCAGCAAGTGCGCGTGGTCCTCGACGCACAGAAGGCCGACAACGCTAGAGCACGCGACAAGGACCTCGTGAAGCTCCCATCATTCGCGAGCCTCAGAAGCCAGGTCGAAGGACACTCCAAGCGCCTCAAATCGACTGAAGCATCGTTGGAGACGAGCGTCCCGAAGAAGATCGAAGATGCGCTCAAAGCGCTTCGCACGGAGATCACCACACGCTTGAAGACGCTCGAGAAGGACGTGAAGGCCGCTCTGGCCGGAGCCCAGAAGGCTGAGTCCGCGGTCCGCGGAACCGCTGCGACCATTGAGTCGCACACCAGCGCGCTCGCCGACATCCGAGCCAGACTCGGCGCGCTTGAGACCGCCTCGGTAGCACCGAACGCCACCGCTGGCGCCCTGGTCGACGAGCTGGAGCAGCGACTGGTCTCCGTCGAGCGAGTCATCGACGGCATGCGCGCGCTCCTCGCGCCTGCCGCGTCCGCAGCGCCTGAGCCTGCCGCCGTCGCGGGTGCAGCACCCGAGACCGCCGCTGTAACGGCTGCCGCCACACCAGCGCGGGCGATCCCCGCCCGCGGCGCCCGCGGGGACGGCGCGCTCGAAGTCGAGCGCATCCGCGCGGCCAGAGCGCTGCGCCGCGAGGCGGCGGCGGTGGTCGGCCGCATCGGGTCGCCTGACCACTTCATCGTCGACGGGCACAACGTGGTCGTCGAGCCGCTCAAGTCGGGCAGCTTTGAGAGTGAGCGCGACGCGCGCTCGTGGCTCATCACGCAGATGGTCGCCCTTGCCGACGCGCTCGACCTTCCCGACGTCCGCATCATGTTCGACACGCCGGACGACACCCAGTACCCCGAGAGCGCCTCTGACCGGGTGTCCGTCCAGTTCTGCGGGCCCGATTCCGGCAAGGCCGACGGCAAGATCATCGAAGTCATCCAGGGATTCCGCACAAGCGACACGGTCGTCGTCTGCAGTTCCGATCACAAGCACGTTTGGGCCGACATCGAATCGCTCGCCGCCGATGGGCACAGAGTGTACTGCGTCGAGCGCTTCCCCGTGTTCGAGCTCATGCAGGCCATCGAGCGCTACCTGGCTGCCTACGAGGACCTGCCGGTCGAGACGCGCATGGTTCTGGTTCGCGAGGAGCTCGAGGAGGTCGCCGCGCTCGTGGCCCCGTCACCGTCCGCCGAGCCCGTGAGCGTCCCGGCCGAAGGCCCCGTCGCGAGCGAGAAGCAGCCAGTGAGCGCGAAGCCCGCCGCGGGCGGGGCCGCGCCGAGCCCGTCGGTCGTCCCCGCCGCGAACCTCTCGGCTTGGCAGGAGGCGCTCGCACGAGGCGACTTCGACGCAGCCGAAGCCGAGCTCGCGAGAGCGGAGCACGCCGGGGCGCGACACCCGTACCTCACGCTCGCGCAGAGCGCCACGCACCTCGCGCGCGGGAACGCCGACGCGGCGCTCGAGGTGCTCACGCGGTTCGACTACGACCCGTACGCCGGCCCCAACATGCGCGTGCAGGTGGGGCTCATCCGCCTGCTCGCCCACGCCGAAGGTATCGACCGCGTCGTCGAGCCCGAGGACATCATGGGCGTCCTCGCCGCGCAAGGCGTGACCGACTTCGACATCAGCCGCGGCAGCCTGGGGATCTACCTCGCCTCGCTCAACCACGCGAGCGACGTCCTACGCCGAAGCGTCGAGGTCATCTCTGCCGAGCTCGCCGGCGTCGAAACCGGGCGCGCCGCCGCACCGGGGCAGCCGGCGCATGCCCCCGAAACCGATCGCGAACTGCTCAGACGGGCCGGCAGCGCACTAGCAGAGGGTCGAACAGAGGACGCCGCCCGCCTCTATGACCTCATCGAGACGCAGGGCGTCTCCCGCCACCACGCGTACGTGAACCGAGCGATGGTGGAGCTTGCCCGCGGCCGCATCAGCGCCGCCACTGATCCCATCGAGCAGTACGCGCAGCTCGCCGCGACGCCGATGATGCGGCTGCAGGCCGTGGTGCTCCAGCAACTGGCCCGGGCGCTCGACGGCGATGCCTCGGAACCGGCCGACGTCGCCCTCGCGCGTGAGCGCGTCGACGTCTTCCAGGCGCACCTCTCGCCAATCTGGTACCTCGCGAGGTGCCTGCGGCGGGGCGGAGCGAGCCCGGAGGTGGAGAGCATCCTCGCAGCGGCGGGGTTCTAAGGGCGAAGACTACTCAGCGGAACTCGCGCGGTCGAACCAGGATGAGTCTCGTCTCACGGCGTCCCGAAGCCCGGTGTCGTTGAGATAGCCCGCCAACCGCCTGAAGTGTCGCGTCATGGCTGGGAGGTCATCGAGCTGGTTCACAGCGATCTCGATGACCTCCCAGCCGTTGCCACGGAGCCAGTCGCGGATCACACGGTCCTTCGCCGCAGTCGCGGGATCGCCGTGAAGGTGCGCGCTCATGCCATCCAGATAAATCGCGATCCCCTCGTCGCCATCATGATGCGCGGCGCGATAGACGACATCGGGAGTGGTGGTCCCAATCGCAGGGTCCAGCCGAATCTGCTCACCACGAATACCCTCGGGAAAACCGGCCGCAAGCAGGAGGTGGCGCAATTTCTCTTCGGCAGCATTCACCGGATACGAACCTTCAGCAGGCGACGGTGATGGCTGCTTCGGCGGGATTTCATGGGCTGATATGAGACGCTGACCCCACGCGTCGAGACACTCGAGGGCCACCGTCCGGTCGAGGGACTTGTGGTAATAGCCGTTTCGGAAGGTCTGTAGGCAGTCCACGCAGGAGGAAGCACACGCGGAAGGGCACCCCGCAACGACGCGACGAGCTTCTCGGAACACTTCGTCGAACCGCTCGATCAGCTGGTCGATCAGTCCTGAGCCGCCGGGCATCGGATCCCAGAGCACCGCATCGACCTCGTCGCGGTCGACGTAGCCGATCACCAGCACTTGGAGGTCGTCCCTGTGCATATCGAGCACGGAAGACGCGGCTATCCGCAGAGCCTCAAGCACACTGTACGCGACGACGTGGTCCGAGACCGCTCGCAGGATGAGAGCGTCCGCGGCGACGTCCGCGTACAGGCCCACGGGTTTCACAGGTCGTCCGCACCGCTCCTGATGGTCCTCAGCGAACTGCTCAAGCTGTCGCTCGCTCGAGAGTGGCGAGACGCTCTGCCCACAGACGGTACAGATGGGATACCCGATGAGCGGCTCCTTGCGGGAGAGGGCGCTTGCGGCACCCACGTTCACGAGTCTCATGCGATTCCCGCGCAGATGATGAACCGCCTGCGCACCCCATGAGTAGGCGGTTCCTCCGTTGTGCTGATCGCGCTCTACGCCGTGCACAGCGACACCCAACTGGAAGCGCAGCACCTCATCGTCGGATATGTGCGACTGGTGGATGAGATCAACATCGCACACTGCGATCGCCTGCAACACAGAGGAACCCATCGCCCCGGGTGTCGTTGTAAGGTCGGTCTCCTTGACAGCCTGACGGTCCACTGAGACCTCGAAAGCGGGCATCTCGGCTCGCTGCTCGTCGAGGTCGCGATGGAACCGTCTCGCGACAAAGCGATTGCCGTTCGCATAGATGAGGTTGCCCGGCACATACTCACGCAGGGCCACACTGGGCGGCCGCGGCAGCACGAAGTCGACCGCGCCCAGACGCCAGTACGGAACCTCCGCGAAGCCCAGAACGGATCCTACCTCCAGCCCGTAACCGGGAAGGAACCCCTCGGCGGCAAGCATCCCCATCGTGTTGACGTCGTCATAGCCTTCCGCATCTCGCCGCTTGGCGCGGTCAGTCCCTTTGAGGCGCTTGACCAACCGATCGCAACGCTTGAAGAGCGCATCGTCCTCCGGATCGAGGTCGCCCTGCTGTTCTCGCAGAGCATTCAAACGCCGGATCTGCTCCATGGCCCATGAGAGACGTCGCCGGAGTCTCAAGAGCACCGCTGAGAGCTCATCGGCCATCCCGCACACGCAGCCTTCGAGGTACTCTCGGGAGACGACATCCTTGTCCGCATCGGGCCATCCCTGATTGAAGGCTGCCGTCACGTACGCAACGAGGTCCTCGCGGTTCGCCTCGATCAGCCGTCGCAACGGGCTCAAGTCGAAAGCCTCAGTGCGCACTCGCCCGTCTTCAAAAAGGTATGAACTCACTTGGTTGGGCAAACAGGTCGCCAGTGTCTCAGCGATAGACGCGCGCTCTTCGGACGAGCGAAGCGGGTCGCGCGCGTACTGGTGCAGACGCGTGATGACGGTTGCGTGCACGTGTTTGGAGACCATCACCTCGTTCGACAGGTTGAAAGACGGCGGATCGACACGTCCGGCGAGAAGCTTCACGGGATCGGCGAAGTACGCACGATCGTGTGAGACCGGGCGGCAGTACGTCATGTCCACGGCCATCCGGTGGCGGCGCCCGGCGCGCCCCGCCCGCTGCCAATAGTTGGCCGGAAGCGGAGGGACGTTGCGCATCAGCACCGCATCGAGCTGCCCGATGTCCACGCCCAGCTCGAGCGTAGGCGTGCACACGAGTGCGTTCACGGCGTCGGAATCGCCCTTGAACAGGTTCTCGAGACGCTCGCGCTCCACGGCGGGGACCATGGCTGTGTGCTCCTCGGGCCGCAACATCGAGTAGCCGGCATCGAGCAACTGCAGGTCGTAGTTGTCCGGGTCCTCGGCCACCCACTCGAGCTCTCCGTCACAACGCCATGACGGGCAGGCGAGCTTCGGTGTGCGCTGGGGGTACCGACGCCTGCACGCCTTGCAGCGCCACACGCCATGACCGGCACTCACTCGGAGCTTATCCGCGTCGACCTGGTAGACCTCGGTCACGTCCGACAGAGGCTTCCCTTTCGAACCTTTGAGCTGTACGGGCACGAGCATGCCTGTCTGTACCAAGGCTGCGAACAGTCCCTCGAGAAATGGCTCGATGTCATCCGAAGGCACGCCCCACTTGCGGGCCAGCTGCCGAAGTGTCGTATCGCCGCGCTCGCTCAGCCACTGCGTGACGAGCACCGGCTTCTCGTTCACGGCGCGCCGAAGTTTCGTGCCTACAGGCGCCCCGAGCTGCGGGAGGTAACCCTGCTGGATCTCAAGGTCGCCGTCCATCCAGTACTTCGTGAAGATCTCGCGCTCCGGGTCGAACAGCACGCGCTTGCGGCGCAGGTAGTCGAGCACCGTCGCGACACCGTCGCGCAGATCCTCCGCCGGCATGGCGAGCAGGTTGGCGCTCTCCTGGATCCAACGCCAGGATGTGTCGAGGCCCGCGTACGAGACCTTCAGCCGGCCCCAAGGCTCGAGGCCGATGGATTGTCTTGACGACAGAGTGATCTCGCGGAGGACCTGTATGCGCAGGAACTTGCGGCGCTCCTGTTCGTGACGTGTGCCGCCGCCCTCACGGCGTGCCACCTGCCAGACCTCCGGCGCCAGAGCCCGCGAAAGCGACTCATCCGCCTCGAGTCTGTCGTCAAGATAGAGCGTGAGGTCGCCTATCGATTTCGGCCCCTCCTGAAGGCCCTCGTACATCAAGGCGCGAAGGCGAAAACGTCTGGCATGGTCCTTCATCCATCCCGCTTGGAACGCAGCGTCCTGACGGTTATCGCAGAAGACGAGCAACCGTGGGCGCTCTGAGTGATGGACCATGTCCTGGGCGAGTACGTGTACATCGGCCACGTTGACGGCACGGACCGGCTTGGCTGGCTCGCGGTATAGCGCGCCGAGGCGGCGGCCGGTCGCACCGCACGACAAACAGCTCGTGAGCTTCCCGATGTTGTCCGGATTCTGCCGAACGGCGAAGAGTTTCACACTCTCATCGGCGACGCCGCAGCTCAGGCAGCGTGAGACCGAATCAGGATGTAGCGCCCCGCAGCGACGACACAAGTGCACGGCGGCGGTGCGTTCGCCGCCATCAAGGTCCTCATCGTCAGCGCCACCGACGACCCGATCGACTAAGACAACACGCACACCACCCTGGGCCTCTTCAAGCGGCTCCCACACGCTGCCGTCGCCGCTCGCATCGCCGCCGCCCGGCTTCTTACCGGTGAAGTCGAAATCCTTGACCGAGGTTGCGAAGTAGTGCTGTCCACAGGTGGTGCACGTGAGAACCGGCAGATGCGCGACCGTGTCTCCGCCGCCGGCTTCGATCTCGTCTTCGGCCGCAAGCCAGAGCCTCGGCTCGTCACCTGCAGGAAACGACACCACCGCCCCGCTCACACCGCGCACGAATCCGTGCACGACCGGGCGAAGCAGCGGCCTTCCTTCGTGTCGCGCTGCTGCACCGAGTGTCAGCCACGCGAGAACCTCCGCCTCTGTCACCGCGCGACCGATCAGCGGCTCGAGCAGGCCCGGAAGGTCACAAAGGGCACGAGGCTCGCCGAGCAACTCGCTCAGCTGGAACGCGATCTCGTTTTGCGCGAGCTCGGCGTTGAGAGCCTCGGGCCACTCCCCGCCTGGGAGTACTCGACCGGACAGCCGCCTGTAGACCTCGGCTACAGCTGCCGCGATCTGGTCCTCGGGCGCCTCCACGGCGGCGACACACGAGTCCAGCAGTGCACCGGTGTCCTCGGCCGGAATGGCGGGGACGAAGCGCTCTGCCGACCATGCGGTGGACTCGTACGCCTCACCGACCGTCGCCACATCTTCTGCCGCCACACCGAAGAAGCGCGAGGCGAACGTACGGGCGGCATCCGGGTCGTTCTCGTCCACGATGGTCGCAGAAGTCGCCACGCAGACCGTCTCCTGCGCGCCCCTGCCACAGAACGCTCGCAGGCGCCGGATGAGGCAGGCGGTCTCGGCGCCCTGCGCACCCGTGAACGTGTGCGCTTCATCGAAGACGAGGAAGTCGAGGCGCGCATCAGCGAACAGCTCCACGTCCTTCTGGCGCGTGAGCAGGAGCTCGAGCTGCTTGGTGTTCGTGAGCAGGATGCGCGGCTGGCGACCAGGCGTGCGCATCGCTTCGCGAGAGCAGACCTCTTCCGCGGGCAGAACCGTCTCGGCCGAACCGCGCTCACGCAGCTGTGCCACCTTCGCCTCATACTCTGCGCGCGAAGATCCCGGCGGAAGACGTACGCCGACGACTTCGTTCTCGTTCTCCGGCGTTTTGCCCACATACATGCCGAACGTGATGCCGGTGCCAACCAGCAAAGAGCGAAGGCGCATGAGCTGATCTTCGGCGAGCGCGTTCATCGGATAGACGATCACAGCGCTGATTCCGGCAGGCGCACCTGTGTCGCGCAACTCAAGGCACTTCGACACGATCGGGTACAGGAAGCATTCGGTCTTGCCGGAGCCTGTGCCCGTGGAAACCAGCGTGGTCTTGCCCGCCACGATCGCTCGCAGGGCCTCCTCCTGGTGCCCGTACAAATGCGTGATCGCGTCCGGAATGCGTTGTCGCATGTGTGGGTGCAAGAGCCCCTCATCGATGAGAGCGTCCACCGGCGCTCCCTGACGGAACGGACGCGAGAGGCTCACGTATGGGCCCTTGAGCAGCGGGGAGCGACGTGTCTCGTCGAGCGACAACAGCTCGCGCATCTGCTCGCGCAGACGATCGTCGGCGAACGCGTACGTCGTCAACTGATAGCGCAGGAAGCTCTTGACGACGTTCTCGGTGAAGACGATCGGGTTGAGCGCCACTACTCAGCACCACCCACTGCGCGGACCCAGGCCTTGTCGCGCGTGCCGTCGGGAAGCGTCGGGTGGTACGTCTCCCAAGCGCCTTCGCCGATGACCTCATCCAGGGCTCGCGACATGATCTGGTAGGACAGCTCGTGCCGCTCCTGCTCCGGCATGACGTTGGGGAGCGCGGCCTTGAGGATGCGCTGAATGTCCCACCATCTGACGCCCTCTTCTGATCGTGCTCGCTGCACCAACGCCTCGTCCGCAGCAAAAGCGGCGATTGCCCTGCGTACCTGCGTCTCGCGAACGTCCATGGGCGGCGCGTCGGGGCCTTGCTCCTCGTCCGGTTCCTGTGTTGGCCCGTAAGGTCCGGGCTCCTCCCCCACACCACCGATCGGCGGCACGGGCGTGAGGACATCTCCCTCCCGGAGCGCATCTGTGAACTCGGCCCTCATCCGAGTCGCGAACGTCTCAGCCGTGGACGCCGAGTAGTGGGGGTCGCGTGTCTCGAACATTTTCTCGAACGACAAGACCCGAAGCGGTATCGGGTACGGGGTACCGCCGGCGCTGCTCCAGAACACACCCTGCCCCACGATGGGTTCGTTGAGGAGCGAACTCAGGATGTCGTCGGAGAAATGCGCATTCGCCTTCTTGATGGCGTAGAGGTCACCAGCCGAGAGCAGGTGGAACGAGAACCAGTTGTCGCCTTGGCTCAGCAACTCGTTCGAGATCGCTCCCGGCTGCTGGGTGATGAGCACCGCGCCGAGGTCGTACTTGCGGCCCTCTTTCGCCCACGAGACGTAGGGACCCTCGGTCGCGCCCTGCCCGAGTACCGACTGGGCCTCCTCGACCACCGCGATCGTGGGGATGGTCTTGGGGTTCTTCTGCGTGAACTGGTCTTGGTTGTGCGCGAAGATCTTCGAGAGGATGAGGCCGGAGAGGATCAGCGCCGGCTGGCCGCGCATCTGTGAGACGTCGACCACACAGAGCTTGCCCTCGCCAAGAGCCCGGAGCAGCATGTCGAGCATGGTCGAGCTCGGGTCGTGGAGCATGTTGACGATCTGCGTCATGTTGGCCCGCGCCGCGTAGAGCTCCGCGTCCTGCCCATCCTCGAGCCGCAGCAGCGGGCGGATGACAGCGGGATCGGCGTTGTTGCCCTGCTGGTATATCTCGTCGACAAGCCGCGACCACGACTCCGAGTTCATCCCCTTGAGCTTGCGGACGTTCTGCTGGTCCTGCTTCTCGGGAGCAAGCGCGATCGACACCACGTCACCGGGCTT
>JAJUJM010000024.1 GCA_029265315.1 Actinomycetota bacterium | reverse complement strand
GCTCGGCAGCGATCTCGGTCGGGCGGCCCACCATGCGGGAGATGCGGAAGGACTTCACGCGCCCGTCGGCAAGGTCACACCCCACGGCATACCACAGGCCCATGCGCTCGCCGATGCCGAACAACTCCACCGAGCGTCGCGACTGCGAACCGTCCAGCTTCCGGTAGTCGAACTCGACGACGTGGCGCCGGCGCATGATCTCGGCGAGGCGATGGAGTCGTCGGGTGAGGACGTCAGCGTTGCGCTCAGTGACCGGCACGCGAAAGGAGACGCTCACCGGCAGTCCGCGGCCGAGGTCTGCGCCGGGGACGAGCTTCTCGACTGCGGCGATCGCGTCTTCACCGATGGGATTGTCTGCCGCGGACTTCGCGAGTGCCGCGGCGACATTGAGTATCGCGACCTGATCACTCGTGAGGTCGATTCGCCGCGACGAGTAGCTCTTGCGCGCGAGGCGATAGCCGATCGTCATCTCGCCGCTCGTGGGGCTGATCACCTCGCGCGACTCGACCTCGATACCGAGCGCCGCGAGGTCTTTGAGGTCGCGCTCCAACTTCTTGCGGCCGGTAGCGAACGCCGCGCGGTGCTCAGGCGGCGTGACGTCGGTCGCCTCGATCGCGCGGACGGCCTCTGCGTCCACGTAGCCCAGCACGCGGGTCATGATCACACGCAGAGGCTGCCAGCGCTCATGTTCGGCGAGGTAGCCGTAGAGACGCATCTTGCGCTCGTAGGCCGCGTCCGCGGCGGGCGCGGGCTTCACTGCGCGCACCCGGCCAGCGGTGTGCTCAGGGACGTGATCATCACCGCATTCATGGGGCGAGGGTACCTGAACGAACCGCGCCTGCGCCATCCCGAAGACGAGTCATGTCCGGGGCCTGCGTAGTGTCGTTCACGTGGAGAGGAGACGAACATGAGCACTCACAGAAGCCCGGACAACTCCGAATGGATCGATCCGGCGACGCTCCCCGGCTTCGATGAAGCGTTGAGCGCGGCCGAGGCTACCACGATGCCGCCCGCAGCGCCCCCACGCAAGCCGCGACACACGCGCAAGCCACGAGGCTTCGACGCGGTGGGCGGGATGGAAGATGCCAAGGCCGAGATGCGCCTCGCGCTCATCGAGCCGCTGCTCGACCCGGAGATGGCCGAACATTACGGCATAGAGCCCGGCGGACGGATACTGCTCTGGGGGCCACCGGGCTGCGGCAAGACCATCTTCGCTAGAGCGGCTGCCGAAGAGGCGCGAGGGGCCACATTCCTACCCATCAAGGTGTCCGACATCCTCGGCCCGCACATCGGCGAGGACGAACGCAACATGACCGAGATCTTCCGGCAGGCGCGCGACCAGGCGCCCAGCGTGCTTTTCTTCGACGAGATCGACGCGCTGTCGCCGCGCAGGAACGACCCGCATGTCTGGGAGGCCGAGCGCCGGCTCACGAACTCGCTTCTGCAGGAACTCGACGGCGCTACGAACTCGCGAGCGCGCGTCGCGGTGATCGGCGCGACCAACCAGCCGTGGCTCATGGACTCGGCTGTTCGTCGCGCAGGGCGATTCGACCGGCTCCTGTACGTAGGACTGCCCGATCTGGCCGCACGCAAGGCGATCTGGAGTCTCTTGGTGCGATCACTGCCGCTCGGGCCCGATGTCTGCACGGCCACGCTCGCCGAAGTCAGCGCCGGACTGAGCGGAGCCGAAATCGCGGAGGCCGCTCGTCGCGTGCGTGGCATCGCCTTTGCGGAGGCGCGCGCACGCGCCTCCGTCGTCGACGTGCGGATGCTCGACTTCCTGCTGGCTTTGCGCGTGACGCATCCTCGGAGCCGCACGTGGCTTGACGAGGTCCCCGAGGAGTTCGCGCGTGGCGAGAGCGGCGTCCGGCACGACCGCCTGGCGATATCGCGACGCGCGCAGCAGACGCGTGCCGAGCGGATCGAGGCCGCAATCGACCAGTGGGCAACGGGAGAGGTAGCGGGATGGGAGGACCCGATCGGCATGGCGGGGCTACTCTCCGCAGCGCCCATAGCCGATGATGAAACGCACAGGCCCTCATGACCCGATGGTCGCTTCGGCGAGACAGACAGGAGTAGGCGCATGAGCTCGTCGACATTCGCCCCCAAGCCACTCACGAACCCCGCACCGCTCACCAAGTCGAAGTACGTGCACGGGGTGCAGTGCCCGCTCTACGTCTGGCTCGAGGTGCGCACCGACGCGCCGCGACCCCAGACCGACGCCTTCACGCAGGCGCTGTTCGACGCAGGCGACGAGGTGGGCGAGTACGCCCGGAAGCGCTGGGACGCCCGCGAAGTCGCGGCGGGTCGCCCTCCCGGCACGCGTGTCACCGATGACCCGCGCCTCCACGGTCAGGCCGTCCGCGAGACCGCCGATGCGCTGGCGGCAGGAGCCCGCGTCATCCACGAGGCAGCATTCACCGAGGGCGGCGTGCGCGTTCGCGTCGACGTGCTCGAGCGGCTCGATGACGGCACCTTCGCGCTCCACGAGGTGAAGTCGACCGGCGACTACGACAAGAACAAGCACCTAGCCGACGTCGCGGTCCAGGCCTGGGTCGTCCGCCGCGCGGGACTCAGAGTGTCCAAGGCCGACGTCGTGCACCTCAACAAGGCCTACGAGTGGCCCGGGGGCGACTACGACCTCGAGGCACTGTTCGTCGAGCATGACGCGACAGCAGACGTCGACGCCAAGCAGGCGGAGGTGACCAAGAAGGTCGCCGAACTCCTCGACGTGCTCCGCTGCGATGCGCAGCCCATCGTGCCGGTCGACACGAAGTGCACCTCACCGTACGGCTGCCCGTACCAGGACGTATGTCCCACGCGCGGCGAGGACGTCGAGCATCCCATCAGCGAGCTGCCGAACTGCAAGCGTGGACAGGGCATGCACAAGGCAGTGACCGAAGCGGGCGTCCACTCCCTCCTCGAACTCGGGGACGAGGATGCCGAGCGACTCCTCGTCATGAACAAGTCGCTCCACACGCGCTGGTACAACACGTGGAAGGCTACGAAGACCGGTGAGCGCGTCGTCGTGCCGGAGTGCGCGGACTGGGTGCGTTCGCTCACCTACCCGATCTACCATCTCGACTTCGAGACGACGAGCCCGCCGCTTCCGCTCGTGCCCGGCACGCGTCCCTTCGAGCGGGTGCCGCTGCAATACTCCATCCACGTCGAACACGAGGACGGCACAATCGAGGTGCCCAACCGCGCGTTCTTCGCGGACGCGAACGACCCCGACCCGCGCAGGTCACTCATCGAGCAGTTGCTCGCCGACCTCGGAGAGACCGGGACGATCCTGCAGTGGAGCTCGTACGAAGCCAGCACGATCCGGATGCTCGCGGAGAATCCCAAGTACCGGACGTACGCCGCGCGCCTCATGGCCCTCATCGACAGGATCGAGGACCTGGGCAAGGCGATCGACGACTACGTCTACGACAAGGACTTCCACGGGCGCTGGTCGGTGAAGGTGGTCCATCCGGTCCTCGCGAAGGATTCCTCGGTGGTGGTCCATGAAGACACGCCCGTTCTCTCCTACGACGACCTCGACGGCTGCGCGAAGGGCGATCAGGCGGCGATCATGCTCATCGAGTACCTGCGCCGCGAGACGACCGAGGAGAGACGCGCCGCCATCCGCGAGGAGATGCTCACCTACTGCGGCATGGACACACAGGCGATGGTCGACGTGTTGCGGGTCGTGCGCGGCGAGTGTGACACACGCTATCCGGCCTCGTGAGGCCGGCGTGCCCCAGCGAGCCACCATCGTTCACGACGAGACTGGCGCCGTGTCGCTCGTGTACCTCGACGGCACCTTGGTCGCCGTCGTTCCCCAGGATGCCTCGTGGGAAGACCAGCTTCGCTCACTGCTGGAGTCAGTCGACACTGCAGACGAGTACCTCCTGGAGCCCGGCCTGAGTGGCCTGCGTGCCGAAGGCCTGTGGGGCATACCCGAGGACGGGCTCAGCCGCACACCAGACGGGTACGAATGGAGCGCCGAGGCGCTCGGTGAGGCGCTGGGGCTCCTGATCGCGTGGACGATCGTGATCGGTGCCGACTTCATCTTCGGCGAAGATGGGGACCCGTTCGGGTTGTTCTAGGGTTGCGGCGATGAGAGCGTGCGGTGGGTGTTCGGGCTAACGTTCTTGGGCGTAACCTGCAACGCCTACGCCCGCTCCCTGCCCGAGGATACCTCACACGGCGTTGCCAGGTTGACGCCCGGGTTAGGCGCCTCCTAGCAGTTCACATACACAGTGGGACTCTGGTTGCCGCGCTTCAGGTAGTCGTGCACCGACTTGCCGCGGTACTTGTCCCGGATCGCGGGCGGCGCCACGACCCCGTCGAACTCCCATCGCCGTGTGACGTCACGGCCGGAGAGGTCGCGCGTCGTGTAGTGCAGCGTGCGCGCGGGGTACCACGCACGCACGGTGT